>NZ_JAEKKT010000356.1 GCF_019510245.1 Streptomyces sp. | reverse complement strand
CCGCCGCGCCCGCACCGGAGATCACCGCACGAAGATCCCCGATCGACCGCCCGCTCAGCCGGGCCGCGTTCCGCAGGGCGGCCAGCGTCACGACCGCGGTCCCGTGCTGGTCGTCGTGGAACACGGGAATGTCGAGCCGCTCCTGGAGCCGCCGCTCGATCTCGAAGCACCGAGGAGCCGAGATGTCCTCGAGGTTCACGCCGCCGAAGGACGGCGCGAGACGGACCACCGTCTCGATGATCTCGTCGACGTCCGTGCAGGCCAGCGCCAGCGGAACCGCGTCCACGCCGCCGAACTGCTTGAACAGGATCGCCTTGCCCTCCATGACCGGGAGGGAGGCCTCAGGCCCGATGTCGCCGAGCCCCAGCACGGCCGTACCGTCCGTCACGACGGCGACGACCGACGACTTCCACGTGTAGTCGTGGACGAGGTCCGGCTGCTCGGCGATGGCGCTGCACACCTTCGCCACGCCGGGCGTGTACGCGAGGGACAGGTCGTCCTTGTCACGGACCGGCACGGTGGCCTGCACAGCCATTTTGCCGCCGCGGTGCAGCGCGAACGCGGGGTCGATGGAATCGAGGGGCTCCGCCCCTCCGTCCTGTCCCGTATCGCTGTCGCTGCGAGGATTGACGATCTCCGCTGCCACTTTGTCTTACCCCTTAGGTCTGCATGGTTTGAGGGTGGCCACTCCTGGTTGAGAAGTGGGCGGGCACCGCGTACGGCCCTGGTCACTGATGCGTACGGGCCGGTACACGACGGGCGCGCCGCACACGCGCCCTGAGCCCCGGATGAGGGGTGTAAAGAACCTTCTTACCGGACGACCGGCGTCGAGGACGAGTCCAATACGTCCAAGGTCACATGCCGGAACGTAAATCGATCATCGATCATCGCAGGCGGGTGACATGAATCATGGAGGGCCATCCGGACACACCATCGGCGGGCCCTTGACGATCAGCGGACAGCCGCTCAACCGCCCGCGGCCCGTCCCGTCCCGCTCATCCACTCCGCGACTCGCACCGGAGACCTTCCGGCCGGAAGGACGGATTCCCGCAGATTTCCGCAGATGAGGCGGTCATGATGTGCCAACCTCGTGCGGTTCGGGGGTCACCCGTTATCCGATTTTGACATGGCGTGTGCCCTGAATGGCTGTGTCCGAATGGCAAGATGCCGTCATCACACGAGGTCGCGACACTCGAAGGCGTGTGCTCTCGTCGACCCACGGCACCCGTCGAACCCATCGGCGGCTGCCTGCCCCATCGGCAATTCGACCCATCCGCCGGAGGAACCCACCATGACCGCAAGCTCCACCCGTCGTACGACCGCCGCGCACTCCCGGCTAGCAGCGGTCGGTGCGATCGCGGTCGCAGGCGCGCTGATTCTCACCGGTTGCGGTGACCAGACGGACAAAAGCAGCGACAGCAGCACGTCGGACTCGTCCGCGTCCTCCGCACCCCTCGCCTCCAAGCTCCCCGCCGACATCCGCAAGGCGGGCGTCATCAAGGTGGGCTCCGACATCGCGTACCCGCCGGTCGAGTTCATGCAGAGCGGCAAGGCCGTCGGCATCGACCCTGACGTCGCGGATGCCCTCGGCAAGCAGCTGGGCGTGAAGTTCGACTTCCAGAACGGCAAGTTCGCGCAGCTCATCGTGGGTCTGCAGTCCAACCGCTTCAACGTGATCATGTCGGCGATGAACGACACGAAGGACCGCCAGAGCGGCATCGACTCGGACACCGGCAAGAAGGTCGGCAACGGCATCGACTTCGTCGACTACTTCACCGCCGGCACCTCGATCCTGGTCCAGAAGGGCAACCCCAAGGGCATCAAGTCCCTGGACGACCTGTGCGGCAAGACCGTGGCACTGCAGCAGGGCACCACGTCCGAGGGCATCGCCCAGAAGCAGAGCAAGAAGTGCACGAAGGACGGCAAGAAGGCCATCTCGCTGCAGACCTTCGACACCGACCCCGAGGCGCTGCTCCGCCTCAAGCAGGGCGCGTCCGTCGCCGACCTCAACGACTTCCCGGTCGCGGCGTACAACGCGAAGACCTCGGGCGGCGGCAACGACTTCGAGGTCGTCGGCGAGCAGATCGAGGCCGGCCCGTACGGCATCGGCGTCAGCAAGGAGAACACCCAGCTGCGTGACGCCCTCCAGGCGGCCATGAACGCGATCATCAAGAACGGCGAGTACACCAAGATCATGGAGAAGTGGAACGTCACGGACGGCGCGGTGACAGAAGCCAAGATCAACGGCGGCTCCTGACCTGCCTGACGCACCACTGAAGGGCAGTCACTGTGACCGACATTGTCGACAAGGCTCCGACGCCGTCAGTGCCGCCGGAGCAGATCAAGGCCATCCCGGTGCGCCACTACGGCCGCTGGGTGGCCGCTGCGGCGGTCATCGCCGTCATCGTGCTGATCGGGATCGCGTTCTCCAACGCGAAGATCAACTACAACATCATCCCGGACTACCTCACGGACGACCTGATCCTGTCCGGCGTCTGGCACACGCTGTACATCTCGGTGCTCGCCATGGTGGTGGGACTCGTCCTGGGCGTCATCCTCGCGGTGATGCGGATGTCGTCGAACCCGGTCACCAGCACGGTGTCCTGGCTCTACATCTGGTTCTTCCGCGGCACCCCGGTCCTGGTGCAGCTCCTCCTCTGGTACAACATCGCCCTCGTCTTCCCCGTCCTCAACCTGGGGTTCTACAAGGACGAGATGAACGACGTGATGACGCCGTTCCTGGCGGCCCTGCTCGGTCTCGGCCTGAACGAGGCCGCGTACATGTCCGAGATCGTCCGGGCCGGCATCCAGTCGGTCGACGAGGGGCAGACGGAGGCCTCGCACGCGCTGGGCATGACCCAGGGCAAGACGCTCCGGCGCGTGGTCCTCCCCCAGGCCATGCGCGTGATCGTGCCGCCGACCGGCAACGAGTACATCAACATGCTGAAGACCTCGTCGCTCGCCTACGCGGTCCAGTTCAACGAACTGATCAAACGGGCACAGGACGTCTCCAGCACCACGCTCGCGGTCGTCGAGATGTACTTCGTGGCGTCGATCTGGTACCTGATCCTGACCAGCGTCTTCAGCGTCGGCCAGTACTACCTGGAGCGCCGTTACGCCCGCGGCTCGATGCGCACCCTGCCGCTGACCCCGCTGCAGCGCCTGCGGAAGAACCTCCATCTGTTCGGTTCGTTCCGCCGTCCGGAGGTGACCCGATGAGCAATCTCATCAAGGACAGCGTCCCGAGCGCCGGCGACCATCCCATGGTCAAGGCCGAGGGCGTGCACAAGTCCTTCGGGCTCGCGCACATCCTCAAGGGCATCGACCTGGAGGTGAACCCGCGCGAGGTGTTCTGCCTGATCGGCCCGTCCGGCTCCGGCAAGTCCACCTTCCTGCGGTGCATCAACCACCTGGAGAAGATCAGCGCCGGGCGGCTGTCCGTCGACGGCAGGCTGGTCGGCTACCGGCAGAGCGGCGACAAGCTCTACGAGCTGAAGGAAAAGGAAGTGGCCGCCCAGCGGCGGGACATCGGCATGGTGTTCCAGCGCTTCAACCTCTTCCCCCACATGACGGCGCTGGAGAACATCGTGGAGGCGCCCGTCCAGGTCAAGGGCGAGTCCAAGGCCGTCGCCCGGGAGCGGGCGGAGCGGCTCCTCGACCGGGTGGGCCTCGCCGAACACAAGGACCACTACCCCTCCCGGCTCTCCGGCGGTCAGCAGCAGCGCGTCGCCATCGCGCGGGCGCTGGCGATGGAGCCGAAGCTGATGCTCTTCGACGAGCCGACCTCGGCGCTCGACCCCGAGCTGGTCGGCGAGGTCCTCGATGTGATGCGCGACCTCGCGGCGGACGGCATGACGATGATCGTCGTCACCCACGAAATGGGCTTCGCCCGCGAGGTCGGCGACAGCCTGGTCTTCATGGACGACGGCGTGGTGGTCGAGTCCGGTCACCCGCGCGATGTCCTGACGAACCCACAGCACGAGCGGACGCAGTCGTTCCTCTCGAAGGTGCTCTGACGGTACGACCGAGCAAGGGGCGGTACGAGGATCTCGTACCGCCCCTTGCTCATGCGCTCTGCCGTCGAGCTCTACTTCAGCGCCAGCAGCAGCGTGTCCGAAGGCGAGCACCACACCGGCCGGGCCTCCCCGAAGCCCTTCTCGCGCAGCACGCGTGCGTGCCACGCGGCGCACGGCATGTCCCCGTCGGCGTGCTCGCCGTAGATCTCGAAGCGGCGCGCCGTCGGCCCGGCGAGGACGGGGTCCTCGGCGGCGACCTGCCACCATGCGGCCCAGTCGAGGGCGCCGTCCCGCTTGGCCCGATCCAT
>NZ_JAEKKT010000355.1 GCF_019510245.1 Streptomyces sp. | reverse complement strand
AACACGATCTGCGGTCGGCTGGCGAGGGCGCGAGCGGCCGCTACGCGCTGCTGCTGGCCGCCCGAGAGCTGAGCCGGTCGGTGCTTGAGCCGGTCGCTGAGGCCGAGCATCTCGACGATCGAGCGGACCCAGAGCGGATCCGGCTTGCGCCCTGCGATCCGCATCGGAAGGCCGATGTTCTCCGCCGCGGTGAGTGTCGGGAGGAGGTTGAAGGACTGGAAGATGAAGCCGACCTCGTCGCGCCGGAGCAGCGTGAGCTGCTTGTCGCTGAGGCCGGTCAGCTCGGTGTCGCCGATCCAGATCTCGCCCGACGTCGGCCGGTCGAGACCGGCCAGGACGTGCAGCAGCGTCGACTTGCCGGAGCCCGAGGGACCCATGATGGCGGTGAACTGGCCGGCCCTGACCTCCACGCTCACGTCGTCGAGGGCGTGCACCGCGGCATCGCCGTGGCCGTAGGTCTTGCGGACGCTGACCGTACGAGCGGCCGCGGCGGTGGTGACGGGTGTGCTGGTCGTCATGCTGGTCATGTCGCTCCTCTGGTGGGGCCGGGCCAGCGGGTGCGGCGCGGTCCGTTCAGACAACGGCCAGCACGGGGGGTCGCGGGATCGTGCGGCCCCGCCGCTGCAGAGGGCTCAGCCGCCAGGTCTCGTCGGGTCGTTGTGCGGCTGACCCCACCCCAGGGGTTCGGCTGGAACCCTGCACCGACGGCAGGTGGAGGCGCACACTGCGGACATGCACCGGTTGCGCGCCGTCGACCACTGGTCGCGGCTGGCCGCGGTGACCGTCCTGACAGCCTTCGTCATCGGCGTGTACGTCGTCATCGTGCTGGGCGGCGGCGCACTGCTGGGCGGGGCCGAAGCGCCGAGCCTCGGGCTGTCGGCGCTCGCGACCGTCGTCGTGGCTCTCGCTTTCGAGCGAGTGCGCCGGTGGTCCGCCACCTGGTCGGCCCGGGTCTTCCGGCGCAGCGGCTTCTCGCCGTACGAGGTGCTCAGCCGGTTCAGCGAGACCGTCACCGGAGGCATCGCGACGGAGGAGGTGCCGCAGCGGATGGCCCGGCTGCTGCGGGAGGGGACCAATGCCGAGTGGGCGCAGGTATGGCTGGTCGTGCACGACCAGCTGGTGCCGGCTGCGGAGTGGCCGGCGGGCGCAGGTGCGGCCGACGTGCCGGCACTGCCCGGCACTGTCGCCGAGGGACGGCGCACGGTCACCGTCCGGCACGGCGGTCAGGTGTACGGCGCCTTCAGGCTGCAGGAGCGCGCCGGCGTGCCGTTGTCGTCGGTGGAGGAGCGGCTGTTCGCGGGCCTCGCTGCGCAGGCTGGGATGGTGCTGCGGCTGGTGGGTCTCCAGGCGGAGCTGACCGCGCGCTACGACGAGCTGACGGCGCGGACGGAGGAGCTGCGGGGCTCGCGCGAGCGGCTGATCGCGACGCAGGACGCCGAGAGGAGACGGCTCGAGCGCGACATCCACGACGGTGCGCAGCAGCACCTGGTCGCGCTCGCCGTGAACCTCCGCCTCGTGCAGGTGCTCGCCGCCAAGGACCCCGCCCGGGCGCGGCAGCTCCTCGATGCGCAGGCGGAGGCGGCGCGTGCGGCGACGGACACGCTGTCCCGCTTGGCCCGCGGGATGTACCCCTCGCACCTCGCCGAGCTCGGGCTGGCACCTGCGCTGCGCGCGAGCGTCGCCGTCTCGTCGGTGCCGGTCGAGGTGACGGACCTGGGGCAGGAGCGCAGGCCCGAGCCGGTCGAGGCGGCGCTCTACTTCTTCGCGATGGAGGCCGTGCAGAACGCCGCGAAGCACGCATCGGCCGCGCACATCGCCGTACGCATCGTGGAGGTCGTAGGCGCGACGCAGGTCACGGTCGAGGACGACGGGAAGGGGTTCGCGTCCGCGTCCCCCGGGAGCGGCATGGCGAACATGCGCGACCGGATCGACGCGCTGCAGGGGACGGTGACGCTTGAGTCGGAGCCCGGGCGCGGCACGCGCGTCTGCGCGACTGTGCCGGTGCGCGCGGAAGCGGTGGTCTGACGTGCGCGTCCGGATCGCTTGGGCTGCAGCGCTTCTGAGCGTCTGCCTGGCCGTCGTCGACACCATCTTCTCGGCGCTGCACGCCCCACTGCTCTCGCGAGAGAACCTGATCGTGCACGGGTGGCCGACCGTGAGCCTGGCGACGACCGGCGCCGCCATCCTGGGTGCGCTGATCATCTCTCGCTACCCGCGGCACCCGGTGGGCTGGCTCCTCATCGTGACGGGGGCGTCCTCGTTGTCGGTGGCCACCGAGGCCTACTGGCGCTGGGCACTGGGCGACGGCGGGCAGGGACCTGAGGCCGCCCCGCACATCGCTGCTTGGGTGAGCGCCCTCAGCGGGGCGCCGCTCAGCATGACGGCGGTGGTGCTCATCTACCTGCTGGCACCCGACGGTCAGCTGCTGTCGCCGCGGTGGAGGTGGGTGGGCAGGACGGCGGTCCTGGGCCTGGCGATGTACGTCGGGTCCGTGCTGGCCCAGTCACCGGTGACCTTCGACGTGACCGCCGAGAGCGTGCAGGCTCCTGCGAGCTGGTTCCTCAACGCCGGCATCGTCCTGATGGTGCTCAGCCTCATCGCCTCAGCCGTCGGTCTGGTGCTGCGGCTGCGGAGGGCGCAAGGCGAGGTCCGTCGCCAGCTGCTGTGGATCGCGACCTCGGCCGCGCTGCTGGCCCTTGCCTTCGGCTGGTTCCTGGTCGGTGCTCTGGTCTCCGGACCCGAGCAGAGCGACGCCTCCGTCGTCGCGCTCTTCATCGGGTACCTGTCGATCCCGGTGTGCACCGCGGTCGCCGTCCTGCGCCATCGGCTCTTCGACATCGACGTCATCGTCAGCCGAGCGGCACTCGTCTTCCTGGCCACCGCGCTCGCGGGCGGGGCCTACGTCCTCGTCGTCGTCCTGCTCGGTGCCGCTCTCGGCGGCCAGGTTGGCTTCGCCCCGTCGCTGTTGGCCACGGCTCTCGTCGCGCTCGCGTTCCAGCCCCTGCGGCGCCGGGTCATGCAGGCCGCGGACCGACTTGCCTACGGCGAGTCCGCCGAGCCGTACGACGCACTGGCCGAGTTCAGCCGCCGGCTGGGGGACAGCCCGGACCCGACGGACCTCCTGCCGGCTGTGGCGGAGGCCGCGGCGTCTGCGGTCCGGGCGCAGTACGTGAGGGTTGAGCTGCTGCTGCCGTCCGGACCGCATCCCTCGGCCAGCGTCGGCTCGCCACGTGGTGGCCCCGTGGTGCAGCTCCCCGTCGGGAACGGGGACGACCAGTTCGGCGTCCTGCTCGTGGAGGTACCGGCCGGTCGCAGCCTGCGTCCGCGGGACCTGGCGCTGCTGGATGACCTGGCGGCGCAGGCGCTGGTGGCCTTCCGGAACGCGCGGCTGTCCGCAGAGCTGTCGCACCGGATCGACGAGCTGAGCTCTGGGGCGCGTGCGCTGGAGGAGTCCCGACACAGGCTCATCACGGCACGGGACACCGAGCGCAGCCGGCTGGAGCGCGCCGTGACCCGTGATGTCGTGACGCACCTCCAGGCTCTGCCTGAGCGGCTCGAAGATGCGGCAGCCGAGGGCGCCACCCCTGAAGGCGTCGGGCTGCTGCTCGCGGGGGCCGAGCAGGCGCTGCAGGCGCTTCGCGAGATCACCCGCGGGGTCTACCCGGCGCAGCTCAGCCGGTCCGGCCTGGAGAGCGCGCTGCGCTCGCTCCTCTCGGCTACGCCGGGTGCGCGGCTGGTCGTCGACTCCACCAGTGCTCGCGTGCGCGGTGACGAGCGGGTCGAAGCGGCCGCCTACTTCTGCGTCGCGGAGTCCGTGCGCGACCTGCTGGCGCCGATTGAGGTGCGGCTGGTGCAGGAGGCCGACGGACTGGCGCTCGACATCTCGGGTGGGAGGGCTGCTGCGCTGCCCATCGACCTCATGCGTGACCGGGTCGAGGCGCTCGACGGGTCGCTGAGCGTCAGGGAGGACGGCGACTCGACGTTGCTGCACCTGCGGCTGCGCGAGCCCGCGCTGGTCAGCGGGTGACGGTGCTCCAGAAGGCCTCGAGGGCTTCCGGACCCAGCTCGCTCTTGCTCAGGAAGGCCCCGGCCCCCGCGTCGGCGTAGCCGTCGTAGACGTCGTACGTCGAGAGGAGCAGCACCACCGGCGGGTGCGGCGACAGCGCGCGCAGCCGGCGGGTCGCCTCCAGTCCGTCGATGCCTGGCAGGTTCAGGTCCATCAGGACCAGGTCGGGACGGAGCTCCGCGCACAGCACGACGGACTGCTCACCGTCCACAGCCGAGCCCACCACCTCGAAGCCGTCCGTCGACTCGACGACGGCCGTCATGG
>NZ_JAEKKT010000354.1 GCF_019510245.1 Streptomyces sp. | reverse complement strand
GTCAGGCGCGGACATCGCGTTCCCGCTCCGCCCGCTGGGTGCCGAGCGCATCGAGTCGGGGGGCGGACAAGTACGCGAGCAACAGCAGTGCGGTTACCACGCTGGCGACGGGTGCCGGAAACAGCGCCCAACTGCTCACGATCGCAAGGGAGACGAGCGTGACCGCGCCGGCGACTGCCACGTGCGAATGCCCGCGGACCCAGACGAGCCGTTGGTACACGTGATCCCGATGCGCGCTCAGCAGTGCCTGGCGCCGTCGGACCCGCCGCAGGAGTGTGAACGAGGTGTCGGCGGCGTACACCGCCAGCGGGGCCAGCAATAAGGCCAGGTCGACGTGGCTGTCGATACCGACGAGTATGCCGACGCCGACCAACCCCCCGAACAGATAGCTGCCGACGTCGCCGAGGAACAGCCGGGCCATGGGGGCGTTTGCCGGTAGGAAGGCGATCGCCGCGGCGGCGGTGACAGCGCAGATGGCGAACAGCACCGGAGCTTCGTGACGCGTGGCTGCGACCATGCCGGAGGCTCCCCACAGGGCGATGGTCAGAGCGGTGATCCCGTTGATGCCGTCCATGAAGTTGACACAGTTGACCGAGAGCGCGATGACCACTGCTCCCAGAGCGAGCCACAGTGGTTCGGCCCGCACGACCCAACCGGCGACCGCGCCCAGCACCAGCTGGGCGAGCAGTCGGGGGGCGACGGACATCGAGCGGAGGTCGTCGACGAAACCCAATGCGGCGAGGGCGATGGCCGCCAGCGCCACCTGCCAAATGAGCGGATCGGTGCGGGGCGCCGCCACGCCGACGCCCGCCACCACGCCACCCACGCAGGCCAGTCCGCCGCCCCGGAGCACGGGAGTCGAATGGGCCGACCGTGCGTTCGGCACGTCGACAACGCCACGCCACCTCAACAACTTCGCCGCGATCGGGAGGAGGAGTGCCGTGACTACGAGTGCAGCGGTGAAGCTCCACACGCTAGGGGGCCGCTCGGACGATTCGACGTGAGTTCGCGAGCACGCCGGTGACCCACGGGTGCGAGGCGATCGCGGCGGGATCCAGGCCCGGCACGTTTACGTGCGAGATCAGCGGGTGGAAGGGCCGCTCCCCGCGCTCGCCGTCGCCGAAGAGCTCCTCGTGCAGCTTCTCGCCCTCGCGCAGCCCGGTGAACACGATCTCCAGGTCCTTGCCCGACATGGCGATCATGCGCTCTGCGACGTCGACGATCTTCACCGGTTCGCTCATGTCGAGGACGAGTGCCTCCCCGCCGCGGCCGATCGCCGCCGCCTGGATCACCAGCTCGCACGCCTCCGGCACCGTCATGAAGAACCGGCTCACCTCCGGGTCCGTGACCGTCAACGGCCCGCCGGCCTCGATCTGGGCGGCGAAGGCGTGGAGCACCGAACCGCGGCTGCCGAGCACGTTGCCGAACCGGACGGAGAGGAACCGGCCGCCGTTGCCCCGGTGCGCGAACGCCGCCGTGAGGCGCTCGGCCAGACGCTTGGAGTGGCCCAGCGCGCTGGTCGGGTTGGCGGCCTTGTCGGTCGAGATGTTGACGAACTGCTTGACCCCGTTGGCATCGGCGGCCCGCAGCACGTTGAGGGTGCCGTACACGTTGGTGCGCAACGCCTCGCCGGGGTAACGCTCCAGCAGCGTGAGGTGCTTCAGGGCCGCTGCGTGAAACACCACCTCGGGCTGGTGCTCGAGGAAGATCCGGTCCACCGCCTCGGCGTCGCGGATGTCGCACAGCACGGTCTCGGGTGAATCGAGCAGGGCCCGGCCGTAGAGCGACAGTTCCACCGCGTGCAGCGCCGACTCGTCCCGGTCGAGCAGCACCAGCTCGGCCGGGCCGTACCGGTGCAGTTGTCGGCACAGCTCCGACCCGATCGACCCGCCGGCACCGGTTACCAGTACTCGCCGTCCGGTGATGTACTCGGTGATCGAGCGGAGATCGGTGCGCACCGGCCGGCGGCCGATCACGTCCTCGACGTCGATCTTGCGGATCGCCGACAGCTGCACCTGCGTCCCGCGCAGCGTCTCGCGCAGCGGCGGCAGGACCAGGCAGGTGAGGCCGGCCTCGCCGGCGGCGTCGGCGATCTCGCGCAGCAGCGTCGAGTCGGCGTCGTTGACCGCGACGACGACCGACCGCACTCCGAACTCCTCGGCCAGGTCGGCCACGTCGCCCAGGCGGCCGCGCACGCGCAGCCCGTGTACGCGCAGGTTCCGCTTGCCCGGGTCGTCATCGAGGAACGCCACGGGACGGTACGGCGAACGCGGGTCGCGCAGCATGCGCAGCGCCAGCGCCGAGCCGAGCCAGCCTGCGCCGAGGATCAGGATCCGTTCCGCGTCGTCGCCGGGCGCCGACCGGTTCTGGGCGATGATCCGCTTGACGAAGCGGACGGCCCCCATCGCAACCAGGGCCAGTGGCCAGGCCAGGAAGGGCAGGCTGCGCGGCAGGCCGTCCGGGTGCAGGGGCGCCACGATCGCGGTCGCGAGGAAGCAGAGCGCAGTTGCCGACACGGCTACGCCGCGCATCTCGTCGAAGCTGCCGGGCACGTACCGACCGCCGTACATGAGGACGAGCCCGCCCACGAGCAGCTGGCCGCCGGCCAGGAAGAGCGCGAGTACCGAGACGCTGGCCCACGGCACCTTGTGCGGAGCAAAGTCGAAACGGGCCAGAGCCGCGATGTCGGTGGCGGCGATCCAGGCCACGATGTCGGTCAGGATGGGCGACAGGGTGAATCGCGGAACCGATTCCACCTCGCTCATCGCGCATTCCTCTCGGAAGACATAGATCGCAGACCAGGCCCCCGCCGCGATCACGCTACGCGCCAGCGGTGGACGAGCCCAGAAGCGGGCGAGTTGCTCTGGATTCCGTTCATGAAAGCGATGCGCTAACGTCGGTCTTGATCTGTCCAATCAGTCCGATTTTCGGGGTTCGGCGTAACGGTGAGGGATTCGCCAATGTCCGTAATCAAGAAGTTCTCGCTCGCGATCATCGCCCTCGCCGGCCTGCTCGCTCTGGCCGCGGGAACTGCCGGGGCGGCGCCGTATACGAACCAGCCAACCGTCCGCGCCAGCACCACCAACCCGGCGGTCGGTGGCACGCTCACGCTCAGCGGCAGTGGCTTCGGCGCGAACGACACCCTGACCATCACACTGGACACCGGGGACACGCTCGGTACCACGACCACCGACAGCTCCGGGGCGTACAGCGTCACGGTGACCCTGCCCGCCGGCGTGAGCGGTGATCACACCATCGTCGTCGCCGACGAGGCCACCGATGAGAGTGCCTCGATCGCGATCACGATTGGCTCCGGCTCGAACCCCAGCGGCGGCGGCGGCGTGTCGAACACCGGCGTGGCCGTCATGTCGATCGGTGGCGTGGGTGCGCTGCTGCTCGTCGGTGGCCTGAGCCTGATGCTGCTCGGCAAGCGCCGCCGCGTGTCCGCCTGACCGACACCGATCCGGCTTCGACCGCGTCGACCACCGAGGCGCCGGCCGACGGTTCCGGACGCCGCCGCCGCGTGCGCCTGGCGCTGCTGATCACAGGCGCCGTACTGGGCATCGCGGTCGCATGGTTAGTCGTGACCGGGCTGCTGGCCCGCGCGCAGCTCAACGCCGTGCGCGGCGACCTCGACCGGCTGCGCGCCCAGATTCACGCCGGGGACCTGCCGGCGGCCCGCAAGACTGCGGAGCGCATCGCGAATGCCGCCGCCCGCGCGCACCGGCTCACCACCGGCCCCGCCTGGGCCGGCGCCGCCGCGCTGCCCTGGCTGGGCGACCCGGTCGACACGGTGCGGGTCGTCGCCGCGCAGGCCGACGCGCTCGGGCACCGGGTACTGCCCGCGCTCGTCCAGGCCAGCGGTGACCTCGACCCGGCCCAGCTCCGGCGTCCGGACGGCTCGTTCAACCTCGACCGCATCTCCGCCGTCGCCCCACTGCTGGCCCGGGCCGACTCGGCCATGCAGCGGGCGGCGGGCGCCGTGCGGCGCGCACCGGGCGGCGGTTGGCTGCCGCCGGTCGGGTCGGCGCGCTCGCAGGTGCTGACGCGGCTGACGAGTCTCGCCCGCACCGTCCATTCGGCCGACCTCGCCGCCGCGCTGGCCCCCGATCTGCTCGGCGCCCACGGACCCCGCCGGTACTTCGTCGCCTTCCAGAACGAGGCCGAGGCGCGGGGCACCGGCGGCATCCCGGGCGCCTTTGCGATCGCCCGCACCGACCACGGGCGCATCACGTTCGAGCGCTTCGAATCCGACAGCGCGCTGGCGACGACGGCGGTCGATCTCGATCTGGGTCCCGATTACGAGCAGCTGTTCCGCGGCGCAGGCACGG
>NZ_JAEKKT010000158.1 GCF_019510245.1 Streptomyces sp. | reverse complement strand
GGCTTGCCCGCACGGCTCAAGGGCTTCACCGTGACGGTGTACATCTCCGACTCGCGTTCCACGGCCAGCGCGGTGGCGACGGTCTGCCCGTCGCCCGTGGCGGTCACCCGGCCGGTGAAGCGGCCGGCGGTGTCGCCCCCGAGCCGGGTGTCGGCGACGATCCGCGCGGTGGCCTCGCCGTGCGCGGGGACGGTGAGGTGGCCGTCGGCGGTGAACATCCCGCCGGGGGCGGGGCTTCCGTCGGGTGCGGTGCCGTCCACGGCCAGCTTCAGGGTGACCGCGGTGTCACCCACGTTGCGGTAGGTGAGGGTCTTCGTGAGCGGCTGGTCATCGGTGTGCGGCCACTGGGCGAGACCGAAGGCGAGCGAGGTCTCCCGGGTGAACACCGTCTGCTTGATCGCCTTGCGCAGGTCGACCCGGCCCGAGCCCTGCTGGTACGCCGTGTACGCGCCGGGCGTGGTCGACGCCACGAGCGCCTGCTTGATGTCGTCGCCGGTCCAGTCGGGGTGCTGCTCGGCGAGAAGGGCGGCGGCACCCGCGACGTGCGGGGTCGCCATGGAGGTGCCGCTGAGGGAGATGTAGCCGTCCGCGACCGAGGGGGCGACGGAGGCCATGTAGCTGTCGTGTGCGGCCGCGGCCCCGATGTCCACGCCGGGTGCCGTGAGGTCGGGCTTGATCGCGTCGTCGTCGCCGGCGCGCGGGCCGGTGCTGGAGAACGGGGCCAGCACGTCCTGCTTGTCGACCGCGCCGACCGTCAGCGCCGCGTCGGCGCTGCCCGGGGTGCTGATGGTGCCGGCTCCCTGCTCGCCGTCGTTGCCAGCCGCCACCACGAAGAGGGTTCCGCTCTCGGCCGACAGCTTGTCGACCGCCTCCTCCATCGGGTCGAGCTCCGGGGAGTCGTAGGCACCCAGGCTGAGGTTGGCGACGTCCGCCTTCTCGGCCGCGGCCCACTCCATGCCGGCGATGATCCCGGACATGGCGCCCTGGCCGGTGTCGTTGAGCACCTTGCCGTCCAGCAGGCCGGCGCCGGGTGCCACACCCTTGTACGTCCCCCCGGACTTGGCGCCGGTGCCCGCAGCAATGGACGCGACGTGCGTGCCGTGGCCGAACAGGTCGTCCGTGGTCGGCGACTCGGAGAAGTTGTGCTCGGCGACGACCTTCCCGGCCAGGTCGGGGTGGGTGGTGTCGATGCCGCTGTCCAGGACGGCGATACGGGTACCGGTGCCGTCGTAGCCGGCCGCCCATGCCTCGGGCCCGCCGATCTGCGGCACGCTCTTGTCGAGCGAGGCCTGGACGACGGCGTCGAGCCACACCGAGGCGATACCGGGGGCGGCGGTGCGGGTCGTGGCCTGGGCGGAGCCCGTGGTGAGGGCGGTCCACAGCTGCGAAGTGCCGTTCGCGGGGGCGCTGATGGCGTCGGCGTCGATGCTGCTCAACGTGTGCCGCACGGTCGCCCCCGCGGTGGCGCGCAGTGCCGTCCTGGCCGCCGGGCGGCCCGTGTCGTACATGACGATGAGTCGCAGGTCCGTGCGCTGGGCGTAGGCGGGCGCGCTCTGCGTCGTCATGTCGAACAGGCGTCGGTCGAGACGGCCGGATTCGACCAGGACTCGGGCATCGTCCGGGATGGCGTAGGTGTGTCCGCCGATGGTCTCCACTTGAACCGGTATGTTTTCCCGGCCCTTGGCGGGGCGCAGGGAGAGCACGTCGCCCTTGCCGTCGGTCAGGACGCGGTCGCCCGTGATCAGCGGGATCCACCGCTGTTCGGCGGCGGCGGGCCGGGTGTCATCGGTGCCGAGGGCGGATCCGAGGGGTGCTCGGGAAGATGCCGTCGGGGCGGACGTGGTGGCGCCTGTGAGGGTCAGGGATGTCGCCGGCGTGCCGGCCGCCAGCAGTATGCCGAGGCCCACCAGTGCGGTGAACACCGGTCTCTTGGATGCGGACTTCACGGGTTCCTCTCGCCAGGCCACCCTCGACTCGGCCGATTCATGGGTCTCATGGGGCGAGTGGGGGTGGCGACAACAAGCGAGCGATGTCTACCAGTGAATACCTTGCTTCAAACCAGCAACCACGTTTCACGGAAACGGAGTTGCGTCCGGGTTCCGTCAGCCCGTGATACCTTCCCGTCGCATCTCCACGGCCAGGACGTGTTCGGCGGTGTGCACGAGGACCTCCTGTACGGACTCACGGTGGCGCGCGTCGCACAACAGGACGGGCACTTCGGGCCCGAGACTCAGCGCGGCGCCACGCCGATGTCGGACGTCTCCGGAGTCAGCGCCGCCAGGCAGGCGTTCTCGCCCGCGGTGCAGACGAAGAGGAAGCCGGATTCCATCTCGACCATCGTCTGGCGCACCGCACCGCCGCCGAAGTGACGCCCGGTCCCCTTGGCGAGGCTGTGGAAGCCCGAGGCGACGGCGCACAGCCGCTCGGCCTGGTCGCGGCTCAGCCGGTCCGACGTACCCAGCAGCAGGCCGTCCGTCGACAGGAGGACCGCGTGACCGATGTCGGGCACATTGCGGACCATGTCGTTCAGCAGCCAGTTCATCTGCGTGGGCTCAGAGACATGCGACATCGTCATCTGCCATCGTGGCTTTCTACTTCAGCATGCCGAGGTGGGGAAGCGAGGCCGTCCACGGGGGAGTAGCGGTGATTCTGTCCGTCGCCGACGCGAGCGCGAGCGGCTGCCGCCTGGAGCGAGGACATCATCGAGCGGACGTAGTCCGGCCGGCTGACATCGCCGGTGTTCTGCTGCGCGGGCGACGCGAAGGCGCCGACGTCCCGCGGCCGGCGATCGGGGATGCCGGGAGACTCCTGCGGGGGTGCCGGGGTCTCGTAGGACCTGGTGTCCTTGACCGGGTGCGTTGTCCTCGTACGCCCACGACGGCCGGACCCGCGACGGTGCGGCCTCTCCGGCGGAGCCACCCCAGTCCAGCACCCGGCCGGACTGTCCCTCCTCGGACTCGCGCTGCAGCTCGCGTGCCAGGCTCTGTTGCGGCACCCGGCGGGGCACACCGTCGATGGTCTCCGGCTCGGCGGGCGGCAGCGGCTGGTGGAAGTGCGGCACGGAAGACATGTCGCTCTGCCGCGTGATCGGGACATCCTCGTACGTGTGCGCCGGGAAGGCTGCTGCCGGTTCTTGCCACCCGTCGTCCGGGGCACCCCCGTACGCAGGGCCCGTGGGTGCCGCGGCGACCGCGCCGAAGTCGTGCTCCACCAGCTTCCCGAGGCCTCGGCGGGCGGCCCGTAGCCACGCTCGTGACGCACCGCCGTCGGCAGGAGCGGGCTCGTCGTCCCCCGCGTCCGACGCGGTCCACTCCAGCAGTTGGTCGGGGATCAGCACGACGGCGCTCATGCCGCCGTACGGCGAGGGCCGCAGGGTGACACGGATGTCGTGGCGCCGGGCGAGACGGCCGACGGTCACCAGCCCGAGGCGGGTGCTGTCCAGCGCGGTGACGTCCACGGGGGAGGCGATGCGCTCGTTCGCCTCGTCGATCTCCGTCGCCGGCATGCCCAGGCCCCGGTCGTCGATCTCGATGATCAGGCCGCCTGCCGCGCTGCTCGCGCTGACCCGGACCTCACTGTCTGACGGCGAGAACGCCTCCGCGTTCTCGATGAGTTCGGCGACCAGGTGGATGACGTCCGCGGCCGCACGGCCGAGCACGCCGACCGCCGGTGCCGGGAGGATGACGACGCGGGCGAGGAACTCCGTTTCCGCGACAGCCCCTCGGATCACGTCGACCACCGGCACCGGGTGGCGCCAGAAACGCCCGTGAGGCGAACCGGAGAGGATGATCAGTCCTTCCGCGTACCGCCGCATACGTGTGGCGGTGGACGCCTTCGGATACGCGTCCGCCGAGGCCGACCTCGCAAGGTTGCGCACGCAGTTCGGCCTGCCGGCCTGCACGACGGACAACGGCTGCTTCCGGAAGGTGGACCAGCGCGGCGGCACGGACTACCCGCACCTCCAGGGTGCCGTCCTCCCCGGCCTCGGAGGCTGCACCGGTGAGGACGTGAACTGGCTGTCGGAGAACCGGACGACGCTGGAGCTGGCCCCCGGTCAGTCGAAGCAGATCACGGTCACGGCCGACGCCAGGGTCCTCACGGCTCCGGGTGCCTACGCCGCCGACCCGAACATGATCACCGACACGCCGTACGTGCCACAGCCGGTCCGGGTCGGCCTGAAGGCGAGCGCCCCCGCCTCGTGGGCGGAGATCACCGGGACGGTCACCGACGCGGCGACGGGCAGGACGCTCGCCGGAGCGACGGTGTCCCCGTCGGGGCGGGGCGAAAGCCCCCGTCACGGTGACCACCGACCGGCACGGGGTGTACCGGGTGTGGTCGGAGGCGGGTAGGCCGACGATGACGGTCACCGACGAGGGATACGCCAAGCGCAGCAAGGCGGTCTCGGCACGGTCCGGCAGGACGGCGACGGTCGATTTCACCCTGTCGGCGGACTGATGCCGTAGCCCGCTGGTTCCCGATACATGGGGGTGCCCCGCCGGTCTGTCCAGCGGGGGCACCCCACACGCGTACCGTGGGGCCCCGCCCACATGTCCATGATCCACGCGCGGATACAATGACCTGCGACGCCGCCCCGTGAACACGCGGTCTGGCACACGTATCTCGGAACTCGGTCGGCATGCGGCCGCCGACGTCCGGTACAGCGCGGAATGCTGCTCGCCGGGGTGGCGCGTGCGCGAAGAAAGGTGAACGACATGGTCCTCGCACAGTTCCGGCGCTGGTGGTCCCAGGGCGCCGCGGACCAGGCGGCGGGCCTCTCCCATCCGCTGCCTCCGCAGGCGGGCGCGCTGGTCCGCGAGATCGTCGACCCGACCGGCGCCCCGATGCCGTTCACGGACATCGTCATCACCGCCCAGGACACGAACCGTGTCACCGCCCGGGGCTCGACCGACCCGTACGGTCTCTTCCTCGCGGCACTGCCTCCAGGTCGCTACGGACTGCTGGCGGTGGCGGACGGGTTGAAGCCGCACCACGAGATGATCGACATCATCGCCGGAACGGCGGCGCCCGCCGAGAGGATCTGGCTGGAGCCGTCCGAACACCAGATGCTGCCGGACCCGGGTACCTGGCTCTTCGACCCGCCGCACACGGCGATCCGGTTCATCGCCCAGCACGTCGGCATGGCCCACGTCCACGGCAGGTTCGACCGTTTCCAGGGCGGCATCGAGATCGCTCAGGACATGTCGCAGTCGCGCGTCCGCCTCCGTATCGATGCCGCCAGCATCAACACCGGCAACACCACCCGCGACAACCATCTGCGCTCCGCCGACTTCCTCGACGTCGAGAACTTCCCGCACATCGAGTTCGCGAGCACGCGCTTCGTCTACCGCGGCGGCACCAAGTGGTCCGTGCAGGGTGCCCTGACGATGCACGGTGTGAGCCGCTCCGTCGCTCTGGACACCACGTACCTGGGCGTGGTCAACGGCGGCTACGGCGAGGAACTCCGCTGTGCGGCCCAGGCGACCGCGGAGCTGCACCGCGACGACTTCACCCTCAACTGGCGGTCCATGCTGGCCCGGGGCATCGCGGTGGTGGGCCCGACGGTCCAACTGGAGCTGGACGTCCAGGCGATGTACCGCACCCACGACACCCCCACGCCGCCGGAGTAGGTCAGGCGGAGCGTGCGGCCAGCGCCTTGCGCTCCATACTGGCGGCGTACAGCGGCGTTTCGAGCTGGTTGTGCGCGACGACCCCGACCTGTCGTTTGGCGGCCACTTCCGCGAAGTCCAGGCCCTGTTCGGCGAGCATGTCCAGGAACCCCTGGGTGGGCCGGCTGCCGATGTCGTTGGTGTAGAGGCAGGTGCCGTCGGGCTGCTCCACCACGCTCAGGTCCCAGACCACCTGTACCTTGCTCCACCCTCCCGGGGTCTGCACGTCCGACAGGGAGACCATGCGGCAGTGATGCGGCTCCTGCACCTCGGCCACGTAGTGCTGGATGATGAGGCCGCCGGCGATCTCCTCGACGTTGATCGACATGGGGCGCCCGTCGTCCGTGGTGGTGGCACCGCACGCCTTGTGGTCCGGCGGCGCGCAGCGCTGGTATTCCGCGTCGGGCAGGTGCAGCAGCCAGTCCGGGATGTCGATGGTGTCGAGCGGGGCGTTGATGACGGCCGATTCCACGGACGCCGACAGCTGGAGGTCGGAGATCACCTGGTCGTTGGACATGTCTCGCCGTTCCTTTCCCAGGACCGCACCGAGCCGCGAAGCAGCCCGTTTTGCAGCAGTTTGTCACCCTAGGTCTGCGGGTGCAGCTCCAGCGGGTGACACCTCGGAGAGGTTTCGCCGTGGGTACTTGCGAGGTTGCTCTCTGTGCTCGGTGGCGGTCGGCGGGATCAGGTGACGGGCGGAAGGTCAGGGCCGGTGGTGCCGAGCTGCTCGGCCGCCAGGACCTGCGGTACGGGCCACGTCACACCCGGGGGCGGCCAGCTCTGGCCGGTCTCGCGCAGGAAGTCCGCGGGGGGGTGCCTCTATGTCCTTCGTCAAGGCACTCCTGTCGGGTTTGGGGTGATTCGGGCTTGCTGGGGTTATGCGGCGAGCTCGACGTCCGCGGGGGTGCGGGATTCGTAGAAGGTGCCGTCTCGGAGCATGGCGAACAGGACGCTGATGCGTTGGCGGGCGAGGCGGAGGAGGGCCTGGGTGTGGGTTTTGCCGCGGGCGCGTTGCTTGTCGTAGTAGGTGCGGGAGGCGGGATCGGCGTTCATGCAGGCGAAGGCGGAGAGGAACATGGCGCGTTTGAGCTGGCGGTTGCCGCCTCGCGGCGCGTGTTCGCCGTGGATCGAGGTCCCCGACGACTTCGTGGTCGGGGCGAGTCCGGCGTAGGAGGCCAGGTGGGCGGCGCTCGGGAAGCTGGTGCCGTCGCCGACGGTGACCAGCAGGACGGCGGCGGTCCTGACGCCGACGCCGGGCATCGACGTCAGGACCGGGGAAAGAGGGTGGGCCTCCAGCAGGGCGTTGATCTGGGCTTCCAGGGCCCGGCGCTGTTCGTGGACAGCGGCGAGAGAGCGGGCCAGGGAGGGCACGACGATGTCGAGGGTGCCGGTCCCCGGGACCACGACGGTCTGCTCGTCCAACGCCTCGAAGATGTCGTCGACCAGCCGCTGGGCCATGCGCGGGGCCTTGGGCCGGATGAGCTCGACGAGCCTGCGGCGGCCGGCTTTGCGCAGTGCGGCCGGCGAGCCGTAGCGCTCCAGCAGCCAGGTGACGGCCTGGTGGTCGAGGCGGGGGCCCAGGACGCGCTCCAGCGACGGGTGGAACTGGGTGAGCAGGCCGCGTATGCGGTTGGAGGTGCGGGTGGCCTCGGCCGCGAGGTCCTGGTCGAAGCCGACGAGGACCGTGAGTTCGGCGGTGATCTCGTCGGTGAGCTCCAGCGAGCGCAAGGTGTGCGGCATGGTCCGGGCCGCATCCGCGATGACCGCAGCGTCCTTCGCATCGGTCTTGGCCTCGCCCGGATACAGGTCGGCGATCCGCCGCATCGCGAGTCCGGGCAGGTAGGCGACCTTGCAGCCCGCGTCCCGGGCGACCGTGAGCGGGAGGGCTCCGATGGAGGCGGGCTGGTCCACGATCACCAGGACGGTGCCGAACTTCGCGGCCAGTTTGTCGAGGACGGCCCGCAGTTTCGGCTCGCTGTTGGGCAGCTGCTTGTCGAAGACCTTCTTCCCGGCCGGAGTCAGCCCGTGCCCGTGATGAGAGCTCTTGCCGACGTCCAGGCCGAGGAACACGCCCACGTCTTCGGTGTCGAACATCGCGCCCTTCCAGGAAAGTTGAACGTGCCGGCCTCGGCAGCGGTGTCGTACGCGCGCATCCACGTTATGCAGACCTGCCGCCCGCGAGCTGTCCGGCGTTGCGCCGGACCGGGCGGTGGCCGGACCTCTCATCAGCGTCTCCGACGGCACCTCCCGGGCCCGGTGACACCACCCCCCAGGTCATCCGTTCGACAGGGGGACACAGTCATGCCGGGCCCGGAGGCCAGCGGCCCTCTTGCAGGACCGCGGAAAACATAACGGGGGGGTTCGTACAGCGGCGGCTGGGTGCCGTCGGGGACCATCGAGGCCCACTGGATGCCCGAGGTCCTTTCCGTGAACTCCTGCCGCATGGCGGCCAGTCGGTCGGGCTGCTCGATGAGGTCGACGGCGGCGGCCGCGAGGTAGCGTGCGGCGGAGAGCAGCGCCTGATGGCCGATGCCGGTGGCGGCCGTCGCGGTGACGCCCCAGTTGTGGTTCGGGATGCCCGGCGGGTAGGCCGCCGCCAGCAGAACGGCGGTGGGCGCCTGCCAGCTGATGTCGGCGGTGTCGGTGGCCAGGCCGCCGGTGTACGCCGCCGCCGGTGGTGTGAGTGGGGTCAGCTCGGTGGGCATGCCGACCTCCGGGCGGCCGAGGGACCTCTGCACGGCCCTGGCCAGCGTGTGGTCCGCGCCGGTGAACCGCGGCGCGCCGATCTGCCGCATGTTGTCGTTGAGGAGTTCCGCCCCGGCCTTGTTCGCCAGCAGGTTCCACGTGGCGGAGTGGAACTTGTGCACCAGGCGGGTCTGGCTCGCCTGGGCCGCGGCCTTCGCGCAGTCGACGATCTTGTCGTACAGGACCCGGGCGCGGTCGGGGCTTCCCTCGCGGACGAAGAACCAGATGGAGCACATGTCGGGCGTCACGTTGGGAGCGCCGCCCCCGTTGATGATCGCGTAGTGGAAGCGGCCCGAGGGCGCGACGTTCTTCTCCCGCAGGTACTCCGACATCGTCGCCATCAGCAGGGCGCCGTCCAGGCCGCTCTTGTTGCCGAGCGGTGTGCCGCCGTGTCCGGAGGCACCGAGGAAGGTGAAGGTGGCCGATATCAGCGCGCTGGTGGTGTTCCAGAACGGCACGGTGATGTTGAAGGGGTGCCAGTCGAGGAAGGCGTCGAGACCGTCGTACACACCGGCCTTGACCGCGTACGCCTTGCCGACCAGCTGCTCCTCGCCGGCGCTGCCGAAGAGTTTGACCGTGGCCTTCAGGCCCTGGGTACGGATCGCATGGGCCACGGCGATGGCAGCGGCCGTGCCGCCGGCGCCCAGGGTGTTGTGGGCGTCGCCGTGCCCGGCACCGTAGGTGGGACCGTAGGCGTCGTAGTTGTAGACCAGCGGGTCGTGGGTGGCGACCCCGCGCTTCTGGGACAGGCCGGGCAGCGCGTCGTACTCCGCGTTGAAGCCCAGGACGGGCCCGGAGCTGCCGTAGGTGGCCACGAAGGCGGTCGGGAAGCCGGCGGAGCCCCACTCGATGGTGAAGCCGTTGTCCTCCAGCAGACGTGCGGTGACGAGTGAGGACTTCCATTCGCGCAGCGACAGTTCGGCGTGCTTCCACACCTCGTCGCTCAACTTGGTGATCGCCCCTTGGTTGGCGTCGATCCAGTCGAGTGCCGTCCGCTTCGCGTCGGTGTTCCCGGCGAGACCGGTGGGGGGCTTGTACGAGGCGGGGGAGACCCCGGTCTTCTCGTCGTGTCCCAGGGTCGCCGCCAGTACCGGGTCGGCCTGGAGTATGGCGGCCGTGGTGGCGGTGGCGCTGAGCCCGAACATCTTGAGCAGGCGTCGGCGGCCCGGGTGCAGGTCGTTCACGTGCGTGTCGTTCCTCGCGTGAGGGGAGTCGCACCGATGCCCACCGGCGCTTGCCTCCGTGGTGCGGGAGACCAGGACGTACCGGGGCCCACGGCCGCGCACACTTGATGATCAGGAGTCTGACTCAGGCTCAACACCGTTGCGTTTGAGTCCTGAGTCGCAGGCCAAGCCCTGGTGAATGACGCAACGGGACGTCCTGACAGATCAGCTTGTGTCGAGCAAGGAGATCATCGGGAGTCGCGCTCGGTCGAGGCGGCAGGGGGCGTGTACGCGCCGGACCGCCCCGCGGACGACCGCATGGACAGCACGTGACGGGGGGCTCCCGGAAACCCGGGAGCCCCCCGTCACGGCTTCGTTCGGCGTTCCGAATTCCCCCACTCCGGGCCGGTGTGACGACGAGTCAGGACTACTCGGGGAGCATGATGGTGCCCGCGAGCTCGTTCATGGTCTGGTAGCGCGCCATCTGGTCGTCGTCGATGATCGCCGGCGGCAGCTCGCCCGGCCGGGCCGGAGCTGCGTAGTCGGCGATGATCTGCTCGGGGCCCGCCGGAGTGAACATGAAGATCATGCGTGCGGCATGGTTCGCCTTGTTCGTGAACCGGTGCCGGACGCCCCGGGGAACGTGGATGAAGTCCCCCGCGACCGCCGTGAACGTCTCCTCCCCGTCGAGGAACTCCAGTTCCCCGTCGAGGATGTAGAAGGTCTCCTCGCGATCGGGATGTGCGTGGGCGAGAGGTCCGCCGCCGGCCGGAATCGTTCCCTCGATGAAGCCGAAGCCGCCGTTGGTCTGCGCGCCCGTCGCCTTGATCGTGTAGACGTCACCGACCGCCCACACCGTGGGGCCCTTGCCCGACGGCACGTAGAGCGCGCCGCTCTTCTTCCACAGCGGATCGTCCGCCGGCAGGGTGTCCAGGGAAAAAGTCATGAGAGTCCCACCTATTTGTGTTACTGGAATGGGTAAAGGTGCCTGCTTGTGCTTTGTGCACCAGAGGACGCGTCCCGACAGAGGCGGCCGGGTACGCGTCACTCACACCGGGACGTCGGTCTGCCCGGCCTACAGGCCGCGACGGAGCGCGTCGAGCCCCTCGGCGATCATGCGCTGGCTCACGGCTGCCTGCGGCACCAGCTGGGCCGCGCCGTGGAAAGTGCCGGGGAAGTGGTGCAGTTCGGTCGGCACGCCCGCGATGATCAGCCGCTGGGCGTAGCCCAGGTCCTCGTCGCGCAGCGGGTCGAACTCGGAGGCCGTGATGTACGCGGGCGGCAGGCCGGCCAGGTCCTCGGCACGGGCCGGTGCTGCGTACGGGCTGACGTCGTCGCCGCCGCGCAGCCCCCTGCCACCGAGGTAGTAGTCCCAAGACAGTTCCGCGTTGCGGCGGTTCCAGCCGGGGATGTCGGTGAGGGCGTGCATGGAGGCCGTGGCCAGCCGGTCGTCCAGCACCGGGACACCGAGGTACTGCATCTTCAGAGCGGGCCCGTCGTGGTCCCGAGCGAACAGCGCGACGGCCGCGGCCAGGCCGCCGCCCGCGCTCTCTCCGCCCACACCGATCCGGTCGGGGTCCACGCCCAGTTCGTCGGCGTGCTCCGCGAACCAGCACAGGGCGGCGTAGCAGTCCTCCAGAGGCGCCGGGAAGGGGTGCTCCGGGGCGGTGCGGTAGTCCACCGACACCACCACCGCGCCCACTTCGGCGGCGATGCGGACCGTCTCGGTGTGGAAGAAGTCCGCGAGCCCGATGACGAAGGCGCCCCCGTGCATGTACAGCAGACCGGGCAGCTTCCCGGTGCGGTTCGCGGGCGTGTAGATGCGCACGCCGACCTCCGGGGCGCCCTGGAAGCCCGGCACCGTGATGTCCCGGACGTCGACCGGGACCGGCGGGTCGAAGGGCGCGGGCTCCATGAGCTCAGCCTGTGCCCGCATCTTCGCCACGTTCGCGTAGTCCACGTCGGCGAGCAGTGGCACCCACGGAGCAAGCTCTGGGTCGAACAAGTACGGCATTGTCTGTTCCTCCTGGGGGGTGCACCCCCAGTCTCTGTGAATCGCCGGGTGGCAGACCAGCCGTCATCCGGCGGTCATCCGGCGTCGGCATCCGCCGGTTGGCGGATGCCGTAGGCTTCGCCGTGTGAATGGCCTGCTCCTGCGTCTGTCAGCTCTCGACGCCGATGCGGAGAACGCCGTGCGGGTGATCGCGTTCTTCGACACCCTGATCTCCACCCGGGCCACGCTGCGCACTCTCGTACGCGAGACGGCCCGCCTCGCCGAGTGCGCGGTCGGCGTCGCGGACTGCGAACTGGGGGTATGCCTGCGCTCCGATGCCGCGGGGCAGGTCATCGCCCACACCCCTGAGCCGGTCGGACCCGCCGTGCGGGAGATCTCCCCGAGCAGCCGGGTGTGGCTGGAACGCGTCGGCGAACCGTTCGCGCTGGACACCATCCTGCTGGAGCGGTTCGCGTTCGCCGCAGCGCTCCTACTGGACCGCACGCGGGGTCCGCTGCCCGAACCGGGCGACGAGGCCCTGGTGGAGCTGGCGCTGTCGGCCAGTGCCGGAGAGGCCGAGCGGGCCCGGGCGGTGCGCCTGCTGCGGTTCGACCCGTCGGCCGGGGTGCACGTCCTGGCCGTGGCCGCCGCGCCCGGGGACCTCAGACACCTCCTGCGCGCCCTGGCCGCCGCTGATCCGGGTGTGCGCAGCGCGTCGATCGGGCCTGTGCACGTGGTGCTCACCCGCTCGTTGCCCGCAGATATGCGGGAAGCGGCGGGGGAGGGGGTGCGGATCGGCGTGGGGGACGCGCTGCCCGCGATCGACGCGCCTGAGTCCTGGCGGCAGGCCCGTACGGCGCTGCGGTTCGCGACCCGGGAAGGTCCGCGTCCGGCCGTGGTCCAGGCCGGACAACTCGGCGCGCTGGCGGCCATCGCGGCACGGCTGCGCGCGGAGGACATCGCGAAGGTCGCCGACGTGAGCGTGCTGGACGCACTCGCCACCGACCCTCACGGCGCGGACACCCTGACCGTACTCGCCGCCTTCTGCGCGACCGGCTCGGCCCGCAAGGCGGCCGCCCAGGTCTACCGGCACCACAGCACCGTGACGGCCCGGCTCGCCCAGGCCGAGGCCCGGCTCGGCTTCTCGTTCGGCCCTCCGGCCGGACGGCAGCGACTCGAACTCGCGATCCTGCTGAGGCAGCTGCGCGACACCGCCGAGTGACGGCCCACCGGCCGCATCCGGCGGTGGGGACGTCGAACCGGTTCCGACGGTGGCGTCTGGCCGGGCTCTGGCCGACCGCTCGGTGACGTGGCGCGGTCCGCGTCGCCCGCCGTCTGGCCGTTGCTCATCCAGTACGGGTACAGGCACAGGGCGGCCTCGTGCACAACGGTGTCGCCGTCCGGCACCCGGAACGTGCCGGTGTACGCCAGGTAGTGGCGTGCCGCCTCGGCCAGTTCCTCCGGCCGTCCGTACTCCTGTCGCTCCTCGTCAAACAGCGGCCGGTCCGGGGTCGTGATCGGACATGTACCCGTCGGCGGTGTACATGATCAGGCTCAAGGGGTGTTCACCGTACGGTCGCACCACCTCGCCGTCGTCCACGGCGGTGGCCTGGCAGGAGACCAGAAGCCAGGTTCCGATGAGGCTGCAGGGGGCCTTGGTCGTCGGCCGTTCCTTCTCCGGACAACACCCCATGACCAGCCGGGACTACACCGTCCGCACCACCGTCACGTTCGTCGAGCACGGGCTCGCGCCCCGCTCACGGACGTCACGCGACTGTGTTGAAGTCAGGCTCGCGAACGTGCGGTTGTCTCAACTGGTCGGCTCTTGTGGCGTGCATACGTGTGCCGGGGGAGACCTGTCGAGCTTCGGCCGCGTGTGGGGCGGCCGGGACGGGCCACCGGACCGGGGGTCGTCACCTGCACGCGGGACGCGGACCGTCCGCGGCTCGCGTCCCGGTGTGCTCCCGGGTCCGGTGCGGTCAGGTCAGCTCGATGAGGACCTTGCCGACGGCGCCCTGTTCCACGGCCGCGTGGGCGTCGGCGACGCGCTCCACCGGAAAGCGGTGCAGCGGCAGCCCCGCCTCCTCGCCGACCTGCAGTGCGCCGTCCGCGACCGCGGCGGAGACGCCCGCCACCGCGTGGTCCTTGGCCGCCGTCGGGACGGTGTAGATCATCACGGCCTGCCAGCGCACGTTGCCGAACATCAGCGGCAGTACGGGAAGCGTCAGGGTGTCACCACCGTCGTTGGCGTACACGGCCAGCGTGCCGTTGGGAGCGAGCACGGCCACGTCCAGTTCGGCGTTGGGGCCCGGGGCGACCTCTACGATCACGTCGACTCCGTCCGGGGCCACCGCACGGATGGCCGCCGCGGTGTCACCCGCGCGGTAGTTCACCACGTGCTGGGCGCCGGCGGTGCGGGCGAGAGCCTCCTTCTCGGCGCTGCTGACGGTGGTGATCACGGTCGCTCCGGCCCAGCGGGCCAGCTGGATGGCCGCGTTGCCCACCGCTCCGGCGCCGCCGGCCACCAGCACCGTACGGCCGGCGAGTGCGCCGGGGCGCAGCTGCTCCGGGCCGCCTTCGGCGATGGTGAGGCAGCGATGAGCGGTCAGCGCCGGGATGCCGAGGCTGGCGCCGAGCTCGAAGGAGGCGTGGTCGGGGAGCGGTACCACCTGCCGCAGCGGCAGGACCACGTACTCCTGGGCGGTGCCGTCGGCGCGCTGCCAGGCGGCCTCCCAGATCCAGACCCGCCGTCCGGCCCAGGCCGCGTCGACTCCCTCGCCCACCGCGTCGACCACGCCGGCGCCGTCCTGGTTGGGCACCTGCTCGACGCCGTCGGTGTGCCCCCGGGAACCCCGGCGCGCCTTCCAGTCGGTGGGGTTGACCCCCGACATCCGTACCCTGACGCGGACCTCGCCCGCTCCGGGCTCGGGAGTCGGACGGTCGACGAGTTCCATCACTTCGGGGCCGCCGGTGCTCCGGTACACGATTGCCTTCATCTGCTGCCTCCTCTGTCGTCGATGTCCCGACCAGGCCGGACACCGTATGCGTCGACCCTGGCCTGTCCCGGCGCGCCATGGGGGCGAGCGCCGCGCCGAAGCCGCCTTGATCGCTCGAAGAGACGGCTGCCACCCAAATCTGGATGACACCCATCATACTGGCCGAGAGGGCCATAGATGTGAAAAGTGACGTTTACCCCATCGTCGCTCTGTCGCGGCCGGCTCGGGACGTGCCGGTGGCGGGTGCGGCGTGGGCCAGGGCCAGCAGGACACAGACGTCGGCGAGCGCGGGCACGTCGTAGCTGAAGGGGCGCGGGCCCACCTGGTCGGGTCTGCTCACATAACCTCCGTCGGGCCGCTGCCGGCCGACCAGGTAGCGAAGGGCGCGATCGAACGAGTCCGCCTGCTCCGGGGCACGGCTGAGGGCGATGACCGCGTAGGCCGTGCTGATCGGGTCACTGCGGTCGCCCCGCCAGTGCCCCCAGCCGCCGTCCTGGCCCTGGGTGCTCACCAGGTGGCCGATGATCCCGCGGGCCGTCGCGGACGCCGCCTTGCGCAGTGCGGCGGGCGCGTCGTCACGGACGGAGGCGCAGGCCAGCGTGGCGCGGAAGACGGCGTTGGTGAGGTTGCGGCTCCAGCCGCGTTCCAGCACGCCGGCGGGACCACCCTGGCTCACGATGAACGCGACCCCCCGCTCCGCGACCGCGCGGTGGGCGGGATTGCCCGACAGCGCGTTCACCGCCGCCGCCGTCATGGCCACCTCGGAGGGAGCGCCCGCGGCGAAGGTGGGGAATCCGCCGTCGGGATTGCGCCGGGCGAGGAGATAGGCCTCGGCGCGCTCGATCGTCGCCGTGTGCGTTCGCGGCGCGGCCGTACGCAGGAACTCGATGGCGTAGGAGGTGTCGTCGACGTCGCTCTGCCGTACCCCCACGGTGTATCCGAAGCCGCCGTCCGAGTTCTGCTGTGCGGCGAGAGCGTCGGCCATCGAGGCGATCAGTGGGGCGGGGGTGCCGCTGGTGGCGAGCGCGAGTCCGGCGAACGCCGTGGCGAAGACGTCCAGGCCGGTGATGTACGGCAGGCCGCCGTCCGGCCGCAGTTCGGCGACGACGGCCCGCAGCGCACGCCGGACGGCCGGCCGGTGCTCGGGGTGCTTGCGCAGCGCGAGCAGGCGCGCCAGGTGGTTGCCCTGGCGCAACCCGCCTTCGAACGTGCGGACGGCGCCGTCGCCGCCCGCACGTGCCGGTCGCTCCGCGCTCCGCCGGTGCGATGTGTGTGGTGCCCGAGCCCGGTGATCACCGCAACACACGCTACATCGTTGATGAATCAAGTATCAACACGATCGTTCGGGCACCCGGACCAGGCGCACCCCGCCGGCTCCCGCCCCGCCCCCAGGCGGTGCCCGGTCGGTGATCAGGAAGGATGCCGGCGGATCCACCACAGGGACAGGGCGACGAGCGCCACGCCGAGCGCGAGGCACACCCCGGTCGCCGTCCACTGAAGGGGCCAGAAGTCCGAGGCCGGATGATACTCGGCCCAGTGACCGGTGATGCCGTGCCCGGTCAGGCACCGGCGGAAGTCGCTCTGGGCGTAGCAGTCCGTGACCTCGGAGACGCGCCGGCCGTCCTTGGACAGCGGGCCGTCCGCGAGCATCCACGCGCTGCCGGGGGCCGGGGGCTCGGACGTGTGCTGCGCGGAAGCCGTGCGCACCGGCCAGAGGTACGGCCGGACCTGCTCCAGCAGCGCGAACAGACCCGCGCCGACCACGAGCGTCGCCCCCATGGCCAGGACCGTGCGGCGCAGCACGAGTCCCAGAGTTGCCCCCAGGAGGTACAGCAGCACGCAGAGGCCCACGACGACGGGACCCACCCCGTAGAAGGGATACCAGCCCTGCCAGGGGAACAGCGGGCCCAGGACCCCGGCGACCGGATGCCACCACCAGGTCATGGCGGCGGAGAACACGCCGCTGACGAACACGGTCATGACGAGCGGCACACCCAGCTTCGCGGCGAACCAGCGGGTGCGGGTCACGGACTGGGTGGCGACGGTACGGTACGTCCCCGACTCCAGTTCCTGCGCGAGCTGGGGCCCGCCGAGGAACAGACCGAACAGGAACGGCAGCAGCAGCATCGCCTGGAGCGGGCGCCGCAGCGGGAACTGGTGGTCCCGCTCGAAGCCGAGGAGGTTCCTGAGGCACCCCGCGGAGGTCTCACGGCCGTGGCAGGCGTCGAGATGGTGCGCGCTGACGGCGGCCGCGACGTGCTGGTGTTGGACGGCGGCGTAGACGGCGACTGCCGCCGCGGCGGCCAGGGCGATCCAGAAGGCGGTTCGGTTCTGCCGCCAGATCAGCCAGGTCAGCCCACGCAGCCGCGGCCCCGGACCACGGCGGACGCCCGGCGTGGAAGAGGTGAGGGTGCTCATGCCGCCACCCCCTCGCCTGCGTCGACTCGCGCGCTCGCGCTGAGCAGTGACGGGGCGTCCGGCGTTCTGAGATAGCCGAGGACGAGTTCCTCCAGGGTGGGGAGCCGGTGCCCGGCACCTTCCGGGAGCGCGTGACGGATCCGGACCAGCGAGGTGAGCCCGTCGAGGCCGCCGGAGGTCGCGATCACGTCCTGACCGTCCAGCACCTTCCGATGGCGGTCGCGGTCCGCCGACCCGGTGGTGAGTTGCCGGTGTGCCGCGAGCAGGACGTCCACCTCGCCGGCCAGCCGGACGGTGCCCTGGTTGACCAGGACGAGGTAGTCGCAGGCGTTCTCCAGCTCGGAGACGAGGTGTGAGGACATGACGACCGTCGCGTCGTTGTGTCGCGCCTCCGCCTGGAGCAGATCGGTCATCTGATGCCGTACCAGCGGGTCGAGGTCGGCCATCGGCTCGTCGAGGAGCATCAGCCGCGGGCGCTTGCCGAGGGCCAGGGCGAAGGCGACCCGGGTGGACTGCCCGCCGGACAGCGTCCCGATCCGGGCGTTCATCGGGATGCCGCCCGCCTCGACGACGGACTCGGCCGTCTCCTGGTGCCAGGTGGGGTTCAGCTCCGCTCCCATGCGCAGGATCTCGTGGACGCGGAACCGCGGGTAGAGAGCCTTCTGCTGGCTGAGGAACGCGGTGCTCTGCCGGGCCCTGGTGCTGCCCGGCCGGTGGCCGGAGAGCGTGATGGACCCCGCGGTCGGCGTGACCAGGTCGGCGGCGAGGGACAGCAGCGTCGTCTTGCCGGCGCCGTTGGGTCCGACCAGGGCGCAGACGCGGCCGGCGGGCAGGCGGAAGGAAGTGTCCCGCAGTGCCCATCCGCGGCGGTAGCGTCGGCCCAGCCCGACGGTCTCGATCGCGGGAACGGGTGCGGCCCGAGGGGTCGTGAGGGAGTCGGTCATGACGTGCTGGCCTGTTCGGTCTTCCTGAGGAGAGGCGGGACGGCGGTCGCGACCCGCCGTGGGCTGCGGTGTACAGGGTCGGGGATCATCGGTTCTGCGGGTGCGTGCCGTGACGGTGGCGTAGCACCAGGGCCAGGGTGACCGCGCCCGCGGCGGCCAGCGCCAGGTGGAGCAGGCCCGGAACGGGGACGGCGCCGCTCCACAGGGTGAGGTGCGCGACAAGCCGTTCGGCCAGGTGCACACCGCCCAGGAGGAGGAGCGCCGTGCCGAGCAGGCTGGCGGCGAGCCGCCGCGGGTGACGGAGGGGGACGGTGTTCAGGTATGGGGATCCGTTCATGGCTGCGACGTTAGGGGGCCGGACGGGGCGCTCGCTTCGGCGGAAAGTCGGCACTTCACCGGTGACCAAAGTCGCGGCCGCCGTCGGTACTCATACCTTGGTAGGCAAGTTGCGCGCCGGGGCCGGGATGCTCGCTCCGGACGGTCGCGGCGACGTAGGTTCTCTGGACGTGAGTCAGAAGAGGACGGCCGGCGACCGGCGTGTTGGGTGGCGCGATCTGGCGGTCGTGGCCGCCGCCGCGGTACTGACGGCCAGCACCGTCGTCGCGAGCGACAGGGGCTTGTGGCTGTACCCCCGGGTGTTCACCAGCGTGTTCCTGCCCGGTCTGTCCTTCGGGCTGCGCGGTCTGCTCCTGCCTGCGGCGGGCTGCCTGCTGCTTGGGTGGCGGCGCCGATGGCCGGTGCCGGTCGCCCTGGTCCTGGTGGTGATGTGCGCCTTCGTGCCCGTCATCCCGGCCGTGGCCATCGCCCTGTTCACCGTGGCGGCCCGCTGCCCGGTCGCCACCACCCGCTGGGTGACGGCGTTCGCGCTGCTTCCCGTCCTGCTCTACCTGGTGACACGCTGGTCGTTCCAGTCCGCCGAGGTGGCCTCGGCCGTGACCGGGGCCCTGCTCGTGGGGGGCGCCGTGGGCTGGGGTCTGTTCGTGCGCGCCCTCCGGGAACGGGCCGTGCGCGCCGAGAGCGAGTCCGCGCTGCGCGCCGAGCGGGCCCGCCGACGGGAACGTGAGGCGATCGCCCGGGAGATGCACGACGTCCTGGCCCACCGGCTGTCCCTGCTGAGTGTCCACGCGGGCGCCCTGGAGTTCCATCCCCACGCCCCGCCCGAGCAGGTCCGGGAGGCCGCCGCCGTGATCCGGGACAGCGCCGCGCGGGCCCTGGAGGACCTTCAGCACGTTCTCGGCGTGCTGCGCACGCCCCTGGACCCGGGGGCCGCCACCAGGACCGAACCGCCTCAGCCCACCCTGCGCGACCTGACGCGTCTGATCGAGGAGAACCGGGAGGCGGGGACACGTGTCGAGGTGGAGGTCGATCTCACGGACGCGGACTCGCTGAGCGACTTCACCAGCCGTACCGTCTACCGGATCGTGCAGGAAGCGCTCACGAACGCCCGTAAGCACGCCCCGGGCGAGGCCGTACACCTCTCGCTGGCCGGCACGCCGCGCGACGGCCTCACCCTGGACGTGACCAACGGTCTGCCCGCGGCCCCGCCCACCGACGCGCCGCCCGGGGCGGGACAAGGGCTGATCGGCATGTCCGAGCGGGTCGCGCTGGCGGGCGGCACCTTCGAGCACAGCCGCACCGGCGGTCGGTACCGGGTGACGGCCTGGCTGCCGTGGACCGCGTGATCACCGTACGGTGGTCGGCATGATCCGCGTACTGCTGGCCGACGACGATCCCCTGGTCCGCGCGGGACTGCGCCTGATGCTGGGGGCGGCCGAGGACATCACGGTCGTCGCCGAGGCGTCCGACGGCGCCGAGGTGTCGGCCCTCGTCGACCGCCACGGCCCGGACCTGGTCCTCATGGACATCCGCATGCCGCTCATGGACGGCATCGAGGCCACCCGTGTCCTGCGGGCCCGCGCGGAGCCCCCCGAGATCATCATGCTCACCACGCTCGCCACCGACGGTTACGTCCTGCGTGCCCTGCAGGCGGGCGCAGGAGGGTTTCTCCTCAAGCACACCCAGCCGCAGGACCTCGTAGCCGCACTGCGCAAGGCGGCCTCCGGGGAGCCGGTGTTCTCCCCGGACGCCCTGCGCCAGCTCGTCGACACCGTCGCCGTGTCTCCCGACGAGGACCGGGCGGCACCGGGCGCCACCGGGGCCCGCGGGGCAACCGGACCGGGCGGCCAGGACGTCCACGACGCACGGGAACTGCTCGGACGGCTGGGCGCCCGGGAGCACGAGGTGTCCCTCGCCGTCGCTGAGGGGAAGACGAACGCGCAGATCGCCGCCGAGATGTATCTGAGCATCCCGACGGTCAAGGCGCATGTCTCCCACATCCTGGCCAAGCTCGAACTGAACAACCGCGTCCAGATCGCCCTGCTGGTCTACCGGGCCGGCCTGATCTGACCGCTGCCGGCCCGTCAGGTTCCGCGGCGGGCGGCAGAGGCGTCGACCGGGCCGCCGAGGTCGACGTCCCGCAGCGGAGTCTCGTGGCCCTGCTCGTCGACGAAGGCGACGTGCAGGGCTTGGCCGTCGGTGCGGCTGACCCGGCCGACGAGCGGCCCGTCGGGGTGGGGACAGTACTGGTCGCCCCACTGCTGGAGGGCGCCGAAGACCACCATGAGGTCCTGTCCGGCAGGGGTCAGGCGGTAGGCCATCCGGGTGCGGCTGCCCGCCTCCTGGTAGGGGAGTCTGTCCAGCACCCCGCCGTCGACCAGGGTGCCGAGCCGGTGGGTGAGGACGTCACTCGCCACCTGCAGGCGGTCTCTGAAGTCGGAGAAGCGGGTGGCTCCCTGGAGCGCCTCGCGCAGTATCAGCAGGCTCCACCGGTCGCCGAACACCTCCAGGGCGCGGCCGATCGAGCAACGTGTCCCCTCCGCGCCGAGGTGAGGGCTCCTGTTCGTCATACGACCAGTCTATCCCTGAGATGGTTTTTCCAATTCAGATGCTAAGTTGGAAAACAGGTTTCAGCATCTGTGCCGTCCGGCGGACGTCGTCGACGCTCAGCACCGGAAACGCACTTCGTCATCGCAAGGAGCAATCCCGCATGAGCAGCCATGAGCAGTTCGCCGTCGAAGAGGTCAGCCCGTCCTACTGGCGGATCACCTTCTCCAACGGGGAGGTCAACCTGATCGACCCCGACACCGTCGAGCAGCTCGCGGAGCTGGTCACCCGCATCGAGCAGGCCCCGGAGCTGACCGCCGTCGTCTTCCGCAGTGTCAACCCGGACTTCTTCATGGCGCACTGGGACTTCCTGTCGGACCGCTCCCGCGTGGCCGCCATGAAGCCGGCGGCCTCGGGGCTGCACCCGTACGCCGACAACATGTACCGCCTGGCCAAGGTGCCCGCCGTCACCATCAGCGAGATCAACGGCCGTGCCCGGGGCGGCGGCAGCGAGTTCGTGCTGGCGACGGACATCCGGTTCGCCGGCCCGAACGCCGTCCTCGGTCAGTTCGAGGTGGGTGTCGGATCGGTTCCCGGCGGAAACCCCAGCGGCCGGCTGCCCCGCCTGGTGGGCCGGGGCCGCGCCCTGGAGATCCTGCTGGGCGGCGACGACTTCCCCGCCGACCTCGCGGCCGAGTACGGCTACGTGAACCGTGTTCTCCCGGAAGGCGAGCTGGAGCGGTTCGTCGACGCCTTCGCCCGCCGCATCGCCGGCTTCGACAAGTCGGCCGTCGCCCAGACCAAGGCCCTGGTGGACGCCGAGTCCCTGCCGACGGAGGAATCCCACGGCGCCAGCCTCATGGCCTACTTCAAGTCCGCGGGGCGCCCCGAGAACGCCCACCGCGTGCGCTCCCTGTTCGAGCGCGGGCTCCAGAAGCCCGACGGTGTGGAACTCGACCTCGGGCGCCGGCTGGCCGAGTAGCCGCCACGGACGGCCGCTCGGGCACGGACACCGCCCGGAACCGACGCGGGGCCTTCGGACCGGAGCCGAGGGCCCCGTTTTCTTCGACTGCCCGGGAAAGGCGTATGCGATGACGTTCACCCGTACCGACGGGGAGACACCCGCCGAGGAGCCACGCTGGGCGGCCGGCTCCTCGTGCCGGACGGACCCCCGACGCCACGACCGGCCATCACCATGACCAGCGGGTTCGGCGGCATCGAGGACCAGCGACCGGAGCCCTTCGCCAGGGCCTTCGGAGGCGGGCTTCGTCGTACTGGCCCACGACCATCGCACCTTCGGATCCAGCGGCGGCACGCCACGCCAGGACGTCGACCCGTGGCGGCAGATCGCCGACTGGCGCCGTGCCGGGCGGACACTTCTCGCCCTATCTGGAGGAGTTCGCCACGGCCGGCAGGGCGGCCGTCGACTGGTTCGCGCGCCACCTCTCGTCCTGACCCCGGCCACGGCGCCGTGGCCGGGTCCTACTGCTCGGCGATGTGCTCGCCCAGGCGGAGTTCGAGTTCACCGCGCTGCTGCATGCCCCGCTCCATGAGCCGGCCGATCCTGGTGTGCGCCTCCGGCCAGGTCTGCGAGGCGCGGAAGGTGTTCTGGCCGGCTTCCAGGTCCGCGTCGGACGGCAGGGTGGACCGGTTGACCAGCGCCTTCACCTCGGACAGCGGCTTGTGGTCGAACGAGGCGATGCGGGTGGCGAGGCGGTCCACATAGGCGTCCAGCTCGGCATCGGGCAGTGCGCGGTTGATCCAGCCGTACCGCTCCGCCGTCGCGGCGTCGAAGTCGTCGGCCCCGGTGATGATCTCCAGCGCGCGCCCCCGTCCGACCAGCCGGGGCAGCCGTTCCGTGGCTCCGCCGCCGGGCGTCACACCGGCGCCCACCTCCGGCTGCCCCAGCACGGCGTTCTCCAGGCTGGCGAAGCGCATGTCGCAGGCGAGCGTGAACTCACAGCCCACCCCGCGTGCCCGGCCGCGGACGGAGGCGATGCTGATGACAGCGGACCGGGCCATGCGGGTGGTGGTGTCGCGCCAGGTGGGCCCGGTGTAGGGCACCTCGGGCGGCAGCATGTCGAAGTGCGCCAGAAAGAAAACCGGATCCGCGCTGTCGAAGACCACCACCTTCAGGTCTTCGTCCGCCTCCATCCGGTCGACGAGGTCGCCGAGTGCCGCGAAGACCTCGTAGGTCACCAGGTTGATCGGGGGGCTGTCGAACGTCACGCGCCAGTACGACGGTGAGCGCCGGACGATCCTGAGGGGGAGAGATGTGGCCATGATCGGCATCGTACGGTGGCATTCCATATGATTCCGGGCACGATAGGTGCGCGGTGGAGACCCGGAGCCACTGCGTGTCGCCCCTCCCCGTGGCGGGGCATCGCTGTGCCCCACCGACTCCCACCGAGGGGCGGCCGACGTACTGCCGGATCCCGCCGCCGGTCACGGCCCCGGCGCCCTCAGCGGTGGGCCGCCCGGCGCTCGTGGGAGACGGCGTAGGCCTGGCTGCGGAAGGCCAGGACCGGGTCGTCGGAGAGTTCGACACCCGGCGTGATCCGGGTGGGGTCGTAGACCTGTTCCGCCCAGTGCTCCTGGTCCGCGACCGGGCCGGTGATCCGCAGGTGCCCCGCGACGATCTCCGGGCGGTCGGCCGGCCAGGGTTTGGTCGGGTCGTCCGTGGGGTCGCCGTCCTGGCCGAGCTGGACGCGGAGCGTGAAGCCCACGGGGCCGTCGGCAAGGCGTTCGACCAGTTCCCGCGCCAGGTACTCGGCGTCCTTGCCGGCCGCGGCCTCCTCCGACAACTCCCGCAGCCCCGCGTCCGGCTCCCAGCGGTAACGGACCGCGCGGCGCCCGCCCTGGGCGTCGACCCAGAAGAAGGCGTGGATGGCCCAGTAGCGGGCGGTCCCGTATCCGACGGGAATGGGCATTCGGCCGGCCTCCTGCAGCCCGCGGGCCGCCGTCGGGTGTGCCGCGACGTACGCCGCGACCTTCGCCGGGTCGGGTGCCCCCGTGACGGGGTCCTTCTGCAGGGCGCCGAGCAGCTCCAGGAACTCTTGGGGGGTGGCCGCGAAGAACACCGGGATGTTGACGGAGACGAGATCGGTGTCCGTGCCGTCCGGGAGCAGGAAGCGCACGGCGAGCCCACGGCCGGCCCTGATCCCGTCGGGCACGGTCGGGTTGGTGTTCGAGTTCGAGAAACGTACGACGGCAGGAACCGGATCCGCCTGGAGGTGGGTGGCCGTCGTGAGGGAAGCGGCCTCGCCGGACGGAGTGAAGGTGGCATCGAAACACATACCTCGGGCATGCACGCGGCGATGTCCCGGGTAGGTGCCGCTGACGCTCTCGATGGTGTCGACTGCCATGACGGCCAGAGGGGTTGGGTTGTGAAGGTCCATGGCCGCCGGAGTGTAGTCACCGCCGAACTTGCTCATACGTTTGCCTCACCGCACCCTGGCGGCACTCCCGCTGTCGGCAGCCGGGGTCACGGTGTGCTGTCCTGCCCTTGCCGCGGCGGAGGCGGGCAGCGCCAGGCGCCGCAGCAGGTCGCCGGGGAAGCGCGTCGTCAGGGCCCACCGGACGATGCCGTACCCGATCACACAGCCAAGGGTGTTGACGAGTACGTCATTGACGTCGGCCCCTCGGTAGTTGTTGAAGAGCACACAGCCCAGCACCTGCGAGACCTCGATCGTGATGCTGAAGACGGCACCGTAGACGGCGGCACGCCGCCAGGAGGTGACGCGGCCCGACAGCAGCGGGAGCAGTATTCCCAGCGGAACTGTCATCACGATGTTGGGTACGGCGCTCGGGTCGAGTGTCACCAGCAGGTACCAGTTGATCTGGTTGGTCCAGTCGATGTCGTCGGCGTATCTGCCGTACATGATCTGGAAGGGGAAGAACGTGAATCCGATGACGCCGGCCAGGTACAACGCGGTCACGAACCGGAGGGGAACGAATCTCCACCCCCATCCCGCCCCGGCCCTTGCGCGGATCGCCTGTACAGCGAGGAAGGCGAAGACCAGGCAGAGAAGGGGACCGAGGACCGGGATTGCCTCGAACCGGTAGTTGACATCGCCCATGACGTGAATTCCTCGGGTTGGTGTCCGGCGGCCCGTACTGGGCGTGGGACAGGGTGGTGAAGTCGGCCTGAACGCATCTGACCGTTGGGGATCCACGCGAGTGCGACGGCGGACCCTCTCCGGTGTCCATGACCCTGCCGCAGCAGTCCCCGCCGCCGGATCCGGCGAACGGCCGGTTCCACGGCCGCCACTACTCCTTTCGGCCGACCGCGGTGGGCGCCCACCGGACCGAGGCACGTGCTCGCGGGTTCATGGCATGCTCCTGGTGTGATGGACCGCAGAAGCCCATCGGGCGCCATGACTGCCTTTGTCCGCCGAGTGATTCGGATTCCGTGGCGCACAGGCCGACCGCGGCCGGCGCCGGGTTCCGAAACGGCGAACAGCACACCGCGGCGTGCGACGACACGTGTGCAGCGTGCACTGCCGTGGGTGGCCTGGGCCGCATGGACCGCGATACTCGGCTGGGCGCTGCTGTTCGACTGGCAGGCCGATCTGCTCGCACCCGAGGGAGCCCGCCTCGCGAAGCTCGGTGTGGCCCTGCTCGCGGTGTGCGCCGTTCTCGCCTCCCCGTGGCTGGGGGGCAGGACACTTCCGTCGGTCGCCGGCCTCATCGGGATCGCGTCACTGGCGGTCTCGGTCGTGTTGTACGCCGGAGCCGGCGGCGACACCGATCCGGGCACGGCGCTGGGTTTGTCCGAACCGGCGGCGCTGCTGTGGCTGTTGCTGCTCGTACCCGTGCGCGCCCGGCGGTGGTGGGTGTCGTGGGCCGTTCCCCCGCTGCTGTGGACCGCGGTCGTGCTGCGCCCGGTCGCGGTCGGCGCGGAGGAACTCACCGTCACCGTCGCGCTCTTCCTCGCCATGGGGTCGACGGCGGTGTCCGGCGTCGGTGCCGCCTGGCGTCTGGTGAGAGCGGACCGGCGCCGTCAGGCGCAGGCACTGCGTCAGGAACAGCGCACCGAGTTCGCCCGGGACCTGCACGACTTCGTCGCCCACCATGTGACCGGCATCGTCGTCCAGGCTCAGGGAACGCTGGCGATCGCGGAGCGGCGGCCCGAACTCGTCGGTCCCTCGCTCAAGCGCATCGAGCAGGCGGGAGCCGAGGCGTTGGCGTCCATGCGGCACATGGTGGGAATGCTGCGTGACCCCGGTGAGAGGGAGCGGGGCCCGGCCCTCACACCGCTGGCGGGAATCGCCGACGTGCGCACGCTCGTGGACGGCTTCGCCGCGGTCGGCGGTCCGCGGGCCCGGCTCGAGATGGAAGGCACCTTCGACGACCTGCCTCTTCAGGTTTCCACCACCGCCCACCGTGTGGTGATGGAGGCGTTGACCAACGTGCGCAAACACTCCCACCGGTCCACGGAGGTCCTCGTCCAGGCGGCCCGCGCCGCCAATGGCGGCCTCACTGTCCGTGTCAGCGATGACGGACGGGCCCGTGGCGTGCGCCACCACTCCGGGAGCGGCTTCGGGCTGAAGGGCCTGACCGAACGTGTCGCCCTCATCGGCGGCCACGTCCACGCCGGCCCCCGGCCGGGCGGAGGCTGGAGTGTCGAGGCCACGCTTCCGTCGGCCCCTGCCAGGGTGCGGGCGGTCTCATGACCATCCGTGTGCTGATCGCCGACGACCAGGCGATGGTGCGTGCGGGATTCGCCATGCTGCTGTCGGCCGAGGACGACATCGAGATCGTCGCCGAAGCGGCGGACGGGGTGCAGGCAGTGGAACTCGCCGAACGCCTGCGCCCCGACGTCGTACTGATGGACATTCGCATGCCCCGACTCGACGGACTGGAAGCGCTGCGCCGGCTGACCCGCCCGGGGGCGGCCGATCCGCCGAAGGTCGTCATCGCCACGACGTTCGACGACGACGAATACGTGCACCAGGCCCTGCGCGACGGGGCCTGCGGATTCCTCGTCAAGGACTCCGGACCCGCCCTGCTGGTCGAGGCGATCCGGGCGGCCGCCTCGGGTGAGGCGCTGGTCAGCCCCTCCGTCACGGTGCGGCTGCTCAAGGACCTGAAGCCTCGCAGGAACGGTTCCGAGTCGGCGCGGAGCGTGCTGTCGGCCCGCGAGCTGGAACTCGTCCGTCTGGTGGCCCGAGGGCTGACCAACGCGGAGATCGCCGCCGCGTTGTTCATCTCGGTGGGTACGGTCAAGACGCATCTCGCCAACGTGCAGTCCAAACTCGCCACCCGCAATCGTGTGGAGATCGCCGCCTGGGTCTGGGAGGCCGGCCTGCTCGACCGGTGACACAGTGATACGTATCTGGAATTTGCTTTACGCGACAAGTAATATGGGTGTGTGCCGCCCCGTGCCTCTCCGTGCCGGCCGGCGGCCGGAGCCGCTCACGCAGCAGCGGACCATCTGGTGGTGACGTGGTCACCACATACCCGAGGAGAATCTGTGACCGAGTCGCCTGTCGACGTCTTCGACAGACTTGTCCAGGTGCGGCCCCCCGAGCGCACACCCGTCCTGTTCGACACCGCATGTGTGCTGGGTGGCAGTATCGCCGGACTGCTGGCCGCGAGGGTGCTCGCGGACCACTCCCGCCGCGTGGTGATCATCGAGCGTGACCGCACCGACCCGCAGGGGCTGCCCCGCGACGGAGTGCCGCAGGACCGCCAGGTGCACGGCATACTTCCGGGCGGGGTAGACCAGCTGGAGCGCTGGCTGCCCGGCATCACCGGAGAGCTGAAGGGTCTGGGCGCCGTCTCCCTCGCGCCGGACCGGTCGGTCATGTACATCGACGGCATTGAGCAGCTGCCCAGCCGCGACGTGCACACCCTCAACTGCAGCCGGCCGTTGCTGGAGTTCGCCGTCCGCAACCGCGTGCTCGCTCTGCCCAACGTGCGGAAGGTCACCGCGCAGGCGACGGCGCTGGAGTACGACAACGGTGCCGTCAGTGCGGTGCGCTTCGTGGTGGACGGCGTCGAGGAAGAAGCCGTGCGTGTCGACTTCGTGGTCGACGCGATGGGACGTGCCAGCAGGCTTCCGGACTGGGTCGAGCAGGCGGGTTACAGCAGGCCGCCCCTGCACCGGGTGCCGACGGGCATCCACTACGCGACCGCCATGTTCGAGCGCGCCACCGGACCTGACGCGGCGCCACCGGCGTTCACCGGCACCATGTTCCCGGCACAGCCGGGACCGCGCGGCCTGACCGCGGGCCTGCTCATCCCGATCGAGGACAACCAGTGGATGGTCGGCCTGATCGTCCACGGCGGGCATCAGCCGCCCAGGACGCTGGAGGAGTTCCGGTCGCTGTGCGACGAACTGCCGCCCGCCTTCGGCAAGGCCGTCGGCGGAGCCGTCACCCGCGAGGTCCTGAACTTCCGGCAGGCGGACAACCGGCGCCGTGACTTCGTGGGGCTGGCGCACTACCCGGCCCGTCTGGTCAGCGTCGGCGACGCGGTGGCCTCGCTCAACGCCACGTTCGGCCAGGGCATGTCGTCGGCCGCGCTGCACGCGTCCTGTCTCTCCGCCTACCTGACCGGTGAACCCGACCTGGGCCTCCCGGCGGCCTGGTACTTCGACCTGCTGAAGGTGGCCACGGACGCCCTGTGGGGACCCTCCGCCGGAAGCGGCGTGGGCGACGCGGAGCCGGCGCAGGACGAGGAGGCGTCGCAGCAGCAGTGGGCGATGGGGCAGCTGATGCAGGCCTCTCTGACGGACGAGACCGTCGCCGACGCCTTCAAGGCGGTGGCGTACATGCGCGCCCACCCGGGGACGCTGGCCGACCCGGCGCTGCTGGAGCGGGCGATCGACGTCAACAAGTCGGCGGACACGGCGTCCTGACCGGGGACGTCCCACAGCCGGCGGCGGCGACCACACCGGACGTGTCGATGCCGTGGTGACGGTAGACGTCCTCGATCGAGCCGGACTGGCCGAACGCGGTCACTCCGAGTGTGGTGACGGGCGTGTTGCGGATCGTGCCGAGGAACGCCAGCGTGTGCGGATGACCGTCCAGCAGGGTGACGAGCGGGGTGGCCCGGTCGGCGGGGAAGACCTGGTCGAGGATCCAGCTCGGGCTGTCCGCCAGGCCACGACGGGCCTGGAGTGCGCGGAAGAGCAGGTCCGGGCTGGTCACGCACACGACGTCGGCCTGGTGGCCGAGGGCGGCGAGCCGGTCGGCGGCGGCGAGCGCCTCGGTCATCACCGCTCCCATCGCGGCGATGGTCACCACGGGCTTGTCGTGCCGGCGCATCCGGTAGGCCCCGGCGGTCACCTGCCGCCGTCGGCGTTCCCGGGCGGCCGGGTCCCCGGGCACGGCGGCCAGGGACTGGTCGACGGGACGGGTGGAGAGCCTCAGGTAGGCCGAACTCCCGTCCGGGCGGCCGAGATTGCCGAGCGCCGCCAGCAGACACCATTCCGTGTCGACGGCGAAGGCGGGCTCGTAGGTGACGCAGCCGGGCTGCTCGATGCCCAGCGACGGCGTGGTGATCGACTGGTGCGCGCCGCCCTCGGGGGCCAGCGTGACCCCGGACGGCGTGCCGACCAGGATCGACTGGCCGCCGGCGTAGATCCCGAACGACCAGGGTTCCAGGGCCCTGTTGACGAAGGGGTCGTAAACCACGCCGATCGGCAGCAGCGGCTGTCCCCAGCGGCTCCAGGTGGCGCCCAGCTCACCCAGCACGCCGACCAGGTTCGTCTCCGCGATGCCCAGTTCCACGTGTTGGCCGGTCGGCCGCTCCTGCCAGTGCAGGAGCGTCTCGGAGTCGTCGGCGAACCAGTCAGGGCGCTCCGTCGGCGACCACACGCCGACCTTGTTGAGCCAGCCCCCGAGGTTCGTGGACGAGCTGACATCGGGGCTGACGGTGACGATCCGGCTCGCCGCCCCGGGAGCCCGGCGGGTGAGGTCCAGCAGGACCCTGCCCAGAGCCTGCTGCGTGTTGCCGGTACCCGTGGGGGCCGGACGGCCGAGGTCGGCGGGGATCGCCGGGGGTTCCTGCGGCACGTGTGCGGGGCGGTGCAGCCGCGCGGAGGCCGCCGCGCACAGCGCCGCTTCCGGCGACCCGGGGGCGAAGGCCTGCCAGGGGTGGTCGAGGTCGGTGCCCAGTCGGTCCGCCAGCGCTGACATCTGGTCGGCGGTCAGCAGGGAGGAGTGGTTCTGCGGGTGGCCCTGGGTGGGCAGCCCGTGACCCTTGACCGTGTACGCGAAGATGACCGTGGGGCAGGCGTCGTCGACGCTGTCGAACGCCTCCGTCAGCGCCCCGATGTCATGACCGCCCAGGTTGCGCAGCGCGGCCAGCAGGGAGCTGTCGTCCAGGGACGCGATCAGACCCGCGACCGGTCCGGCCGTCGAACCGGTGCCGGGCAGGCGATCGCGCAGCTCGTCGGCCGAGCAGCGCAGCAGGCGCTGGTACTCGGGGTTGCCCATGGAGTCGATACGGGCACGCAGGGCCTCGCCGCCCGGCCGGGTGAACAGCTCCTCCAGCAGCCTCCCGTACTTGAGCGTGATCACCTGCCAGCCGGCCGCCGCGAACATGCCCTGGAGCCGGTCGGCGGCGATACCGGGGACGACGCGGTCCAGGGACTGCCGGTTGAGGTCGACGATCCACACCGCCTCGCCGAGGCCCTGCACCATCGGGTCCTGCACGGCCTCCCAGACGGCGCCCTCGTCCAGTTCCGCGTCGCCCAGCAGGGAGTACTGGCGTCCGGTGCCCGCCCCGCCGAAGTGGCCCTCGACGTAGCGGCGGGCGAGGGCGCCCCACAGGGGGGCGGTGGCGCCGATGCCGACCGAGCCGGTGGAGTAGTCGACCGGGTCGGGGTCCTTGGTCCGGCTGGGATAGCTCTGCAGGCCCCCGAAGGCGCGCAGGGTCGTCAGCCGGGACTCGTCGAGTTCGCCGAGCAGGTAGTTGATCGCGTGCAGCACCGGGGAGGCGTGCGGCTTCACCGACACCCGGTCCCGGGCGGTCAGCGCGTGGAACCACAGCGCTGTCATGATCGAGGTCATCGAGGCGCTCGACGCCTGGTGGCCGCCCACCTTGAGACCCGAGGGGTTGGGCCGTACCCGGTTGGCGTGGTCGACGATCGCGGTGGACAGCCAGAGCAGCCGCCGCTCGACCGCCTCCAGCACGGCGAGATCCGCGGTCCGGTCAAGGGCCCGGCCGCCACCGTGCGTCATCAGCTTCTGGTCAGTGGTCACCACAGACACCTCCGTCACCGGCACACGGCCTCGGACACTTCGCTTTGTGCGCCCTCAGTAGACATACGGCTCTGCGGTTGCACAAGATATGTATGTCGAACTGAGCATTCTGCTCAGAACCCGGTGCCGATGAGAGGTGCGGACCGAGCAACATGAGCACTGCGCGGAGTCTCGATGCCACGGACGCCCGGATCCTGCTCGCCCTGACGGCCGACCCGCGGGCCACCGTCGTCGCGCTGGCGGAACAGCTGGGGCTGTCGCGCAACACGGTCCAGGCCCGGCTGGCCCGGATGGAGCAGGGCGGCGCGCTCGGATCCTTCGAGCGCCGGATCGTCCCGAAGGCGCTGGGCCACCCGCTGACGGCGTTCGTCACCGCGCGGGTGGGCCAGCACCGGCTGGCGGAGGTGTCGGAGGCGCTCGCGGGTATCGCGGAGGTGGTCGAGGTCTTCGGGCTGAGCGGGGAGACCGATCTGCTCGTGCGGGTGGTCGCCGTGGACGCGGAGGACCTGTACCGGGTCGCGGGCCGGATCCTGGCCGTCCCCGGCATCGAGCGCACCGCCACGGCCCTGGCCATGAGGGAGCTGGTGCCACACCGTCTCACCCCGCTGCTGCGCCGCACCGCGGACGGCCGCTGAGAGTGCGGCGGGAAAAGAGCTCATGCTTGACTATGCAATAAAACGGATTTCGCGATACGAACCGGACGTGTTGTGCGGTGAAGGGCAGACAATCCGACAAGGGTCCTGTACCGTCGATCCTGGGGTGAAGCACTGCGCGGTCGTTTCTGCGCGCTCGCCAAAAAGCAGGAGCTGAATAGGTCCTCCTTTCTCGGAGCCGATTTTCGTGCCGATTAGCGGCCATGCCCTTCCTGTCTTTTTCTGCGCTTCTCCGGTACGGCGCCGACCGCTGCCCTCCTTGCGTTCTACCTGCTCATCCTTGGTTCGTGCATGGTGTGCGCTCGGACGCTGTGCTCATAGACCGTCCGGCGACGGTCCTGTTTCGTGGGAATGATCACTGCCATTGTCACACCCTTGGTCACATGTTCACTGGAAGACTCCTGCCAACCCAACCGGGTGAACCCAAGGCGAATCCCGGACAACAGTCCACGGATTTCCGTTTCCACAGGAAAACATGTGAAGAAGACTCCATCGAGACGCTGGGGCGTTCTGGCCTCCGTCAGCGCGTCCCTCCTCGCACTGTCCAGTTCCCTCATCGCGTCGGCGGACGTCCCGTCCGCGTATTCCGCACGTTCCGCGGCCGGCTCCGGCACCTCCCGCACGGCGGCCGCCGACGTTCCGGCCGGAACCCACTCGGTCACTCTGATCACCGGTGACACCGTCACCACACGGCAGCCGACCCAACCCGGCTAGACGGGCGGCACCGTCGTCGTCACCGGCCCGGACGGCGGAACGGCCGACGCCCGTGTCATGGAGAACGGCGGCGACCTCTACGTCTACCCCGATGCCGTCGTCCCCTACATCGCCGAAGGCATCCTGGACCGACGGCTGTTCGACGTCAGCGATCTGGTCGCCGACGGATACGACGACGCGCACACCGACGGACTCCCGCTGATCGTCTCCTACGTGCGGGGCGCCGCCGGCCGGCAGGCCGACGTCCAGCCCCCGGGAGCGACCCGGGTGCGCGGCCTCGACGGCATCGGCGGCGCCGCCCTGACCGAGGACCGGTCCCGGTCGCAGAGCTTCTGGACAGCGGTCACCCGCTCCGGCACGGACACCGCGGGACGCGCCGCCACCGCGAAGCCGGCGTTCGCCGCCGGCATCGCGCGGATCTGGCTCGACGGCAGGGTGAAGGCCGACCTCGCCGACACCGCTGCACAGATCGGTGCCCCCCAGGTATGGGCCGGCGGCGACACCGGCCAGGGTGTGGACGTCGCCGTCCTGGACACCGGCGTCGACACCGGGCATCCGGACCTCGCCGGGCGCATAGCCGCCACCCGCAGCTTCGTCCCGGACGAGGACGTCCAGGACCACAACGGGCACGGAACCCACGTCGCCTCCACCATCGCGGGCACCGGCGCCGCCTCCGACGGCACGGAGAAGGGGGTCGCGCCGGGCGCCCGCCTCCACATCGGCAAGGTCCTGTCGAACAGCGGCACCGGGCAGGACTCCGACATCCTGGCCGGCATGGAGTGGGCGGCCGTCGACGAGCACGCCAAGGTCATCAACATGAGCCTCGGCTCCAACACGCCGTCCGACGGCACGGACCCGTTGAGTGCGGCCGTCGACCGGCTCAGCGCCCAGACCGGCGCCCTGTTCGTGACCGCGGCCGGCAACACCGGCCGGGCGCGGAGCATCGGCGGCCCCGCGGCGGCGGACGCCGCCCTGACCGTCGGCGCGGTCGATTCGAAGGACGCGCTGGCGATCTTCTCCAGCCAGGGCCCGCGGATCGGCGACAGCGCGGTCAAGCCGGAGATCACCGCGCCCGGTGTGGACGTCCTCGCGGCACGTTCCCAGTACGCCGGCGAGGGCCAGGGCTACTACCAGACGCTCAGTGGCACGTCCATGGCCGCCCCGCACGTGACCGGGGCCGCGGTGCTGATCGCGGCACAGCACCCGGAACTGACGGGAAGTCAGATCAAGGACCTGCTGGTCAGCAGTTCGCTGCGGACCCCGGCGTACGACGCCTTCCAGGCCGGCAGCGGCCGGGTGGACGTCGCGGCGGCCGCCCGCGTGAAGGTCTTCGCGACGTCCACCGCCTCCACCGGGACCGCGGACCCCGAGTCGCCCCCGGTGGAGCGTCCGGTGACCTACACCAACCTCACCGACGCGGCGATCACCCTCACCCTGTCGGTCGACGCTCCCGGCTCCGCGGCGGGCCTGTTCGGTCTGTCCGCGAACCACGTCACGGTCCCCGCACACGGCACCGCCGGCGTCACCGTCTCGATCGACGGCTCGGCGCCGACCACGGACGGGCACTTCGCCGGCCAGATCGTGGCAGCCGACGCCGACGGCGACGCACTCGCGCACACCGCGGTGTCGCTGGGCAGCACGGCCCACAAACTGACCATGACCTTCAAGGACGCCCAGGGCCGGCCCATGTCGGGCGTCGTCGAAGTCATGAGGCAGGGCGAGAGTGACCCGGACTTCCTCATCGTCGACGACTCCGGCACCGGCTCCGAGTATCTGCCCGCCGGTATCTACTCGGTGCTGTCCTTCAAGGACGTACAGGGTGTGCACGGCCCGCACTCGAGGGGCGAGGCGCTGCTCGGTGACCCGGAGGTCAGTCTCGACCAGGACCGCACCGTGACGCTCGACGTGGGCAAGATCCACCAGGTCGACATGACGGTCCCGCAGCCCACCGCGACGACCTACCGGCGCCTGGAGTACTTCCGGTCGATGGACGGTGCCTCGTACCGTGACTACATGGAGACCCAGACCTATTACGACAGTCTGTGGGCTCAGCCGACCACGCACGACGTCACCCACGGCGACTTCTACCTCGGTGCCCGCTGGCGCAAGCAGCAGTCCGCGCTCAGCGTCTCCACCAAGTCCACCGACTTCACCGACGTGTTGCGGCAGAGGCTTGTCACGCCGCTGCCCAAGGGCCACTACAGCCTGCCCGTGGTCTTCGCGGGCAACGGAGGTGCCTCGGACTACAAGAACCTGAACGTGCGCGGCAAGGCCGTGGTCGTACGCCGCAACGAGACGGTCGCCGACGCGGCCCAGGCGGCGGCGGCCGCACAGGCCGGGGTCAGGCTGCTGCTGGTCGAGAACGACGTGGTCGGTCGGCAACTACGTCCGTACGGCAGCGACTTCACCACCCCCGCTGCCGTCGACGTGGCGTTGCTGACCATGGACCAGGGCGAGGAACTCGTCCGGCAGGCCCGCACCGGAAAGGCCGTGCTCGCCGTCGCGTCCGAGCCCTCGCCGGCATACGTGTACGACCTGATGCAGACCTGGCACAACCGGATTCCGGCCGACCTGGTCGTGCGCGGCGGCCGGGACAACCTGGCCCGGGTCGACGTCACCTTCGACGCGTCGGACCCGACGGTGACCGGCGGTGAGTACCGCTACGACTGGCCCGCCTACTCGAACTACGGCGCCGGCACCACCATGCAGCGGGCACCGGTGAACGGCAAGCGCGTCGACTGGGTCTCCACCACGGGAGCCAACACCTGGGGCCAGGAGGCGTTCGCCGACGGTCTGCTCTACGAGATCGAGCCGAGGACCACGTACCGGGCGGGCAGCACCCAGACCCAGGAGTGGTTCAAGCCGATCCAGCGTCCCTACCTGAACGACAACTACCGGCTGCCAAGCCGAAGTGGCAACGCGCTGACGTTCGACGTGCCGGCGTACGGCAGCCGCGACCACGTCGGCATGGACATGAATTCCGACCTCTCCCAGCAGACGGTCACTCTGTACCAAGGCAAGACACAGCTGGCACAGGGCACGGGTGCGGTGGTCGAGGCGGACGCTCCGGCCACCGGCAGCCTTCCGTACCGCCTGGAAGTGGAGAACAGCCGGGACGCGGCGTACAGCCCGTACTCGTCGACCACCACCACGGACTGGACCTTCACCTCGCAGGCGCCGGTGGACGCCCCGTCGGCCGTGCTGCCGCTGCTGCAACTCGACTACGGGCTCAGTACCGACGCCGCGGGCCGGGCCGACCGGAACGCGACGCTGACCGCCGAGGCCGAATCCCTGCCCGGAGCCGTCGCAGCCGGCTCGCCGGGCCGGGTGACGCTGGAGTTGTCCTACGACGACGGCAAGACCTGGCACCGCGCGAGCGGCGGGTCCGACGGACGGTTCCGGCTGGACGCACCGAGGAAGGTGTCGTTCGTGTCGCTGCGGGCCAGTGCACGTGACACGGCGGGGAACACGGTCAGCCAGACCGTGCTCCGAGCCGCCGGCCTGCGCTGACCCCGCATTCGGCGCGGAACGGCTCACGGGTGTCTTCGACCCCCTGACCGGCCGCGCGTGACATCGGCCTACACCGCCCGGACACGGGTGGTGAAGGCCGACTTCGTGTGGGGGCGTGCCCCGCTCCGCCGGTCACCGGCAACCTGGCGGCACCTCTGCGACGATCCCGGGTCGCCGCAAGATGTTTGACGGAGCAATTAAAGGGTGGGTATGTTCATGATGTCACCGCCTCTTCGGCATACGGGCGGTCTGTCCTGACGTCCGTCATGGGCGGAAACCGGCCAGAGCGGCCTCTGGCGACGTCGAGTCAGGAAAGTCCCCGCCGTGCGCATCCTCTTCTTCAGCAATCCCCTGCCCGAACGCCTCACCCCGCTGCTGCCGCTGGCCCGGGCACTGCGTGAGTACGGGCACGAGGTCGCCCTCGCAACCGCCTCGGAGGCGGCACCCTGGCTGGAGCAGGAGGGCTTCGAGCTGATGTTCTTCGGCCCCACCACATACGAGGTGACCGCTGAGGTGGCCCGCCGTATCGGCGTGGACATCCTGCTCAGCCCCACGACGGACATCATGGCGGAGTACTTCGCCGGTGCGCGTGTGGACCTCATGGCCGACGAAGCAGTGGACCGGGCCGGGCGGTGGATGCCCGATCTGATCGTCTCCGAGCACTGCGACCTGGTGGGGCCGCTGGTGGCGAGCGCCTGTGAGGTGCCCTGCGTCGTGGCGGTCACCGGTACGGCGTTGGAGCCGGACGAAGTCGACGCACTCACGGCGACCGTGCGCACCCGTTACCTGGACCGCGGACTCCAGCCTCCCCCGCAGGCGTCGGACGGGCGCCGGCTGCTGCATCTGTCCCCGCCGAGCCTGCGCCCGCAGTGGCCGGCAGCGGCCCGCCGGCACGACGCGACGCGGGCGGAGCCCGGTCCGGCGCCCGCCCGGCTGTCACTCACACGCCGGAGGGAGAGCGACGCTTTCGACGGGGAGGCGGGCGGGGCACATCCCGTGCGCGGCTCCGCGGCCGCCGAAGAATTGAACGATGTCACCGCGGTGCTGCACCACGGTGGTCCCGACCTCGCCTTCGCTGCTGCGGCACATGGTGTCCCGGCCGGCGTGGTGCCCGAGAGGCCAGACAGGCCCTAGAGGCGGAGCGGTTGGCGGCGGTCGGCGCGGGCATCGCACTGCCGGCCGGGGAACAGGATCCCGCGGTGACAGCCGCCGCGGGCCACAGGCTGTTGTCCGATCCGGGCTTCACGGCCGCGGCCTCGCGCATTCGTGACGAGACAGCCGAAATGCCGACAACGGCACAGGTCGCGCAGTGGCTCGTCACGGCGGCGGCCGACGGCGGGTGACGCCTCCTGGGCCGGGGGGCTCCGGTGTCAGCAGGGCGCTATGCGCTCCAGCACTTTCGCGGCTGCGGCAATATCGCAGCCGTCCAGGTGCGAGAAGACATGGCGGCGGACACTTGCAAGGTTGATGGGCCAGGCCTGTTTCAGCTGGGTCCATCCGGCACTGGTGAGTACGGCGAGCCACGCCCGCCCGTCATCGGGGGCCTTCTTCCGCAGGACCAGCGACTGCGACTCGAGACGGTTGACCACCCGGGTCATGCCGCTCAGCGACAGCCCGCACATATTTGCCAAGTCACTCATGCGCATCTGGTGGTGCCGCACCTCGGAGAGGTGCACCAGCACCATGTACTCAACCGTGGAGATCGAGTGTTCATCCAGCATGTCCGCGTCGACGACTCGCGGCAAAAGCATCATTACCCTGCCCAGCGCCCGCAGGAAGGCCTCCTCGTCGTGATCGAGGGGCTTGATATTCTTCACGTCTGCCATGCGGCACAGTGTAAATGGCACTCCGCTGCCGAAGTCGGCGGCCGTGCGGACTCCGTCGGGCAGCCACCATTCGCGGAGAGAAATCCTGGATCCGAATACACATGTGTTTCTCGGATCGAATACGTATCACGTCACGCGTACGGATACGGACCTGATATGAGTATCTGTGTCGGGAAGCCGTCGAGGTCCGTACCCGTGTGCTCCCTCCGGGCGTCCGCACCGGACGGAGCACACCGGCCGGTCGGGTCACTGAGGCTGATCCTCCCGGGCCTTCGCCAGGGCGTACTTCACCGAGTGGTGCTCCCGGTACCGCTTGACGTGCCCCTTGGCGACCAATGATTCGAGGGTGTTCCTTACGACCTGGGGTGTCGGATTCCGGTCCGGGTGCTTCTGCAGGAGTTCCTTGCGTACTTCCTTGGCCATCCGCGGCTCGTCGTGTCCGGCGAGCAGGGCCAGCAACATGTCTCCGAGCAGCGGTTGACGCGACTTCCCCTTCGTGCCGGAAGCCCGTCGTGCGCTTCGCGGCACGGGCGTTTCCTTGGGCTGCTCGGACAGCCGTGGCGGGTCCGACAAACCGTCGTAACGCTCCGCGAGCTGCAGGATGTCCTGAAGAAGAGCTTCCTCTTCCTTCAACATCGTGATCTGTTCGGCAAGTTGAAGCTGGATTTGACGATTTCGCTCAAGATCCGACACGGCCTGTTCCACATACCGTGATCGGAGCGTGGCGGCTGGTTGGCTGGTCACAACCGTTCACTCCTTTAACCAATGGTGCTGCGCTGTGCATGGTACCGAGGTATTCACGATTGTGCAGATGTGTGCGGCATTGCCACATGAAAATACGACGTCGGAATTGGGTCCCGTTGTCTGTGCGGCGGGTATGGCCCGCGTGAAACATGACAGGCGCGCGGTGCCCGGGGCGGTGTCGATCGCCGATATCCGGGCGGGGCGCGAAGTCGCCTCAGCCTGCGGCAGGGACGGCCAGTACGGCGTTGTGGAGTACCTGTCCGCGGGCGAGGCGGTTCAGTTGCATGGTGAGCATGCGTTTGACCTGCGGTACGAACGCGGTGGTGAACGCGCCGGCATGAGGGCTGATGAGCACGCCCGGTGCCGTCCACAGTGGATGTTCCCTGGGCAGGGGCTCGGGGTCGGTCACGTCCAGGGCCGCCTGGAGCCGGCCGCACTGTACTTCCGCGAGCAGCGCTTCGGTATCCACCACCGCACCACGTGCCACATTGACCAGCAGGGCACCGTCCTTCATGGTCTTCAGGAAGCCCGCGTCCACCAGATGCCGTGTGCTCTCGGTGAGCGGCACCGAGAGAATCACCACGTCCGCCCGCGGCAGGAGCTTGTTCAGGGCCGACGGAGCGTGGACCGGCCCGCGCGGGTACCAGCGTGACGAGCCGGCCACGCGCTCCACCTCGCAGTCGAAGGGGAGTACGCGCTCCTCGATGGCGGCGCCGATCGAGCCGTACCCGACGATGAGTACCGTCGCGCCGGACAGCGACGGGCGTATGCCCTCCTGCCAGCGCCCGGCGGCCTGGTTGCGGACGAGGTCCGGCACCCCGCGCAGCGCCGCCAGGGTCAGGGTCAGGGCCAACTCCGCGGTGCCGCCGTTGTGGAGGCCGCGAGCGTTGCAGAGCAAGACGTCCGGGCGAAGGTGCGGCAACAGGTAGTCGACCCCCGCGCTCAGCGCCTGAAGTACCCGGAGCCGTGACATGTGCGGCAGCGGCCGGAGGATCACGTCCGGGTCCTTGGTCATCGGGGGCGCGTAGAAGGTGACGCGGGCCGGGTCCGTGGGAAATCCGCCCTGGCCGTCCCAGTGCGCGTAGTCCAGACAGTCCGGGAGGCCGTCGAGATCCTCGGGAGGCACGGGAAGCCACGCGAGCATCCGTTCACCCCCGTGGACGGTCGCGCCGGAGGGGGCGATGGGCGTGACTGGGCTCACGGTTGTCTTCACTCCTTGGGGGACGTGCCGCACCAACAGCCTGGTGCGCGGGCATCGCGTCGGCCTGGACGGCGGGAGCCGCGATCACGGTCCCGGCAGGGCCCGGTTGACGTCCGCGGCGCGGGGGTGAGGAAGAGAACCTCAGGACCCCTGTGCGACTTCAGGAGTCTAATATGTGCGGTCATCTTGACTGAGCGCGCCCTGGCCTCGGTTGACTCACACGTTGCAGGTCTCCGGCTGTACACGTGTCTGCGGCATTCACCCGTCTTCGGGTGCTGTCCTGAGGCAGTTGTTTGCGTACTGCATCGGTTCTCTGATCTACTTAATTGCGCCGACAAGTACGCGTGGCATTTCGTCCTGAAGTTCAGCGTCCATGAGCCGTCATGTCTCGATGTCTCGCTCCGGGCCGGGCTTTGGACGTCCGTATGTCATGCGCGCGATGACCTCGGCCGGCGGCAGGCGCCCGACTCCTCATCACTCCTGACGCCCTGATGGCCGGTCAGCGCGTGCGGAACCGTCCGTTCTCGCCGGCTGCCACCGACTCGGATCGTCATAAGCGGACCCTCGTAGCGGATTTGGTGTTCTACATGGCAAAAAGGCAACACGCCCATCGTCTGGTGCCACGGCGCCGTCGGGCCCTGTTCACCGCGGTGGGCGTTCTCGCCGTCGCGGGCTCGGTCACCGTGCCTCTGGTGGCGCAGGCCACCGGCGGCGGTCAGGCCGATGCCGCGCGGCAGCATGCCTTCGCCGACGCGGCGGCCGAATACCACGTCCCCCGGGAGGTGCTGCTCGCCCTCGCCTACCAGGAGTCCGCGTGGGACGACCACGCCGGTCGGCCGAGCGCCGAGGGCGGATACGGACCGATGCACCTGACCGACGTCACTCCGGCGATGGTCGCCGACGGCGCGGCCGGTGTCGCGGGCCGCGCCGATGTCGCCAAGCTGGCCGCGCCCCCGGCTCTGCACACCCTCGGCGCGGCGGCGAAGCTCACCGGTCTCACCCCCGAGAAGCTGCGCACCGACGAGGCGGCCAACATCCGCGGCGGCGCGGCGCTGCTCGCCTCGTACCAGAAGAACCTGCACGGCAAGACCTCCGCCGAACCGCCCGACTGGTACGGGGCCGTCGCCCGCTACAGCCAGGCGAGCCGGGAGCAGGGCGCCAGGGCGTTCGCCAACCGGGTCTTCGCCACCGTCAAGCACGGGGCCAGCCGCACCACGTCCGACGGCCAGAAGGTGAGTCTGGCGGCCACCCCCGGGATAGCACCGGCCACGGGCCAGCTGGGCGAGCTGGACCTGCCGGCCGCGAAGACGGCGGCGACCGAATGCCCGGACACGGTGGACTGCACGTTCGTGCCGGCCGACCCGACCAACGGCCAGATCTCCGACCGGCCCGCGAACAACATCAGGATCGACACCATCGTCATCCATGACACGGAGTCGTCCTACGCGTCCGCCATCAGCACCTTCCAGCAGCCGAGGACCAGCGCGTCGCACTACGTGATGCGGTCCTCGGACGGCGCGGTGACGCAGATGGTGCCGACGAAGGACATCGCCTTCCACGCGGGCAACTACTCCAGCAACCTGCACTCGATAGGCATCGAGCACGAGGGTTACGCGGCGCACGGCGCCACCTGGTACACGGAGGCGCAGTACGAGGCGACCGCCGACCTGGTGAAGTACCTCGCCCAGCGTTTCCAGATTCCGCTCGACCGGCAGCACATCATCGGCCACGACAACGTTCCCGGGCCCACCTCGGCGCTGGTCTCCGGCATGCACTGGGACCCGGGCACGTCCTGGGACTGGGACCATTTCATGGCGCTCCTGGGCACCCACGGCGAGGGGCGGCACGAAGTCGGCGGCGTCGGCTCGGTCGTGACCATCGCGCCCGGCTTCGCGCACAACAGGCAGACGTCGCAGATCTGCCCCTCCGACGACCCGACCGGTGCCGTCACCGCGTGCACGGACGTGAAGCAGCCGTCGAACTTCGTCTACCTGCGCACGTCCCCGAGCGATACCGCCCCGCTCTTCGGTGACCAGGCGATCCACAGTGGGGCGGCGGGCACCGACCGCATCTCCGACTGGGGGAGCACCGCGCAGGCCGGCCAGCAGTTCGTGGTCGCCGGCCGCCAGGGATCCTGGACGGCGATCTGGTTCAGCGGTGCGAAGGTGTGGTTCTACAACCCGCACGGCGTCAACACCACGCGCGCCACGGAGGTGACCGTCGTCTCGGCCGGCGCGGCCGCCGACGGCAAGCCGGTCGCCGTGTACGGCTCCAGCTACCCCGACGCCGCCGAGTACGCCGCGGCCGGACTGTCGCCCTCCACCCAGGCGCCGCTGAACATGTACACCATCCCCGCCGACCAGGCATACGTGGCCACGGCGGCGCCCGCGGCCACGGACGACTACTTCGCGGGCAGCGGCAAGGTTCTCATCGGCGCCAAGACCATGTACACGATCCAGTACAACCACCGTACGGCTCTGGTGTATTCGGCCGACGTCTCCGCGAAGAGTCTGGGCCGGGGACATCACTGACGTCACGCAAAGGAATCCGCCTGCGGTCCACCGCCCCCTGGAGGGGTGGTGGACCGCAGGCGTTTTCGGCGCTGCCCGCTCCCTTTCGCGCACCGAGCGGTCGTGACATTAGTCACCGGTCTGCACGGTGATGAATTGGACTATGAAGCCTTCGAGTAGTCACGACTCGCCCCATGATGGCTCTGGTCTGCTTGTTTCCCATCTTTCGTTGACACTTTTCGACTGGGCGTGTCACCATCATCACCTATTAAAAGGGTGACGATCGATCGCTCCTCGCGGTCGGTCCCCGAAAGAGGACTGAACATGGCAGAACAGCCGAGGCGGAACGCCGACGGCGCACCGGTGGGACGGCGCGCGATGCTCGGCATGCTCGCCGCGGGTGCCGCGGGCCTCGCCGCCGCCCCGTATCTCCAGCGCGGGTGGGAAGGGTTCCTGGGCGCGGCTTCCCAGGTCGACGCGACCGGGCTGAGCGGCCTGCTCCCCAACCCGGGCGGCTTCCGGTACTACAGCGTGGTCGGCTCGGTGCCCCACAAGGACGAGACCGACTACGAACTGCGCATCGACGGCCTGGTCGACCGGCCGAAGACCTACACGCTGCCCGAACTACGGCGGATGCGTCAGACGCGCGTCGTCGCCGACGTCCTGTGCACCGACGGGTGGCGAGTGGACGACACGCCCTTCGAAGGCGTGTGGCTGGCAGACCTCCTCGACGACGCGGGTGTGCGCTCCGCGGGCGCGGCCATCAGCTTCTCCTGCTTCGACGGCGCCTACACCGAGAGCCTCACCCTGGAGCAGGCCCGCCGCTCGGACGTCCTGGTGGCACTGAACATGCAGGACAAACCCATCACGCACGAGCACGGAGGGCCGGTGCGTCTCTTCGTCGCTCCCATGTACTTCTACAAGTCGGCCAAATGGCTGTCCGGCATCACGGTCACCGACAAGGTGATCCCCGGATTCTGGGAGGAGCGCGGATATGCGGTCGACGGCTGGCTCGACGACGCCGACCGGCACGGCAAGGCGGCCTGAACCGTCCGGACGGGTCCGCCGGTTCGGGCCTGCCCAGCGCATGGTCCACCGGGCGACCGGCTGGCTCATGCTGCTGGTGCTGGCCACCGCCGCCTGCCTGTACTTCGCCCCGCTGGCCCAGTTCGTCGGCCGCCGCGACCTGGTGGCCGCCGTCCACGAGTGGTCGGGCGTCTGTCTGCCTGTTCCCCTGCTGCTGGGGCTCCTTTCCCGGGAGTTCCGCGCGGACCTGCGCAGGCTGAACCGCTTCGCGGTCTACGACCGGCAGTGGCTGAGGGCCGTCCGCCAACGGCGGAAGTCGCCGCAGGCGCGTCCGGCCGGCAAGTTCAACGCGGGGCAGAAGATCTACGCCGGGTGGATCGCGGGTGCCGTCCTGGTGATGATGTTCACCGGTCTGCTCATGTGGTTCATCGGCCTCCTGCCGTCCGTCTCCCGCACCAGCGCCATCTTCGTGCACGACATCCTCGCCTGGGTGATCGCCGTCGTCCTGATCGGACACCTGCGCAAGGCCTACCGGGATCCCGAGGCCAGGCTCGGGATGCGGACGGGATACGTCAGCAGGTCCTGGGCGGCGCGGCACCACTCCCGGTGGCTCCGGGAGGACGCTCCCGAAGGCGCCGGCGACGAGGCGGACGGAACCTGACCCGGACTCTCAGCCGCGGGTGAGCCGGTAGTCGGTCATCCTGACGCGGCGGGTCCGCTGCCGGAAGGCGGTCGTGGTGTCGGGCCACAGGACCGTGTTGCGGCCCGACCGCGGATCCTGGTACCAGCTGCGACAGCCTCCCGACTGCCAGACGGTGCCGGCCATCCGGCCGCCGATCCACTCGTCGAAGGCCCGCTGGACCTCCGGCCGTACCTCGGCCGTGTCCGCACCACGCCGGCGCATACCGCGCAGGAGCGCCGCGATGTAGCGCGCCTGGGCCTCGATCATGACGATCTGCGAGTTGTGGCCGAGTCCGGTGTTCGGGCCGACCATGAGGAACATGTGGGGAAAGCCGGAGACGACGGTTCCGAGGTAGTACTGGGTGCCCTCCCGCCAGGCCTCGGCGAATGTCAGGCCACGGCGTCCGGTGACGTCGAAGCGCACGGTGTTCTGGGTGCCGAACCCGGTGCCGAAGACGAGGACGTCGGCGGCGGGTTCGGCTCCCGTCCGCACCGATCACGACTCCCGGCCCGAGGGCCTCGACGCCGCCGCGGCGTACTTCGACGTGGGCACGGGACAGCGCGGGATACGCGACACCGAGCCCGCTGAGACGGTCACCTCCAGTCCGGCGACGGGTCGGCCGACCGTGCCGGACCTTCGAGGTACTCGTCGCCCTCGGTGCAGCTGACGATCGAGGTGCCCTCGGTCATCCCCCACACGTTGCCGGGGTTGATGCCGGGCAGGCGCCTCCTGACCTCCGCGGTGAAGCCCTCGGGGACCGGCGAGCCACCCATGACGAACAGGCGCAGGGACGACAGGTCGGAGGCGGTGTCCTCGGCCTTGAGCAGGATCGGCCTGAGCATGGCCGCGACGCCCGCGAAGAAGGTGATGCGCTCACGCACCATCAGTTCGACTGCGGTCTCCGCCTTGAACTCCGGGGTGAACACACAGCATCCGCCGCCGGTGAAGAACCCGATGAAGGTGCGAGACCACACCGGTCGCGGGGAACATCGGAGCCGCGATGAGCGTCCGCTCGGCCGGTCCCGCACCCAGTCGCTCGCGCACGGTCCGCGCGTTGGCCAGCAGGTTCGCGCGGGTGTGCATGGAGCCCTTGGGCCTGCCCGTGGTGCGCGAGGTGTAGAGCAGATGTGCCACGTCCGCCGGCCGGTTCCGCAGGCCGGGCAGCGCGCCCGGATCGGTCTCGGCCGCCCCGGTGTCCGTCCGGGGGACGAGCACGCCGGCTGGGACGACGCGTTCGGCGACGGCGGCAGGGACGCGGGCGCCGAGCGGGCCGTCGAGGGCGTCGGTGAGGATCACCTTGGCGCCGCTGTCGGTGAGGACGTGGTCGAGTTCCGGACTGGTCAGCCGGGTGTTGACCAGCACGGCGACCGCGCCGGACAGCTGGATGCCGACGTACCCGACCGCGTACTGCCAGCAGTTGGGCAGCAGGACGGCGACCCGGTCACCGGGTGCGACACTGAGGTCCCGCAGCCGGCCCGCGGCGGCGGTCGCCCGCCGCAGCACCTCGGCGTGCCCGAGCCGGACCGCTCCGTCCACCAGGGCCTCACTCGCGCCGTGTTCGGCCGCGACCTCGATGAACATCCGGGGGAGGGTCTCAGCGCGCATCACAACTCCGTAAGCATCGACAGCAGCGGTGTGCGGGGTTTCGGCCGGTCGAAGACCTCGGTCCCGGGCGTCGTCGCCCGGGACCTCCGCGCACAGGGGGCTCGCAGACCCGGTGACTCCGGGCGGGCACACCCTGTCTCCGCCGACGTGATCTTACGTGTGAGTCTGCCGGTGCGGCACACCCGGGCGCATCAGGTGTCGTCCCGCAGGACGGTGAGTACCCGCAGGGCCTCCAGATAGATCCACACCAGGGTCGCGGTGAGGCCGAAGGCCGCCAGCCAGGACTCCTCGCGGGGCGCGCCGTAGGCGACCGCGTCCTCGACGTGCCGGAAGTCCAGGGCGAGGAAGCACGCACCGAGCAGGACGCCGGCGATGCCGAAGACGGCCCCGAGCCCGCCGCTGCCGAGTCCGAGTCCGTTGCCGGCGCCGAGGGCGGACAGCAGGAGGTCCGCGGCCGTCAGCAGGAGGAAGCCGGTGGCGGAGGCGAGCACGAAGCCGAAGAACCTCCGGGTGACACGTATCCAGCGCATCCGGTACGCGATCAGCACACCCGCGGACACGGCGAAGGTGCCGAGGACCGCCTGGACGATGACACCGGGGGCGACATATGTCGACGTCGCGTCCGAGATGACGCCGAGGAAGACCCCTTCGAACGCCGCGTAGCCGAGGATCAGGGCCGGGGACGGCGTGCGCCGGAAGGCCTGGACGAGGGAGAGGACGAAGGCGGTGACGGCGGCGGCGACGGCGATCCCGTAGGACCGGCCGAGGGCGTCCGGGTCGACGGGCAGCACCGCCCAGGACAGTGCCGCTGTCAGGACCACGGTCCCGAGCGTCGCCGCGGTGCGGACGATCACGTCGTCCATCGTCATCGTGGGCCGGCCGGCCGGGGATTCCTTGCGCAGGCTCGGACCACCAACTCGGGCGTACGGGTTGACGAGGAGATCGCCCGCGGGAGCGGCGTCGGCCGGACGGTCGAAACCCCGGCGGGAGAAGATCGGATTGCTGCTCTTCACGTGGCTCGTTCCTCTCGGTCCACCGCGGGTCGCGGAGGGACCCGCCGGGGGAGTGCGTCACCATTCTGACCGGTGACGACAGAGGGAGCAAGCAGATGTCACCCCTCGGAAAGGTGACGACAATCTCGCGGCGGCAGGGAACCGACGCGCGCCTGCGGTAGCTTCTGCTCCCCGAGCACACGGGAGTTCCCGCCGCCGGAACACGTGGCGACCGCCCTCGTACGGCTGCGGGTGCACACGTGCCGATCCCTCAGGAGGACGAGAATGAACCGCTCCGCCCACGCGTACTGGCTCCGCTCGCCGGGCCACGGTGAAATACGTGAGGTGACCCTGCCGGAGCCCGGCGAGGGTGACGTGGTGGTGCGCGCACTGTGGTCCGGCGTGAGCCGGGGGACCGAGACGCTGGTGTTCCGCGGCGGTGTGCCGCACAGCCAGTACGAGGTGATGCGCGCTCCCTTCCAGGAGGGGGACTTCCCCGGTCCGGTGAAGTACGGCTACCTCAGCGTGGGCGTCGTGGAGGAGGGTCCCGCGGAACTGACCGGCCGCACGGTGTTCTGCCTGTACCCGCACCAGAGCCGCTACGTGGTACCGGCGAGCGCGGTGACCCCGGTGCCCTCCCGGGTGCCGGCCGAACGGGCCGTGCTCGCGGGGACGGTGGAGACCGCGGTGAACGCGCTGTGGGACGCCGCGCCGCTCATCGGCGACCGGATCGCGGTGGTCGGCGGCGGCATGATCGGATGCTCGGTCGCCGCGCTGCTCGCCCGCATCCCGGGCGTACGCCTGCAACTGGTCGACGCCGACCCGGCGCGCGCGAAGACCGCCGAAGCGCTCGGCGCGGGCTTCGCCGCACCCGCCGACGCCCTCGGCGACTGCGACCTCGTGGTCCACGCCAGCGCCACCGAGGCCGGACTCGCCCGCTCCCTGGAACTGCTGCGGCCCGAGGGCACGGTCGTGGAACTGAGCTGGTACGGCGACCGGAAGGTCACCCTCCCGCTCGGCGAGGCCTTCCACTCCCGCCGCCTGACCGTCCGCGGCAGCCAGGTCGGCACCGTCTCCCCGGCCCGCGCCGACCGCAGCTACGCCGACCGGCTCGTCCTGGCCCTCGACCTGCTCACCGATTCCGCCCTGGACGCCCTGATCACCGGCGAGAGCGGCTTCGAAGAACTCCCCGCCCTCATGCCGCGTCTCGCCTCGGGCGAGGTACCGGCCCTGTGCCACCGCATCCGCTACTGAGACCGGCCGCCTGCGCCGGGCAGCGCCCGGCCACCGAGACGCCGCAGGCGTCCCGAGCGCGGCGGCGCGCCACCGCGGGGCGGCCGCCGCTCTCCGCCCGCCCCGATCCGGGCGGCCGCGTTCCGCCCGTCGGTTCGGCCGCCGCCGACCGCTCGTGCCCGTCCTGGCGGTGTGGCGCAGGACACGGGAACCGGCCCGGGGCGGCGGAGAGAAAAAGAGCGTGAGGCATACAGAACCCAGTGAGTCGTTGCGGGCGCGCGTGCGGGCGGGGGACCGTGACGCGTTCGCCGACCTGTACGACCAGAACGCCCGCGCGGTCTACCGGCATGCGCTGCGGCTGACCGGCAGCTGGCCGGAGGCCGAGGAAGTGATGTCCGAGACCTTCCTCGGCGCCTGGCGTACCCGGGAGACGGTGGATACGGAGGGCGGTTCGCTCACCCCGTGGTTGCTCGGCATCGCGACGCACAAGGCGCACAACGCCAACCGCGGTCTGCGCCGGCGTCTCGCCTTTCTGGCGCGCAGCCCGGAGCCCCGGCCGGTGGAGGACTTCTCGGACGAGACGGCCGGCCGGGTCGACGACGCCCGCCGCCTCGCGCTGGTCCACGACGCCCTGCGCCGACTGGGTCGCGCGGACCGTGAGGTGATCGCTCTGTGCGTGGGCGCCGGGCTGGACTACCAGCAGGCCGCCGAGGCGCTGGGCATCCCGGTCGGCACCGTGAGGTCGCGGCTCTCACGGGCCCGGGCGCGACTGGCCCGGGCCAGCTCCGGTCCAGTGCCGCGAAATGATGTGGAACGGCGTGGCCGTCACGGAGAGAAAGAGAGTGAGGCCGCGTTCGCGGCCCTTTTCCTGCAGGAGGAAACCCGATGAACGCCGACCGCCGGCACGCCGCTTCTGCCCGTAGTGAGGCAGAAGAACTGCTGGCAGCTTCGGCCGACTGGGACCTCTCGCCGAGCCGCCGTCTTCACTACAAGGACATTCTGATGCAGCAGATCGACCACGACCTGAGCCCCTCCGGCGAGACGTCGCCCACTCCTTCCCGCCGCCGGCTGCCGCGCCCGGCCCTGGTGTTGCCCGCCGTGTCACTGGCCCTGGCCGGTGCTCTGGTCGTCACGTTCTCCGGCGGCGGCCACGGCTCCGCCCCGGCGGCCGGGTCCACCGGTTCCGTACCGGCCCGGTCCGGCAGCGCCACCGTCACCCTCGGCCGGATCGCCGACGCGGCCATGAAGACGGACACGTCGCCGGTGAAGGAGAACCAGTTCGTCTACGTCCAGCGCCTGGTGCGTGAGAACAAGGGGACCCTCGGCGGTCCGGTGGTGCTCGGCGCGGCGCACAAGGACGAGGTCTGGCTGGCTCAGAAGCCCGGTCGCGTGACCACCGTCGGCTGGCTCCGGTCGAGCGGCAAGGACGCCCAGATGCCTGGTGAGTTGGGGCCCATGACGACCACGTCTCCCGTGGGACCCGGTCTGTGGTACCCCACCTACGCGTGGCTGGCCTCGCTGCCCACCGACCCGGACGCTCTGCTCAAGGTGCTCTACGCCCAGACCACGGTGGACAAGGGCGACTCGAAGGACGAGGCCGTCTTCAGGACGATCAGCGACCTTCTGGGCAGCGCGATCATGCCGCCCGCGAACGCCTCCGCCCTGTACAGGTCCGTCGCGAGGATTCCCGGCGTCACCTGGATCCCCGACGCCGCCGACGCGGCCGGACGCCACGGCATCGGCATCACCCTCAGGGCCGCCGGTTCCGCGACCCGGTCCGTGCTGATCTTCAACAAGGACACCCTGGCCTACACCGGCTCGCAGGACTACTTCACCAACGGCGGGGCCAAGGCCGATGCCAGGGGTACGACGGGCGACGTGCTGTTCGGCATCGACGCCGTCATGGCACGCGGTGTGGTCGACCGGCACGGCGAGGTACCCGCGAAGACCGCCGGCTAACCGCGGGTCCCGCGTTCGCCGCCCCCTTGGGAACCGGTCGTCCAGGCAGCTCCGGCTCTCTGTGGCAGGACTCACGTGAACGTTTCTCCGCGCCCACGACGTGATCGGGAGTGAGCAGGACGAGGAGTGGGACGACGTACGGTGACGGGTTGTGAAACGGTGAGTGAGCCGACCAGGGATACGACGACGGCCACGCCCGGCGGCCTGCCCGGCCCGGACGCGGACCTGTCCCAGGTGCTCGAACGCTTCGAGCACGCCGGTCACCGCGACCCCGCGGCCGCCTGGAACGCCTTCACCGGCACCTGGAACTGGGCCGCACTTCTCGACACCGCTCCTGTCCTCGCCGACGGTGACCCCCGTCCCGCCGTCCGGTCCGTGGCGGGAGGCTTCCTGCTGTCCGGACGATGGCGGCGGCCGACGGGCGGGAGCTCCGAATGGCTGGCCCTGCCGCTCGGTGCGGACCGGCGCCAGTGGCGGGAGTGTTCGGCGGAGGGCGACCGGAACCTCTTCGTTACGAGTCCGAGGCATTCGAACTCACCGACATGTACGTGCGGACGGGGCTCGCCACACACACGGCCGGGACGGCGTTGCGGGCGGGCGACGCGGGCTTCGTCCGTGTCGCCGTCACGGCCATGGCGCTCGGTGCGGCCCGCCGCCTCACCGACGTGGTGGCCGCGCTCGTGCCGGCCGCCACGGCCGACGCGTGCCCGGAGGCCATGGCGACTGCCGACGTGGCCGCCGAACTGTACGACGAACGGACCGTCCTGGCGGCCGCGGTGCGGGGCATCCCGGCTGCGGGACACGCACGCGCTTCTGCCGTGGCGGAGCCCGCGGCGACCCTGCTGGCCCAGGTCGGTACCAGGGTGCGGCACGTGGTCGTGGCCGCGTACGAACAGACCCTGCCGCTGACGGGATGGGACGGCGTGAGACAGGCAGACCGTGTGGTGCGGCTCGTCGAGGACGCTGCTCCGGTCCTTCAGTGCATGCGCTTCGCGACCGAACGCATGCCTCCCGTCGGCGATTTGGTGGAAGGTCCGACACAGTGACGACTGTCGCCTATCAGGGTGAACCCGGGTCCAACTCTGCCGCGGTCGCCGGGAAGTTGTATCCGGCCTGCGGTGAACTGCCCTTCACGAGTTTCGAGCAGGCTCTCGACGCCGTCACGCTCGGTTTCGCCGACGTCGCGGTGATCCCGGTGGACAACTCCGCGGCCGGACGCGTCGCGGACGTACACCATCTGCTGCCGACGTCGGGACTGTTCATCGTCGACGAGTACTTCCTGCCGATCCGCTTCGACCTGATGGCGTTGCCCGGCACCTCGCTCGGTGAGGTGGAGTTCGTCCGCAGCCATGTGCACGCGCTGGGGCAGTGTCGCAAGGTGCTGCGCGAGGGCGGCTGGCGCACGCTGGTCAGCGACGACACGGCGGGGGCGGCACGTGAGGTGGCGGAGCTGGGGGATCCCCGGCACGCGGCCCTCGCCCCGCCCGCGGCGGCGGAGCTGTCCGGTCTGGAGGTGCTGAGGCCCGGAGTCGAGGACGACCCCGAGAACACCACGCGGTTCGTCGTCCTCTCGCGGGAGGCCGCAGCGCCGCCGACGACGGGCGTGCCGATGATGACGAGCCTGTTCTTCTGCGTGCGCAACATTCCCAGCGCGCTGTACAAGGCGCTCGGCGGGTTCGCCGGCAACGGGGTCAACCTCACCAAGATCGAGAGCTACCACCTGGGAGCCGGGCTGAACGCCACCCGCTTCTACGCCGAGATCGAGGGACACCCGGGCGAGGACAGGGTCGGACTCGCCCTGCAGGAACTGCGCTTCTTCTCCACCGAGGTGCGTGTTCTCGGTGTCTACCCGGCGCACCCGTACCGGCTGGGAGAGCGGCCGGCCCAGCGTCCCCGGTGAGGGATCGTCCGCTACCGGCGCCCGGCGGGAGCGTGAACCTCCGGCCGGGGAGAACACGTCTTATCTGTGACGGGGCCCTGCTCCACTGCCGATGAGTGCGGTGGGGTGGGCGGCTCTGTGGCGGAGCCGTGCCGGGTCCCCTCTCCTGAGTGACAAGCTCCCGCCGCCCCACCCCCGCGGCGGACCGGGGCGGCCGTCGCAGCCGAATGCGCTTCGGCGGCCGCCCCACTGGGTCCCGCATCCCGCGACCGGTTTCCGAACCGGTCGGCCGGTGTCGATGTTGCCGTACCGTCCGTCGAAGGGCTCGCGTTGAAAAGTAGTAACCCGGTGCTTCTGAGCAGGGGGTTCAGACGTCAGAGCGGTCGCAAGACGGCGGCGATGGACCCGTCGGCCCAGGCAGTCCTCGTGCGGCACCGGGTCCGGGCCGGTCATGGGGCGGACGTTGCGGACGCCACACCCTTGTCGTGGCTCGTCGCCGACCTCATGACGATGAAGGCGGTGGTGGCGCGAGCGACGACGGTGTTCGGTCTGACGGTGGTGACGGCGGTCCTGTCGTGGGCCTTGTCGCCGGTGCCGTCGGCGAATCGGGCCGGGCCTGCGTCCTCGCGGGCGGTGCCGCTGTCGTCGTCGCGGTTCTGGTGTTGCTCCAGTGCCGCTTGAGCCGTCCCTCCGCCGTCCTGACCCTCGGGTACGGGATGGCTCAGGGCGTGTTCCTGGGTGTGCTGTCCGAAACGGCCTCGACGTATGTCTCCGGAGTCTTCGTCCAGCTGGTCCTGGGGACGATGGCCGCCTTCGCGGGCGTGCTGGTGGCCTACCCGGCCCGCTGGATACGTATGCCCGACCGGGGGCACGGCTTCGTCTGTGCCGCCGTACTGGGTGTGATCATGCTGATCGTGGCCGATGTCCTGCTCGCCCCGTTCCTCGGTGCCGAAGGCCTGGGCTTTCGCAGTGTGTTCGGCGGTGTCACCTTCGGAGTCATGGGCATCGTCGTGGCCACGCCGTTCATCGCCGTCTGCTTCAAACAGGTCGAGTACGGCATCACCCACGGCGCTCCCCGGCAGGAATCGTGGGCTGCGGCCTTCGGGGTGACCCTGACACTGGTGTGGCTCTATGTCGAGACCTTGCGGCTGATCACGCTCGTTCCCGCGGAGGACGTCTGACGCGGACTCCCGGGAGAATCGGGATCGGCTAAGCTGAAAATCGTTCTTGACGCGTGATTCGGATATTCCGGACCGCGACGGCGGTGGTTCTGCGCTCGACCGAGGAGGACGCCCGTCTGCGGATCGTCAGCGGGCTCCTGATGGGTGCCGCGGCCGCCGTGCTCGCGACCGCGGCCGTCCTCGCGGCGATGGCCGCGCACACCTCCTCCGATGCCGCGCCCCAGCGGGACATACCGGTGGCGGTCGAGGCGGGCACCGTATGCACGTCGCTGTCCGATCGGCGGTACGAGGTCTCGTGCGGCACGACCGCGTTCGGTGACCTCCGGTTCAATTGCACGAAAGGCACGCTCGGCAAGTGCCCCCGGACGACGGCCGTGACCCTGCGGAATATCGGCCGCAACCCCGTGAAGGTCGCCATGGTGAGCGGGCGGCATGAAGGGGACCGGCGTATTTCTCCGGCCTCTGAGGTCACTCCTGGTCAAACCGTGACACTGAGCATGCGCCCGGAGGAGAATTTCTTCTTCGATATTCTGCTGGGTTCTGTTAAATCAGGTGCAGGTTCCGTGCAGGTCGTGTCGGTCGCCTGACGGCAGGGCGGGTCGAGCCACCCAAAATGCTTGACCGTGCAACAATGTAGTAGCGTTCGCGTATGCGCATTCTCATGTTCAGCACCCCCATGCTGGGGCATGTCCTGCCGATGCTGCCCCTGGCGCGGGCACTGCGGAAGCAGGGACATACCGTCGCCTTCGCCGCGGCCGCGCAGCTCGCGCGCCCGGTCGAGTCCGAGGGATTCGCCCTGATTCCCGTCGGCCCGTCGCAGGAGGTCATGGTCGCCGAGGCGGTCCGCCGGACCCGCGGGGCCGGGGTGGGATCGCCGGCATTCGTCGGTGAGTACTTCGCCGGCGCTCGCCTCGACCTCAGTGTGGACGAGGCCCTCGTCGGCACGAGACAGTGGGCGCCCCATGTGATCGTTTCGGAACACTGCGACTACGTGGGGCAGTTCGTCGCCACGGCGCTCGACCTGCCGTCGGCGGTGATGGCCATCGACCCGGCGCTGGAACCGGACGTACTGGACGCCCTGGCCGCCAGCGCGCGCTCCCGCTATCTGGAACGCGGCATCGAACCGCCGGCCCACGCGCCCTCCGGACGTTGGCTGCTGGACCTCTGTCCGCCCAGCCTGCGCCGCGACGGCACATTGCCGGGAATGGAACACAGGGCGCTGCGGCCCGAGCCCCATCAGGCTCCCGAGGGGACCCCGCGCGCACGGCGAGCGGCGCTGACCGGCCGGCCTCGGGTGCTGGTCAGTTTCAGCACCTCCAAGCGGGAGCCGGAGAAGCTCGGTTCGCTGCTCAGATCGCTCAGTACGCTGGACGTCGACCTGGTGGCGACGGCGTCGGGAGACGCGTCCGTCGACGGCTTCGGGCTGGATCCGGACCGGGTGGAACTGGTCGGCTTCCTGCCCGCCGCGGAGTTGCTCGACGGGGTGTCGGTCGTCGTGCACCACGGTGGCTCGGGCACCACGTTCGGCGCGGCGGCGCGCGGTGTCCCCGCCGTCGTCGCACCGAGCACCCCCGGTCAGCTGCGCCAGGCCCACCGCCTGGAGGCCTCGGGAGCCGGACGGGCCCTGCCCATGGACGAGGCGTCCCCGGAAGCCGTCACGGCCGCGGTCGGGCTGGTGCTGTCCGATCCCGTCTACGCCAAGGAAGCGCACCGGTTGCGCGAGGAGATAGCGGCGATGCCGTCCGCGTCCCAGGTGGCCGAGGAACTCGTCGCCGCGGCCGGGTGACCGGCGGCGGGACATGGCCGGCACGGCCCACCCCGCCCTCTTGCCGGCAGCACCACGGACGGCGGCCGCCCGTCGAGTACTGGCGCGGCGCCACGCAGCCGCTGCCTCAGGGAATGCCGAAGGCGCCGACGGACCTCAGGCCGCAGCGGTGGGCGGTGTCAACGCCTCGTCGATCTCAGCAGGTTGTTGTACTCGAGTCTGAGGAGTTTCGCCGCCTGGCACGGCTTGTTGTTGGTCTTGCAGGACCTGCAGGCCTCGACATGTGCCTCGTGGGTGAGACGTGCCTGTTCCGTCAACTCGCTCTCCGACACCATGGCTGCCCTCTTCTTCCAGTGGCGGGGGTCGGGCAGACACCGGTGGTCGGCGCTGCCACGCGTGAGTGCATACCTTACGAGGTGCAGATGAGGTACATATCTCGCGGAGGACTCGTGACGGTACGTGTCACGCGGGCGGACGTGATGTCGGCCCCGTATCCCGCGGCCTCGGACTGGGTACCCGCGCAAGTGAACCTGGCGAGGCGCTGCTTCGTTTCCTGAATGAAGGGCTCTTGCCGTCCGGCCACAAACGGACAGCGGGTGGGGGACTGGTGTCCCGCCCTTTCTGTGGTGGTGCGGGCCTTCCTACGCGCCGTGGCGTACGCCTCCCCCGGGCTCACGTCAGCCACAGCGCCGGCGGCCCTGTCGTGATGTCTGCCGACATCCCACGACAGGGCCGCCGGCGTCGGTGTGTCAGTTCGGAAGCGTCCACTTCTGGTTGGCGCTGGCGGCACAGTCCCAGATCTGCAGACGAGTTCCGTCGGCCGAACTCGGGCCCGTCGCGTCGAGGCAGCGCCCCGACTGCGGGTTGACCAGTGTGCCGGAGGTTCCCGGCTGCCAGCGCTGGGATCCGGTGCCGTTGCAGGTGTAGAGCTGTACCTTCGTCCCCTTCGCCGTGCCGGCGCCGGTGACGTCCATGCACTTGCCCAGCACCTTGAGGCTGCCGTCGGCCGCCCTGGTCCAGGTCTGCGCCGCGCTGCCGTCGCACGTGCCCAGTTGGATGGCGGTGCCATTGGCCGTGCTCGCTCCGGCGTCGTCGACGCACTTGCCGCCGTAGCCCACGATCCGTCCGGTCGGCTCGGCAGCCCGCTTGGCCCCCCACCAGTTGATGTTCTCGCCGCCCGTCACCTGCTGGAGCTGCACGGTGTGGTACGTCCCCGACGAGAACTGGAAGGAGCCCGCGTCCACGGTCTGCCAGGTCTGCCAGCCGCCGGTGTCGGGCACGTCGACGACGGGCCCGGCGACACCGTCGACGACGAAGCGGATCTGGGCGCCGCTGTTCGGCGTGGCGACGCGGACGGTGAGGTTCTCGGTCCCCTGCATCGGCACCTCCTTCCACTGCAGCCATTCGCCCGCGGCGACACTGCCGACGTTCCATCCGCCGCCGGTGTCAGTGGCCGGCTGTACGTCCAGGTCGTCGCTGCGGTAGACGTTCCACAGGTTGCCCGTGGTCGTGTCGTTGACCGTGTCCGCCGACTCGGCCTGGACCACCATGTCGTCGGGGAAAGGGGTGTTCGAGTAGCGGCGCAGGATGTTGATGTTCTGGTTCGGGTAGTCGCGCTGTGTGGTGGCGTACGGCGCGTTGCGGGTACGCCACAGGCCCGCGCCCTCCTGCCAGTCGGTGAATCCCTCCACCAACGTGATCTTGTTACCGCCGTCGACGGTGGACTCGAGGTTGCTGACCAGGGTCTGTCCGTGATTCGGGTCGATCACCATGTTGGTGGTGCCCGTCACGAAGTGGAAGCCGGGCACCGCGACGCCGTAGGACGCGCCGTTGAAGGTCTGGTTGGTGTACGACGGGCTCGGCACCCCGAACCAGCTGTTCGCCCCGTTCGCGACGGCCGACACCGCGGAGTCGTTCTTCAGCCAGCTGTTGTCGACGACGAAGTAGGGGTTCTGGCCGAACTCGGACTGCGCTTGTGAGCGGACGTACTGCAGCATCCTCGCGGAGTTGCCGTTGCCCTGGTCGGTGAAGGCGTAAGTGTTGTCGGACCAGAAATAGACGACCGGCTGCCCGCTCACCTTGTACAGGAGGTTGTCCGGCACGGTCTGGAAGTACGACCTCAGGTCGTTGTCCCACAGGTACTGGTAGCCGCCTTCGCCGGAGCCGTCCGTGTCTCCCATGTCGAAGAGCGGTGAGTAGCCGCCGGCATGGTGCTTGACCTGGTTCTTCTTGTCGGTCATGGACGCCGGTATGTCGTCGAACGCGGAGATCTTCAGCTTGTCCGCGTAACCCCCGCGGTTGATCGCGTCCACCAGACCGGCGAGTGCGCGCGGGTCTCCGCCCTGGTTCGGGACGGCGGAGCCGGGGATGTACCCTCGCGTGTCCACCGCCACGAAGTCGACGCCGGCGGACACCAGTTCCTCGACATAGTTGTCCCAGAACTGAGGGGTCGTGCCCCGGGCCGCCTCATAGAGGGGAAAGTTGTAGGTCTGGCTGCCCTGGTTCTCGTAAGGGCCACCGGCCAGTGTCGTGGTGTCGAAGCCGAAGGTGACGCCCAGCGATCCGGTCCTGCCGGCGGCGCGGCGACAGGACGGACCCGCCCGTGTCGATGACCACGGATGTCGTGGCGGCCCCGGCAGAACCGGTCAGCGTGGCCGCCAGGCCGATTCCGGCGGCGGTCATCATGACCGCGAGGGACGACAGGAGTTTCCTGCGATGCCGGCCGCTCCGAACACGTATGCCCATGTGTGCAAGCTCTCTCAACAGTGGGTTTCCAGAGGGCGGTTCGCCCTCTGGGAAAGGGGCTCGCCCGTCGCCGCGCAGATGGCGGGGAAGACACATGTGATCTTGCCATGCCGTCGGCGACTGGCCGGTCCGAGTGTGCGCTCCCAGGCGTCGGCGAAGCCGTCCGTCCACCGCCGGTTCACCGGGAGATCGGCTTCCGGTCGCGACTTGACCTGCGCGTTCAGTCCTGGACAGACACTTGATCCTCGTTTGTCATTTCGTGTCTGCCCGGCCGGAAGCGCCGCTGCTTAGCGTCGTTGTTGCTTGAACAATCAATCCGAAAGAGTTCCCATGTGTAACAACGGTGACAACCCGACGGCAGAACCGACCGGGCACAACCGACGAGGATTCCTGCGCAATGCCGCACTGGCCGGTGCGGGGGCGGCGGTCGTAGGGACCGGGGCCTCCGTGATCGGTGCGTCGCCCGCGTCGGCCGCGGACGCCACCAAGACCGGCAGGATCGGCAAGTGGAATCCGGATCCGACCTCCCTCCAGTTCACGGTCGCGGTCATGCCGGACACGCAGTTCCTCTACTGGGGCAGCCAGGACAGCGTCAACCGGACGCCGCAGGAGGAGTCGTTCCGCTACATCATCGACAACAGCGGGAACCCCGACCTCAACATCGTGTTCATGGCACACCTCGGTGACATGACGCAGGACGCCGACCCGTCGTCGTTCGAGCAGGTCGACAGGGCGTTCGCCCTGCTGGACGCGCACGGCGCCGCGTACAGCGTGGTGGCCGGAAACCACGACCTGAGCGGCGACGACACCCGTGGTGACACGACGTACCTGCAGACCATGGGCCCGCGCCGGTTCAAGCACTCGAAGACGTTCGCCGCGGCGGACGCGACCGGCTACAACACCGCGCACATCTTCCAGGCCGCCGGCCGCTCCTGGCTGCTGCTGGCCCTGGACTGGCGCACCACCGACCAGGGCTTCGCGTGGGCCGACGAGGTCATCAAGGCCCGCCCCAAGATGCCCGTGATCATCACGACGCACGACATGGTGTGGTCGACCTACGATGACAACGTTTTCCCCTACGAGTCCGGGGACCCGGAGAACAACGCCGGGCTCTCCGACCACGGCCAGACGGTCTGGGACAAGCTGGTCGAGGACAACGACCAGGTCTTCCTGACCGTCAACGGTCACTACTGGCCGCCCGGGCGTACCACCAAGAAGAACGCCGCCGGCAACGACGTGCACATGCACATCGCCAACTACCATAACCGCTACTTCGGCGGTGGCGGCATGATCCGGCTCTACCACTTCGACCTGGTCCGCAACACGATCGACGTCGAGACGATCAACCCGTGGATCCTGGCCCAGGACCCGGAGTCCCGCCACGAGCTGGCGGCCGAACTCGCCCGGGTCAGCGGCCCGGTCGACAACTTCTCGGTGCCGATCGACTTCAAGGAGCGGTTCTCCGGCTTCGACCCCGTTCCGGTGCGTCCGGCCCGCCCCGCGGCACGGGAACTGGTGAAGGGCACGCTGGCGTACTGGCGCTTCGACGGGCAGGGTGCCCCCGGCACGGCACTCGCCGAGGGCCAGCGGATCCACGACCTGTCGGGCAAGGGCAACGACCTGACGGTGGTGAATGTCCCGGGCAGCGCGGCCGACGCGCTGACCTGGTCCGCCGACCATCACCCCGACCAGCCCGGCCACGCCAGCCTCCAGTTCGTCGGCGGCCGCAACCCCGTTCACGGCGCGTATCTGACCACCGGGGCGAAGGCTCCGCTGAACGCCGAGACGTTCAAGACCGGCTACACCATCGAGGCGTTCGTCAGGATGCCGCTGGACTGGGACGCCGGAAAGAACGGCAACGCGTCGTTCCTCAGCCGCCGTGGTTCGGCCGGTGCCGCCGGCAAGCACGGCAGGAACACCGACCCCAATGAGCCGCTGGCCCAGTTCGCCATTACGAACAACGGCCGTGAGCCGCAGTTCAACCACTACCCGACGAACGACACCTACCCGACGACCAACTGGGGTCACGGCCTGGTGGAGCTCAAGTGGTGGCATCTGGCCGTGGTCAACGACGGCCGGTTCACGAAGCTGTACGTCGAGGGCGCGCCGGTCGTCGACAACCCGAAGCGCCTGTCCGTCGGGCTCACCTCGCTCGGGCTGCCCTGGCTGGTGGGCGGTCACGAGTACGCGGGCGCCGTTGACGACCGGAGCCGGGACGTCGATCCGTTTCCATGGATGGTCGGTCGTCCCGCTGGGTGACGTCTGGGTCAGCCCCGGGGCCGGCCATCGCTCAGGCGGGCGAGAGGATGCGTCACCCGACGGCCGCTGTCGCGCCGGCGGGTGACGCGTGCCCAAGTCTTCGGGGCGGTTCGCCTACTTTCCTGCAGTTTTCTGCGGACGCAGAGACGAGAACGCGGCCCGGAGTTCCTGCGTGAAGATGCCTGGGACCTCCCAGGCCGCGAAGTGACCTCCGCTGCTGACCTTGTGGTAGTAGAAGAGGTCGTGGTACGCGCGTGACGCCCAGCTGCGCGGGGCCTGGTAGATCTCGCCGGGGAAGACCGTGATGGCGGCAGGGAGAGACACCGACACGGCGTTGAAGTTGTTGGCGTTGTTCTCCCAGTAGAGCCGGGACGAGGAGACCGCGGTGTTCGTCACCCAGTAGAGGGTGATGTCGTTGAGCATCTCGTCCTTGGTCAGTACGCGTTCGGGGTGGCCGCCGCTGTACGTCCATGCCGCGAACTTGTCGTACATCCAGGCGGCCAGTCCGGCGGGGGAGTCCGTCAGCCCGTATCCCTCGGTCTGGGGCCGGGTGACCATCATGGCCGAGTAGCCGGAGCCGGTCTTGTAGAAGGTGGCGAGCTTGTTGTACGCGGCCAGCTCGTCGGGGTCCAGACCGGCCGGCGCGGAGTAGCCGCATTGAAGCCTCTGCGCGATGTCCGGGGGCACGGTGGCGGGGAAGTTGACGTGGATGCCGAGCAGCCCCGGGGGCTTCTGCACCGCCATCTTGTCCGAGACCACGGCGCCCCAGTCGCCGCCCTGGGAGACGTAGTGGTCGTACCCCAGCCGGTCCATCAGCACGGCCCAGGCGCGCGCGATGCGGTCGGGGTTCCACCCGGTGGTCGTCGGCCGCTCGGAGAAGCCGTAACCGGGCATCGAGGGGATGACGAGGTGGAAGGCGTCCTCGGCGCGGCCTCCGTGTGCCGTGGGGTCACTGAGCGGTCCGATGACCTTCAGGAACTCCAGGATGGAGCCGGGCCAGCCGTGGGTCAGGATGATCGGGAGGGCGTTCGCGTGGCGGGAGCGGACGTGGATGAAATGTATGTCCAGTCCGTCGATCTCGGTGATGTACTGCGGCAGGGCGTTGAGCGTGTCCTCGATGTTCCGCCAGTTGTACTTCGTCCCCCAGTACTGGGTGAGTTCCTTCATCGTGGCGAGCTGGACGCCCTGGGACTGGTCCTTGACGGTCTCACGGTCGGGCCAGCGTGTCGCCATGATCCGCCGGCGCAGGTCCCTCAGGTCCTGCTCCGGAATGTTCACGCGGAAAGGGCGGATGCTCTGCCTCTCGCTCGCCGAGGCCGGCTTGCCCGAGTCGTCCCAGGCTTGCAGTCCCACAGCTCCGGTGGCCGCCACGGAAACCGCGGCGGCCGACGTGGAGAGGAATTTCCGACGGGAGTACGAGCTGAGACATGCGGGCATGACGGATCTCCCTGCAATCATTCCTGAGTTCGGAGTTGCGGAGTGTGGGGGGAGGGCGCGCTTCCTCCATGAGCCTTCTGCTCATGGGCGCGAACTGGGGTTCGCGCTGAGCGAGTTGCTTCACCGCTGGTGAACCGAGCCAAGCTCGCGGTTTCGAGCTTGGATTCGCGTGGCACCGAGGCGCTCGTGCGACTCAAAAGGGTCATTACTATCTGTAACGGTATCTTTCTCTGTGTGAGTGCGCAACTCGCGCGGCTTCTGTCGATGGGCTCGGGTGGACGCGCCCTGGGAACGCTGCTGCTCGTCTTCACCGTCGTGCAGGCACCGCAGGTCGGCTGGACGGCACCGCGTGCGCTGCTGTCCTTCGCTGCCGTCGTGGTGCTGCTGACCGCCTCGTGCTCGTCGAGCGGCGCTCGGCGGGCCTGCTCCTCGGGCTCGGGCTGTCGACGGCTGACGGGCGCCCTGGGTGGTCGGGACCGGAATCGCCCTTACCGGTCTTCTGATCTCGCTGACGGGTCTGCGCACCCGCCCCTCCCGGCAATCGCTCGTGGCTGTCAAGTCCGCGACGGAGGGCGCCAGTCAGGTCCCCTGATACCGACGGACGGCCCTTTAATTGACTGAACAAGTAATATGTGTTTAGGATCTTCTGCGGGTTCCGGTCAGCCGGGCAGGATCCGACGAGCCGCTCTCCGAGGATTGCCGAGTCCTGCGGCGGTCTGCCGCAGACTCTCACGACATCAGAACACGTGCCGCGTCGTGATGTCACCGTACGCGGAACAACCTGATTCACACACACTTCGCGGCTCACCGGACCGCAGCACAGCTCCGATCTCCTCACCACCGCGTCCGGAAGCTGACCGACAGCCCCACCCCCACGTTTTGACGACAGGAGCAGCACCATGACCGATCCGCTCGCCACGGAAGCCGCCCCGGTTGACTCCGGAAGCTCAGGCACCCTGCATCCCTTCGTGGCCGGCAGTCGGGCGGCCGGCGCGGTCCTGCCGGCTCCGCCCTACGAGCCGCCGACGCCGGTCGAGATCCGGGACGTCAGCGTGCCCGGACGGCACGGCGCTCCGGACTTCCGCGTTCGGATCTACACGCCGACCGGCCACGAGGGGAAGCTGCCCGGCCTGCTCTTCCTGCACGGTGGCGCCTTCATCCTGAGCCTTGTCGACTTCTTCGAGAGCCAGACCACCCGGATCGCCGCCGAAGTGGGCGCCGTGGTGGTCTCTGTGGACTACCGCGTCGCGCCGGAGGTTCCCTTCCCGGCGGGCATGGAGGACGGCTACGCCGCTCTCGAATGGATGGTCGAGCACGTGGAGGAACTCGGCGTGGACCCCCAGCGGATCGGCATCGCGGGGGAGAGCGCCGGCGCGAACCTGGCCGCCGCCGTGGCTCTGGCCGCACGAGACGGCAACGGACCGAGGCTGACGATGCAGTACCTCGGTCTGCCGGTGTTGGACGACCGCCTCGAAACGCCCTCGATGAACACCTTCGTCGACACTCCCGGGTTCAACCGGCGCAATGCGGAGGTGATGTGGGACAGCTATCTCGGCGGTACGAAGACGAAGCGCGGCGACGATGTCAGCCCCTATGCCGCTCCGGCCCGCGCCGAGGACCTGGCCGGGCTGCCGCCGACGTATATCGCGCTCGCCGAGTTCGATCCGCTGCGCGACGAGGGCTTCGCGTACGCCCAGCGGCTGATCACCGCGGGGGTGCCCACAGAGCTGCGCCACTTCCCGGGCGCCTCCCACGGTGTGTCCGAACTGAACCCCGACGCGGAGGTGAGCCGCCGCATGATCGCCGGACAGCTCGACGCGCTCCGACGGGGCCTGCACGGCGACGCGTCCAGCCCGTCGGTCTGATACCTCCTTCGCTGATCCTGACCGTCCGACGCGGCGTGACCGTCGCGCCGGACGGGCCTGCGCCCCAGAGCTCCACGGAGCGTCCGGCGGCGGTGTGCCGTGCCGAGGCCGACGCGGCAGGCTCCGCGCCGGTGACCGGCCGCCGGGCCGGCGCAGCGTCATCGGGCAGTCGGACCGGCCGACATCCCTGCGGTACCGGGATGGTTCACCGTCCGCTCGGACACCCGTGAACAGGCCGCGGTGCACTCCCGGCCGACGGCGCAGGACGACCGGTCCCGGCTGACCTCACGACGCGATGTCCGCCGCCGCGGCCTCGACCAGACCCGGCTGGAGGCGCCGGGCGGTGTCGATGTGGTCGGCCGTCCAGATGATGCGGACCGCCGTGGCCGTGGCCTGACCGCGCTCGTCGGTCAGATCACGGCGCAGGGACTCCACCAGCCGGTCCTCGGCCACGGGATTGCGGGGCAGTGGATCCGGAATGGCGGCGGCCCGGATCAGACCGTCCGCCAGGTCGCCGTACCAGCGGCTCACCCGACCGGCCGCGCTCAGGATGACGAGCCGCGCCACCACCCGGTCCGCCTCGGTGTCCCGCTCCTCGGTGCACTGCCACAGGCCCAGCACCGAGTCCGCGGCCAGCCGCAGCGCCACCACGCCCGTGACCAGGGTGCTCATGTCGGCGAGCGGCACCGGCTTCGCGCCGCGTTCGGCGAGGTAGTTGCGGAAGGCGTCGTCGAGACGCCGCGCCGACGCGGCTGCCGTACGGCCCTCCTCCAGAGCGGCATCCGCCGACGGGGCGGGGCCGGTGCCGCACCGGCCCAGCGCGTAGGCCACCGAGCCGGTCAGGTAGCGGGCTCCGTCGGTGTACGCGTCGGCGAGCGCCCGGTTCACCGCGGCCGTCGCGCCGCGGGGCCAGAAGAACAGGGCCACCAGCAGGCTCACGCCGCAGCCGATGGCGATGTCCTGGATCCGCAGCAGCACGATGTGCCAGTCCGGGATCATGCCGATGTTGAACAGGACGACCAGGGTGATGGTGAAGGACGCCTGACCGGCGGCATAGGAGATGACGGAAGGGGCGGTGCCGGCGAGCAGGACCGCGAAGGGCAGCAGGACCCACAGCAGCGCGCCGTGATGCCCGATCAGCTTCAGCAGCAGGGCTCCGATCAACGACCCCGCGACGGTGCCGGCGACCGCGCGGACGGCGTTCTGCCCGGTGCTGAGGGCGTTCGAACGCAGCACCGACAGGGTGCCGAGGAGCACCCAGAACGAACGCTCTACGCTGGTCAGATCGACGAGGGCGACCGCGATACCGAGGCCGAGCGCTCCCCGGAGACTGTTGTGCAGCCACACGGACTGGGGCCGGAGATGGGCAGCGGCCCGTTCGTGTGCGGAGGCCAGGGGCTCGGTGACGGCTCCGGGTTCACGTCCGAGGAGGCGATCGGTCCAGGAACGACGTTCGGCGGCCGCGGCACGATCCACGTTGCTCGCGATCTGAAGCGTCGCGAACCCCACCTTCTGCGCGTGGAACGACAGATCCAGGAACCCGATCACGGGATGCACCCGGGAGGGCGTGCCGGTGCCTTCCTCGTGCACGGGAAGCCGGACGCTGGCGCTGCGTTCCATGTCGTCCAGGGCCGCGCGCAGGTGGTCCGCGGCGGAGCGCAGCGCCGCGGGCGAGCTGCGCGGGGCGTCGAGCAGGGCGGCCGCCTCGTCCAGTACCGCGGCGGCGGCCCGCCGTACCTGGTGTGCGCTCACGTCGCAGGCCGGCCGGCCTGCGGCCGGAGGCGTGCTGTCGGCGAGGATCCGGCTGAGCCAGGTCAGTTCGTCGACCAGGCGGACGAGCGCCCGTGAGCCCGCGGACAGTCCCGTGGGCCGGTAAGGGGTGGCGTTGAAGACGGTGCTCAGGTCGTCCGCCGCGGCGGTGGTCTCGATCGCGGTGGCGCGGCAGCGGCTGCCCGGGGCGTGTGGCGCGCCGGCCGGCAGATCCGCCTCGTCCGACAGCTGTCTCGCGGCGGCCCGGCACACACGGGCGGCCGGTGCGCCGAGCGGATCCCTCGTCGGCCGGGGCCACAGCAGGGAGATGGCCAGCATGGCGGTCGCCGCCGCCAGTCCCGCTCCCGCCAGTCGTTCCGGGAGCTGGGACAGCGGTACCGGGGTGGCCACCGGGAGGATGAAGGCCAGGAGCATCGCGGTGGACGCGCCTGCCAGGACGGAGCTGACGACTCCGCAGAACAGCACGAGGAATGCGATGACGACGGTGACGACGGCCGCGAGCCAGATCTGGTGGGCGACGAGGGTGCCCAGGCAGATGAGGACGGCCCAGGCGACGGCCAGGCCGAGGTGTGCGCGCAGGCGCTCGGTCATGGGGCCGCTGAAGTCCACGAGCAGCAGCATCGAGAACGAGGCGAAGGAGGCGAAGGTGGCCACGGTGGGCGAGCCGATCACCTGGCTGCACAGGGCGTAGAGGCTGGGAATCACCAGGGCGGCGCGTCCGGCGCGCCGGGTCGCCGCCAGGTCCGGGTCGTGTGCGCGAAGCCATGAGAGGGCAGCTCCGAGACGGCTGCCGGGGGCAGAGGTCTGTACCAACGGCTCCTCCTGCTGACAGGGCACCCGCCTGGCCAGGAGCCTCTGGCAGAGACGATGGCACAGGATCACGACGCCGCTCCTGACCGTTGGGGGCGAGTTGTCCGGCGGTGCCGTCACGAGGCGGCGGATCCGTGCATATGAAGGACAGCGAGATACCTATACGACAGGTGTCGAAGTGGACGTGCGATACGTTGACAGTTGATCAACTCCTCAATACCGTTGACCGGTCAAGTGGCCAGTCCTGTCGGCATTGGGTTCCTGGCGATTCCACGCCCGGTCTCGCTGAGCGATCGGGACTCGACTCACATGGGCTGCCGGCCCACTTGTGAGAGCGGACTAGTCTCGTCGCAACTGCACCGCCACCACCCCCCGTCACCCTGACGCACCCCTCATGCATGCCGGGTACACAGTCGGAACGCCCCTGGAGACTCCGCATGAACCGCAAGACTTTGGCGCTGTCAGCCGTGGCCGGCCTGCTCACCCCGGCGCTCGCCGGGTGCGGTGGAGCCGACACCGGAAGCAAGGGCGGCGCCATTGTCATCGCCACCACCGACCAGTTCACCGCCACCAAGGACGCGCCGGCGCCACTTGACCCCGCCTACACGTATGACACCAGCGCCTGGAACCTCCTGCGTCCGACGGTGCAGACCCTGATGATCCAGCCCAAGGGCGACGGCGATCCGGTGCCGGAGGCCGCGCAGAGCTGCTCCTTCACCGACAAGGGCAGCGAACGCTACGTCTGCAAGCTCCGTGGGGGCCTGCGGTTCGCCGACGGGGACGCCATCACCGCCGCCGACGTGAAGAGCTCCATCGAACGATCCCTGCGCATCAACGCCGACACGGGTGTCTCCGCCCTGCTGAACACGATCGACACGATCGAGACCCAGGGCGACCGCGAGATCGTCTTTCATCTGAAGTCGGCCGACGCCACGTTCCCCTACAAGCTCACCACCCCGGTCGCGGGTATCGTCAACCCCAAGAACTACGCCGGGGACAAGCTGCGGGACGGCTTCGACGTGGACGGCTCCGGCCCGTACACCTTCAAGGCCGTCGTCAGGGACAACACGATCGCCAGCGTCACCTACACCAGGAACCCCCAGTACCGGGGCAGCCTGGACGTGAACAACGACAAGGTCGTGATACGTGTCTTCGCGGACGCCGACAGCATGGCCGCCGCGATCGAAAAGGGCGACGTCGATGTGATGGCCCGCACCATTTCGCCGGACCAGATCGCCAAGCTCGACGCGGGCACCGACAAGCACGTCGAACTCCTCGAGCTGTCGGGCCTGGAGATCCGGTACCTGGCCTTCAACACCAAGGCGGCCACCGTGGAGTCCAAGGCCGTCCGCCAGGCCATGGCCCAGGTCATCGACCGCGCCGCACTGGTGGCCAAGGTTTACAACACCCAGGCCAAGCCGCTTTACTCGCTGGTCCCCGCCTCTCTCACCGGTCACATCAACTCGTTCTTCAACAAGTACGGCGACCCCAGCACCGCGAAGGCCAAGGCCCTGCTCACGCAGGCCGGCATCACCGCCCCGGTGAAGCTGACGCTGCACTACACGACCGACCACTACGGTTCGGCGACCAAGCAGGAGTTCGAGACCCTGCGCAAGCAGCTCAATGACAGCGGTCTCTTCGACGTCACCATCCAGGGCCATCCCTGGGCGACCTTCCGCCCCGCCGAACAGAAGGGGGCGTACGACGTCTGGGGCATGGGCTGGTTCCCGGACTTCCCGGATGCCGACAACTTCGTCGCGCCCTTCCTCGACAAGCACAACTTCCTTGGTTCGCCCTACTCGAACACGAGGATCCAGAACAAGCTGATCCCGGAGTCCCGGCGCGAGGCCGACCGCCTCAACGCCAGTAAGCCCCTGGACGAGATCCAGGACACCGTCGCCGAGGACATACCTGTCCTGCCGCTGTGGCAGGGCAAGGAGTACATCGCGGCCCGGGACGACATCACGGGCGTCGCGTACGCCATCAACTCCTCCTCGGTGCTCCAGGTGTGGGAGCTGGGCCGCGGTGTGTCGGACGGGTGAGACGGACAACCGGGACCCGGGGGAGATCGGGAAGCGCGCCCTGCCCCTGAGGCCGGGTGGTGGGCGTCCCCCGCAGGTCACGTGCGAGCGGTGAGGTTTCCCGGCGCGGCGCGACGGGCCCCGTTCTCGTTCCCGTGCGTCCCGGGTGTTCCTGTCATGGGCCGCGACGACATCCCGCCGTCACGGCGACGAAGTCGGCGGCCTCGCCGAGCAGATACCCGCTGCCCTCTCATCCCGGAACGGAAGCAGCATGGACATCACCACCGAGTCCCGCGGCTGCGGGCTGCATTTCGTCCAGCGGATCGGCATGCAGCGGTGGGCCGACGAAAACGGGAGCTGGCAGGCCCACAGCGTGCGGCTCGACCTCATGGACGGCCCGCGACGGCTCACTCGGTGCAAGCTGGCGGTACCGCCTCGGCTGGCCGAGGACTGGTCCCGCATGGCGGTGCAGGAGCTTGAGCCGTGGGCGCGAGCGCTACGCGAGCTGGCGGCTGTGATCGACGTCCGCAGTCGGCTGGCCCAGCTGGTTCCCGTGGTGGTCGGGGCTGCGGAGGCCGAGGAGAACGAGTGGGAACCCCGGAGCTACGGCAGTGGCGACACGCCTGGCGCGGCGCACTGGCGGGGCGAACTCGCGTCGCGGCACCGTGCTCTGCTGGCCGCGGCTCCCGAGGTGACGGCCCATCCGATCAGTCCTGCCTGGGAGCAGCCCGCCCGCTGCCGGCCGGCGGGGTGGGTGCGGCGCAGACGATGGCGCGCGAGCTTCTCAGCGCCTGGGCCGGGATCCGTGACCTCCGCGGCCCGCTGATCACCTGGGCGGTGCGGGAGGCCGGGATGACACGCACCGATGTGCACGACATCACCTCAGTGGCCCGAGGAACCATCAACCGGCTGCTGCAGAGGCGTTCTGTGCAGGACGCTTAGCGCCGGCTGGGTGCCCGGCCGGCGCGTCGCCGCGGGTCAGGCGATCGCCGCAGGAACGTCGTCCGGGTTCGCCGGTGACTGTGGCGCAACCGGGGCCGTCGGCGCGGGGATTGCGCGTATCTCGCTCAGCAGCGAGGTTATCGCGGCCATGATCTCCTCCGTGGCCTCCCGCCACACCTCCGGACCCGGCTCCCTGCCGGCGAAGCGTGACAGGTCCACGGGAGGTCCCACCAGCACCTGATGGGTTCCACGGGGAAAGACCCTGCCCATCTTTCCGTACGGTGGCAGCAGAAGGTTGGCGCCCCACTGTGCCACGGGTATCACCGGGCACCCGGTCTCCAGCGCGACCCGTGCGATGCCGGTCTTACCGCTCATCGGCCACATGTCAGGGTCACGGGTGAGTGTGCCCTCCGGGTAGAAGACCACGCCCTCGCCCGCCCGGACGGCGGTCGCCGCCGCTTCCAGCGCCGCCAGCGCTCCCGCCCCTCCGCGGGCGACGGGGATGTGCTTCATGGCGTGCAGGAGCCGGCCGAACGTCCCCTTGAACAGCGTCTGTTTCGCGAAGAAGCGCGGTGGGCGTCCGGTGGTGTACTGGAAGTAACCGTAGGCCAACGGATCGACATAGGAATTGTGGTTGACCGCCGCGATGAACCCACCGTCCGCGGGAATGTGCCGTGCACCCGCCCAGTCCCGTCTGAACAGCACCCACACGATGGGCCGCGCGATCGAGGCCATGGTCCGGTAGGTGATTCCGATCTTGCGGCGTGGCATATGTTTCCTCGCATGAGACATGTTCAGGAGCACGGTAGCTTTGTATATCATCCGCTGATGGACTGAAACTCGGATATGTATCCTTTGGTACGGTTTGGTGTATATCCGCCATGCATCGAATGCCCCTGACCGGGAAGTAGAGTGACGCCCGTGCGCGTCCTGCAATCGTCCGGCACGGCACATCGCTTCCCGTATCTCCTGTGCCGCACCGCGGATGACTGTCTTCGTTGGAGAATCCATGAGCACCAAGCATTCCCTTTCGACGTGGCTCACACCGATGGAACCCATGCCGCGCCTGGCGGTCGCACTCGGCCTGAACGGTGACGAACTCTGGGTCAAGCGGGACGATCTGACCGGGCTCGGCGGAGGGGGGAACAAGGTACGCAAGCTGGAATGGACGGTCGGCGACGCCCTCGCCGCCGGAGCGGACACACTGGTCACGACAGGTGCGGCGCAGAGCAATCACGCCCGTCTGACGGCGGCTGCCGGTGCCCGTCTGGGCATGAAAGTCGTTCTGGTATTTCCCGGGACGGCGGACAGCGCGGCGGCCGGCTCCGGGAACCTTGTGCTCGACAGCCTCTTCGGCGCGAGCGTCTTCTGGTCGGGGGAGACGGACCCCGGCACCATGGGCGCCGTCGCCGAGGAGGTGTGTGCACAACTCCGTGAGCGCGGTGCGCGTCCCTATGTGATTCCCTTCGGCGGATCGAGTGCGCTGGCCGCGCGAGGATATGTCGAGGCAGGCGATGAAATCCGCATGCAGCTGCCCGATGTGGAGCATGTCGTCGTGGCGCTCGGCTCCGGCGGCACCATGGCCGGGCTCATCGGCGCCCTCGGTGAGGACCGCGTGCTCGGTGTCGACTGCGGGGCGGTGGCGGAACCGGCCGATGTCGTCGCCGCGCTCTCCAGCGAGCTCACCGGTCGTGACGTCACGGCCGCATCGCTGCGCATCCGCCTCGACCAGGTCGGCCCCGGGTACGGAGTGCTGCACGAGCCCGTCATGGAAGCAATGAACGCGACCGCGCGAGCGGAGGGCATCGTCCTGGACCCCACGTACAGCGGGCGGGCCATGGCGGGCCTGATGGCCGCGGTGCGCGACGGCGACATCCGTCCGAGCCAGCGCACCGTGTTCCTCCACACGGGCGGGCTTCCCGGTCTCTTCGGGCACACGCAGACGGTGCGGCGCAGCGTGGCCGCACTGGACTCGGTCACCTTCGGCTGATCTTCACGGCCAACCGAACCCGGTCCCGCGGTATTTGGGCCGCCCACATCCGGTGCGGCAGGACGAGCTGACCGCCGCCGTGGTGGCCACCGGCGTGCGGTGCGATCGGCTGGGAAGGCCCCGATCCCGTCGGCGTCGCCGCTGTCTGCTTCGTGGCCGCCCCCCTGAATCCATCGGTCGCCGAGCCGGCCGGGATGACCGCGTCGCCGTGGACGGGGGTGGACCGTCCGGGGCCCGGGTGGCCCCGCGGCCCGAAGTCACATGGCCAGCGCGAGCGTCACGGCCGTGACCACGGAGGCCGGTGTGAGAACGACGGCCGCCATGGCGTTGGCGCGCGTCTCACGGTTGGCGTAGTCGCCGACCTGGATGTGGTAGCCCACGGCGCCGAGCATCACGAGAGCGAAGCCGATGGCAGCCGCGATGCCCACGGGCTGCCAGAAGAGACCGATGGTCAGACCCACCGTGGCAGCGACCTCGGACAGTCCGATGAAGCGGACGAGACCTGCGCTCAGGCCCATGTGTGACTGCAGTCCGGCGGAGACCTCGCCCTTCAGCACACACTTGGGGGCGCCGGCGGACAGGGCCACGAGAGCGAGGAGCACGCTGAGAACTGCGGCTGTGATGTACACGTCTGGTTCCTTTCTCGGGACCGCTTCGGGAGCGAGCGGCCGCGGGTGATTCTCGGGTTGGTCGTCCGCGCCGCCGATCGCTCCGCCTCGCCGTCGAGCGCGAATCCCCGGCCGGCCATCGACCGGGCCCCTCATCGCAGTCAAGGTGATCAGCTTTTACTTGTTACGTCAAGCATATGTGGTGGGAGTGGCGTGCGGGTGCCCAGGGTGTGGGTGGATCGCCGGTGGTGCGCCTGTCCGTCGCCTGGCGAGCGTCGCGTCCGTGAACGCCTTCACCGCTGTCTCGCTGTGGGACGCACCTCGGTGCGTCGGGGCTCGGAATCAACCGGGAATGCGAATTCGCGGCGGCGCGGACCGGGTCGCCTTTCACCGGTCGCCGGAGCCGTAGTCATCCTCGAACATCGCCGCTGAAGACTTTTACTGCGGTGAAAAATCCTCAGCCTTCGGGGTATTCGAGCGCGAGGGTCACCGTATTCCGAGAATGCTCGGACCGCTGCGCTTCCACAATAGTTGATTGCAGTAACAAGTAAAATTTACCCCGCCCGTGCGTATCAAGTCCGAGGTGGTCCGGCCTGGCAACTTGCCTGCCAGCCACGGCAGTTATGCGTCCGCTCCTGCGGGATCGAAGGGCGGAGGATGCAGGGCGCGGCGCGTCCCGGGCGGGCCGTGGACGGCCCACAGATCCTCACGGATTCTTTCCCACGCGCCCACCCCGATTTGGTCAGGGCGGCATCGTTGTGGTCTTCTTCCTCGGCACTTCGAGGGATATCGGGAACCAGTGGATCGGTTTGTGTTCCTCGTTCGGCTTTACTTCACGGAGTCAGTAATGAACCAAATCCCCCCGCCGGCGGACGGGAAAACGGACGTAACCCCGAGCCGGCATGTCGAGATTGCTCTCGATCGCGGCGGCCGGGGGACACGATGAGCGCCATCTCCGTCTGGTCCCACCGGGTCCGCCATACGACACATGACGTGGTGACGTGCAACTCGTCGGCTGCCACTGGGAGCCCCGGTTCGACGTCGCGGCTGCGGAGCGTCGCCCTCGTCCTGGCGGCTGTCTTCGCCTACTTCGGCGTTCGAGGACTGACCGACAGCTCCCGGGCCCGGGCCATGCACAATGCCGCGTGGGTCCGATCCGCCGAGCGGCATGCGCACTTGAACTGGGAGTCGTCGCTGCAGAGCCTCGTCGTGGGCCGGCACGCCATCACGGCCGTCCTCAACTGGATCTACATCTTCGGCCACTGGCCCGTCATCGCGCTGACGCTGCTGTGGCTGCTCCATCGGAACCCCGACCTGTACGCACGGACGGTCGGCGCGATGCTCGTGTCAGGAGCGGTCGGCCTCATCACCTTCGCCGCGTTCCCCGTGGCCCCGCCACGGCTGGCGGAGCTCGGCATGACCGACACGGTCACCCGGCAGTCCCACGCCTACCGAGTGCTCCAACCCCCCGCCCTCACCGACCAGTACGCCGCGATGCCGAGCCTCCATGTCGGCTGGAACCTGCTCATGACACTTGGCGTCCTGGCTGCCACTCGGAGCGTCTGGCTTCGTGTCACGGCGATCGCCCTCACCGTGGCCATGGACGCGACGGTCGTGCTGACGGCCAACCACTATGTCGTCGACGCCGTGGCCGGAGCCCTGCTGGCGCATCTCGGCTGGCATGCCGCCGAACACCTACAGGCACGGCGTCCAAGCAGGCTCCGCACGGGACCCTCCAAGCACGGTGTCCCAGGCCGGTTCGCGGGGCCGCCGGGCGAGGGCGGAGCAAGGGTGGCTGTCGGCCGGCCCTAGCCGAATGCGGGCGGGACGGCATCTCGGTGGCCCCGGCAAGGTGAGCAATCAGCTGCCTGCCATGTCACAGCGAGCGTGACTCATGTCCGAGTGTCACGCGTCACAGATGCGAACCCGTGCACCCGGAGGGTCCGTTTCGCGAGATGGAGGCCGATGACCTGCACGACCGAGGAGAAGCACGATGACCGCGACCGCCCAGAGCAGCACGCCGACCGTTGACGTCGGCGTTCTGATACCCGTGACTGTTCATTTCGACGACCTGGACCAGATGGGTTTGCTCCACAACAGCCGCTACCAGGTACTGGTCGAGCGGGCCTGGGTCGCGTTCTGGCGGGATCAGGGGCTGATCCGTGCGGGTGGCCTCACAGATGACGCCTTCAACGTCGTCAAGGCCTTCACCATCACCTACGACCTGCCGATCACGGCCTTCGGTGAATACGCCGTGCACCTGTGGACGGAACGGATGGGCAGGACCTCGGCCACCGTTCACTATCGCGTGTGCTCGACCGACGGTGAGACGACGTACGCACACGGCACCCGTACCGTCGTCCGTGTCGACAGCACCACGCTGTCGCCGACGCCCTGGTCCGACAAGGTACGGGAGATCGCCCGGACCATCCAGCGGCCGCACACCGCCTGAACTCCGTGCCATGGCACGGAGTTCAGGCGGTACCGCGCGGGTGTCGGCGGTGTGGTGGCCACACCGCCGACAGAGCCTGCGCGCTGCTCTTCGTGCTACTTGCGCTTCAGGGTGAAGTTGCTGGTGACCGTCGCTCCCTTCTGGATCTTCACCGTCGCCACGGTCGGCTGGTAGCCGTCCTTCGCGACGATGACGGTCAGCGGATTGTTACGGGTGTCGAGCCACAGCGAGTACGTGCCGTTCGCGCCCGTGGTGAGTGTGTAGGCGGAGGCCCAGCTGTCGATCTGCACGGTCGCCCCGGCCAGCGGCGCGGTGCCGCCGGAGGCGGTGGCACCCAGGACGGTGCCGGTGATCTTGCCCCAGGTCTTGGGCGGGTTGACGTGCAGCGTGACCGGGACGCGCGGTACGGAGTACGGCGTGTCGGTGCCCACGGTCAGGGCCGCGTTCAGGGCACCGGGCTGGGTCACCTCGGGTACCGAGGCGTCCAGGGAGACGGTGACCGTCGTGCCGGCGCCGGGCTGGAGGGTGAACTGCTGAGTGCTCTCGTTCAGCCAGGAGACGTCGCCCGACCCGGTCTGGTCGTAGCCGGGCAGCAGTTCGACCTTCGAGGTCGGGGTGGAGGGGGCGACGCCCCCGCCGACCTTGAAGAAGCCGGGTGCGCCACCGCCGCGGTAGGTCGGGACGCTGGGGTTGGGCAGCGCGCTCCAGGTGCCGGCCTTCGGGTCGAAGGCCTGGCTGCGGTTGCTGAGGGCGCTGTTGGCGACGCCGCCGGCCAGCAGCAGCTTGCCGTTGGCCGCGGTGTAGGCCGAACCCCACTGCGCGGCAGGCATGTCCGCGAGCTGGGACCAGGTGTCGGTGTTCGGGTCGTAGACGTAGGTGTGGGAGACGTCGTTGTTGCTCGCGCCGAGGCCCCCGGCGCAGTAGAGCAGGTCGTCGACGGTGCCGCAGGCCTGCCAGGAGATCGGCTCGGGGTAGGCGGCGATCGCGGACCAGGTGTCGCTGTCGGGGTCGTAGACGCTGGCGTCCGTGGTGCTGCAGGAGCTGGCGCCGCAGCCGCCGATCATGTAGAGCTTGCCGCCCAGGACGGCGCTGCCGGCGCCTGCGTACGGCTTGGGCGCGGGTGTGCCGGTGGTCCAGCTGTCGGAATTCGGGTCGTAGATCTCCAGCTTCGGGTCCGGGTTGCCGCTGGTTCCCCAGCCGCCGACGGCGTAGAACTTGCCGTCGATGAAGCCGTGCGCGGGGTCCTCGCGGGTGTCGGAGGCGCTCGCCAGCTTCGTCCAGCTGCCGGCGACCGGGTCGAGGACGTACATGTCCTTGCTGTCGCTGGTTCCGGTGAATCCGAAGGCCGAGTAGACCTTGCCGCCCTGTGTGCCGACGGCGTTGTCCATGAGGGCGCCGGGGAAGTCCGGTGCGGCCTGCCAGGCGTCGTCGGCGGGGACGGCCGCGGGCTTGGCGGTGTTCTTCGCCGCGTGGGCCTTGCTCGACAGCGCGGTGTAGTCGCCCTTGACGGTGCGCAGCGGGGCGCCCTTGCCCTGCTGCGTGAAGCCGCCGGACTGTTCGCCGATCTGGACCGTGGCCGGTGCGCCGCCGGTGTTCTTGACGGTCAGCTTCTGTGACTTGGAGCCGCCCCAGGCGACGGTGGCGTCGACCGCGGCGGGGGTGACGGTGATCTGGCCTGCCTTGAGTTCGAAGTTGGCGGCGACGGTGTTGTCGGCGCCGACCTTCACCGCCTTGGTCAGCGCGGTGTACTTGGATTTGGCGGCGGTGAAGGAGTGGCTGCCGAAAGTGGTCGAGAACAGGGAGTAGAAGCCGTCGGGGAGGTTGGGGTCGTCCGGCGTGGCGACGGTGGTGACCTGCTCGGCCGGCTTGTCCTGGCTGGTGACGGTGGCGCCGACCACGCCGGTGGCGGTGTTGGCGTCGGTCACGTTGCCGACGACGAGGGCGCCGGGGGCGGTCGTGACGTCGCGGTTGCCGATGAAGACGTTGTCGACGGACCACCACCAGCCGAAGTGCGCGGTGAAGTGGAACCGCAGCCGTACCGCGGATCTGCCCGCGAAGTCGGCGAGGGGGACGGTGATGCGCTGGCCCGGGAAGATGGAGGATCCCGCGGCCCAGACCTTGGTCCAGGTCTTGCCGTCGTCGGTGGTGGCGTCGACTTCGGCGGACTGGTTGGTGAACTGCTGGTACTGGGTGTTGAAGGCCAGTTCCGGGTTGTCCATGCCGGTGAAGTCGTAGACCGGGCTGATCAGCGAGGTGTCCTGGGACGCCTCGCCGCCGAAGTGATCGCTGTCGGCGACGGCGAACCCTCCGTCACCGCCGGTGCCATTCCCGCGGTTGGAGGGGTCGTCGAACTCCCAGCCGCCGGTGGTGCCGTCGGCGTTGACCACGCTCCAGCCGGCCGGCGGGGCGTCGGTGGCGTCGAAGGGCTCGGTGGTGCCGCTCTCGTGGACCTGGTATCCGGGTGTACTCGTCGCCCACGAGTCGACGGGGACCGAGAAGCCAACGGTCTGTGCGGAGTCGCCGACGGTGATCTTCTTGGTGACGGGCTGGTAGCCGGTGGTGGTCGTCGCGACGTGCAGGGTGTAGGTGTGGCCCTCGGGCAGGTCGAGGCTGTAGGAGCCGGTGGCCGGGTCGGTCCACACGGAGCCGGGCACGCCGTCCGCGGTGATCTTGGCGTAGAGCGGCCAGCCGTGGCCGGAGCCGTCGACGACCTTGCCGGCGACGGTCTGGCTGGGCACCGGGTCGAGGGAGAAGCTCTTGGTCAAAGTGGCGCCGTCGTCGACGACGACTCCGCTCGCGGAGCCGCTGGCGTAGCCGAACGCCTCGACGCCGACGTCGTACGTGCCGGTGGGCACGGTCAGGGAGTACGCGCCGGAGGCATCGGTGTGGGCGGTGTTGGTTCCCGCGCTGATCGTCGCTCCGGCGACGGCCTTGCCGGTGGCGCTGTCGGTCACGGTGCCGGAGATCACGCCGTGCGGGCCGCTGCGGAACGCGGAGAGGCCGGCCGGGGTGCCGAGGCCGGTGGGGCCGTCGTAGCCGTCGGTGCCGTTGCACAGGTACGACGGTGTGCAGGTGCCGTTGCTGCCGGTGGTGATGTCGTTGATCCCGCCGCCCGCCGTGTACGGGTAGGAGTTCGGGTAGGTGCCGGCGACGGGGGTGCCGGCGGCGGCGTACACGGACGCGATGAGGGGTGCGGAGACGCTGGTGCCGCCGTAAACGGCCCAGCCGCCGTTGCCGTAGGTCTGGTAGACCGCCACGTCCTCGGCGACGGCGGAGACGTCGGCGAGTGCGCGGTGGTCGCAGCCGCTGTCGTGCTGGAACGCGGGCTTGGGCTCGTACTGGGAGCAGCCCGAACCGGCGAGGTTCCAGGCGGATTCGGTCCAGCCGCGCGGGGTGGAGGCGTCACGGGTCAGGGTGGTGCCGCCGACCGAGGTGACGTACTGGGAGGCCGCCGGGTAGCCGACGCCGTAGGCGTAGTCGCCGGTGGACGCGGTGATCGCCACGCCGGGGTGGTTGTAGTGGGCGTCCAGCGTGGTGGTCTCGGACGGATCCTCGCCCTCCCCGCCGCGGTAGTCGGTGCCGTAGGAGTTGGAGACGAACTTCGCGCCGAGCGCGACCGCTTCGTCGACCGCGGCCGACAGGCTCTCGAAGCTGTTGTCGTCCGCCTCGACGAGCAGGATGTGCGCGTTGGGCGCGGCCGCGGAGACCATGTCGACGTCGAGCGAGATCTCGCCGGCCCAGCCGGGGTCGGGGGCCGGGTAGTCGGTCCCGCCGCGCTGGTCGACCTTGTGGAAGCAGCCGTTGTCCGTGGTGCAGGCCGGCAGCCCGTACTGCTGGCGGTAGACGGCCAGGTCGGTCTCGACGTTGGGGTCGTCGAAGGCGTCCACGATGGCGACGGTCTGCCCGCTGCCGCCGTCGGCGGGCAGGTTGTAGGCGCTCTGGAGGTCGGTGGCGCCATAGCCGTTGGGGGTGTCGGCCGCGCGCATCAGGCCCTTGACGGGTTTCACGTCGGTGCGGCGCAGGGCGAAGCAGGAGAAGTGGCTGCGTTTGGGGACGTCGCAGGCGGGCTCCAGGAGCGGATGCGCGCTCGTGGCGTCCGCGGAGGCGGAGGAGGTCGCGGGGGCGGCGGCCGACGCCGGTGCCTGGAGGCCGAGCAGCGCCATGGCGGTGGCGCCGAGGACGGCCAGGCCGGTGGATATCGGTCGTCTGGGACGGAACTTGGTTCTCGCTGGTGTGCGCAACGTGTGACTCCCGTGCGTTTTGTGCAGGGGTCGACCCGTACACGGCTCTCGGGCGACGGTGAACTTCTGGTGTGTTCACCGGGGGCCAATTAACGGGTTGTGTATTTCCCGTGTCAATCAGTTGCCTTCTGTGACCACGGTGACTGAGCGTCAGAACTGAGGCATCGACAGGGTGTCCTCGGTCCGCGATTGACGGGTGTTCCGTATGGAATGAGGGATTCTGTGCGTTCGCTGAGCGGACGCGATGCCGTGGGTGAGGGCCCGTGCGCACCGGGATGTGTCAGGGGCGTGAACACGACACGGCGGCAAACCGCCACTCCTCCGCGTCGTCCGGCCCCTGGCTGGTTCTCTGTGCTGGTCAGCATGTCTGTGCCGAACGACGCCGGGCTCCGCCCCCGGCTGGAGTCGTTCCTGCCCGTACAGCGCGCGCCGGACCCGGGTGACGGCGCCGCCGAAGAAGGCTCCCGCCGCGTTCGTCGTACCGCCCGAGGCCGGGCAAACATGTGCGGAAACCCGCTCGGGGTGCGTCGTGGGCGGGCTCGCTGGTGCCGGCGTCCGTTGCCGAGCCCGGCGAAGCCGAGGACACCGCCGTTCTGCCGGGTGCGCGCCACTTCACCGGCTCCTGGTACGGCCACAGCGACGACGTGCGCGAACTGTCCCATGACAGAGCCTACTTGAGCCATGCAGGAGTCGGGTCGTCCGGGGCTCGACCGGACCCGCGGCCCGGTTCAGGGACTGATCGGTGCGCGCCCCCGGCTCGCTGCCAGGGGACCGTCCGCCCGCTCCTGATCCAGCTGCCACCAGCCACGGCCGGCGGCGAGCACCCCCGCCTGGAACCTGCTTGTCGCGCCCAGCCGGCCGAGCAGCGCCTGCACCCGGCGCTGCACGGTGCGGTGGCCGACTCCCAGCTGGCGGGAGATGGCCTCGTCCGACATACCCATGGCCAGCAGGGAGACGATCCGCCGCTCCTCGTCGCTGACGAACTCGTTCGGACCGATCGGCACAGGTCTTCCGGGCATGTAGGGCTGTGCCTGCGCCCACAGCGACTCGAAGAGGGTGGACAGCGCGTCCAGCAGAGCGGAGGGCCGGACGAGGATGCACGCGTCCAGAACCTGAGGAGTGGCCAGCAACGGGATCAGCGCCGCCTGGTCGTCCGCGATGATCAGTTTCATCGGGGCCTCGGGCAGGAACCGGACCTCCTCGCCCGCGGTGATGTCGACCTCCAGCCGTGCCACCACACCCGGCATGCTGAGGGTGTGACGTGCGTGGATGAAGCGGCTTCGGACGTCGCGTCCGGCCACGGCGGTGGCGGAGCTGACCCGTTCGCCGTCCGTCGCCTGGGCATAGGGAGGCGCGTCGATGCCGCGGAGCTCCCGCTCGGCGCGTTTGAACAACTGCTGCCCGCAGCGTGCGACCCCGTCGCGGCCGGTGACCACCTCGATCAGCGCGGTCGAGTCGCGGCTGCGGCGGGCCTCGCGATGCCGTTCCGTCAACTGTCCGGTCAGGGCGCGCACCTTGTGGATGTCACGCTCGCGGGCGAGCAGGAGCACCTCCAGGGCGTGCTCGGGCGGGAGGGCGGTGTACAGGGGCGGGCTCCCGGTCAGCCGCGATATCAGGCCGCCGTCCTCCAGCCGGACCAGGGCGGCGACCGCGGCATCGGGCTCGATGCCGGTGCGGCGGCACAACTCCCCGACGGCCATGGGCGGGTTGTCGACCAGGATGATGTACAGCGCCTCGGCAGGCTGGTCCAGCCCGAGAACTTCCAGCATGGTCACCTCCGACCACAACCTAGCCTGTGACAGGCCCATGATCGTATGGCTGACGATCACTGATTCCGGTCACCTCTCGGCCAAGGCGGCCCGATCTCGGACGAGCACCGCAGTGCGACAGCGGCGACGGTCACGAGGACTGGATCAGCCGGTGGGAATCGTCCACCGCTGGCCGGCCGCGCCGGTGCAGTCCTGGAGGGTGAGGGGCGTGCCGTCCAGGCACAGGTCCGATCGGGGGTTGCGCAGCTCTCCGTTCGGACCATGGACCCACACCCGCTACCGGCCGCAGTGGTCACCGAGAAGAGATGCATGTGACGAATCGAGTGAACACATGCGTCGTCGAGATCCACCCGGATGCGGCCGGGCCGCACGGATCACAGGGCGCCGACCGAGCCGGCCCCGAAGGCGTGCGGCGGCCCGGCCGTGCAGCGCTGAGCACGTCGGACGAGCCCCTACCCCCGGTGGGTTTCCAGCAGGCGCAGCCAGACCTCGCTGATGGTGGGGAAGGCGGGTACGGCATGCCACAGCCGGTCGACGGGCACTTCGCTGACGATCACAACGGTTGCCGAGTAGAGGAGTTCGGCGATGCCGGGCCCCACGAAGGTGGCCCCGACGACGACGCCTCGGTCCAGGTCGATCACCAGGCGCGCCCTGCCCTGGTACCCCTCGGCGTACTGGAACGCACCGGCCACGCTGCCGAAGTCGTTGTCCACCACCTTGATGCGCAAGCCGGCATGTTCGGCCTCGCGCGCGGTCAGCCCGACGGACGCGACCTCCGGGTCGGTGAAGACCACCTGAGGCAGTGCCGCACTGTCGGCGGTCGCGGTGTGCTTTCCCCAGCGGCCGGTGTCGACCGGCTCCCCGTTCGCACGGGCCGCGATGACCGGACCTGCGATACGTGCCTGGTACTTGCCCTGATGAGTCATCAGAGCTCGGTGATTGACGTCGCCGACCGCGTAGAGCCAGCCGTCCTCGATGGCGGTGACCTGGAACGTGTCGTCGACGGTCAGCCAATCGCCCGGAGTGAGGCCGACGGCTTCCAGACCGATGTCACCGGTCCGGGGTGTCCTACCGGTCGCGAACAGGATGTCGTCCGCCTCCAGCCGCCCTCCGTCGGACAGCACGACGTGCACGTCGCCGTCAGGGCCGCGCGGCCGGGTGACGGAGGTGACGGAAGCACCGAATCGCAGGTCGACACCGGCCTCGCGCAGGGAGTCCGCGACCAGTTCACCGGCGAAGGGTTCCATCCGCACCAGCAGCCCCTCGCCACGCACCAGCATGGTCACCTCGGAACCGAGAGCACGCCAAGCGGTCGCCATTTCGACGGCCACCACGCCTCCGCCGACCACGACGAGACGGGCGGGTACCGTGTCGGCACCGGTCGCCTCCCGGTTGGTCCAGTGGCGCACGGTGTCCAGGTGGGGAAGGTCCGGCAACGCCGTGTCGGTACCGGTGCAGACGGCCACGGCGACGCGGGCGTCGAGGCGGACCGTCTGCCCGTCGGGGGTGCTCACCACGACGCGGCGTGGTCCGTCGAGTCGTCCGTGGCCCCGTACGAGGTCGACCGACACGGATTCCAGCCATTCCACCTGGTCCTCGTCATGCCAGTGATTGACCATGTCGTCGCGGTGCGAGAGGACGGCGGCCACATCAAGGGGACCGTCGACCGCGTGCCGCAGTCCCGGCACGCGTCGGGCGTCCGCGCGTGCCAGTACCGGCCTCAGCAGTGCCTTGCTCGGCTCGCATGCCCAGAAGGAGCACTCACCGCCGAGCAGTTCCCTTTCCACGATGACCGTGCTCAGTCCCGCGGCACGGGTCCTGTCAGCGACGTTCTCGCCGACGGGACCTGCCCCGAGCACGACGACGTCGTAGGTGCGGGAGGTGTCGCTCATGGCTGTTCCTCTGTCTTTCTGGCCGCGTGGTCGGTGGCGCCGCCGGGGGGTGCAGTGGGACCGCTGTGAAGGCTCGGGCTTGAACGATAGGCACAAGGCCGTGGCCGACAACTGAGGCGCGCGAGGCCGTCGGGAGCTTCGGCCCACAGCCGGCCGGCTCGGGACTCGCCGCCGTGGCAGGGCCCAAGGGCGGCACGTGCCGTGCTGCGAAGCGGTCGACATGTGTCATGGTTTACTCTCACACCCGGAGGCCGCGCGGCTGCACAGCTGCGCCGCCGTCTGCTCCTGTGTCACCAACTCGGCTTGATTTGTCGGTGGTTGATGCCAGGGCCGTGAGGGGGTGCGTCGGAGGCGTCCATCGCGGTACTTGCGCACCCGAAGACCGACTTGACAAACCCACGACGCCGAAGCAAGTGTTTGACGGTACAAGTATGAGATCGCGTGTGGGCATGCCGCAATGCGAACCGACTTCACGCCTCCGAACCCAGGAGACGACATTGAGCCCCATCGGCGTGGCCGTCCACGCGGCGGATCCCATCACCAGGCTGAGTCTGGCCGCATACGTCAGGCAGCAGTCCGGTCTGATTCTGCGCACCGGCGGCGAGACGGGGGACACCCACGTCGTGGTGGTGGCCGTCGAACGGATGAACGTGTCGGCTCTTGACCTCCTGAAACAGCTGTCCGCCAAATTTCCGGCTTCCGGTGTCCTGGTCATCGTCGGCCAGGAATGGGAAGTCGATCCCCAGGCGGCTGTGGCGGAGTCCGTGAGGTCCTGCGAGTGAGCACCGTGGTGGTCAAGCGCTCACCGCGTCGCGAGGGTCCGGACGTGCCGGAGGACGAGGTCGAACTCGCCGAACCCCCAGTACTGGGGGAACCGGCGACGGCCGACTTCGGTTCCGTGCTGGCCTACTTGCCGATGGGACTCGGCGCCGTCGCCATAGTCCTGATGTTCTCGGCGAGCCGTGGCGGTCCGACGACCTACATGATGTCCGGCATGATGGGTGTCGCCATGGTCAGCATGAGCGTCAGCCAGCTCGGCCGCAACGGAGCCGATCGCAGGCGGCGCATGCGCGCCGAACGACGTGACTACCTGCGTTACCTGGCGCAGCAGCGCCGGCTGGCCACGCAGGCCGCGACCGCCCAGAGGGCCGCCGTGACCTGGGACAACCCTGCCCCTGACGACCTGCTGACGCTGGCTCTGGGACCCCGGGTGTGGGAACGCAGGCCAGGGCACGACGATTTCGCGCGGGTACGGGTCGGAGTGGGGACCCGGAAGGCGGCGTTGGAGTTCCTTCCGCCGCGCACGAGACCCGTGGAGGATCTCGAACCACTGTCGGCGATCTCACTGCGCCGGTTCACCAAGACGCACCAGACGGTGACCGGGCTGCCGATTCCGGTCTCGCTGCAACGCTTCACCAGTGTGGAGTTCGCCGGCGACGGCGCTTCCGTGCTGGAGCTGATGCGGGCGATGGTCGCTCAGCTCGCCGTCTTCCACTCGCCGGACGAGCTGCGGATCGCCGTGCTCGCCGACGCCGCCGGCCGGGCCGAGTGGGACTGGGTGAAGTGGCTGCCGCACAACGCGCACCCGCAGGACCAGGACGCCGCCGGACCGGTGCGGGTCGCCGCCGAGGACCTCGACGCGCTGATGGAGCTGCTCGGCCCGGACGTGCGGGACAGGCCGGACCACGACCCGGAGTCCTCGCCCAGCACGGCAGAGCCGTTCGTGGTGGTCATCGCGCAGGGCGTGCGCATCCCGGCCTCCTCCCGGCTGCTGGGGGCCGGCGTGCGCGGACTGGTGGTCCTGGACGCCACCGGGGCCATGCACGGCGGACGCGACGTCCTGCGGCTGACCGTCCGGGACGGCGAGGTGGAGTATCCGTCGGGCGAGGACACACTGTCCGCCGAGGCCGACACCCTCAGCCCGCTGCGTGCCGAGATGCTGGCGCGCACGATGGCGCCCATGCGTACCGGCAGCGGACTCGACCTGGCCCCGGATGCGTTCGCGGCGCCTCTCACGTGTTTCCACCGACGCGTCCGCCTCGAAGGCGCGGCCGCTCCCGGCTCCCTCGGGGTCGGGCCGTGTCTCCGCACGATGGCATCGACACCTGACGCGCCAAGTACCCCGGTGATGACAGGAATTGACGCGTCGTGAAACATGGCCCCGTGCGACTGCGGTTGCAGTCGGTCAGGGCTCGTCATGCTCACACATGGCAAGCCGCATACCCATCGAGTGGATCGAGTGTGTGTGAGACGTCATACATGGATACGGACGGGAACAGCGTCGCGCGGGCGTCGGTGGGCTGCCGCGGCCGCGGCGGTCACCGCGCTGGTGTGCTCGGCGGTCGCGAACACGGCCCCGTCGTCGGCGGCCCCGGTGCTCGACGCCTCCGGCCCGTCCCAGCCCCCTGTCACCCAGCCGACGGGGAAGGCGAGCTCCGGTGAGAGCGTCGCCCGGCTGCACCAGGAGGTGATCGCCGGAACACTGCTCGACCACCACGGGACACGGGACGTCTGCCCCCGGTGTCACGCCAAGGTCGTCACCGAGGACGCCGACGGGAAGACGCTGCTGCGGTCCACTGCCCCGGCCGGTTACGGCCCGGCCGACCTGCAGGCGGCCTACGGGCTGCCCGCCGTCTCCCGCAGTACTCGCACGATCGCCATCATCGACGCGGGTGTCTATCCGACGCTGGAGCAGGACCTGGCCGTCTACCGCAGCAAGTTCGGGCTGCCGGCGTGCACCACGGCCTCCGGCTGCCTCACGCTGATGAACTACGACGGCGGCAAGCAGCCGGCTCCCCAGAGCGGTACCCAGGGCAGCTATCTGGAGGAGCAGGTCGCGCTCGAAACGGCCCTCGATCTCGACATGGCCTCCGCCGCCTGCCCCTCCTGCCGTCTCCTCGAGGTCTCCATTCCCTGGCAGGACGCCCAGGACGACAACGACGTGTCCACCGAGGACTTCGCCCGAGCGGTGAACACCGCCGTGGAAGCGGGTGCGTCGGCGGTCAGTCTGAGCTACGGCTACAGCGCCGACGTCCAGAACACGCACGGTTTCCGCCGCAGCGCCCTCGACCACAAGGGTGTGGCCATCACCGCGTCCACGGGCGATGCGGGTTTCAACAGCGGCGTTCACCAGCTGTGGCCGTCCGCCCTGCCGTCCGTGATCAGCGTGGGCGGTGTGACCCTGCCCGCCGACACGGAGCAGCCCAGTGCGTGGTGGGCCGCGGGAAGCGGCTGTGAACAGGCATTTCCCGCCGCCGTCGGTCAGCCGTCCGCGGCCACGTCCGCCTGTGGCGGTCAGCGGGCGGCCTCCGACATCGCCGCGGACGCCGATCCCGCCACAGGTGTGGCCGTGTACGACACCTACGCACCCAGCAGCGACGACCCCTACAACTGGGTCGTGGCCGGCGGCACCAGCGCGTCAGCGCCCTACGTGGCCGGGCTGTTCGCCCGCGCGGGGCACCTCTCGGCGGTCGACGGACCCCGCAGTCTCTACCGGGCGCCGAAGAGCGACTTCACGGACATCACGAGCGGCAACAACGAGGTCTACCACCAGTGCGCTTCCTACCCCGACATCAGCTCGGCCCTGTGCACCGCGGGACCGGGCTGGGACGGACCCACCGGTCTCGGTGTCCCGCACGGGCTGGGCGCCTTCTGACCAGGCGAGTCCCCCGGGGGCATGTCAGCTCGGCCATTCCTACATGATGTGGAGGTACCTCATGCGTCTCAATTCCCGTGCGGTGGCTGTCGGGGCAGTGGTCGCCGCGACGTTGCTGAGCGGCACGGCGGTGGCGAACGCGACGATGGGCGACAGCGCGAAAGCCGTCACCGCCGGCGTGCGGCAGGCGCCGGCGAAGGCGGCGACACCGCGTCCGTGCACCATGGACGACGTCTCGTTCTACTTCGGTGGCTACACCGCCGGTCTGAGCCGACGCAGTTTCGACGTGACGCTGCTCGCCCATGACGGCGTCGTCTGCACGCTCAAGGACACGCCGCTGATCACGGTCAAGGGCGCCGTCGACGAGGACAAGCCGGTCCCGGTCAGTGTGAACGGCCGGGGCGGCACCCTCGTGCTCAGGCCCGACTCCCCGCTGCACACGACCGCGGTCTACAACGTCTCCGACGCCACCGAGCACACCCTCAAGGTGAGCTCCATGACGCTGGCCATGCCCGACCACACCAGCCGCAGCACGTATTTCTACGCGCCGGGTGACACCGAGATCTACCAGGCGGGCGTCACGTTCAGCTCCTGGAGCACCGGGATCGGACTGGGGCAGGGCGAGGAGTCCTACTGAGCCCTCGCTGATCCCGTACGCGGCCACCTCTCGTTCCGCGGCGGACCGGATCGGTGAAGTGCGCCCCGGCACCGGTGCCGGGGCGCAGACCGGTGGCCGTCATGACATCGCCACCGCTCGGCCGCTCAGCCGATCGTGTCGGTCAGGCCGACGGACAGGTAGGTCTGCCGGCGCTGGTCCTTCTCGCTGCGCCACGGTTCGACGAGTTCGAGGAGGGTGCTGGTCTTCGGGTCGATGATGACCTTGGTGGTGCCGACGCCTCCGCGGTAGGCGAGTTCCGTCCCGGTGCGCCCGGTGCTGTCCTTGACGGTGCCGACGACGCTCACTCCCTTCAGACGGCCCGGTGCCCTGAACAGGCCGCTGCGCAGCCGCGGACTCGCGGGGGCGTCGGCGAGGAGGGCGCCGGCCTGCACGAAGCCGAGCGTTCCCGCGTCCTCGTCCTCGTCCGCGGAGGCCTTGGTCGTGGTCTCGATCTGCCGCAGCAGCAGCGCCGGGTTCGTGTCCAGGCCGTCCAGACCGAACAGCCAGCCCCGTGCGGATCCGCGGGCAGGGTCGAACGCGCGTCGGGCGGCGAACGCCTGCAGCCAGGCCTCGGCCAGCAGATCGTCTGCGGCGCCGGGCATTCGCCGCGCGAAGTAGCCGTGCAGGGCACCGAGTACACCTCGACCGGGGGCATGAACGCCGCCGGGTCGTCGGCGGACATGGACAGCCGGATGTCACTGTCACGAACGCCGGACGCGTCGTGCTCCGATTCCACGGAATCTCCGTCTCCGACGTCCCACGACGGTCTCACCCCGTACTTGTCACATCGCGCCGCTCGCGTTCGCACCGGTCTGCGGTTCAGGACCGCCCGGCTGTCCGCAACGCCCGTGCGGGGACGGTTCGTTGTCGTGGCAGGTAGTTGAGTGATCTTCGTGACATCGATGTCACTTGACGTGGACCGTCCGGGTCAATGTAATTGTCGTGGCAAGTGTCTTGTTTATGGTTTCCCTGTGTAATGCGTTCTGGGGGACCTTTGAGGTGATTTTGATAATGCGCAGAAGTCGCAACCGTGTGTGAACGGCCCGACGCAGCCATTCCCTCTCCCGTGATGCGTGCCCTTCACTTTCCCGCCGACAAGAGGTGACGATGCATAAGGATGTCCTCTTCACGGGCTCAGTCTTTACTGCGTGATTCGGAAACTTCAGAGATCTCTCCGACGCGTGACTACGTCCTGGACGAACTTCCGGCAGACCTCGCGGCTGTGGCGCAGGAGCGCATGACCCTCGCGGATCTCGCGGACAAACAGAGCGGGGTGTTGGAGCAAGCGATCCCCGGGATTTCGCTGCTCGATGACTTGGCCGCCGCGCGCGTGGCGCAACTCGATCTGCTCTTCATGCTCGCAGGGTTCTCCGCCTTCGGGGTCCCTGGGTCCGAAACCGTTCCCCGTCTGCTCACCGACACCATATCCGGCCAGTGCGCGAGGTTCCCCGAGCTGGATCCGCACATGAGCTACGAACTCCTGGTGGACGTCAACAGCGAGGAGTGGGAGCGCCACGGGCGCATGCGGGTGTTCTCGGAAGGCGAGACCGGGCGTCTGGAGCGCGACTTCTACCTGGGGCACTATCTCGCGGAGCCCAAGGTGCGTGCGGCGTACCGGCAGATCTGCGCTCTCCTTCTCGAGCCCGATCTCGCTGAACCGGCCGTCCTCCTGGGCGGAGCACTCCGGCAGCTCGACGAATTCCGTCTCCTCATGGTGCAGTACGGCAAGCTCTCGAAGGATTCTTTCAACTCCTTCCGCCGGTACCACATGGGTCACCCGGGAGGGCCGCGAGGAGCGAGTGGCGCCTTCATGCCCAGCGTCCAGTTGCTCGAACTGGTCCTTTTGCCGCCGACCGAGGAGTACGGCGTCTACCTCGATCAGTCCATGCCGTACTTCCCGGTCTGGGCAAGGCCGCTGATAGCCGAGTGGCGTAAGAGGTCCGGGGACGGGCTCAACGTGACGCAGGCGGCTCTCGATGGTTCCCTGAAGCTCGACCAGGAAGCCGCCGGCGCCCTGCTCCGCGTGATCGACAAGTTCACCGATTTCCGCATGATTCATCTCGGGGTGACCAAGAAAGTGATCCCGGATGCCTTCACCGGCGGGGACGGACTGACCAGAAAAGAAATAGCCGTTCAGGGAGAGGAGCGGAACATTCTGGGTGGAGAAAACCCTGGCACGTCAGGCTTCGACGTCCGCAATGTACTCACCAATTCGGTCTACCGTCTCCTCACCGTGCGTCAGGAGATCCAAGCCTTCCACGACATGACGGACTGAGCCGGGAGACCATATGAAGAATCCTCGCGCAGTCGTTGTCGATGCCTTCAACACCTCCTCCGGATTCACGGACGCATTCGGGGCGGTCGGTGCCGACGTGGTACAGGTGCAGAGCACCCCGGAACTCCTGCCCGGCGTCACCCCCGTGGACCCATCGCGGTTCAGTCACACCCTGGTGCATGACGGAGACATCGACGCCCTCACCGACCGGGTGGCTTCCTTGCGGCCCGACGCCGTGCTGCCCGGGCGTGAGTCCGGCGTGGAACTCGCCGACGTTCTCTCCGACAGGCTGGGTCTGCGGTCGAACGGAACAAAGCTCAGTCGGGCGCGCCGCGACAAATACCTGCAGATCGAGCGCGTCCGGGCACAAGGTGTCCCCGCGGCGCGGCAGATCCGGACCGGCGACGAGGCGGAGCTGCGCGCCTGGCACGAGGACATCGGCGGCACGGTGGTGGTCAAGCCGCTGCGCGGTGGTGGGGGTGAGGGCGTGCGGTTCTGCGACTCACCGGCTGATTCGGCCGCCGCCCTGACATCGCTGTTGCACCAGGTCACCACGCTCGGCGGACAGATCGACAGTGTGGTGGCCCAGGAGTATCTGGTCGGTGCCGAGTACATCGTCAACACGGTCAGCTGCGACGGCGTCCACGATGTCACCGATGTCTGGAGCACCGACCGGATCACGGCCAACGGTGTGCGGGATCTGGTCGTCACCCAGGTGCTGATGCGCTCGGACGACCACTTGCTCCTTGAGCTGGTTCCCCATGCCCGCCAGGTTCTCGACGCGTTGGGCATCCGGCACGGTCCGGCACACGTGGAGATCAAACTGACGCCGGACGGCCCGCGTCTCGTCGAGGTGAACGCCCGGATGTCGGGGCTTCCCTACTACGTGGCGGATGCCATCGGGGAGGGCCAGCTGGAGTGGTCCGTCGACGCGTATCTCAGGCCGGAACGCTTCCACGAACGAGCCGGAGCACCGTACACGCGCCGGAGCGCGTTCGCCTGGGCGGCGCTCGTCTCACCCGTCTCGGGCCGCCTGGTGCGATATCGCGCACTGGACGAGATCAGACGGCTGGAGAGCTTCCGGGACATGACGGTCGTCGTCCGACCGGGAGAACGCATCGTGCCGACCACATGGGACCTGGGATACCCGGCGACCCTGACCTTCAGCCACGCCGAGGAAGCGATCATGCGACGCGACCTGAACACGCTCCGCTTCCTGGACGGCGAGGCGATGTACGAGGTGGAGCCGGACTGACAGGAGCCTGGACCTCACGCCGGATCACGGCCCTGCTTGCGTGTTCCGAACTGGTTGACGCCGGCCTCGGCCGCGCAGGCCGAGGTCATGGCCGGCCACGATCCGGGGCACAGGTCCAGTGCAGCCGCCACGCAGGCGGCAAGGACGTGCTGCCGACACCGGCCCGAACTCAAGGGCCGACGCGCGTGCCGGGCAGTTCACACATCCCATTCTGCCGGGCCGTCGGGTTGCTGGGTGTGGGGGAGCCAGATGGTGAACACGGTTCCGTTGCCGGGTCGGCTGTCGGCGGTGATGGTTCCGCCGTGTGCCCCGACGAACTGGCGGACGATGGCGAGGCCCAGTCCGCTGCCGCCGGTGTG
>NZ_JAEKKT010000353.1 GCF_019510245.1 Streptomyces sp. | reverse complement strand
TCGCCGGTGGCGACGCGGCGCAGTACCTCCGTCGAGGTGCGGCCGTCACGGATCCCTACGGTGCGCTGCACCTGTTCGGACACCAGCGCGTCGTGGGTGACCACGACCACGGTGACACCCAGGTCCTCATTGGCCCGGCGCAGCGCCGCGAAGACCTCGTCGCTGGTGGCGGTGTCGAGTTCGCCGGTGGGTTCGTCGGCGAACAGCACCCGCGGCTCGTTGGCGTTGGCGACGGCGATGGCGACCCGCTGCTGCTCGCCACCGGAGAGCGTGTCGGGGGTGCGGTCCCGGCAGTGCCCGACGGACAGCAGGTCGAGGAGTTCCTCCGCGCGTCCCCGTCGCCGGGACTTCTTGATCCCGGTGTACGTCATCGGAAGCATCACGTTCTCCGCCGCCGAGAGGTAGGGCAGCAGATTGCGTGAGGTCTGCTGCCAGACGAAGCCCACCGTGCGGCGCCGGTAGCTGAGCCGCTCGCGGCGCTTCATCGACAGGAGGTCGTGTCCGGCGACCTCGGCGGCACCCGCGCTGGGCGTGTCCTGGCCGGAGAGTATGCCCAGCAGGGTGGACTTGCCGGAGCCCGAGGCCCCGATCACCGCGATCATCTCGCCCTGGGCCACCGTCAGGTCGAGGCCCTGGAGAGCCTGTACCTCGACGCCCTCGGTCTGGTAGATCCGCACAAGGTTCTCGCAGACCACCAGCCCCGCCTCGCGTTGCGGGACGGCGGTGGCCACCGCCCGCCGACGCAGCTCGTCCAAGTCCGGTGCTGCGGACGGCTGTTCGTGAACTGGCACACGGTCCCCCGAGGAGATGAGGTCTGCGGACAACGCTGTCAGACAGTCGCCAGGATAATGCGGAAGCCTGTACGAGGGCAGCGCTCGGCCGGGTCAGTGGGGGCACCGCGCCTTCACCCAACTGACCGCCCCGTACGCGCACTTCACCAATGACTCCTCTCCTCGGTGAGCGCCACCACCTTGGTCCGGTGAGGGCGGAGGCGCGCGAGTCCCTGGAGCCCTACGAACCGAGTACTTTGCGGGCCGCCATGTCCCGGTGGGTGCGGAGCCGGTTTCATCGGCGAGTGTCGATGTGTGCGCGTCCAGCCAAGGAGGCAGCCAGCCGTCGCGCAGGGCGAGGACCCAGGTCGCCTGCAGCAGTTGCGCCATGATGCCGCGTCCTGTGCGGGCGGCCTCACTGCGGTGACAATGGTGCAGCGGTTGACCTCCGGTGCGGTGACCCCGTGTGTCCTGATGGCGATGACGTCCTGTGTGCGGGGCGCCAGGCCGCATCCATGTCATCTACGACGGACCCGCCACCATCGGCGGTCGGTGAGAACTGGCGCCGCTCCACTCGGCCTCGTCCTGCTGCACGCGCTGGTGCTGCGGCTGGAATCGGTCAAGAAGGCCTGAGCGCCGATACGGCGGTGACGGTCACGGTGTCGTCGCACTCGGCGAACTGCCCGTCGTCCAGGGCCACCTGGTGCGCCCCGGCCCCCGGCAGCCGGACGACCATCGTGGGATACACCACGGGCGCCGAACCGGACACGCAGTACCCGTCGGCCTCTCCCTGCACCTGCACGAACGTCAGCTTCACCCAGGCCTTGCCGCCGGGGGCCACCTTCACCGGCACCGCGGCTCCGGTCGGCTTGACGGTGAGCGGCACGTTCATCTCCGGAGAGCCGTTCCCGGCGCCGGCCACCGTGGGGTGCCCTTTGAGGACGCACGTCCGTCCGGACACGTTGGTGAACTCGACGACGGCCGCCCCGGTCCCCGTACCGGCCGGCCGCACGGCGGCCTGACGGGCGGTCGCCTTCAGGCTGCCCGCGGAACAGGTCGCCGCCGAACCGCCCGGAGCAGGCGCGGACGACCGTGATGCGGAGGTGGTGGGCGAGGAGGAGCCGGGCGCGGACGCTGGCCGGGAGGCGGAGGGAGTGGAGGAACCGGAGCCGGAGCTGCCGGGCTTCGGGGTGCCGGGCGTGGAGGAGGAGGCCGCTGAGCTGACGGCCCCGGACGGGGTGACGCCGCCGTCCGCGGTGTCCGCACCGCCCTTACCGGGCTGACATCCCGCCACCGCCAGCGCCGCCGAAGCCACGACTACCGCCACCGCCGAACCGCGCATTCCGTTCACGTACCGCATGCTGTCCCCCGAGTCCCAGTTGTCCGGAGCACGGCTCCTCGCCGCCCTCGTCGAACCAGACAGAACCGTCGAGCCGGCAGTTCTCCCGCACTCCGACCTGTGACCCACCGGTGACGAAATCCGGCCACGATCACCGTAGAACGCCCGGCAGACCGGGCTCCTGACACGGCTTCAGGCCGAGGGCGTCGTTCTTGCGCACCGGAGCATCGGTTCGATCTCCAGCGCCATGTCGCCGAGGACGAACGGCGCGCGGGGGACCTGCGCGATCAGCTCTCTCGCCTGTGTGACGAGCGGTTCGTAATGCTGTCGGGTGACGTTCCCGAACCGGTCCGCCATGGGGCCCGACGACCGGTAGCCGGCCCGGACGGCGCAGCACGAACTGACGTGACGCGGCGACGGCTTCGCCAGCCTGGCTGCCGCTGACGCTTCGATCCTCATCGCGCGGCCGCCGGGTAAGTCACTTCGCACAAGCTCGCGCCGCGACTGAACCGCTCGCAGCCGCCATGGCCATCACCAGCACCGCAAAGTCCAGCCGCCCTGCAGCCACTCTGCGGAGGTTCAGCGGACGTCGACGTAGTCGGTGACCCGGGCGCTTCTGAGGTAGTGGTCTCCGGTCTCGCGGCTGAGGGCGATGGCCCAGGTGCCGTCCTTTTTCGCGGTCACCATGCCCACGAGGTGGCCATGTCTGTCGCTGTCCAGTTCGCAGACGTAGTGGTAGGTGGTGGAGCCGCGGGGTTTGAAGTAGAGGGTGGGGGAGCCGCTGTCGAGAGGTTTCCAGGTGGTGCCCTTCTTGTACTGGAGGGTGCCGCTGAAACTGATCGGTTGTGACTTGCGGACCGGGCCAGGGTGGGCTCGGAAGCCGGTGATGCGGGTGGCGTAGCGGTAGAGGTGGACGGGCTTGGTGGTGCTGGTGGCCAGGTCGGGGTTGCCGTTGAAGCGGGCGCGCCAGTAGGCGTTGGTGTTCGGGGTGGTGAAGGTGCGGGCGAAGTCCTCGGCGAACTGGGGCTTGTTGTAGCGGATCTTGATGGGGATGGTGGTGGCGTTCTTCCAGCCGCTCTTGCCGTCCTTGGAGTACTGCAGGGTGACGGTGGGCTTGGCGGGCCACGTCGCGCGCGGATCTTCGTAGTAGACGTACCCGGAGACATGCAAGGACGCGTCGTCGTCGAGGGAGGCGCTCATGTCGAGGTGGGTGGTGTATGCGACGTGCAGGCTGAAGGGCTGGGTGGCGACCTGCTGGAAGGGCATGTAATCGGTGCCGACGACGAGTTCGGCGGTCGGGGCGGCGTTGTACGAGGAGACGGGCAGGGTGTAGGTGCCCTGGCTGTCGGTGGTGGTCTCGGCGAGTGGGAAGTCGGGAAGGTCGTTCGGGCCGAGGTCGGAGAGAGTGATCGCGGTATGCGGCAGCGGTTGCCAGCCGGTACTGGTCTGGATCTCCGCGTGGCCGGTGACGGAGGCGGTGGTGCCCTGCTTCAGGTTCAGGGCGTGGGTGCTGGCTGTGAAGCGGACCGGTGCCTGGGTGGTGTGCAGGTACTGCTTGGGCGCCATCACATCGATTGCCCCGGGGTAGGCGTCGGAGGCCTGGGGTGCGACGGCCAGGTCGATCGACGTCCGGACGGGGACGAAGGCGGCGGTGAAGCGGCCGTCGGCCGCGGTGGTGGCGCTCACCCGGCCGCGCCCGGTCTCGATGTCGACGGGCAGGCCGTCGGCGGGAGCGGGGGAGTCGGGGTGGCGGGGATCGTCGGCGAGCACGGTGCCGGTGACGGAGACCTGCTGGTGGAGGTAGTCAGGCACGCTCGGGGTGACGGTCAGGTCGGAGATCGTGACGATGGTCCGGTACTGCAGGGTGTATGGCGAGAGGACACCGGTGATGGTGGCGCCGGAGGCGTCCTGCAGATCGACGGTTATTCGGTAGTCGCCGAGATCCGCCAGGTGGACCGGCGCCCGCCAGGTGCCGGACGTCGCGTCCTGCCCGGAGTACTGGGTGAAGTCCTCGGTCGAACCGGCTTCCGGCGCCCCGTCCGGTGCGTCCAGGGGATAGAAGTGGGCCGTGATGTGGGTGAGGGGACTGTCGGAGTGCGCGGTCACGAAGAGCATCCCCGGCTGGCTGTACGAGCCATCCGCGCCGGACAGGACGGGACCGCCGGCCGCGCCGTCCGCGTGGGCCGGGGAAAGGCCCGTGAACAGGGAGGCGGAGAGCGCGGTAGCTGTGGCAGC
>NZ_JAEKKT010000551.1 GCF_019510245.1 Streptomyces sp. | reverse complement strand
AAGCGGGTCGTGCTGGAGGCGAAGCGGCTGCTCGCCCACACGGACCTGCCGATCGGGCGGGTGGGGGCGGCGGTGGGGTTTCCCGACGCCGCGAACTTCTCCAAGTTCTTCCATCAGCACACCGACATGACGCCGGCGGCGTTCCGGACGGAACTTCTCTAGGAGTGCGCCGAATGGCCCGACTGCGAGACATCGTCTTCGACTGCGCCCGCCCCGCCGCCACGGCGCGGTTTTGGGCGGCCGCGCTGGACGGCTGTGCCGTCGCCCCGTACGACGACGAGGAGTTGGCCCGGCTGAGGGCCCTCGGGATCACCGACGTCGAGGACGACCCGACCGTGCTCGTCGAGTCCTCGCGGGGCGGGCCCCGGCTCTGGTTCCAGCTGGTGCCGGAGGGCAAGAGCTGCAAGAACCGGGTCCACCTGGACCTTTCCGTCACGGACAGGGAAGCGGAGGCCGAGCGGCTCGTCGGACTCGGCGCGACGGTCCGGGACCGGTACCCGGACCATCTGGTGCTGACCGATCCCGAGGGGAACGAGTTCTGTCTCATCGACGAGGGCTGACGGCATCTGCTGATGACATCCGCTGACGGCACCCGCTGATGACAGCCCGTCGAATCGCGCCCGCCCGGCGGCGACTTGACCCGCGCTTTGCTGTGCGTGACCTGTGCATGGGGTGATCTTTGCCCGGCGGAACCCACGGTTCGCCCGGCCTTCACGCGGACCCGGCCGAAGGCTCCTAGGGTTGCGGCGCCGCTCCCCCGAACGTCCGTCACCTCTGTCCGGAGGACAGTCATGGCCGCCGTCAAGGCACCGCAGCGCAACCGACGTTCCCTCTCCGCACTCGCCGGAGCCCTCGCCCTCACCGCCACCTCGATCGGCGTGTGGGCCGCAACGGCCTCCACCGCCGAGGCAGCCGCTCTCCCCACCCCCGACCACGTCGTGGTCGTGGTGCTGGAGAACCACGCCTACTCGCAGGTCATCGGCAGCTCCAGCGCCCCCTACCTCAACAACACCCTCAAGGCGGGTGGCG
>NZ_JAEKKT010000157.1 GCF_019510245.1 Streptomyces sp. | reverse complement strand
CTCGGCGGTCCGGTACATCCGAACCGCACGCTCACGCAACTCCAGCGGGTACTTCCTCGGGGCAGGCATCGTCTGGGCTCCTCTCGTGAGACCCATCTGACCCCCTGTCACCCATCCCCGCATCTCGGGGGAACCTCACACCCCGGGCACGCGCCACGGGGCAGTCGCATACTTTGCAAAATATCCCCAGAAAGCACGCAAGCCCGGATGCATCCTGAATGTTGGGTGATGACCGCGGTTGGTACGGCGCCGACTGACCAAAGCCACCTCTACGGCCTGGCGGAGCACGTGACGGCGAGGGAGTTGACCTAGGGTCGGTGCGGAGACAACTGAAGGAGCGGACACCGGAGATCGTCGCGCAGGTCGAGACGACGAGGGAGTAGATCGCACGACTGGACGAAGACGGCCGCGCTACCGAAAGGGCTCGGACACCCGCAAGACCTTGCGCAGGCTGCCAGGCCGCACTCACCCACACCTCCGGCACTGAAGGTGCCGGATCGTCGTGCCTCCCAGGTGATCAGGGTCAGGCGCATACGGGAATGCCCGGGCCCGCGTCCGCGTTGTGGAGGGTGTGGTTGTGAAGGGGACAGTGTCCCCGGGCCTCACCTATTGCCCATGAGGACGATCGTTCGGCTGAAGCCTCATGGAGCCTTTCGCCGCGTAGGCGACCGCCCTTCACGACCACCAGCATGCCTGGCCCCGGCCTGCCGGCCGGGGCCAGGCATGCCTCCACGCTCCGGAACCCCGGTCGGCCTCGGCTTGCGTAGTACTGCCTGGCAACCCCACGATGCTGACTGCACACCGCAGCGCCGACGCAAAGGTGATGCCGCACCGTTGCCGGGTAGCTCATAGTGGACTGCCCCACCGCCATTGATCCCTTCAGGAACGGACACCTGTGACGACTGCTGCCAGCGAGCCCTCCGCCGACCGTGTCCCCGGCCGTGTCTGGACGGTCCGCCTGACCGGGCACGCCGACCGGACCGCAACGGTCACCTGCAGCACCGCGGCATGCCGGATGCCACCCCGCTCCAGGGATGTGACCGGGCTGCGGACGTTCGCTGCTCAGCACGCCGCCGCCCACGCGCGAGTGGCCACCGTCCACGCCAACGCCTGGTGCCACTGCGGCTCCACGCAGTGCGCCGCCCACCCCGACACCACTACCCACTGCGCCGGCGGCGTGGCACTCGTCCTCCAGCACGATCCACTCGTAGGACGCGTCTGGACGCTCGAAGAGGTCTGCGAGGCCTGTGCCCCGTTGATCCCCAACGCCCGCGTCCTGGCCCGCGTTTCCCGGTCCTCACACGCGAACCAGCGGCGGGACGGGCAAGCGCCGGCGGCGCAGGTGCCGGTGCCTGCACGGCCGGCTGTCCCCGGCGGCTTCTCCTCACCCGCCGCCCAGCCCGCCGACGGCCAGGTGTACCGGCCCCGCCGCCCGCGCCGCACTGCGCGTCCCGCCCAGCGCCGTGGCCAGGGACGCTGAACCAAGCCCGTGGCATCATCGGCAGGATCGGCTGTGGATCAGGCTCATGCGGCAGTGTCGGGCTGTACCTCGTCCTTGGACACTGCCGCGGGCTCCGGCGTACTGGCGGCGGTATAGAACACCGAGGAGCCTTGCTTGGTCCGCTGGATGCGGCTCTTGGCCACCAGGTTTTCGAGGGTGGTGCGCACCACCTTGGTGTCGATGGTGCGCTTGGGGTGGGCCTGCCTGAGTACCTCGGCGATTTCCGCCGCGGAACGGGGCTCGCGCTGCTCAGCTACATGCTGGTGGATGAGGTCGACCAGAGTGGGCTGCGCCGTCTTCGCGACGACCTCCGCCTTGCCCTGAGCGCGTTTCGACGGTGCCTTCTGCGCCGACGGGCGTGTGCCGGATGCCGACGCCGACTTCTTCCTGGGGGAGGGGACCGTGGCGCCGCTGGTGCTGGTCGGCTCGGGCGGGGAGGCCGGGACACCGAGCGCTTGTTGCATGTTGAGCAGGACGGTGTGGTCTCGCTGCAGCGTAGCCAACTGCTCGTGCAGTGCTGCGAGTTCCGTTGTGATGCGTTCCTGCTCCTTGGTGTTGTGTTCGAGGTCGCTGGTCACCTGGCTGACGTACTGCGAAGTCAACTCGGTGGTGTGGGTGGTGCTTTCGGACATTGCTCGCTCCTCGGGTTCCTGGCCTTGGTGAAGCCTCGGTGGGTCGGTTGCGGCGCGTCGGGAAGGACGCTCTGGTCGCAGTATCCTCCGGCTCAGCGATATTACGGGTGGGAAGCCCTGTTTCCGCTGTGCGGTGCGCAGAGCCATGTGCCCTCGGATGGACATCGTCTCGGCGCGAGAGCTTCTGTCGATGGGGCAGCCGCGGATGCCATGTTAGGGGTCCCGGCTCCGTGTGAGGCGGGCCGCGATGGTCACCACACCTCGTTTGTCTCCCGGCTGGGACACCATGCTGTCAGCGCCCGCAGGGCGACCAGCCGGTCGAGCAACTCGGCTGTCTGTGCCCAGGAGTACCCGCCCAGGCGGGTGAGCGTGTGTGGGGAGCAGTGCCCGGTGGGCGGTGCCGGCTGCGCTCCGGCCACCCGGACCTGTGGGACTCCGGGAAGGTCACCTCCGCGATACCCGGGGCCACCTACGCCGGCCGCACCCTCGGCTCCCGCACCCGCGTCTACTGGCGCGTCCAGGTGTGGTCCGGCGCGCACCGGACCTCCGACTGGAGCGCCCCGGCCGCCTTCGAGACCGGTCTGACCAAGGCCACCGACTGGCGGGCCCGGTGGATCACCCACCCCGAATGGCGGCTCAGCGAGAAGGAGATCGAGCCCGTCGTCGTCAAGCTGCCGCGAACGACGGCCCGTTACCTCCGTCTCGACGTCACCCGCCTCGGCCTGCCCCTCAAGGAGAGCGTCGACGCCCGCACCTGGCGGCTCCAGCTAGGCGAGATCGACGTACGGGACGGACAGACCGGAGCGACCGGACTCGCCAGAGGCGCCAGGGTCACCGCCTCCGAGACCTACACGATCCGCAAGACCTACGAACCCGCCCTCGCCGTCGACGGACTGACCAACAGCTCCCTCCAGACGGCCGCCGGCTACTCCAGCGCCGCCCACACCTCCGCCGACGCCTCGGCCACCCCGGTCACCCTCACCCTCGACCTCAAGTCGGCCGAGACCTTTGACCAGGTGGCGCTCTACCCGCGCGCCGACGTCCTCACCGACGACGGCAAGGTCCCGAACTTCCCCGTGGACTACGCCCTTTCGGCGGCCGACGCCGCCACGGGGCCCTTCACCCCCCTCACGCAGGTCACCGGCCAGCAGCCCCCGAAGCCCTACCTGCCCGCCGGACTCCCGCTACTCGCCGACGACTTCACCCTCCCGCACGGCATCCGCAGCGCCCGCCTCTACATCGCCGGACTCGGCATCTACGACGCCACCCTCAACGGCGAACCCGTCTCGGACGCGGTGCTGGAACCCGCCAACACCGACTACCGCGACCGCGTCCAGTACGCCACCTACGACGTCACCGACCGGCTGCGCACCGGCGCCAACACCCTCGGCGTGGCCCTCGGCAACGGCATGTCCGACGTCGTCAGCACCGCCGACCGCTACCGCAAGCTGTACGGGAACATCAGCGACCCCAAACTCGCCGCCCAGCTGGAGATCACCCTCGCCGACGGCAGCCGGCGCGTCGTGAGCAGCGGTGACAACTGGCGTACCACGCTCGGCCCCACCACCTCCAGCAACTGGTACGGCGGCGAGGACTACGACGCGCGCCGCGAGATCCCGCACTGGAACGACCCGAAGGGCGACCACCGCACCTGGGACCACGCGGTCACGGTGGCCGCCCCCGGCACCGCCGACGCCCCCGCCGCGCTCAGCGCCCGCGAGACCGCGCCGATCCGGGTCGTGGAGACCCTCACCGGCAAGGAGGTCGCCGGCGCCGCCGGCAGCCGCGTCTTCGACCTCGGCCGCAACATCGCCGGCTGGCCGGAGATCACCGTCAGCGCAACCGCCGGCACGGAGGTCCGAGTCTACCCGGCCGAAAGCCTCAAGGACGGGCACGCCTTCCAGTCCATCAGCAACGTCGGCGCACCCCTGTGGGACAGCTACACCACCCGCGACAGCCGCACCGCCACCTGGCACCCCGCCTTCAGCTACCACGGCTTCCGCTACCTGGAACTGAAGGGCCTGCCCGACGGCGCGACGGTCACGGTACGCGGCCTGGTGCTGCGCACCGACAACACCTCCGCCGGCGACTTCACCAGCTCCGACCCGCTGATCAACGGCATCCACGGCATCATCCGCCGGGCGATCGAGGGCAACATGATGAGCGTCCTCACCGACTGCCCGAGCCGTGAGAAGCTCGGCTGGCTCGAACAGGACCAACTCGTCTTCCCGGCCCTCGCCGCCAACTACGACATGCAGGCCTACCTGCGCAAGATCGTCCGTGACATGGCCGACGCCCAGACCGCCGACGGCCTGATCCCCAGCACCGTCCCCGAATACACCAGCCTGCCCGGCGCCTACCGCAACGACTCCAACTGGGGCGGCTCCTTCGTCCTGGTGCCCTGGCAGCTGTACGCCACCTACGGCGACCGCGACATCCTGCGCACCTACTACCCGCGCATGCGCCAGTACGCGGCCTTCCTGAAGACCCAGGTCTCGGCCGGCATCCTCGACTACGGCCTCGGCGACTGGTTCACCCCGGACCACACCTTCCCTCGCGCGGTCGCCGGCACCTACGGCTACTGGCGTGTCGTGGACGCCCTGTCCCGGATCGCCGCCGTCCTCGGCGACGACACCGCCGCGGCCGACTACCGCACCGAGGCCGACACCTCCGCACAGGCCCTCGCGGCGAAGTACTACGACACCGCCACCGGCACGTTCGGCGGCGGCGGGCAGGGCGCCGAGGCCCTCGCCCTCGACATGGGCGCCTACCCGGCGGGGGAGAAGGACCGGCTGCTGACCCACTTCACCGCGTCCGTCGAGGCCGCCGGCTACCACGTCCGACTCGGCGAGATCTCCCTGCCGTCCGCGTTCCGCGTGCTGTCCTCGGCCGGCCGCGACGACATCGTGTACCGGATCGCCACCCAGACCACCAGCCCCAGCTACGGCTACCAGGTGCTCGCCGGCAACACCACCCTCGGGGAATCCTGGGACGGCGGCCCCAGCCAGTCGCAGAACCACTTCATGCTCGGCGCGATCGACTCCTGGTTCACCAGCCGCATCGCCGGCCTCGGCCAGACAACCGACTCCGTCGGCTACCGCGAACTCCTCGCCGACCCGGCGGTCGAAGGCGACCTGACCTCCGCGAGCGCCTCCTACCGCACCCCCTACGGCCTCGGCCGCACCGACTGGACCCGCACCGGCGACACCTTCCGCCTCACTGTCGACGTCCCCGCGGGCAGCACCGCCGAGATCCACGTCCCCGCCGGCGACGGCAACGTCACCGCCCCCACCGGAGCCCGCCCGCTCCGCACCACGCCCACCGAAACCGTCTACGAGACCGGCTCAGGCCACTGGACCTTCCGCTCCACACTCCCGCCGACCACCCCCTGACCGAGCCCCGGCACGGACACGACCCACCGGAAACAGGACCGGTTACTTCCGTGCCGCCCGGCGGGAATGCCCGGCAGCCTGCCCGTGTTGGGGAGAGCGTGGTCGTGGAAGGGACAGTGTCCCCGGGCCTCACCCATTGCCCATGAGGACGATCGTACGGCTGAAGCCTCATGGAGCCTTTCGCCGCGTAGGCGACCGCCCTTCACGACCACGCACACGTCGAGAGCCCGCCCCGAACACGGGGCGGGCTCTCCGCCTTGCCGACAGAAGCGACGAGTGTGAAATGCCCGGCCCGGGTCCGATGCGGGGCGGCCAAGGCCACTGTGACGGGACGTCCCGAACCTGGGTGCAGATAGATCTGGGAGTGTTCCGCGGTGGCCGGCACCGATGGCATCGTTCGCCATCCGTCGTGGCTGTGGACCTCTGGTGGACCGCCGCGGCCGCCCGGTGCGTGCTGCCGCCGTGACCACGACATCACCCAGGCGGTGCCGCACCCTTCCGGTCTGGGTCGTGTGTCCGTCACGGATGAAGTCGAGCACCGCCGTGCGTAAGCGCCACCGTCTGCCGGAGTTCGGCGATCACGAGACCACCGTCAGCACGAGCTTGCCTTGGATGTGGCCCTGTGCGGCTCGCGTGTGTGCGCGGCTTGCCTCGGACAGCGGGTAGGTGCTGTCCACCCCGACCTGCAGCTTGCCCTCGTCGAACAGGCGCCCGATCTCGGCGAGCTGGGGGCCGTTGGAACGCACCTGAATGTTCGAGACCGTGATGCCCAGACGTGCCGTCTCTTCCGGGTCGTACTGAGCGAAGAACACCGGAAGCATGGTGCCGCCGCGCTTGAGCACGCTCAGGAAGCGTGAGCTGTCCGGGCCGCCGACGGCGTCGATCACCAGGTCGACGCCGCTGACCACGTCCGCGGCCTGCGTCCTGGTGTAGTCGATGAACTCGTCGGCGCCGAGCTTGCGCAGGAACTGCTCGTGCCGGCCCGAGGCCACGGCGATGACGTGTGCCCCCTTCCAGGTGGCCAGCTGCACCGCGAAGTGGCCCACTCCACCGGCGGCCCCGTTGACCAGCACGGTCATCCCCGGCGTGATCGGCACCGGCCGGTGCACCTGGCCGGTGAAGGGAGACGGCACGTCGTGGCCGAGATCAACCAGGTACTGCCACGCCGTCAGGACGGCCATCGGCGCCCCGGCTGCCTGCACGTGGTCAATACCGTCCGGCCTGTGAGCCAGGTCCGAAGCCGGCGCGGCCACGTACTCGGCATACGTCCGGCCGTCGAATCCGGGGAACCGCAGCATGCCGAAGACCTCGTCACCGACGGCGAACCCGAGCACGTCGGGAGCGACCGCCTGGACCACGCCCGACATGTCCGTTCCAGGGATCAGGGGGAACTCCAGCGCCGGCCTCATGCCGGCCGGCATGACCTTCATCCCCTCGCGCAGGTACCAGTCCGGAGGGTTGATGCCCACCGCGTGCACCCGGACCAGCACCTCGCCCGGGCCGATCTCGGGAACCGGCACCTCGTCGTAGTGCAGAACTTCCGGCCCGCCCGCTTCGTGGAACTGGATCGCCTTCATCGTGCCTGTCGCTTTCTCGGGGAAACGTTGCTCCTTCAGTCAAGGCCCACGTCGGCTTGGCCGTCCAAGACCGGTTCGGCAACCTGGTCATTCCGAAACGGCATGACACGTACGCTGTAAAGGTGAACGATCTCGGACAGGACCTGGAACTGCGGCTGGTGCGCTACTTCACCGTGGTGGCGGCGCACCAGCACTTCGGCCGGGCGGCCGCCGACCTGCACGTGGCCCAGCCGGCGCTGAGCCGCCAGATCCAACGGCTCGAGAAATATCTGGGCACACGACTGCTGGACCGCACCCCCCAGGGAACCCGGCTCACTCCGGCCGGCCAGGCATTTCTTCCCCGGGCCCAAGCCCTGCTGCAGTCCGCCCGCCAGGCCGAGCTGGCCGTGCGTGAACAAGCCCAGACCGAACGAATCGCCATCGGCTACGTCGAGGACCTGGTGGTCACTGCCGCCGTACGGGAACTGCGCCGCCGTTACCCTGAGGCGGAGATCAGTACCCGGTATCTGAGCTGCCGCGACGTCGGGGCGCTGTCCGACAAGCGCGTCGACGCCCTGATCGCGCGGGCCCCGCTGCCGCTCGCCGCCGACGACGTGTTCACCACCCCGCTGTACGAGGAGCCCCGGATCCTCGTGGTCCCGAGCGGCCATCCCTTGGCCGGCCGCGCGTCGGTGACCGCGGAAGAACTGGCCGGCCAAGAGGCGGCGCCGTGCGCGTTCGACACCGCGGACTGGACTTCCTACCGGATTCTCGGGGCCGGCGTGCCGCCGGTCGAGAGCTACGAAGACAAGCTCGAACTCGTCGCGAGTGGCAGGGCGATCGCCGTGCTACCGGTCGGCGATCGGCGCAGCTCATTGCGCCCCGACCTCGTCACCGTCCCGATCGAGGGCGCTCCGCCCAGTCAGGTCGTCCTGGTCAGCCGCAAGGGCGACCCGAATCCGATGATCAGGTATCTCCGCCTGGCCGCCAAGGCAGTCCTGACCGCCCCGGCAGCCTGACCGGGACCAGGTGCGACGGCGGTGGGGGCACATCTGCCAGGGTGTGCCGGTGTGTCGTCGAGCCCGGGTGCGGCGAAAAGCGCGGCGTCGGCTTCGCCTGGCCGCGCGAGCAGGACGCGACCGCGGCCGAGTCGACCAGGCTGCCCGACCCGGCCCCGGCCGGCGCGGCATCAGGCCCCACAAGCGAGGCGCGACCACTGCCGATGTCGAGGAGCGCCCCGGTGCCCGCCTGCTCGTCGGTGCACTCAGGCGAGTACGCGGACACCTGCCGGATCGCGCGCCCGAGCGGCGCTCTCTAGACGACTGGTCTACTCCGATGCTACGTTTTCTGTATGGCAACGGCCGCGCGCACCACAGACACCCGTCGGATCATCCTCGATACCGCCCAGCGGATCATGGCCCGCAAGGGTTACTCGGCTGTCGGTATCAATGGGGTGCTCGCGGAGGCCGGCGTACCGAAGGGGTCCTTCTATCACTACTTCGCCTCGAAGGACGCCTTCGGCGAAGCCATCCTGAGGAGCTACTTCGCGGACTACCTCACGGACATGGACGGTGTTCTCGCCCCATCCGGCCAGTCGGCGGCCGAGCGGCTGATGGCCTACTGGCGGCAGTGGCGCCAGACACAGAGCCTTGAGGAGTGTCAGGGCAAGTGCCTGGCCGTGAAGCTCGGCGCCGAGGTCGCGGACCTGTCCGAGCCGATGCGCCTGGCTCTGAAGGAAGGCACGAGCGCAATCGTCGACCGCATCGAGCGTACGATCGCCGACGGCCTCGAGGACGGCTCTCTCTCGCTCGACGGTGAGGTCCGCGACACTGCGCAGGCGCTGTACGACATGTGGCTCGGCGCGAGCGTCATGGCCAAGATCCATCGCAGCCCGGCCCCGCTCGACACCGCCACGGCGGTGACCCGCAAGCTTCTGCAGCTGTGATCAGCCCCACGTGCAGAAGGCCCCATGCCCGATCCGGTCGTGGGAGTCTCTTGATCTCTAATAGTAGACTGGTCTACTCGACAGGAGTGTGTCATGAAGGTTCTGATCGTCCTCACCTCTCACGACGAGCTGGGGAACACCGGTGTCAAGACCGGATTCTGGCTGGAGGAGCTGGCGGCGCCGTATTACCGCTTCAAGGAGGCCGGCTGGGAGATCACCCTCGCCTCGCCGAAGGGCGGACAGCCGCCGCTGGACCCCAAGAGCAACGAGCCCGGCTTCCAGACCGACGACACTCGGCGCTTCGAGGCCGATTCGGAGGCGACCGACGCACTGGCGAACACCATGCGCCTCGACGCGGTCTCGGCCGACGACTTCGACGCGGTCTTCTACCCCGGCGGGCACGGGCCGCTGTGGGACCTGGCCGAGGACACCGTCTCGGCGCGGCTGATCGAAACCACCCTCCGCTCCGGCAGGCCGGTGGCACTGGTGTGCCACGCCCCCGGCGTACTGCGGCGCACCGTCAACGAGGACGGCACCCCGCTTGTCTCGGGTAAGAAGGTCACTGGATTCGCCAACTCCGAAGAGGAGGCCGTCCAGCTCACCGACATCGTCCCCTTCCTGGTCGAGGACGAACTCACCAGGCTCGGAGGCGTCTACTCCAAGACCGGTGACTGGCAGCCCTATGTCCTCAAGGACGGTCTGCTGATCACCGGACAGAACCCGGCGTCCTCGGCTCCTGCCGCCGACGCTCTGATCGAGCTGGTGGCCAAGGGCGGCGTGTGAATGCCTGCGTCGTCATCTTCCGCGAGCGTGTGACCGACCCGGCCGAGCCGGCCCTCTGCCCTGGCTCGGCCCGGCCGGCCCGGGCAGGCCACGAGGTGACACCTCGCGTCGGACAGGGGGCGATCGAATCCCTGGAGGGTGCGCCGTTCCACGGTGTGCTGATCCATCGCTTCCCCAGCGTCGCGGACGCGCGGGCCTGGTACGAGAGCCGGAGCCCGGCCTGCCAGGCAGCGCTGCCCCACCGCCCGGCCGGTGCGGACTACCGCGTGTTCGTCGTCGAAGGAGCCGACGACATCCAGGTCCGCTGAGATCGCAGGCTGCAAGCTCCAGATCGCAGCGACGGCTTCCCCCTGTGGATCTGCACCACTTCAGGACCTCGCCGGCGGGCCGCCGCCCTCGGGCGGCGGCCCGGGGGCGGCCACCGGTGGTCGGAAGCCGGGGATGGTGACCTTCTCGTCGCCCTTGGAGACGATGTCGCCGACGACATCGGCGAAAGCGGCCAGCACGGCGTCGGCGTCCTTGCGAGTCACCTCGGCACGGTCGGCCAGCGCGGCCACCAGCTCACTGCGATTCATGATCTTGCTCTCCAGTTCTGTGGATCACCCCGGCCGTGTGCGAACTGCCAGGGCACGTCATCGACATCCTGCCACTGGGGTCTGACAGCGCCGTGGCGCCGGAAGCCGGATCTTGGTAGCGGGGGCGGGATCCGGGCGGCCCGGCCGGGGGGTTTCGCGGGGTGCGGTAGCCCTGCGCGCTCGGCCCGAGCGCCCGCGGGCGCTCGGGCCGGACAGCCGTCCGACGCACTGCTCGGGGCGGCGTTACACCGGGACGGCGTGCTGTGGCCGGTAGCCGGGGCGCTGCCGGTGCCGGTGCCGGGCGGACCGGAGTCGGCGTTGTCGGCGTGCCTGGACTGGAACAGTACGAGTTTGCCGTCGCGGACGGCGATGGTGCCGATGCCGATGCCGATCCGATGCCGATGCCGATGCCGGTGTCGGGGGCGACGCCGTTGTGACGGGTCCGGCCCCGGGCGGTGAGGAGGTGGGTGAGGCCGGCGGCGAGGACCGCGTCTTGGTCGCGGGGGCGAGCCCGACCAACGTACGGCTGATGGAGGCGACCGGCGAGGCCTCCTGCTGCCCGGGCCGGTCCGTGACGGCGAAGGCGAGCCGATATGGGCGTTCCCCAACAGCACCTTGGTCACCACGAGTTCCACCCCCCTGCTCCAGGAGGAGCGTCGCCGCTGAGTGCCGGAGGCCGTGGAACCGGATGCGGCGGAGCGTGGCCTGGCGGAGCAGGGTGTTGAAGTGCTGGGTGAAACCTCCTCACAGCGGCGGGCTCCATGCTGCGCCCTGGGCCTCAGCCGAGGTAGTCGGCAACACGGGACCGGCCGGGGTGTGCCGGATCTGGGCTTGATTGCTTTGCCTTCTGACGGCCATGAACACACCGCTCTGGTCGAGGCGGTGCGTGCTGCTGTTCCCCGCCCCTCGTGCCCGGACCGGGCGTGCGGGCCGACCAGGAGATTGTTCGACGATGATCACGACCTCCCACGGTTTCCGGGATCGTTCTCGATCCGGCGGTGCGACCAGGGCGGAAGGCTCTTGCCAATGCCAGGGATCCCGGGCCCGCCGTCCGGCCGCCGCCGCGACCGGTCCGTACGGGCTCGTCCGCGCCCGGCCGGCCCCGCACCGGACGGTGACCCACCAGGACTGACGAGCAGTCAGTTCGCCTGGGAGCGGTGGGACTCAGAGCCAGCCGCGGCGAGCGGCCTGCCAGGCGAGCTGCATCCGCGTGTCGGCGCCGGCGAGCGTCATCATGTGCTGGATGTGGCGCTGCACGGTGCGCCTGCTCAGCCCCATCTGACTCGCGATGGCCTTGTCGGCGACACCCGCCACGAGCAGCGAGAGCAGCCGGCGGTCGGTCTCGGTCAGCGGGTCGGCGTCGACGACCCCGTCGCTGCCCTCCACCCCGCCGGACGCGCTGACCTTCAGCGGGACCGCGGTCTCCCAGTAGCGCTCGAAGAGCGAGATGAGCGCCTCCAGCAGGCTGCTGCCCCGCACCAGTGCGGCCGTCGCCACCTGGGGACTGCCCTGGGGCCCACCGGGGACCAGCGGGCAGATGGCGATGGCGCGGTCGGCCACGGCCAGGCGCAGCGGCAGGTGCGGGACCGACCGGGCCACCTCACCGGCGCGCACACCTTCCACGACGTTGTCGACGGCCCCCTCGTCGTCGAAGAAGGCCTGCTCGTACAGGACGCGGTAGCGCACCCCGCGGGCGAGGGCGTCGTACTCGGCGCGGTTGCTGCCCGAGGGCATCGCCACGTACTGCGCCTTGCAGAACCAGAGCATCTCGTGGCGCGCGTTGTCCTGCATCTGCCGCAGGTGCTGGCGCAGCGCCTCCGCTCCGGTGATGACCTCGATGAGCTGGCCGGGGTCGTGCCTGCGGCGCGTACTGCGGTAGCTGTCGAGGAGGTCGGTGACGGCGGTACGGGCCTTGTCGAGCGCGTCGGCGTTGCGCTGCAGCCGCGGCAGCAGCGCCACGTCGGGCGGTACGGCGGCATAGTGCAGGGGATCGAGGTCGGTGGGGCTGGCGAGGCCCTTGCCGCGCAGGGCCGCGAGCACGGCCTCGGCGGAGTCGCGCGGGAGCCCGGTCCGGTCGGCGACCTCCTGGGCCGACGCGGTCGCGGTCCCGACCAGGAGCCGGTAGACCGTCTCCTCGATCGCCGTGAGACCTGCCGCCTCCAGCATGCCGTGCCCCTCCCTCGCCGCGGCCGGCCCCGAGAAGCGGAACGGCCCGTTGAAGTTTGCACCGCGAGCCACCACCGGGCAAGCAAACGACGGGTGCCGGGGCTTCCGCCCGGGCACCCGCCGTCGTTCAGCCGCTCAGCAGGGCCGACGTCACCGCCCCGAGGAGGGGCCGTGGTGCAGGTAGGCGCGGTCGACGGTCTGCCGCACGCTGTTGCCCGCGGCGTCCACCGCGGTCACCCGCAGGCTGACGTACGCGTCCCCGCGCACGCCCGACGGCCGTTCGACCGCGGCGGTGAACCGCGTGCCGCCGTGCCGCGCGGTGCGGGCGGTGTGCCACGTACGGCCGTCGTCGTACGACGCCTCGACCTTGAGCGTGACCCCGCGCGGGGCGGCCAGGCCGTCCGGCATCCGTACGTTCAGACCCAGCGTGTGCGACCGGCGCGGACCCACCGCGTTGCGGAGGTCCACCGGCGCGCTGTAGTCGACCTGGAGCAGCGGCAGCAGCGTGGCCGTCGCCGCGGTGTCCGAGGTGAACGTCCAGGACGTCCTGGTTCCGGTGCCGAACTGCCAGTCGTCGGAGGTGCGGGCGGTGGTGAGGTCCAGCCGGTAGCCGGCCTTGCCCGCGGGCACCTCGAATCCGCCCCAGGCCCCGGTGCCGGACTGCGCCACGAGCCGGCCGTTGCGGTACACCTCGGCGTGGGCCACGTCGCTCGGGTCGCCCACCGCGGACACCGCGGCACCGGTGCCCACACCGCCACCCAGCGAGCTCGCCTCCGCGAACGACCAGTGGCCGGACTGGGAGTCGGTGAACTCCGGGATGTACAGGGACAAGGTGTCGCCGTTGCGCACCGAGCCGGGCCAGCCCGTCACACCGTGCGGGATCGACGGGCGCACCGGCCCCGCGAACCACTTCTCCGCGGCGTGCTGGCCGGGCCGGTAGGTGTGGGCGGCGTCCTGCATGCCGACGCCCAGCTCGAGGTCGCGGTCCATGACGGTGTCGTGGTGCACGGTGTGGCTCCACAGGGTGTCACCGGCCGTCACGTACTCGGTGCGCTGCTGTCCCACCGGCACGTCACGGGTGTACTGGTTCCAGGCGAAGTCCTGGTAGGGACGCCAGCCGAAACGCTGCTCGCTCGCCCAGGCCGAGGCGCCGGTGCGGGTGTAGGAGGCCTTCACCACCGCGCTGTTGCGTTCGCTGACCGTGTACACCAGCTTCTCGGGAACACGCTGCTGGGACACCTGCATCACGTCGTACAGGTAGGGGCTCTTCACCGTGCCGGAGAAGTCCACCGTGGTGGTGCGCTCACCGGCGCGCTTGAGCAGGTCGGTGCCCTCCGTCGCGCCGGCGCGCATGATCGGCAGCGCGAGGCGGTCGCCCTCCGGCTGCCAGCGCGTCCAGGGGAAGAAGTTCTCGGGCATGACGAGCATCAGCGCCTTGGCCCCGGCGTCCGCGGCGGCCTTCGCCAGCTCGGTGTCGTTGCCGAAGTCGTAGCGGACGACAGCGAGCTTTCCGCGCACGTGGGCGGCCTTGAGGTCCGCGGCGGTGCCCGCTCCGGCGTCCACCGCGGTGAGCCGGAGGCCCTTGTCGTCGAAGACCGGGGAGGTCGGCAGGTAGTACGGGGTGAAGGGCGTCGAGGTGCCGGACACCTTCGCCCGCAACTGCGGGGCCGTCATCTGCCAGCGCGAGGCGAACTCGAAGGTGCCGTCGGTGACCTGCGCGGTCGGGCTGACGTAGATGCGCTTGGCGATGTCGAAGAACATCACGCCCTGGATCAGGCTGTGTCCCTCGATGCGCCGGTACGTCTGGTAGCTGAGGATCCCGCGCTGCTCGGCGGGCTCGGGCGTGCGGATCTGCACCTGGGTGACCTTGGAGGCGTCCAGCGTCACCGTGGTGTCCTTGGCGACCTCCACCTGCGGGTTGATCACCTCGACCAGTTCCTGGCCGTCCGAGGCGTTGTCCAGAGTGCTGAAATCGACCTGGTACGTGCCGTCCTCGACGACAGCGACCGCGGGGTCGGCACTGGTGTACGAGACGAAGCCGTCCTGGCCCCAGATCGTCGGCAGCCAGCCCGGCAGCACCTTGCCCGCGCGGTCGCGGGCGATCACGGTGAGCCGATGCAGGGGTGCGTACACGACCAGGGAGAGCGTGGTGTGGGCGAGGACGGTGCCGTCCGCGCCGGTCGCGGTGGCGTAGCCGTAGTAGGCGCCGCGCTTGGCGTCCTTCGCGTCGGTGCTCAGCGGCACGTCGGCGGAGGCGCCGGGGGCGAGGTGGACGGTGTTCGCGCCGGGCGCGACGACACCGGCCGTCAGGGGCACGCCGTCGGCGTTGGCCAAGGCCACGCTGAGCTTCAGGTCCACTGCCTTGTCACCGGTGTTGGTGTAGTGCAAGGTCGCCGACTGCTGCTTGCCGCCGCCCACCTGGACGGCGGGCAGCAGCACGCTGCCGGTGGCCGTGACCGCGCCCATGGCCGCGGCGACGTCGATCCGGCCGCCGCCCTGCTCGGTCACCTTCGTGCCCGGCACGGTGTGCGCGGTGCTGATCAGCGCGTCCTTCAACTGCTGACCGGTCCAGCTGGGGTGCTGCTGCGCGATCAGCGCGACGGCACCCGCCACGTGCGGGGTCGCCATCGAGGTGCCGGACGCCGCCGTGTAGTTCGCGTCGACCGGGTCGCCCATGGTGGTGCCGGACGCGCGCGCGGCGACGATGCCGACGCCGGGGGCGGTCACGTCGGGCTTGACGGCCTTGTCGCCGAGGCGCGGACCGCGGCTGGAGAAGGAGGCGAGGGAGTCGTCGCGGTCCACGGCGCCCACCGTCAGCGCGGCGTCGGCCGCACCGGGCGAACCGATCGTGGAGTCCCCGCTCTCGCCCGCGTTGCCCGCCGCGACGACGAAGAGGGTGTCGCCAGAGGCGGACAGCGTGTCGAGAGCCTGGCTCATCGGGTCGGTGCCGTCGGTCGGCTCGTCGGAGCCGAGGCTCATGTTGACGACCTTGGCGTGCTCGGCGGCCGCCCACTCCATGCCGTCGATGACCTGCGACTCCGAACCGTAGCCGTCGTCGCCGAGCACCTTGCCGATCAGCAACTCCGCCTTCGGCGCCACACCCTTGCGGGAACCGGAGGACGCAGCGCCCGTACCGCCGACGATCGACGCCACGTGCGTGCCGTGCCCGAAGTGGTCCACGGTGTTCCCGCTGCCCGAGAAGTCCTTCGACTCCGCGATCCGGCCCGCCAGATCGGGGTGGGTGGCGTCCACGCCGGTGTCCAGCACGGCCACCTTCACGCCTTGGCCCTCGTACCCGGCCTTCCACGCCGCCGGCGCGTTGATCTGCGCCGTGCTGCGGTCCAGCACCGGTGAGACCCGGCCGTCCAGCCACACCCGCGGGGTCGCGGCGGCGCGGGCGGTGCCTTCGGCGTCGCCCGGGTTCAAGGCCTTCCAGAAGGCGCCGAGGTCGTCGTCCGCGACGCGCAGCGACCGCGCGCCGATACTGGCGAGGGTCCGCGCTGGGGCCGATGCCTCGTTGAACGCGGCGACCCGGTCCGCGACGGCGGCCGCGGCCTTCTCGCTCTTCGCGGTCGTCCGGGCCACGCCGCCGCGCGGGGAGGCCGAGACGATCAGCGGCAGCGCGGAGGTGCCGGTCTCGTCGTAGCCCTGGGCGATCAGGGTGGAGACGTCGAACAGACGCCGGTCCAGCGTCCCGGCGGAGACCAGGTCCGCGGCGTCCGACGGCAGCACCGTCAGGTCGCCGCCGTCCTCCTGGTACGTGCGGAAGACGATGCCCTCACGGCCGGGTCCCGGCTCGACCGAGGCGGCGCGGCGGCCGTCGGCCCCCGGCGTCACCGTCACGCGGTCGCCGGTCACCAGGCGTACGGTCACGGGCGGCGCGCCCAGGCCGCCGGCGGGTCGCGCCGTGGTGTCCTGGAGCGTCCGGGCGGCGGCGGCCGGTACGCCTCCGGCGGCCAGCAGCAATCCTGTCGAAATCGCCGCCGTCAGGCGGATCCATGCCATCAGCCAAGCACCTCTCGTACAGCTGGGAGTCACACGCTGTCCGACAGAATCTGCTGTGGCGGTGGGCATGTCACTGGCCTCCGGTGTCACACCTGCGACATGTCGCAACGGCGCCACGGGATGCGGCCGTGGCCCCCTTTAGGTGTCAGCGCGGCATTCTGCCGTGCCGGCGGGCGCTCAGGCCGCCCCGCGCCGCGGATGGCGAGGCGCGTCTACTCCGCCCGCCGCGCACGGACGCCGTGACGGGTACGGGACTTGACCGTCCCGCGCGGAACTCCCGGCTGTGCCGCGACGCGCTTGCCCGCCCGGCCCATGACGTGGAAGCGGACCATCGCTTCGCGGTGCGCGGGGGCGAGCGCGCGCAGGGCGCCGACCAGGACGGTGCGGTCCTCGACGGCCCCGGCATGGTCGCGGACGGGCGCGAGCGCGGTGCCCGCGAAGTCCGCGGCGGTGACCCCGACCGGTACGGAGCGGTCGCGGCGGCGGTGGTCCACGGCGGCGTTGCGGCCACGCGGAAGAGCCTGACCGGGCGGATGCTCCGGGCCCACAGCCGGCGCCGGCATTTGTCGTGGTCGTAGCCGCGGTCAGCAAGGAGTGCGTCGGGCCGGTGTCGAGGCCGCCCACGGTCCCGGCTTGTCGAGCAGGGGCAGGAGTTGGGTGACGTCGTTGCGGTTTCCGCCGGTCAGCGACACTGCGAGCGGGATGCCCTGAGCGTCGGTGAGGATGGGGTGCTTGCTGCCCGGCCGTGCGCGGTCGACGGGGCCGGGTCCGCTTTTGGGCCCCTTCGGGCCGCCCGCACGTGGGAGGAGTCGATCACCGCCTGGGACAAGTCCAGCTTCTCCGCCGACCGGAGTTTCTTCAACAGCACCAGATGCGGCTGTCCCACACGCCGGCCTCGTTCCCCGCAGCCAACCGCCGCCAGCAGGTCATGCCCGAGCCGAAGCCCAGCTCCTGCGGCAGGTACTCCCACTGGATGCCGGTGTGCAGCACGAACAGGACCCCGCACGACACCTGCCGATCCGGCACCCGAGGTCTGCCCTCGACCAGCTTCGGACCCGGCACCGGCAGCAATGGCTCGATCAGCGACGACAGTTCATCCGAGACGATCCACGGCCGCGACTGACGATTCCCCACGACCAGACCCACGAGCCGGCAAGCGATGGCGCCGAGCCCGGCCGCCCGGAGTGGGGCGGTGGGCTTGTCGTGACGGCAGGCGGTGATCTCCGAGGTCCGGACAACAGAAAAAATGGGGGATCGGCGTCGGAACCCGTTCCGGCTTCGTCATTCATGTTGTCCGAGTCCCGTCCACGAGGTCTCCGGGAGGAAGGCATACATGACGGTGCCGCTGCACCACAGAGGTCACGTGCCCCAAGGCGATGCAGGCCCTCCTGAACGGCGAGGAGATCGGTCGCAAGCCACCGTGCGCGGCGCACCCGGGGCGGCCTCACCTGCTGCCGAGTCCCGATGTATTCCAAGACGCCTTGAGGTGCTGGTCCGGCAGCTGCGCGGACTGGCGGCAGCCGCTGCCGGGCAGCACGCACACAACACGGGACAAGTAGTGGGTGTGGCAACTCTCGCCCTGCCGGTACCTCGGCCGCCGGGCCCGCCGGGATCGACGTAGCATCAAGCCGGTACCCCGTCGGTCGGGCTCGGGTTCGCCCGGTCTTGCAGCACACAGGAGTGGCAAACCCCATGGACGCACCCGCGGACAGCCCATGGTCCGGAGCCGGTCTGGACCCGCTGACCGGTCGCGTTCTGGAGCACCTGGTGACTGTGCCCTCGGCTGACGCGGACGAAGTCGCGGCAGCCGTCGGAGTGTCCACGGCGAAGGCGGCGCGGGCTCTGCGCGACCTCGCGGACGCCTCGCTCGCCCTGCGCACCGACGCTGCCGCGCCACGCTGGGCGGCCGGCCCTCCACGCACCTCCCTGAGCGCCCTGCTGGCCCGTCGGCGGGCCGAACTGGCGCGCACCGAAGGGCTCGTGGAGCGTTTGCACGAGATGTACGAGACGGTGTCCGGACCGCGCTCGGCCCACCTGGTGGAGCTGTTGGAGCGCGAGGACGAGGTATCGGCGCGCTACGCCCAGCTGCTCAAGGGATGTGCGACCGAAGTGCTGCACCTGGCGAAACCGCCCTACGTCACCAGTTTCGGGGTGGCCGCGGAGGCATCAGGGGTGGCGGACGGGGTGCGGATGCGTTCCGTGTACGAGACCGAAGGGTTCTCCGACGAGGTGTCCCTGGCCACGGCCGTGCGCGGCACCGGGCGGGGCGGGGAACTTCGGCTGGCGCCACGACTGCCGGTGAAACTCGTGGTGTTCGACCGGACCGCGGCCCTGCTGCCGGTGCGGGGGGACCGACCGTCCGCCGGCTCACTGGTGGTTCACTCGCCCGCGCTCGTCGAGGCGCTGGCGGACCTGTTCGAGAGCGTGTGGCGAGATGCCGAACCAATGTCCCTCTCCAGCCGGACCGATGCGCCGTCGCCGGCCGGCGGCCACCACGGCACGCCGCTGCCGGACACCGGGGCGACGGGGACACCCGACCCGCGCACCCGGGAGATCCTGCAGCTGATGGCCGCGGGGATGAAGGACGACACGATCGCCCGCGTACTCAAGGTGAGCCGCCGCACCGTTCAGAAACATGTCAGCGACGCGGGCACACGGCTCGGCGCCCGCACCCGCTTCCAGATCGCCCTGCTGGCGGCCGAACGGGGGTGGCTGGGGGAGAGCCTGCCGGGTGTCTCGGCAGAAGGCTTCGGACAGTCTGCCGCGGGGGCGGTTACGCGGCCCGGCATCACCGCGCACGGTGCCGTACCCGTGGATACGGCCCCGTGATCGAGACCTACGTGGTGGGCTTCAACGCGAAGTCCCTGTGGGTGACCCGGTCCCGGTGCACCACGGTCCGGCGACTGAGGGGCCGGTGGCCGTCCGCAGTGGCTTGGAGGGTGTGTACGCCGGGGGCGCGCGAGAACAGGGTGTAGAGACCGTCGCCCACGGCCGGGTCCTCCGGCGTGGCCACAGTGAGTACGGCGCTGTCCGGCGCCGAGGTGTCGGCGACCTTCGCGCCGATGATCGCGGTACCGGTGCGGGCGTCCTGGACGGTTCCCACCGTCAGCCCGCCCGGCACCGGCTCCAGCGTCCGGCTCTGCACGCTCACGTCGTCGACCTCCCAGAAGTAGGCCCAGTTCGCGACGAAGTGGAAGCGCAGCCGCACCGACGACTGCCCGGCGAACTGCCGCAGCGGGACGCTCACCGTGAGGTGGTCGGCCTCACCGTTCGCCTTGGGGCCGGCCCACACGTTCTGCCAGGTGGCGCCGTCGTCGGTGCTGGCGTCCACGGTCATGTGCTGCTGGCTGAGGTTGGTGATGTAGTGCGTCTTGAAGGTGAGACTGGCCGACTGCGCCGTCGACAGGTCGTAGGCGGGGCTGACCAGCGAGGTGTCCTGGTGCGGTCCGAAGGGCGCGTTGTCGCTCTCGACGGTCGCGAAGGAGCCGCTGCCGCCGGTGGCGTTGCCGCGCTGGGTGGGGTCGTCGAACTGCCAGCCGTTGTCGCTGTCCGCCGCGCTCGCCACCGTCCAGCCCTGTGGTGCCGCGGTGGGTGTGTCGAATCCCTCGGAGTGCTCGGTGGTGTGGAGGGCGTAGCCGACGGCGGTGGCCGCGTCCGGGTCGGCGGCCAGGGTGCTGTCGGCGGTCACGGCCTTCCTGCCCACCGTCACCTCGCGGGTGACCGACTCGTAACCGGGCAGGGCCGCGGTGACGTCCAGGGTGTAACCGGCTTGCTCCGGAAGGGAGATGTCGTACCGACCGGTGACCGGGTCGGTCCACACCGGCGCCTCCGGCGAACCCTCGACGGCGATCCGGGCGTACAGCGGCCAGCCGTGCCCCGAGCCGTCCCGGACCGTGCCGCGCACATGGGTGCGGGGCAGGGCCTTGAGGCCGAAGTCGCGCGTCACGGTCTCGCCGTCCGCGATCTCCAGGGAGGCCGGTGCAGTGGACGCGTAGCCGAAGGCCGTGACGGTGAGCCCGTCGACCTCACCTGCGGGCAGGTTCAGGGTGTACGTGCCGTCGGCGCTCGTGGTGGCCACGTCGAGGCCGGAGGCCACGGTGGCGGAGGCGACGGGTTTGCCGGTCCTGGTGTCCGTCACCTTGCCGGTCAGGGTCCCGCTCGGGCCGCTGCGGAAGGCCGCCAGCCCGGCCGGGGTGCCCAGGCCGGTGGGGCCGTCGTAGCCGGTGGCCGCGGTGCACAGGTAGGCGGCAGCGCAGGTGCCGTTGGATCCGGAGGTGATGTCGTTCAGTCCGGTCCCGCCGGCCGTGTACGGATACGCGTTGGGGTAGGTGCCCGGGCGCGGTGAGCCGGCCAGCGCGTAGACGCCGGCGATCACCGGGGTGGCCGCACTGGTGCCGCCGTAGGTCTGCCAGCCGGTGCCGTGGCTGCCGAACGTCGAATAGACGGCAACGTTGTCAGCTACCGCGGAGACGTCCGCGACACTGCGTCCCTGGCATCCGGTGTCCTGCTGGAAAGAGGGCTTGGACTGGTACGACGCGCAGCCCGAGCCGGGCCCGTAGGAGCCGCGCTTCCACACGGTCTCGTCCCACCCGCGGGCAGTGTCCGGGTCGGCGACCAGATTGGTGCCGCCGACCGCCGTCACGGTGGGAAGGGTGGCCGGGAAGGCGACGCCGTAGCCGTTGTCCCCGCTCGCCGCGACGACTGCGACGCCGGGATGGTCGTAGGAGGCGCCGTACGTCGGGACGTCGGAGGCGTAGTCGCCGGAGCGGCCGTAGGAGTTGGACACGTACCTCGCGCCCAGCTCGACCGCCTTGTCGACCCCGGCCGCGAGCCGGTCGAGTCCGTCGTTGTCGGTCTCCACGAGCAGGATGTGCGCCTGCGGGGCGACCGCGGAGACCATGTCGAGGTCGAGGGCGATCTCACCGGCCCAGCCGTCGTTGGACAGCGGGTATTCGGTGCCGCCGCGCTGGTCCACCTTGCTGAAGCAGCCGTTGGCCGTGGTGCACGGCGGCAGCCCGTACTGGGCGCGGTAGACCGCCAGGTCCGCTTCGGCGTCGGGGTTGTCGTAGGCGTCCACGATGGCGATGGTCTGCCCCGCGCCGCCGTCGGCCGGGAGGCTGTAGGCGCTCTGCAGGTCCTGCGGTCCGAGCCCGGGCGGCGTCTGAGCCGCGGCCAGCCGGAGCAACGGGGACTCACTCGTGGAGCGCATGGCGAAGCACGTCGCGTGTCCCTTGGCGGGCGTGCCGCACACGGGAGTCAGGTCGGTGGCCGCTGCGGTTTCGGTGTCCGGAGAGGTGTCGAGGCGGGCCGGAGGGGCGGCGGCACCTGAGGGCGTGGCCGGCACGGCATGCGCGGGCGCCTCGATGCAGAGCAGAGCAAGGGCGGCGAGCCCCAGGGCGGTCACACCCGAACGGAGCCGCGTGGCCACGGATATTCGCTCTCTTCGGAACGCGGATTGCTTCACTTCGTACCCATCGTGACGGGCCCTCGGAATCGGGCCGGGAACAGGGGAAACCTGCGTGCAGGAAGACGTCCCGACAATTAGCCGGTCACGCATGACGGGATGTCAATAGGCCCTTGGTTACACGTTCATTTCCCGGAGACTGCCGACATCCGCTGAGGGTTCTCACTTGTGCAGAATCACGAAGTGGCATTGCAAGTCCCGTGCAGCACGGGTGAGTTAGTGCTCACAATGGGCGGGCCCGCCGAGATCTCCGCCTGATTACTGCAGGCTCCGCACCCTTTTCCTCTTGCAACAGCTGCACAACGAGGTGACTCGGCCATGATGGCCGTGCCTAAATACGGTCTCCTGACAACGACTAACACTATGAGGCAGAACGACCCTGCTGGCCGCGTCCGTGGGAGTAGTTGAGCGTTCGGTGGTGTGTGGGGGCGTCACCGTGGATTGTGCCGGATGAGCTGTGGGACCGCCTTGAACCGCTGCTGCCGCAGCGTAAGCGGCGCTTCCGGTACCCAGGTCGCAAGCCTTTGCCGGACCGGGATGTGCTGTGTGGCATCCTCTATGTGCTGCACACAGGGATCCAGTGGGAGTACCTGCCGCAGGAACTGGGGTTCGGCTCGGGCATGACGTGCTGGCGGCGGCTGCGCGACTGGAACGATGCCGGCGTGCGGCAGCGGCTCCACGAAGTCCTGCTGGCCGAGCTCAACGCAGCCCTGCGGCTGGACTGGTCCCGTTGCGTGGTCGACTCCTCCCACGTCAGAGCCCTAAAAAGGGGGCTACACACGGGCCCTTCGCCGGTCGATCGGGGGCGGGCCGGCTCCAAGCACCACTTGATCACCGACGGGCACGGCACTCCGCTGGCGGTTCTACTGACAGGCGGCAACCGTAACGACGTCACGCAGCTGCTGCCACTGCTCGACGCGATCCCGCCGGTCCGCGGCAGGGTCGGCCGTCCCCGCCGGAAACCGGACTCTCTGTTCGCCGACCGCGGCTACGATCACGACGTCTACCGCGATCAGGTACGCGATCGTGGCATCTTGCCCGCGATCACACGCCGCGGGACCCGGCACGGAACGGGACTTGGCGTCCATCGCTGGGTGATCGAGCGAAGTTTTGCGTGGCTGCACGGCTTCCGGCGCCTGCGGATCCGCTGGGAGCCACGGCCTGACGTCCACGAGGCGTTCCTCAGACTCGCCTGCTGCCTCATCGCCTACCGGCAACGCAACGTGCTTTGTTAGCCGTCGACAGTGGCCGAAGCTGTCGGCACGACCCTTACACCGGCTTCCCGCAGGGCCACACAGGTCGCGTCGTCTTCGGACGCATTGGTGATGATCACGTCCAGGTCCTCGGGACCGCAGATCTTCACCATGCCGGTTCCGGGAAACTTGGTCTTGTCAGCCAAGAGGACCACCTTGTCGCTAGCGGCGATCATGGCGCGGCGGGCGGGCACCTCAGCCACTGTGGTGTCCATGACTTGGCCCCCAGGCCGGAGGCCGCAAGCGCCCATGAAGAGCCAGTCGGCGTGGACCTGGCGGAGGTTGTCCTCGGCCATGAAGCCATCCAACATCCGTGACTCACGGATGACCATGCCGCCCAGCAGCATCAGGTCGACGTTCTCGTCAGCGATGAGTTCCTCATACACCGCAAGGTTGTTGGTGATCACGGTGATCCGGCGGCCGCGCAGTTGAAGTGCCAGCCGGTGGACCGTTGTGCCGCTGTCGAGAATGACCGACTGGCCGTCCTCGACCAGTGCGGCTGCTCTGGCGGCAATGGCGTCCTTCTCTGACACCTGAACTTCGGCGGCCTCGTTGAAGGGCGGTTGATCATCCTCGATCACTGCTCCGCCGTGGACGCGGGTGATCAGCCCGTCCGCCTCCAGCTTGAGGAGGTCCCGGCGGATAGTTGCCGCGCTGGCGTCAAGCTGCTCGGCGAGGTCGGTCACGGAGGCAGTGCCGCCGGAACGCAGGGACCGCAGGATGAGTTGGTGTCGTTGTTCAGCCAGCACGCAACGGGACACTACACGTGCTGGCTAAGACAGTCTGCCTGCTTCCAGGCGCAGTTGACGAGCAGACATGCAGAACCAGACGGCGCTGACGCTGTGCTGCTTGCCCAGCCCACCGGCCGATCGGTTCAGACCCCATGGAGTCGGCCCAGGGCGCCACACCTTGGCGAGACTGCTCACTGTCGCGCAGGGCAAGCGGCTCTGCTGGCCGTCCGTTGCATTGTGTCAGCCGTTGTAAGGGCGTGCAGATCTTTAACTCGTAGCTTTCCGCTCGGTGGTTCGTTGGTCTGGCATGAGCGGGTTGAAAGGGCAACGTGCCGTGCTGGAAGCCAAGTTCAGGGCGATTCTGCCGCATCTCGACGAGCGCCAGCGTCGCCTGTTGATAGGAGCGGAAGCCCAGTCCCTCGGCCACGGCGGGATCAGAGCGGTCGCCCGTGCCGCCGGTGTCCGTGAAGCCACTGTGTCTGTCGGAATGCGGGAACTCGACTCCGGGGAGGCGCCGTTGGGAGGCATCCGTCGGCCCGGAGGTGGCCGCAAACGCGTCGTCGACCTGAACCCAGCCGTTCGGGAGGCACTCCTCACTCTGGTCGAGCCCGACGTCCGCGGAGATCCCGTGTCGCCGCTGCGCTGGACCACCAAATCCCCCCCGCAAGCGCGCCGAGCAGCTGACCCGCCGGGGCCACAAGATCTCCGCGGACACGGTGGGCGACCTCCTGCGCGAGGAGGGCTTCAGCCTGCAGAGCAATGCCAAGACGCTGGAAGGCAAGCAGCACCCCGACCGGGACGCGCAGTTCCACTACCTCAACGAGCAGGCCCGCGACCACCAGGACAGCGGGGCTCCGGTGATCAGTGTGGACACGAAGAAGAAGGAGCTGGTCGGCCCGTTCAAGAACAACGGCCGTGAATGGGAGCCGAGAGGCGAGCCGGTGCGGGTCGACACCCACGACTTCCACGACCGCGTGCTGGGCAGGGCGGTGCCCTACGGCATCTACGACGTCGTCGCGAACACCGGCTGGGTCAACGTGGGCACCGATCACGACACCGCCGCGTTCGCCGTCGAATACCACCACCCCGACAGCACCCAGGCGCTCGTCCGCATCGGCGAGGACCGCCGCGCGGCCCTGAACCGGGTCCTGGAGCCCTCCGGCATCCAGGTTGACGCCGACGAGTACACCCTGCTCTACGGACCCGTGCTCGCCCGGCTCCTGCTCGACCGCGGCCCAATCACCGACACCTTCATCGACGCCGTCGTCGCTCAGTGGCTCAGCACCCTGCGGTGCACAGAAGCCGACCCTCGAACAGATCTCCAGGTCCGGGGCCTCCCCGAGGGGCCTCTGAGCGGTAAGCACTGGGAGCTCCCGGCCGTCCTCAACTCGAAACGATCACCACCGGCCAGCACGGCTCGACGCGCTCGTTCCCCCGGCTCTCGGTCTCGGCCGCAGGTCGGAGCAGGACAGGACTAGAGGCGGATGGCCTCGCTTCGGATGGTTGTCAGCGTGACCAGTGGTTCCGGCAACCTGGGGGAAGGAGGCCGATCAATGGCTGTCGAGCTCAACCACACGATCGTCGCCGCGCACGACAAGTGGGCGTCCGCACGGTCTGGGCCTGCTGCTGATGGTGCTGGTGTCGGCGTACGCCTGACCGTGCTCAACCCTGTACAGGTGCACGTGGACAGTTGGTGATGCGCTGACCACGGGCTTGCGTCAGTCCGCAAGGGACGGCCGACGGCGTCGGGCGGCCGGGCACTTCTCATGCCACCTTGATGACGACCTTGCCGGAGGTGTGACCGTTCTCGACAGTGGCGAGGGCGGCCGGGGCGTCGGAGAGCGGGTGGATCGCGGTGATGACGGGTGCGAGGAGTCCGTCGAGGGCCAGCCGGGCGGACCGCTCCAGGTTCTCGCGGTCGAGGCGGCGCTCGACGAAACGCCCACCGAGATCGGGCACGGACATATCACCCACGGCAATGACGTTGCGGGGATTCCGGGCCAGCGGAGCGACCGTCCGCAGCGAGGCGCCTCCGACCAGGTCGACGATCCCGTCGAAGCCGTCGGGAACCAGCGCGCGTGCCGCGGCGGCGACGTCCCCGGCCGCGTAGTCGATGAACCGCACCCCGATGGCTTCGGCGTGCTCGCGTTTGGCGGTACTCCCGGTACCGACCACACGCAACTCGCGCCCCACGGCCAGCCGGGCGACGGCGAGGCCCACCCCGCCCCCGACCCCGTTGACCAGGACCGTGGCACCGGCCGGGAGGCCGAGCTGGTCGAGCGCATCCACCGCGGTCGTCCCGGCCACCGGCAGCGTTGCCGCTATGGTCGCGGACAGACCCGCCGGGATGCGCGCGGTGTTCGGCGCGGACAGCACCGTCGTCTCGGCGTAGGTGCCGCCACCCGTGAGTGCGAAGCCGAAGACCCTGTCACCCACCTCGAGCCCGTCGACGTCCTCGCCCTGGGCGAGAACGGTTCCCGCTGCCTCCATGCCCAGCACGCGGGGAAACGGACGCCCGCCGTCGAGCCCGGGGACCAGGCCCGAACGCACAAGGTGGTCGAGGGGGTTCACGCCGGCCACGGTGACCCGGATCAGCACCTCGCCGCGACCGGGGACGAGGTCGGGGCGATCGAAGAACTCCTGCACCTCGGGCCCGCCATGCCTGTCGAAACCCCACGCCTGCCCCATCTTCGAAGCCTCCCGTATGACCGGCCCGGTGATTCCGGGCGCTGTCGCCATCCTCACCTCTGACACCGACGTCAGGGGCAAGCGGCTGTGGTGCAGGTCACGGCGTCAGGCCGGCTGCGCCACCGGTTCCCGGGGGCGTGGACAGCTCCGCCCGGTGCCGGCTGTTGGCCTCGATCAACACGTCGAGTGCATCCCGGGTCTCGATCAAGTGCGCGATGTCGGCATCGATCCGGTCGCGCTCGCGCATCATCGCCGTGAACGTCTCCTCGGCGACGCCCAGGTCACCCGGGACGTCCACACACGGCAGCACAGTCGCGATCACCCGGCTGGACATACCCGCGTCGAACAGCTGCCGGATGAGCGACACGCGCTGGACCGCGGCATCGGAATAGTGACGCTGCCCCGCGCCGGAGCGCGAGCTGGTCAGCAGGCCCTGCTCTTCGTAGTACCGCAGTGAGCGCGCACTGACGCCCGTGCGCTTGGACAGTTCGCCGATCCGCATCCCTGGGAGCCTACGCCCGCGCGCTCCGGGTTCAGCCCCCTCCGGCGGGTCATGAACGCTCGCGGACACCGCCATGGGCGCAGGGTTGTCGTCCCGGTCCCACGACTGAACACGTTCGTCTGTACGCGCCTGAGCACTTTCCTCAGTACGCCGACAGCTGGTGACGGCCGGGAACGTCACCGACCGCCAGGCCGCCCAGATGATGCTGCCCCGCCTGCACGAGCTGTTCGCCGCGATCACGCTGGTGTGGGCCGACAGCGGCTACCGCGGTCGGCTCGTCGCTTAGGCGAAGGAGAAACTGCAGCTCACGCTGCAGATCGTGAAACGCTCGGACGACATGTCAGGGTTCGTGTCGCTACATGTCTGCAGAGTCAAGCTCCGCAAGAGAAGCATGTACGGTCGCGCGTCCTTCGCGCTCTTGCGAGCTCGCATCCTGGCACGGCCCTGACCTCGGCTTTCATGAGATCGCTGTCAGAACCCTGAATGGCCGCCTCTGTTCGTCTCCCTCACTTGGTTGCGGTTTGAACCGCGGGTAGGTCCCGGTGGAGCGGCGTGCCCGACTTCTGCTCCGCCAGCCGCGATCAACTCCCTTACCGAGCACGGTAATCTCGGCGAGGTGAATAGTCTCGCGCCCGTTGGTCCACCGGACATCCTCGCTTCGCTCGGTGTGTCCTTCCGGCTCCACGAGCACCCTGACGTGACCAGCCCTCTGGAGGTCTGTGTCGCGTTGGGCGTTCCGCTGGAGCGAACCGTCAAGACTTTGGCATTCGTCACTCCCGAGGACCGTCTCCTGCTGGCGGCGTTGCCCGGCCATGCCCGGCTGCGGTACGGCGCCCTGGCCCGCGCAGCCGGGATCCGCCGAGGCGATTTGTCTCCCGCCGGTGCCGGGCGGCTGGCTCGGGCGGGGATGCAGCCGGGCGGGGTGTGTCCGGTGTCCGCGGACCGGACCGCGGTGGTGGTGTTCGACGGGACGGTCAGCAGCCTGGGACGGGTGCACTGCGGCAGCGGCCGACGCGACAGCAGCATCGAGATCGAGGCGGCGGAGCTCATGGCAGCCGTCCCGGGGGCCGCTTTGGCGTCGATCGCCGACCTCCCGGCGGATGAGCCGGCATGACGACTATCCGCGACGCCACGCCCTCGGACGCCGGTGACATCTACCGTCTGCTGAGCGGGTTCGTGACGAGCTACGGGCCCGACCGAGAGGTCTTCGACGAAGCCACGTTCCCCCGGATCATCGACGCCGCCTCGGACGGCAGCGTCGAGTTCCTGGTCGCCCAGCAGGACTCGTGCGTGGTCGGGTACCTGCTCGCGGTGCGCATGCCCACCCTGTTCGCCGGCGGAACGATCCTCGAACTGCTCGAACTCACCGTGGACGAGCCCATGCGGGGCCGCGGTACGGGTTCCGCGCTGATCCGGGCCGTACAGGCAAAGGCCCGGGAGGCGAAGGACGTCGAGGTGACTGTGCCGACCCGCAGAGCGGCCGACTTCTATCGCGCTCTGGGGTTCCACGAGACCGCTGTTCATCTCAAGTGGTCCACTGCATGATCGGGAATCTGTCGACCAGTCGGCCTGACGAGACGGGAAAACCATGCAGATCCAAGGGGCGACGGCGCTGGTGACCGGCGCGAACCGGGGGCTCGGGCAGGTAATGGCCCGGCTGCTCCTGCGCGGCGGTGCGCAGCGCGTCTACGGCGGGGCCCGCGACCCGCGGTCGATCCTCGAGGCCGGCGTGATCCCGGTCCGCCTCGACATCACCGACCCCGCCCAGGTGGCCGCGGCAGCCGAGACGTGCTCCGACGTGACCTTGCTGGTGAACAACGCCGGTGTCCTTACCGACAGTCCCCTGCTGGCCGCGCCCGCCGCGGACGCCGCCCGCGCGGAGATGGAGGTCAACTACTTCGGCACGCTCGCCATGTGCCGTGCCTTCGCCCCGCTGCTCATAGGCAACTCGCCTGGCGCCATCGTCAACGTGCTGTCCATCGCGAGCTGGTTCACCAACCCCGCGATGGGCTCCTACAGCGCTTCCAAGGCCGCCGCCTGGGCCCTGACCAACGGAATCCGCAGCGAACTCCACAACACCGGCGTCCTCGTCGTCGGCGTCCACTGCGGCTACATCGACACGGACATGGCCGCCCACGTCACTGGCCCCAAGAACACCCCCGAAGCGATCGCCGAGCAGACTTTCGCCGCCGTCGAGGCTGGCCGGACGGAAGTCCTCGCCGACGAACGCACCCGACAGGCCAAGGCAGCCCTGGGACTCACTCCCGGTACAACAGCTTCCGCCCGGCGCCCGTAACACTGCCTCGCAACGGCGTGTCCCATGCCGCGGACCCTCTGAGAGGACTTCTCTGCACGAGCTGCCTGCTCTATGACGACACCGCTCCTGGGGCCGGCACCGCATCTATGGCGTACAGGTATCCGTCCCGGGTGCCGGCGTAGACCGCGCCGTCCGCGACGACAGGACTCTCCACCCGTCCACCGGTCTGTACCTTCCAGCGGACCCGGCCGTTCTCCGCTCTCACTGCCCACAGATGACCGTCGTCGCTGCCGAAGTACACCGTTTCGTCCGCCACCGCCGGGCAGGAGTCGACGCAGCCGCCTGTGACGACGTGCCATCGGGTTTTGCCGGTGGTCGCGTCGAGTGCGTAGAGGCGGTGATCCTGGGAGCCGACGTACAGAGTGTTGCCGTGGATCGCGGGCGTGGTCGCGATGCTGCTGACGCTCTGGACGTCGGGCCATGCCTGCCATCGGTGCTCGCCGGTGGCGGCGTCGGGGGCGAACACGTCATGGCCGAGTCCGTCTGCCAGATAGAGGCTGCCGTCGTGCACGAGTGGGGTACGGGACTCGATGGCGAAGGTGGACTGCTGCCAGCGGATCCTGCCGGTGGCCGGGTCGAAGGCCCGGACCGTGCCCCGCTCGTCGACCGCGTAGAGGGCGCCGTCGGCGAGCACGGGGGCGGAGCGGTTCCAGCCGATGCGACGGTACTTCCTCCGCCAGCGGCGACGCCCGGTTGCCGCGTCGAGGGTACGGAGGTACCGGCTGCCGTTGACGAAGTGGACCAGGCCGCCGCCTACCGCGGGCGGCGTATGGGACCACCGGTCCATCCGGCGGCGCCAGCGGGTGTGGCCGTCGGCGGCGTCGAGGGCGAAGAACCGGTCCTGGCCCGCGTAGACGGTATCGTCGACCACGGGGGGCGCGCTCATGAACCCTGCGTCGGGCCGGGTCCACCGAACGGTGCCGTCAGTCGCGTCAATGGCCCACAGCCCGTTGCCGGCGACATGGACGGTCGCCTCGGCGACGCACGGCGCCGAGTAGACGCTTCCGACGCGCACCCGCCAGCGCACGGTTCCGGTTCCTGTGATGCCAGACCCCGCTGTGCCCGCCGACGGTCCCGGCACGTGGAGCCGTATCCCTTGCTCCGGGCGCCAGTTTCTGCGCCGGAGACGCTTTCTGTTCGTCATTGCACGCCTTGTGTCCGACGTTTTTGGCCAGTAGAGGTCTTCCCTCGTCACGCGCTGACAAGGCGCACGCGTCCTCCCAGCCGCACGCACCGCAGATGAGCAGGTTGCTTTCGGAGAGGCCGCCCCGAACGGCGGGTGCGGAGACGGTACTTGAACCGCAGTGCGCGATCACGGCAGCCGCCGCATCCGTCATGCGATCTCACCGCCGACTCGGTTGCGGTGCCGGTCACCCTGGGCGGAGTCAACGCGCTGTGGGTGGTCACCCGGTGGCGCGACCGCCGTGCACGCAGGTCCGCCGGAGCGACCTGAAAGCGGTGCCGGTCCGGTCAGTCGTAGTGGAGGAAGCGGTGCCACAGCGTGTGCCACGGCTTCACCGGGGCGTGGCAGAGGTAGACGGAGCGTTGCTGTTCCTCGCCGTCGATGCGATAGCCGCTGTCCAGCCGGCCCTCGATACGGCAGTCGGCGAACTGGGCGGACAGCCATGCCCGGTCGTCGTAGCCGACGACGACGGCGGTACGGGCGGATTCGGGGGGGTGCCCAGGTTACGCAGGCCGTTCTGGCCGCTGTAGAGCGCCTGTGAGGGAATGCCGTAGGCGGCGCCGTAACGGTCGAGGGCGCCGTACTCGCCGTAGTTGCCGGTGATGATGATCGTGCCCGGGCGGTAGACGGCGGCGATCTGGGAGACGTAGCGCGGCCAGCCGATCTCGTCCCCGAGGCCCTGGTTGGCGTCGGCGAGACGCAAGCTCTGCTGGCTGTGGAGAGAGAGCACCGGCAGGGCGAACGCCACCGAGGTCGCCAGGTTGAGGCCGAGGAGCAGCGCGAACAGAACCCGGCTGTGCCGCCGCTCGGCCAGCGCCCGCGCCACCGGCACGGAACCCACGGCATGCAGGGTCAGCACCAGGCCCATGGCGTAGTAGGGCTGTGCGGCGACGGCGCAGAGCAGCACCAGCAGCAGAAGGTATCCGGCACCGAAGGCGCGCACGGGTCGCAGCACCGGATCGCGCAGCACCCGGAACAGGCCCGCCACGGCGATGTACGACAGGGGCAGGCCGACCGTCAGGAAGAAAAACGGGATGTTCAGCACGCCGCCCAGGGCGCCCTTGTCCGTGCGGAGTGCGCCGGCCATGGTCAGCACCGGGAAGTGGTGGGTGACCTGGTAGACGAGGTTCGGTGCGCCGATCAGCACGGCCAGCCCCATCCCCGCCCACGGCCACCGCGAGAACAGCACCCGGCGCGGTCCGACCGCGAGCAGGCCGGCGGCCAGCGCGGCCAGGAGCAGCAGAACCAGCAGCTTGTTGTACAGACCCACGCCGACCACCGCGCCGACGGCGAGCCAACACCTCGGCCGGTCACGCAGCAGAGCCCTGAGGGCGAACAACGCAACGGCCAGCCACACGACCATGTCCAGCGATGTGGTCACGAACAGGTGACCGAAGGTCAGTACGAGCGTCCCCGAGGAGGCCGCGGCCGCCAGCATCTGGGCCCCGGGACCGCCGCCGGTCTCCCGGGCGACCAGAGCGCACAGGTACGCCACCGCGCCCGCCGCCAGGATCGCCGGGACCCGGAGCCCTCGTACGGTGTCCCCGAACAGGGCGATCGACGCGCGGGTGAGCAGCGGAGTGGCGGGCGGCTGGTCGACGTACCCCCACGCGGGATGGCGGCCCAGCACCCGGAAGTACAACTCGTCCCGGTGATAGCCGTATCGCGAGGCGGTCATCAGCAGCACCGCCATCACCGCGAACGCCACCACCCCGACCGGGAGCCGGGCGAACGCATGACGCTGCGGGCCGGTGTCCGTCACGGCGCGACCGTAGCCGCGCACCACACAAGTACGGAAGCCGTATGCCGTAAGTGGTATGACGCTACGTCAGTTGTTGCTCGGTGCGGCTCGGCCGGCGGGCATGTCGCCTCGCGTGTCGCCGTCGTCGATGAAGCGACGGGTACCGGGGAGGGGCAGCGAGGTTGGGTAGGCGGGGTGTTCGTGACCGTCACGGCGGAGGCGGTGTGGTCGTCGGTGTGCCGGATCCGCGTCCGCGCGTCACGCGGTGAAGGGTCCGTCCAGGTCGCGATGGAGCCCCGGGGCGCCGGTGTCGTCCGCCGCCTCCAGCAGCGGTAGCAGAAGACCCGCGGCGTGCAGCGGTTGCCGACGGGCCACGATGTCCAGGGTGCAGACCTGCTGACCGGTGCCCCGACGGCAGACCGCCCGCCGGTCGGGATGTGTGACTCAGCCCGCTGCCCCAGGCCACCCATCGCCCCTGTCACCGCCCCGTCTGGGCCGAACACGCCGAACGCACCGAGACCTTCCTCGGCCAGCTCGGCACCACACGCAAGACCGAACATACCCGGCTCCAGGCCGACTACGACCGGGCCCTCCGCGTCGCCGAGATCGACGCCGCCGGCGCCACCAAGCAGGAGGAGTCCGCACGAGGATTTCCGCAGCCCAGCGGACCGAGAACGAGAACCGCATCCGGGCCGCCATGGACCGGCTCCTCCGAGGCGAGATCCGGCCCGGCGGAAAGTGCAACATCAAGACCCTCGCCAGCGAGGCCGCAGTCGACCGCGCCGCCTTCTACGACCGTGCGGGTTGGTTGGCGATCAGCAGCGTGACATCGGCAGGGCGGAAGCCCAGGCGGCGGTAGATGCGAGCGACACTCTCCTCCGCATAGGCGAGAAAGACTGTCTGCACTCCGTGGTCGCGGGCGTGGGCGGCCAGGGCCGCCGTGACAGCTGCGGCCAGACCCTGGCGGCGAGCGGTGGGGAGGGTGCCCACGCCACCGATCTCGGTGGTGCCGTTGGCCGGATGGTAGTGGCCGACGGCGAGAGGGGTGCCGTCCGAGGCAAGAGCAGCAATGAGTGTCTTGTGCCCGGCGCGGACAGTCGGGCGGGTGCTCTCGACTGTGCCGTCCGCGGTCACTTCCTCAGCCGCTGCTGACAGTTCCGCACGGCCTGCGGCGCCCACAGCAGTGGCCTCCGCGGCGAAAGCCAGTCGAGGCAGAGCAAGAACTGCAGGGAGTGCTGGGGCGTCAGCCGTCAGCACTCGGATCGTGACGCCATCCGGCAGTAGTTGCGGAGGGATAGGGAGGGGGGGCGAGGGCCATGAGCGGACGTTCTGCCACCGGCAGCCCCACGTCCTCGATACGGGCGCGTAGAGCCGGGGCTGCCTCGGCAAGCTGCTGTGGTGACGCTCCCGGCACTCTCTGCGGTGGGCTGAGCATGGCTCGGGCCGCCGTAGTACGGGGTTCCCGGTTCCTTTCGTACGAACAGCCGCAGCGGGCCGAACTCTTCGGCATCTGCGAACAGCAGGGGGACGGTGGCGTAGTACTGCTCGATACGAGCACGCAGCGAGTCGCTCATGCGGCGCGTCCCACCACGGAGCAGCGGCACACCGCATCCGAAAAACGAACCCGGAGGAACCCGTAGTTCGGAGAAGGACCGCTTTGCGGCAGCTGCAACACCCGCGAGGGCGTGGCCGCGCCGGAGAACTTCCTGCGACCGCAGGACAACGTGCTGCACCCGCTGGAGTGCCGGGCCTGCCGTGATCCGCTGACCCTGCCGCGCCGGTTCCGTACCGGCGTCGTCGTCATGCACCTGCAGCGGACCGAACGCCACAAGCGCCGCCGCCGCGAACCGTACGCCCAAGACATGTTGAGGCAGCCGTAGAGGTACCGAGCGGCGCTGTGGAGGGCGGTGGCCCCTGGCTGAGGGTTGGGTTAAGGCTGGTCACGCCGGATATAAAGGGTGCGATGCGATATTGCGATCGGGGGGAGCGCATGGCGCAACTCGATGTCCTGCAGCCGCAGTTGACCGGCACGATCTTCCGCGCGTGGGAGCCTTTCGGGATCCGCAGTGCGATGCGCGTGCTTCGCTGGCTGCCGCGTCCCGTGCGGCGTGCGGCGCGCCTGCTGGTCCGCCTGTGCTACACGCCTTGGACTCCCAAGACCAGGTTCCTTTTGATCAGCCTGTCTTCCTCGGTGGCGCTGCTGGGTCTGGCCGACGCCGGGGGAGTGCTGGTGTCGTCGACAGTCGACGGCGCACGGCCGGCCCTCAACTACCTCTTCTCCGCAGACGCCGAGCCGAGCGCGGTCAGCCTGTCGCTGCTTCAAGATCCCGCCGGCCTGATCATCTTGGCCGTCGTCTTCGTCACGCCGATGTTCTACTGCCAGCAGGTGCGGGCGATCTCCGACTTCGTACCGATGAATGAGCGCAACGGTGGTGCCTCTCAGCTTTCAGAACGCCGGATCGAACAGCTCAATCGGCTGACCGCCAGAACCAACAGGGCGTTCGCGGCGCTCGGTCGCAGGGACGTTTCGGTGACCATCATGGCTACCGTGGCGGCCGGTACCGCCCTGCTGTACACCTTCGTCAACGACCACGGTCTCCTGGAGGGCTGGAACTCGACGACGCTCCCGGACGCGGTCTGGCGGTCCGAGGTGTACGACGGCTGGTGGGCCAACCGGCACACCCACCCCGAGCTGGCGATGGCGCTGTGTGTGGCGGGCGCGTACGCCTTCTACTTCCTGGCGAAGCAGCTGGCGATGGGTGTCGTCTTCACCATCTACCTGAAACGGTCCTCTGAACTCGGCTTCGGCGTGACACCGAACATGGCCTACGACAGTGACGGGTTCCAAGGACTCCGCACCCTCAGGCAGTTCATGCTGTGGACCTACGGTTCCGCCCTCGCTCATCTGTCCGGGCTGCTGGTCCTGTTCGTGATATGGCTGCCCGCCGCACCGTGGACGCTCTTCGCAGTGGTGGTGGTGATGGTGGTGGACGCCCTCGTCATCATCTACCCCTCCTCGATCGGCTACCACTCGGCCCTGGACGTCAAGAAGGAATACGTCGCTTCGCTGTCCACGACTGACATGTCTCCGAACGACCGTGACGTGGCGATAGCCCAGGTGTGGTCCGTGTCGGTGCTGCCCGTCGGGACGCGCAAGGCCATCACCGCGATCACCGGGTACCTGCTGGTGCCCGCAGTCATCGCGTTGCTCCCGGAGATCGTCCAGAGGTTGTGACGACGTGCTCACCGAACGCGGCCGGCCTTCGGCTACATCATCCGAGGACGCCATTGATGCCGCCGGTCATGCGGACCCCTCCTCGGCGGCTCGCGAAGAACCCGATTCCCGCGATCCGGCGGTAGGCCGGGCGGCCCGCGGTCCGCGTGGCCCCTCGCCGTACCCGACCGCCCGCTGTACGCGAAGGTTTCGGGCGTTCCAGGAGTACTGGGCGTCCCAGTTGCGGGCGGCCATCAGCAGGGTCAGTTCGCGCAGGTGCTCCGGGAGGCTGCAGTAGAAGCGGGCGAAGGAGCCGAGGGACTCCGCGCGTTCGAAGACGACCGAGCGCCCCTGAACGCGACGGCTGCCCGCAGTCAGCTCTACGCACTCGTGAAGCGCGTGGAGGAGGACGGGCATATCACCCTGGTCCAGAAGCTCATGCTGGCGCCCTGGTGACGGTGGAGTTGGCGCCGGTCGACCGGCTGCCGGCGGCCCGGCAGACGGAAGGTCTTCCGTCCTACGTTCTCAGCACGGCTCAGAAGGAGTTCGGCGACCTCGTCGTCCGGGAGGCCCTGGGCCAGCCACAGGTGCTCCTGCGGAACACCACGCCGGTCGCCGTGCTGCCGGCCGGCCCCCTGCCCCCATCCGATCCGCCTGCGGCCGCGGGCGCGGCGGACACAGGAGACGCAGTGAGCACTTGGGATCCCGTTGGCACGCCACGCCGGCTCGCCACGCCGGCTCGCCACGCTCGGCGACGCCATCAGCCCCGCCCTCACCTCCGCCCCGGCGGCCGGCCCCGCCTTCGGGCTGCCCGCCCTGGACAGCGCGGTGGGCCGTCTCCAGGCGGGCCGGCTGACGCTGGTGGCGGCCCCGCCCAGTGTCGGCGGCAGCCTTCTGGGACTGGCCGCCGCGCGAAAGACCGCGCTGGGGGACGGCCGCCGAGTCCTGTATGCGGGGTCGGGGCCGGACCGGGACGACATCTTCCGGCGGATCTTGTCGGCCGAGACGAACGGCGACTACCCGCGGCTGAGGCAGGGCCGACTCACTGCCTCCGAGCAGGAGTTCGCTCAGCAGTTGGGGCAGGTGCCGCTGTCGATCGACGACGGCAGTGACCTGACGGCCGAGGCGATCGTGGAGACAGTCCCGTACACGGAGGACCTGGCCCTCGTGGTCGTGGACCGGCTCCAGGCTGCCCACGGTGCCCGGCTGACGCTGTCCGGCGACCGTCTTTCGGCTGCCTCCCAGGTCCTGGCTACGCTGGCCCGCTCTCTGCATGTCCCTGTCCTGGCGGTGGTGGACAGTAGCGACCCCGCGCTCCTGAGTCTCCTGGACGCCGACGTCCTCCTGATGCTCGCCCCGACGGCGGACCCCTTCCGGGTCCACGTCACGATCTTCGAGCGGGACTTCGGAGTCCTCGGGTCGGTATACCTTCTGCACGCCCGGTTCGTCGACGTCCCCGACAGCAGCGGGACGGACCCGGCCGTCGTTGAACGGCGCGTGTGCTCGCCTACGACGAGTTCGAGGGCCTCTTCATCGACGACGTCATCGTCGCCGTCATCGGCGAAGGCACCGACGGATGGGAGTTCCCCGGCACCTCGTACGCCGTCGAACTCCGGTAACAGCATGCGGAACGGCCCGCACACCCACAGCAGCAAGGGAATGCGGACATGCCCAACCCCAGCCAACTCCCCCCGCGTTACCACTGATCACCGTGCATCATGAGGCGGCCGCGCAGGCCCAGCACCACGTCGCCGGCTGCGCGAGGCCGCGGGCGTTGCACCGGCCGAGACCTGGCCAACCCGCCCTGGTCCACTCAGAAAGTTGGTGGGCACCGCCCGCTCCTTGATCGCCGGCGTGATCCGCGCGCGACGGTGCCAGGGTGGCGAGGTCGGGGTGGGTGCGGCCCGGCACCGCCGAAGCGCCGGGCCGCCCCGTGGTTACAGAGTGCGGGTCAGGCGGTCGGTGAGCAGCCGCGTGAAGCGGGCCGGGTCGGGCAGGTCACCCCCTTCGGCGAGCAGCGCGCTGCCGTAGATCAGCTCGGCGATCTCCGCCAGTGCGGGATCGTCGGCGCCCGCGTCGTGTGCTGTGCGCAGGGCGGTGATCAGCGGGTGTGCGGGGTTGAGTTCCAGAATCCGCTTGACCGGGGGTATCTGCTGGCCCATCGCCCGGTACATCTTCTCCAGGGTCGGCGTCACGTCGTGGGCGTCGCCGACGATGCAGGCCGCCGAGGTCGTCAGGCGTGACGACAGGCGGACCTGCTTGACCTGCTCGGACAGGGTGGTGGTCAGCCACGGCAGCAGGGAGGCGAAGTCCTGTTCACGCCGGGCCTTCTCGGCGTCGGTTTCCTGGTCGCCGTCGGCGGACTCGTCGAGATCGACCTGGCCCTTGGCGATGGACTGCAGACGGCGACCGTCGAAGGCCGGGATCCGGTCCACCCACACCTCGTCGACGGGGTCGGTGAGGATCAGAACCTCGTACCCCTTGGCGGCGAAGGCTTCCATGTGCGGGGAGTTCTCCACCATCGCGCGACTCTCGCCGGTCAGGTAGTAGATGGTGTCCTGGCCGTCCTTCATGCGCTCGACGTACTCGCGCAGCGTGGTGGTCTTCTCCGGGTCGTGCGTGGAGGCGGCCGACACCAGCTCCAGCAGGGTCTCGGTGTTGTCCGTGTCCTCGACCAGGCCTTCTTTCAGCGCCCGGCCGAACTGCGCCCACACCTTCGCGTAGCGCTCGGCGTCCTTGGACTGCATGTCCTTGATGGCGCCGAGGACCTTCTTGACCAGGCGCCGGCGTACGCCGCGGATCTGTCGGTCGTGCTGGAGGATCTCGCGGGAGACGTTCAGCGACAGGTCGTGGGCGTCCACCACACCCTTGACGAAGCGCAGGTAGTTGGGCATGAGCGCTTCGCAGTCGTCCATGATGAACACCCGCTTGACGTACAGCTGCACGCCGGGCTTGGTCTCGCGGGAGAACAGGTCGAAGGGTGCCTGCGAGGGGATGAACAGCAGTGCCTCGTACTCGAAGGTGCCTTCGGCTCGCATGTGGATCGTCTCGGCCGGGGGCAGCCAGTCGTGGCTGATCTGCTGGTAGAACTCGTTGTACTCGTCCTCGGTCACCTCGCTGCGCGGCCGGGCCCACAGCGCCTTCATCGAGTTGAGCGTGTCGATGCCGCGGGTGGTCTCGCCCTCGGCGCCGGCGCGCTCGGTGGCCATCCGGATCGGCCAGCGGATGAAGTCCGAGTACCGCTTGACGATCTGGCGGATCTTGGATTCGGACAGGTAGTCGGCGAGCCCGTCCTCGCTGTCGGCGGGCTTGAGGTGCAGGGTGACCGAGGTGCCCACGGGCAGGTCGTCGACGCTCTGGAGATCGTAGGTGCCCTCGCCGTCGGACTCCCACTGGGTGCCGGAGTCGGTGCCGGCCCGCCGGGTGCGCAGGGTGACCTTGTCGGCGACCATGAACGCCGAGTAGAAGCCGACGCCGAACTGCCCGATCAGGCTCTCTGCGGTGGCGGCGTCCTTGGACTCCTTGATCTTCTCCAGCAGGCCGGCGGTGCCGGACTTGGCGATCGTGCCGATCAGCTCGACGAGATCGTCCCGGGTCATCCCGATCCCGTTGTCACGGACGGTCAGTGTGCGGGCGTCCTTGTCGACCTCCAGCGAGATGTGCAGGTCGGTGGTGTCGGTCTCGGTGAGGCTGGAGTCGGTCAGCGATTCCAGTCGCAGCTTGTCCAGGGCGTCGGAGGCGTTCGAGATCAGCTCGCGCAGGAAGATGTCCTTGTTCGAGTAGATCGAGTGAATCACCAGTCGGAGCAACTGGCGGGTCTCGGTCTGGAATTCCAGCGTCTCGACGCTGCTGCTCATGGGGGTCTCTTTCTGTGGGAACGTCATGAACGGAGTTGGACTCGGGCTGCGACAGAGCGTTGCCCGTCGTCGGCGTGGTTCGGGGCGGGCCGGACCGCACCCGCATGATGCGACTCCGTGTGCCGGGAGTCAGTCATCGTCAGCGGCTGTCGCCGTGCGCCGGTCGTCGAGGGCGTCCAGGGAATCGACGAGGCCGGTGTGGCGGGCATCGAGGTAGGGACGCATGCCGGTCAGGGGCCCAATGAGCTCGGCGGCGTCGGCGGCGCCGAGAGCGGCATGCAGGGCGGCCTGGGCTGGGCGCGCTTCGGGCGCGAGGTGGGCGAGCGCGGTGATCTGGCCGGCGATGCGGCGCAGGTCGGCTGCGTGGCGACGGGCCCAGGTGGCGGTGGCGCGTTCGGCGGCTCTGGCCTGGCGGGTGGCCGTCACGCGCTGTTCGCCGGTGGTGCCGACGGCGCCGGGGCGGCCGCGCAGGTAGCGGCGTTCGGCGGCCTGGCGGCTGGCGACGCCGAGGGGGCCGGCGAGGTCGGCCCAGCTGGCGCCCGCGTCGCGGGCGGTCTCGATCAGGCCGGTCTCCCAGTCGGCGAGCTGCTCGCGCACCTGCCGCAGCAGCATCAGGGAGTCCAGCGCCTGTTCGGGGCCGGGGCCGGCGGCGTCAGGGGTCTCGTGTTGGGCATCGCGCAGCGCGTCGTCTATGGCGGCAAGAGCCGCCGCGGCGGCAAGGAAGGACGCCGGGCTGTGGGCGTTCGTACGGGGCGTGGACGGCTGGTCGGCCGCGGTCACGGGCACCTCCCTCGGATGGTCATCGCGTCGACGACATCATGTTTGTCATCCATTGGATGACATGTTACAACGGTGTCAGTGCAGCGCATTGCCAGCAACTGCCCGAACCTGCTGGAGGTGTTTCACGATGTTGATGCGCACCGACCCCTTCCGTGAGCTGGACCGGCTGGCGCAGCAGCTGATGGGCCCGGGCACCTGGTCGCGGCCGTCCCCGGTGCCGATGGACGCCTACCGCGAGGGCGACCAGTACGTGGTGGCCTTCGACATCCCCGGTGTCGACCCGGACGCGATCGACATCGACGTGGAACGGAACATGCTCACCGTCAAGGCCGAGCGCCGGCCGGTGGCCAAGGCCGACGACGTGCAGATGGACCTGTCGGAACGGCCGCTCGGCGTCTTCTCCCGCCAGATCGTGCTCGCCGACACCCTGGACACCGAGCACATCCAGGCCGACTACGACGCGGGCGTGCTCACCCTGCGCATCCCGATCGCCGAGCGCGCCAAGCCCCGCAAGATCGCCATCGGCGTCGGCTCCGGCCACAAGGAGATCTCCGGCTGACACCGGCCGGGCCGGTGCGGAGGACGGGCACCTGATCTCCCCCCTCCATCCCGCCCTCCGCACCCTCATGCGCAGTCCGTGCAAGGAGAGGGATTGCGGCCCGATGACTCTGCGACGCGAAGCGTTCCTCGACCACGTGAAGGAACGCGGCGAGTACGACACTCCCGAGGAAGCCGAACGCGCGGCCCGCGTGGTGCTCGCCCTGCTCGGCGCACACCTGGTCGGCGACGTCCGCGCCCAGCTCGCGGCCCGCCTGCCGGAGGGCTTCGCCCTGATCCTGCTCAACCCGCTGCAGAGCGCCGAACCGCTGCCCCCTGAGCGGTTCGTCCGCGCGACGGCCGCCTGGATCGAGGGCGCCACCGAGCAGACCGCGAACTGGGACGTCAGCGCCGTGCTGTCCACCGTCGCCGACACGGCAGGCAAGGACCTGATGGGGCAGATCCTGTTCCAGCTCCCTGTCGGCTACGACCTCCTCTTCGGCCGCCCTCAGCCCACCTGACCACCCACCGCCGGTGACCAGGTGACCACACACCGGCCACCACGACCTGGTGACAGAAAAAACCACCGCAGTGATGTCCGACCACAGTGCACCGATCCAGCATCCCTACGGGAGGGCGTACGAGCACATGCTGGAGAAGTCCGCTACGAAGGCGCCTGCCCCACCCGGGAGAAGGCCGAGGAAGCCGTCCACCTCGTCCTTTCAGGACTCGGGCGCCAGCTGACCGGCGACGAACGCGTCGACCTGGCCGCCCGCCTGCCCGTTGAGGCCGCACGCATCCTCACCGCCCAGATCCCTGACACCCAGCCGCTTGGCGGCTGGGCCTTCGTCAAGGACCTCGCCGCCCGCACCGGCGCCTCCCTGGCCACCACCCGCTGGGATACCGGATCCGTCTTCTCCGCCGTCGCCGCCTACGCCGGCCCCGACCTCATCACCCGCATCCTGCGCCGGCTCCCCTCCGGCTACGCGCTGCTGTTCGGCCGCGCCGAACTCACCCGAGCCGCGTAGCCGACGACGTGCGGGCGTGCTCGGGGCGGACGCGACGACCGCCGCGCCCGCTGTCCGCTCCATCGCCCCTGGGGCGCGCGAGGTGACCGCCGTCGCCCGCATCGGCGTACTGGCGCGCGGCAGCGCATCGGGGGGCCGACGCTGTCACCAGCCGCAGATGGGGGGCACGTCCGGTGACACGCGGCGGGGTGCCGCTCGGCAACTACCGGGACTCCCAGCCGTGTGACGCGGGACCCATGGTTGGGGTGAGCAGCGTCGTGGCGCTTGGAGCCTGTCCCCGAGTAGTAGGCGTGGACCGGTCAACGCTGAGGTTGATCATCGTGGGCGGATTGGGCCGGGGGATGCCATTCGGCCATGACGATGGCGGCGTCGTCCTGTAGCTGGCCGTGGTGGTAGTCGAGGATGGCGTGGATGAGGCGGCGCATGGCTTCGGGGCAGGTTCGCCAGCGGCCAGGGCGCGGGTGACCAAGTCGACGAGCTGGTTCTCGCCGAACTGCCGGCCGGTGGCCGAGCGGGCTTCGGTGACGCCGTCGGTGTGGATCAGGATGCGGTCACCGGGTTGCAGCTGAGCCTGGTGCACGGTCCGGGAGGGCTGATAGCCGGGGCCCAGGCCGAGTGGCAGCTCGCCGTGTGCTTCCAGTGCCCCCGCGACGACGTGGTGGGCGCGGATCAGGAGCGGTGGCGGGTGGCCGGCGTTGATCCAGGACAGGTGCCCGGTGTCGAGGTCCAGGTACGCGAAGACGCCGGTGAGCAGGCCGCCGGGCCGCCAGTGGTGCAGGTCTTCGTCAATCCGGGCGGTGATGTCGGTCAGGGTGCCGCCTGCGCGACGGGTGGCCCGGCAGCCGGCCAGGGCGACGGCGGAGGCCAGTCCCGCCGCGAGGTCGTGCCCCATGGCGTCGACCACGGTCAGGTGCAGGCGTCCGTCGTCCAGGCCGTGGTCGGAGGCGTCCCCGCCGACGTCGTAGGCGGGCTCCAGCACGGCCGTGGAGGTGACCTTGTCGGTGCCCAGGGTGCGCGGAGGCAGGAACGCCCACACCATTTCCGCCGCCGTGGTCATAGGCCGTCGGCGCGCGGCGCGGCTGAGCAGGCCGCTGAACCCGCTCTTGGACACGACAGTCAACGCGGTCACCGCCGCTAGCTGCGTGGCGCCGTCGAGGATCGCAGACGTGATCTGGTCGGCGACGATCTGGAGAACGCCGATCCGCGCGATGCCATCGACCAGCGGCAGCCACACCGCCAGCGGCTGGCGCGACAGCCGCAGTGACATCGTCCGGTATGCCCACCCGGCCACCGTCCCCTCAACCGTCAACGCCGGTGCGTTGTCCCCCGCACCCGGACCGGGCAAGGGCACGAGCAGATTTTCCTGTACATCCGCCAGGTATACGGTCGCCGACACCATCCCCAGCCGGCGGGCTGCCTCATCGACCAGCTGGGGTAGCTGCAGCGGGGCCGCCGTGTGCGACCGCTCCAGAAACAGCGCCAGTGCGGCCCGCGGTTCCTCGGGCATCGCGCACCGGGTCCTTTCGCAGTCTTGGCCCCTCCTTTGAGTCTGAGGCCTGTACGGCCTCGGTGCCCGGCCCGCCGACGTGAACAGCCCTGGGCCGAGCCAAGCCTTTTGAGCAGGCAGAGACCTGCCGTTCGTTTCTGCCTGCGCCGTCGGTCAGACCCGCTGGGCGAGCTCGGCCAGCTGCGCGGCAGCCCGGGCGGGACGTCAGTGGCGCCGACGCGAGGTCACCGTGAACTGGGCGCCGTCGGGGTCGCGCAGCACGGCCTCGTGCTCGCCTTCGTGCAGGACACTGCCGCCATGCTTCCCCGCGCTCTGGACGCACGGTCCCACATCGGCCACGGCGAAGTGGACCTGCCAGTGCGGCCGCACAGAAGGGTCGGGCGGTGCCTCCACCGAGCCCGACTCGATGCGGGCCACGATGTCGCCTCGGCTGCGCAGCAGCACTTCGCCCGCCGCGTACTCGACCTCGCAGCAGCCGGGCAGGTCCGAGGCCCAGTCGAGGATCTCACCGTAGAAGATGGTCGCGTCGAAGGCGTCCCGGGTGTGCAGGGTGATGAACGTCGGCGCCGCCTGCCGCCATGCCTCCCACTCGGTGACGAGTTGCCCCTGCCATACCCCGAAGCGGGCACCGTCGCGGTCCGCGAGCAGCGCCGCCCTTCCGGGCGGGAAGGAGATCGGCCCCACTGCCACGGTTCCGCCACGCTCCCGGACCCGGCCGACCGCCTCGTCGGCGTCCGCCACGGCGAAGTACGGCGTCCAGGCCACGGCCATCTGCCACACGGTGGCCGTCTCGGTGATCCCCGCGACGGGGGTCCCATCCGCCAGTGCGGTCCGGAAACGGTCGCCGAGTCGGGCCGTGCGCCACCGCCAGCCCAGCACGGCCGCATAGAAGTCCTGGGTCGCGTCGAGGTCGCGGCTGCTCAGGCTCACCCAGCACGGCGCGCCGAACACGGAGCGCGTGGAGACGGCGTCCGTCGCACCGGAGGAGTGTGTCGTGCCGTGGATCATGGCCATCGTGCCCTGGTTCCGTACGCCGTCGGCCGCCGCTCTGACCTCCAGTGTCCGACCGGAGTTCGCGTCCCGCACGTCTCTTGCGACGGGTTCGCCACTCCACCCGTCCGGCGCACTTCGCTGCCGAGGCGCAATTCGTTGGTTCTGCCGTGACAGCACAGCGATCTGGCACGGGTGTGCGGTACACGGAGTTACGCGTAGCGCTACGGCGTGTCCTGGCGCGCAGCGAGCCCGCGTTCATCGGGCGCCTGGGCATTGCCGGCGATGAGAAACGTGCGAAAGGGGTTGAGTCGCCCGGTTCACACGGTTCTGCGTAGACGCGCACGGTGGATGGTGACCTGTACGGCCGACCAGCCGGAGGTGAACCGCGATGACGCTGCCCGTACGACACCGGCCGGGGGAGCCTGCTGTACAGGCCCTTCGCCGGCTTCGGGTGGGGTGGACCGGGCGCCGCCGAGTTCAAGGATCTGTTCGAGCGCATGAACCGACTGAGTCGGCAAGACCACGGTGGCCCGCCTGCCGGCGCAGCGGCTGGGCGTGCCCTTCGCGGACGGCGACGCCTTCCACTCCCCGGCCGACATCACCAAGATGCCGTCCGGCACGCCGCTCGACGACACCGACCGTCGGCCCTGGCTGGAGTCCGTCCGCCGCTGGCTGCACCAGCGGGATGTGGCGGGCACAGGTGCGGTGGTCGCCTGCTCCGCATTCAGGCGGCGCTACCGCGACGTCCTGTGAGCGGCCTGCCCGGGCGCCATCTTCCTGCCCCTGACCGCCAGCCCCGAAGTGCTGGCGGACCGGCTCGGCGGACGCACCGGCCACTTCATGCCGAGCTCGCTCCCCGACTCGCAACTTGCCACGCTCGAACCCCTCGAACCGGAGGAGCCGGGAGCCGAACTCGACGCGACGCAGGCACCCGACATCCTCGCCGACCTGGCCGCAGACCTGCTGGCGAGACAGCTTCACTGACTACGGCTCCGCCACGCACCAGGACCTGGGACCGGATCGGCCGGACGCCCGTCGGTCGGCTCAGGAAGCGGGCTCGGGGCGGGTGTCGATGGCAGGCGTGGCCGGCTACAAGCCGGGCCGGCGCTCCCGGCCCGTCGGACTCTGGCGGTCCTGGGTACGTGAACCGGCGGCGACCCGGTGTCGCCGCCACAGGCTGTGCTCTCCGCGGGCCCGCCTCCGTGCCCGGCTGGCCGACGAGATGGCCGCTCCGCCGGTACGGCTGGCCATCGACAAGCTCGCCAGCGAGGGCTTCGACGCCCCCACCAGTGTCCCCTCCCGGAGCCAGATGACGGCGGAGGCAGGTGAGCGCCAGGGTGAACGGCAGGTGGTGGATCGTGGCGACGCACGTGATGGCGTCGTAAGGGCCGGCAGGCAGCTGGCCTACTCCGACGTGGCCCGCCGCCTGGAAGTCTCCGGGTGTGGCCGAGCAGGTGATTGCTTCAGCCCCGGCGTTGAGTTCGGGGGCTGGTGGCTTTGGACGGCAGTCTGTGCACGTATTCGATTCGCCGGCCCGCCCAGAAGTCGAGCTGGGAGTCGGTTTGTTGGTCGAAGCCGATGCCGGCCCAGCCGGTGAAGGTACGGGTGCCCATCGTGAGCGGATGTGCTTCGGGTCGGCTGAGGAGTTCGTCGGATCGCGAGGGGTCGATACGGATCATGAGTTCGCCTCCGGCGCGGACACCGACTGCGGCGTGGCCTGCCACGAAGGAGGTCTCACCACGCCGAACATGGACCGGTCGTCGGATGGGGTGTCCATGCTGGCGATGCATGCGCGGACTTGTTCGACCATGTTCTGGCGATCGCTGTCGGGGCCGCTTTCGCGGTTCACGGGCATCTCTTGACGTTGTTCTGGTCGGCACGGCTGTGGGATGCCGCCGGTTTCGCAGCACGTGGCGTGGCTGCGGGTGGGCGGCGGGGTGTCGTCATCTGTCGGTGAGGCAGAGCGCGGCAGTCGCATGGGCTTTGCGGGCCAAGGCCTCGCTCGTGCCGCCGGAGCCAGTCCGGCACCTGCGCGACCTCACCCGCTACCGCGCCAGCCTCGCCGGAGAGCGGACCCGCGAAGCCCAGCGGCTGGAGGAGGAGTTGGAGGACGCGGGCATCAAGCTCTCCAGCGTGGCCACCGACATCATGGGGGGTTTCCGGACGGGCCATGCTCGCCGCCCTGATCGAGGGTGAACGCGACGTCCACGCCCGGGCGGGGATGGCCAAAGCCCGCCTGCGACCGAAGTTCCCCGCACTGGTCGAGGCGCTGACCGGGAACTTCGGCGCACACCACGCGTTCCTCTGCCGACTGCACCTGGAACGCATGGACCACCTCACCGGGGCGATCGACGAGCTGTCCGCGCGGATCGAGGAGGAGGTGCTCCCTTTCGCCCGCCAGCTTGAGCTGCTGGCCACCGTGCCCGGCGTCGGCCAGGGAGTCGCCGAAGTCATCATCGCCGAGACCGGCGGCGACATGTCCCGCTTCGCGGCCGCCGGCCACCTCGCCTCGTGGGCCGGGGTCTGCCCCGGCCACCACGAGTCCGCCGGCAAGCACAAGTCCGGCCCGCAGACGCCACGGGAACCGGTGGCTCGGCGCCGCCCTGGGCACAGCGGGCATGGCGGCCTCCCGCACTCGAGAGACCACCTACCTCGGCGCCCGCTACCACCGGCTCATGCCCAGGCTGGGCAAGAAGAAGGCCCTGGTCGCCTTCGAACACCCGCTCCTGACCGCGGTCTGGCACATGCTCACCAAAGATGTCGCCTACCAGGATCTCGGTGGCGACTACTACGCGAAGTACAACCCCGAGCGAGCCATGCGCCGCATCACCCGCCAGGCCAACGCCCTCGGCTTCACCGTCCGCTTCGACCCCATCGAGGCCGCATGAACACATCCCACCGATCACCTCACTGACCTGGGCTCATCTTCATTTTCGGACCAGCGTCAAGCTCAGACCCTCAGTTATTGCCGCCTTCGTATTGACTCAGTCGTCGATGGTGACCCCGGAGAGCTTGTCGGGGTCGAGGACGAGGTCGATCTCGGCGATGTGCTCGTCGACGACAGTGATGCCGACTACGGCGAGGACGCCGGCGCGGCCGGTGGCGATGATGCCGGCGGCGCCGTTGACCAGCGCCGGCTGGCACAGGGTAGCGAACCGCGGTCCGAACGTGGTGGCGTGCTCGGCAACGTCACGGGCGCCGACGAGGAGGGCGGGGCCGAGCCAGGGGCGGGGGCCGGTGTCGACGCGGAAGACGACGTCGGGGTCGAGGAGGGTGATCAGGGCTTCGAAGTCGCCGGCTCGGGACGCGGCGAGGAACGCGTCGACGACGCGCCGTTGGGTGGGCAGGTCGGCGTCGGGCATCGTCACCGTCCCGCGTAGCCGGCGGCGGGCCCGGCTGGCGAGCTGGCGGGCGGCGACGGGTGTTCGGTCCACGATCGGGGCGATCTTGTCGAAGGGGACGCCGAACATGTCGTGCAGGACGAATGCGAGTCGTTCGGCCGGTTCCAGGCTCTCGAGCACGACGAGTAGGGCAAGGCCGACGGAGTCGGCGAGCAGGCTGGCTTGTTCGGGATCGTGGGTCTCCTCGGTGCTGACAACGGGCTCGGGCAGCCAGGTGCCGACCAGGTTCTCGCGCCGGGACTGATGGCTACGCAGCATGTCGATGCACACCCGGCCGACAAGGGTCACCAGCCACGCGCTGATGTTGTCGATGCTGCTGCTTTGCGAGCGGGTGGTACGGATCCACGCCTCCTGGAGGGCGTCCTCGGCCTCGGTGAGCGAGCCCAGCATCCGGTAGGCCACCGCCTGCAGTCGTGGGCGGTGGGCCTCGAACTGCTCTGCGAACCAATCCAGATCATCCATGCCCGTCTGCTCCTGGCCGCTCTGTGGCCCGCTCGCATCGCGGACAGTCTCGTCCCTCACCGCCGCGCGGCCTTGCGGTACTTGGGCTCCCAAACCCTGCGGTAGACGACGCGTGCGGGCGCGGGCAGGAGCCTGAGGACCTGGGTCTTCAGTTGCTCGGTGGCGCCGTCGAGCAGCCACGGAAGGTAGTCCGCGGCGCCCTTGATCCCGCCCTGCTGGTCACGGATCTCCTTGCTGAAGGCATCCCAGCCGGCCTTGCCCAGCCGACGCTCGAGCAGCGGCAGCGCCTGGGACTCCTCGTGGATCATGTGCGCCGACAGGCCCTTGGCCAGGACGGACATTTCTCGTTCGAGAGCCTTGGTGTTCTGATCGGCGATGGCGGCGTTGATCTGCTCGACGCGTGGGTCGAGCGAGGCGTGCTCGGCTTCCATGTCGTCCAGGATGCGATGCTCGTCGGGATCGGTGACCGCCGCCCGCAGTCGCGGCCACAGCACGGTGTCCTCGGCAGAGTGGTGGGTGTGGAGCTGCTTGCTGAACAGCTGCCAGGTCGCGACGACCGCAGGGGAGTGGCCGCGTCCGTCCGCGACGGCGTCCAGCAGGCGGTCCAGGTCGCGGTTGAAGGCGTCGTGTGCGACATACATCATCGTGAAATCGACCGGGCCGGCCAGGGCTGCGCGACGTTCCCACGCCGCGGTGCTGGTTTCGGTGACTCCGGGGTGGTGGTTGCTCATCAGTGTCTCCAGCCGATGGTTGTCGGTGCCGGTCGTGGTCAGTGGCTGCCGAACGCTTCGCGGCGGATCATCCGCAGCACGGTGGGAGCACCCTTGGTGGTGTTGACCGCGACGAACTTGCCGATCCACACCCGGCTGGTGGCCTGGGCCAGCATCGACGCGGCCAGGTCGGCGCGGCTGGTGAACACTCGCTCGGAGCGGTTCTCCGCCAGCTCGTAGTCACTGGGCTGCTCCGCGTCGAACAGGCCGCCAGGACGCATGACCGTCCAGTCCAGGCTGGACTGGCGCAAGAAGGCCTCCATGCGGCGCATGTCGGCGTACGTCGTCTTGCCGATCGTCCGGGTGACCATGGGCTGCATCACCCGGTTCAACAGGAACCCGCCGTCGGCGTGCCGACTCGGCTCAGTGCCCGCCGAGCTCACCACTACCAACCGCTTGCGCCCGTGGGTCGTCATGGCATCGGCGATGGACGCGATCCCGTCGCTGTAGATCGTGATCGGCTTCCGGCTGAATTGCACCCCCAACGTGGAGAGCACCACCTCACTGCCCTCGACAATCCGCGCAGTCGCTGCCCGGTCGTGCACGTCCGCTCGGGCGACCGTCAAGCGCGTGGCCGCGATGGGGAAGCTGTCGGGGTTGCGCGTCACCGCAACGACCTCGTGGCCGACCTCGAGTGCCTGCTGGGCGAGCTGGCGGCCGGTGCCGCCGTTCGCGCCGAAGATGACGATCCGCATGTCCGCTTCCTCGTCCTGTCCTGGTCCGGCACGGCCGTTCCGTGCCCTCTCGTACAAGAAGTCGGATCGCACGGCACAAACGTGACAGCCAGACTTCAGCGCAGCCTCGGTCGAGCGGTCGGTGCTGGTCGATTGGTTTCCGCGGGCCGCGTCTCGGACCGCCGCATGCCATAGGCGGCGTCCACGGTGCAGACACGACTGGGACAAGCGGAAGGCCATCTGCCCACGCGGGGAACCGGCTTGCGCGTGGCGGAGGTGGCGCGGAGGTCAGTGGACGTTCTCGTGCCCGGCGTGCGCCGGTGCCGGGCCGCCGACCGTGGTCGTGGTCCGCGCCGCCGCGCGGGCCGCGGCGTCCGGCAGGGTGAAGGCGAAGACCGCGGTGACGGCGGCGATCGCGGCGAGGGCCAGATAGGCGTCCTGGTAGGCGCCGATGGGCGGATGGGCGGGGGCCGCCGTGGGGGTGCCGAGCACCAGGGCGGTGGTGACCGCCGCGGGAGCGAGCGCGCCGCCGGTCTGGCGTACGACGGTGTTGAGGGTGGAGGCCTGGGCCAGGTCGGGCTTGGCGATGTTGGCGAGCGACGCCACCGTCGTCGGCATGAAGACGCCGCCCATGGCGATGCCGAGGAACAGCATGTAGGCGCGGAAGGTCCACAGCCCGGTGTTCTCGTCGCAGGTGGAAAAGAGCAGCAGCACCACGGCGACCCCGGCCATGCCGCATCCGACGATCACTCGGGGTCCGACGCGGGCGTAGAGCACGCTGGCGAGCTGCACGGTGAGCAGGACGCCGAACGCCTCGGGGAAGGTGCTGGTGCCGGACTCCAGGGCGGTGCGCCCCTGCGCCTCCTGCAGGAAGAGTGGGCCGAGGTACATCGCGCCGAGGATCGGGATCAGGCCGACGAGGTTGATCAGGTTGGTGTCGCGGAAGAGCCGGTCCGTGAAGAGCCGGAGCTTCAGCAAGGGCTTGGTGGTGCGCAGTTCGAAGACGACGGCGGCGGCCAGCACGACGGCGCCGAGGGCCAGCCCCGCGATCACGGGAGCGGAGGACCAGCCCTGGTTGGGTCCCTCGCAGATCCCGAACATTGCGGCCCCCAGCCCGGCGGCGCTCAGCAGCAGTCCGGTCAGGTCGAAGCGGCCGCCCGGCCGGCCGCGCTGCTCGGCGAGCAACAGCATGCCGAATACGACGACGGGGATGCCCACTGGAAGGTTGACGTAGAAGACCCAGCGCCAGGACAGATGGTCCACGAGCAGCCCGCCGAGGATCGGCGCGGCGGCCGGGGCGATCTGCTGGGGAACGATCATGTACCGGGATATCCGCACCTGGTCGGCGGTGTCGAAGGTGGCGAAGAGCAGCGCGGCGGACGCCGGGAAGAGCACCCCGGCGGTGAGTCCCTGGATGGCGCGGTAGCCGACCAGTTCGGCGAGCCCGGGGGCCGTGCCGCACAGCAGTGACGAGGTGAGGAAGGCGCCGAGCGCCCAGAGCAGGACGCGTTTTGCTCCGAACCTCTCGACGAGCCAGGCGGAGGCGGGGATGGTCATGGCGAGGCAGACCGGATAGACCACGACCACCCCGTCCAGGGCGGCCGTCGTGAGGTCGAACTGGCGGGCGATCGAGGGCAGCGCGACGGTGGTGATCGCGCCGTCGACGATGGCGATGAACGTCACGCTGGCGCAGATGACGGGGACGACCAGACGCTGGCCAGGACGGCGGAGCCGGGGTGACAGCCGGAGGCGGCGAGGGGACGACAGCACATGCTGAGCATACTCAGTATGTGGCTGCTCATAGAATCTGGTTTTCCAGCCGGACCGGGCAACGGCCTTCCCGGGCCGGGGAACGTTCGACGGGGAGCGGTCATGGCAGTACAGGGCAGCAGCGACATCCTGGTGGACGAGCTGTACGAGACGACACACCAACTGCGTCAGTTCGTGGAGGCACGGCTGCGCACCGGGGGCGCGTCGGTTGCCCGGCTGCGCGCGATGCGGATGTTGGCGCATGCCGAGGAGCCGCTGCGGATGCGGGACCTGAGCGACCTGACCGGTGTCTCCGCCCGGACCACGACCAGCATCGTCGACAGCCTGGAGCGCGACGGCTTGGTTGAGCGCGTCCGCCATCCGCACGACCGCCGTGCCTTCCTGCTCCGCCTTACGGACCGAGGCGTGGAGTGCCACCGCGAGGCGGAGGTGGTGGACCGCGACGCCCTCGCCGAGGCCACGGCCGGCTTGGACGCCGAGGACCGTGACCGGTTGCGCGCCCTGCTGGCCCGTATCCGCAGGGCCACGGAGTGACCGACGGTTCCGTCCGGAACCCCTTCGAAACATTCGAAGGAATCGGCGTTCGCAGCCCCTCCGAAAACGAGGCTTCCACCAAGGCCGGGTAGTTAGCGTTTTCGCAGGTCACGCGAGTGAGTTGAAGGGTTCCGACGCAGAGCGACGGAGCTCGTTGGTACAGGCAGTCGACCAGGACAGCTTGTCCCGAAGGAGCTCCGTTGCCCCGTCATTGTGTCCTGCCGTCTGTGCTGACGGCCATCACCCGAACGGTCACCGTGGCCGGAGGCCGGTTCGCTCCTGGGCATCTGGGGGAGCTGACGGCAGTCGTGCCGTTCGAGCTGGTGGACGCGGTCCTTGCAGGCATCGAGCAGGAGATGTGCTCACTGCTCACGCTCTACCAGGCCCTTCGCACCGTGATGGTCGGTGCCGCCGAGTCTCTCCCCGGCACCGACCCGGACCGCTGCCGTTTCAGCATCACACTCCACACCGTCCGCGACCAGGTGATCCAGGCCAACGGCAGCATCCCCGCGGACACCGATCGGCACACTCTCCTCGGGATGATCGGCCGCCGGATCCTGACCGGTCTGCTCCCGCCCTGCCGACAACGGGTCAGCATCCGCAAGGTCAAGTTCCCGATGTCCCGCTACAGCGAGCGCCACGCCGACGGCCGGCCCGGCACAAGCCACACCGTCACCCACCTCGACATCACCGTCCTCGAACCCGTGGATCAACCCGCACCGCCCACGGCCTCCCGGGACGACCGACACGCCACACCCTCCGCACGGCGCCGGCACCGCATCCTGGCCCTGCTCCAGGAAGACCCCACGCGTCTGTGGCAACCCCGTGACATCGCCGCCTACTTCGGCGATGTCACCCTGGAAACCATGTACAGACAACTGAACCGATGGGCCGCCGGCGGCCTCATCCACATACTCGACCCCGGCCCCTACGCCGCAACAGCGTGGTCCCCAGCCTCACTTGCGTGACCTGCGAAAACGCTAACCACCCGGCCTTGGGCCTTGACTCCGAGTCTTGGACATGGGTCATGCGGCTGGGGCCGGCGTAGTTGGTGTTGTTCGGGACGCTGTTTCGTAGGCGTTCGGCCTGCGGTGTCCGAGGCGGGAGTGACGGCCGAGATCACCCGGCCGGGGACCGTGTTCGATCAGAACCGTCCTCATGATCGATGGAGATACGGCTTCTTGACACGACTCACCTGGGTTCTGTCGGGGCTCGAGCCGTCCCGGGGGATGCCGTTGCGGGAAGCGGGACGCGCCCGAAGCAGTCGATGTGCGCGGGGCAACCTGGCCGGCAGCCGGCAGTGGGGCGGTTCGAGGGGCAATGGCTCCAGTGCCCGCGGTACGCGTCCGGAGCGATGTGTCACGTGCTGTCGAAAATTTCGAAGGTGCCGACGACTCAGTGCCGGCCGGCGGTCGGGGGCCGGGGGGCTGTGCTGCTGCGCTCGACCAGGCTGGTGGCCAGGTCGACGCGCAGCGCGGACGGCAGGTTGCCGCGGGCGAGGTCGATCACCATGCGCGCGGCGACCTCGGCCATCTCGGTCAGCGGCTGGCGGACGGTGGTCAGGGGTGGGCCGACCCAGCGGGCGATGGGCAGGTCGTCGAAGCCGACGACGCTGAGATCCTCCGGGATGCGTAGGCCCAACTCCCGTGCGGCCTCATAGAGGCCGAGCGCCTGCAGGTCGTTCCCCGTGAAGATCGCGGTGGGCCGGTCCTCGAGGCGCAGCAGCTCCAGGCCCGCCCAGTAGCCGGTCTCGTGGTAGAAGTTGCCCTCGCGGATCAGTGCGGGATCGAAGGCGACGCCGCCCGTCTCCAGCGCGGCCCGGTAGCCGTCGATCCGGGCGCGGCTGCACATCATCCGCTGCGGTCCGGCAATCATGCCGATGCGCCCGTGGCCCAGGTCGAGCAGGTGGCGGGTGGCGGCGAGGCCGCCGTTCCAGTTGGTCGTACCGACCGCCGGCACGTCCTGACCGGGGTCCCCGGCCGGGTCCATCACCACGAACGGGATATCACGACTGGTCAGCTGCGCCTGCTGGGCCTCGTCGAGCCCGGACAGCACCAGGACCACGCCGGTGGGGCGGCGGGCGAGCACTCCGTCCATCCAGGACTGCCCGAGGCTGAGCCGGCCCGAGGATTCGGACAGGACGACGCTCATCCCCTCTTCGCGGACGACGTTCTCGACCCCGCGGATGACCTCCATCGCCCAGGCGCTCTCGAGCTCGTGGAACACCAGCTCAAGCAAGGGGCTGGGCGGGGCGTTGTTGCTGCGTCGCCGCTGGTAGCCGTACTGATGCAGCAGCTCCTCCACCCGCTCCCGGGTGGCGGGGGCGACGTCCGCGCGGCCGTTGACGACTTTCGAAACAGTCGGTGTGGACACCCCCGCCTCGCGCGCGATTTCGGCGAGTGTCGCCGCTCTGGTCACGAGCCCCTCCTGTGCTGCCCTGGTGTGCGAAGTACGTCGTCACTGCGGCTGTACAAGACGGATATTAGCTGGTCAGGGCCCCAGCCGGTACGTCCGAATCGAGATCTTCCAAACCCTTGACGGAGATCGACGTTACGCCTAGGTTTCCCGCAGCATTCGGAAACCACATCGAAATTATCGACGGAGTGGCAATCCCATGGGTTCTCTTCGCGTGACCGTTCGCAACGGTGCGACCCGGAACAGACTCGCCGCAGCAGCGGCAACGACCGCGCTGCTGCTCGGTCTGACCACCGCATGCGGGTCCAGCGGCGGCTCCAGCTCCGGGGCGATCCACGTCCTCGTCTACGGGGACTCCGCGAACAAGGTCGAAAAGCAGATCGTCGACACGTTCAACAAGACCTCGAAGGTCAAGGTGGTGCTGGACACCATCCCCGGCGCCGACTACCAGTCCAAGCTCAACACGATCATCAACACCCCGCAGGCCCCGGACATCTTCTTCAACTGGGGCGGCGGCAGCATCGCGCCCTTCGCCAAGAAGAACCTCCTGCTCCCCTTGGACGACATGATCGCCAAGGACCCGGGGCTCAAGGCCAACTTCCTCCCCTCGGTGTTCAACACCGCGGTGGTCGACGGCAAGTCCTACGGTGTCCCGATGCGCGGCACGCAGCCCGTGCTGCTCTTCAACAACAAGAAGGTCCTGGCGGGCGCCGGCCTGAGCGTCCCGCAGACCTGGGACGACCTGATCAACGACGTCAAGGTGCTCAAGGGCAAGGGCCTGACCCCGATCGCGCTCGGCGGCGGCGACCAGTGGCCCACCCTCATGTGGTTCGAGTACGTCTTCGACCGGGTCGCCGGGCCGGACCTGTTCCAGAAGGCGCTCGCCGGTGACAAGAGCGCGTGGGCCAGACCGGAAAGCCAGAAGGCCCTGAGCATGCTGAAGCAGCTGGTCGACGCCGGCGCATTCGGCAGCAACTTCGACTCGGTGAAGTTCACCGACGGCGGGTCCCCGGCGCTGCTGGCCAAGGGCAAGGCCGCCTTCGAGCTGATGGGCTCCTGGGAGTACTCCACCCAGCAGTCCAACAACCCCGACTTCGCCAAGAACGACCTCGGCTACAGCGCCTTCCCGACCGTCAGTGGCGGCAAGGGCGACCCGAAGGACCTCGTCGGCAACACCAACAACTTCTACTCCGTCCTGAAGAAGACCAAGCACCCCGACACCGTGGCGGCCTTCCTCAAGCTCATGTACTCCGACGAGTTCGTGAAGGCCCAGCTCGGCATCGGCAACCTGCCGACCACCACCAACACCCCCAAGTTCCTGTCCACCTCGGCCAGCCCGGACTACTCGAAGTTCCAGTTCGACCTGGTCAAGGCGGCCCCGTCGTTCCAGCTGTCCTGGGACCAGGCCTACCCGCAGTCGGAGGCCACGCCGCTCCACACGGCCATTCAGAAGTTCTTCGACGGCAAGACCGACGCCAACGGCTTCATCCAGGCGATGCAGTCGCTGTCCACCTCCTGAGTAGGACCGATGAGCTCCCTTTCTCTCGCAGCCGTGTCCGGCCGCCGCCTCAAGGCGCGCCGGCCCGGCGTCGGGGTGACCCGCCCGGGCTTCGTCTGGGCGGTACCCGCGACCGTCTTCTTCCTCCTCTTCGCGATCCTCCCGCTGGTGCTGGTCGCGGTGCTGTCCTTCACCAGCTGGGACGGCATCACCTCGCCGCACTTCAACGGCCTGGCGAACTGGACCAAGCTGATCCACGACCCGGTGATGGCCCAGAGCGTCTGGCTCACCCTCGTGCTCACCGTGCTCGGGGTCGTGACGCAGACGCCCATCAGCATCCTGCTGGGCGTCTGGGCGGCCGGACCCCAGCGCAACCGGGCCGTGCTGTCCGCGATCTTCTTCGTCCCCCTGCTGCTCTCGGCGACTGCGGTCTCGGTGGTGTGGCGCGCCTTGCTCGACCCCAACTTCGGCATCCCGGGCCAGCTTCCCTGGCTGTTCGGCAACGGCAACCTGCTCGGCAGCCAGGCCGGTTCGATCGCGGTGCTGACCTTCGTCGGAATGTGGCAGTTCACCCCCCTGCACGCGCTGCTCTATGAGGGCGGCGCCCGCGCGATTCCGCAGGTGCTCTACCAGGCCGCGGCGATCGACGGGGCCGGCACCGTGCGGCAGTTCTTCCACGTCACCCTGCCGCAACTGCGCAACACCATGATCACCTCGATGATCCTCATGGTCGTCGGCGGGCTGACCACCTTCGACACGGTGCTGATCCTCACCCAGGGCGGTCCCGGCACGGACACCACGGTCAGCGCCTACTACATGTACGAGCAGGGCTTCAAGGAGTACGACTTCGGCGCCGGCTCGGCCATCGCGCTGGTCCTGGTCGTGGTCGCCACCCTCATCTCCCTGGCCGTGGTCCGGCTCTCCGGCTACGACAAGATGCGCGGCACGGCGGAGGGGATCTGATGCGGCAGCGCCCCAACTACCTTGCCGGACTGGGCTCCCTGATATGGCTCGCTCTGATCGGCCTGCCGCTCTACGTGCTGCTGATCGCGACCCTGCGCACCACCTCCAACTACTCCGCCCAGGGGCCGCTGAGCTTTCCGTCGCAGCTGACCCTGAGCAACTACCTCAACGCGTTCTCCAACGGCTTCGGCCAGGACTTCCTCAACACCCTGATCGTCACCGTCAGCGTGGTGGGTATCGTGCTGGTGGTGGTGCCGCCGCTCGCCTACGCCATCGTGCGCGCCCAGGGCCGGACCATCACCGTCGTGTTCCGGGTCTTCCTGCTGGGACTCGCGGTCCCCGCGCAAGCGGTGATCGTGCCCATGTTCTACGTGATCAGCCAGGCCGGACTCTATGACCACCTGATCGGCGTCATCCTGCCCACCGCCGCGTTCTCGCTGCCGGTGTGCACCCTGGTGCTGACCGGGGCGATGCGCGACATCACCCCCGACCTGTACGAAGCCATGGCGATGGACGGAGCCTCCCCGTGGCGGGTCTTCAGGCAACTCGTCCTGCCGCTGTCGAAGGGCGGACTCTCCTCCATCGTCGTCTTCTCGGCCCTCCAGGCCTGGAACGGCTTCCTCTTCCCGCTGATCCTCACCCAGTCGGACTCGACCAAGGTGATCACCCTCGGTCTGTACAACTTCCAGACCGAACACGGCGTCGACGTCCCCGGACTGCTCAGCGCCGTGGTGCTGTCCATGCTCCCCATCTTCATCGTCTACCTGTTCGCCCGCCGCGCCCTGGTCCAGGGGCTCATGGGGGTCGGAGGAAAGTGACCGGCAACATGAACCCCACCGTCGAGCTCGCCAACCCTGTGTGGCGGGACGTCTCGCTCGACCCCGCGACCAGGGCCGACGCCCTAATCGCGGCGATGACCCTGCGGGAGAAGACAGCGCAGCTGGTCGGCGTCTGGGTGGGCGCCTCCGACGAGGGCGGCGAGGTCGCCCCGCACCAGCACGAGATGGAGGAGCCGCCGGACCTTGACGAGCTGCTGCCGAACGGTCTGGGCCAGCTGACCCGGCCCTTCGGCACCGTTCCCGTGGACGCCGCCGTCGGTGCGCTCTCGCTCGCCCGCTCCCAGCAGCGCATCGTCGCCGCCAACCGCTTCGGCATACCCGCGATCGCCCACGAGGAGTGCCTGGCCGGGTTCGCGGCTTGGGGGGCGACCGCCTACCCGGTCCCACTGTCCTGGGGAGCGACCTTCAACCCCGAGCTGGTGCGCACCATGGCCACCGCCATCGGGACCGACATGCGCGCCGTCGGCGTCCACCAGGGCCTCGCCCCCGTGCTCGACGTGGTGCGCGACGCCCGCTGGGGCCGCGTCGAGGAGACCATCGGCGAGGACCCGTACCTGGTCGGCACCATCGCCACCGCCTACGTGCAGGGCCTGGAGTCCGCCGGGATCGTCGCCACGCTCAAGCACTTCGCCGGCTACTCCGCCTCGCGGGCCGGCCGCAACCTCGCACCGGTCTCCATGGGCGCCCGCGAGCGCGCCGACGTCATCCTTCCTCCGTTCGAGATGGCGCTGCGCGAGGGCCGACCGCGCTCGGTCATGCACGCCTACACCGACACCGACGGCATCCCCTCGGCCGCCGACCAGGAACTGCTCACCGGTCTGCTCCGGGACACCTGGGGCTTCGACGGGACGGTGGTGGCGGACTACTTCGGCATCGCCTTCCTCAAGCTCCTGCACGGCGTCGCCGGAAGCTGGGACGAAGCCGCCGGGCTTGCCCTCGCCAGCGGCGTCGACGTCGAACTGCCGACCGTCAAGACATTCGGACAGCCCCTGCTCGACGCGGTCGAGGCCGGCACCGTCCCCGAGGAGCTGATCGATCGCGCCCTGCGCCGGATCCTCGTCCAGAAGGCACAGCTCGGCCTGCTCGACCCCGACTGGAACCCGGTTCCGCAGGCGCTCTCCGGAGCGGAACTGGCCGTTCCCGAGGCGCTGCGCGGCAGCGTCGACCTGGACCCCCCGGCCAACCGGGAGTTGGCGCGCGAACTGGCGGAGCAGGCCGTCGTGCTGCTGCGCAATGACGGCACGCTGCCACTCGGCCGCCCCCGCCGGATCGCGCTGATCGGCCCCAACGCCGACACCCCGACGGCCGTGCTGGGCTGCTACTCCTTCCCCGTGCACGTCGGCTCGCAACACCCCGAGGTCCCGACCGGCATCGCGCTGCCCACGCTGCGCGAGACCCTGGCGGCCGAGTTCCCCGACGCCGAGATCTTCTCCGCGCCCGGTGCGACGGTCGACGGCGACAGCACGGCCGGCTTCGCCGAGGCGGTCGCGGCGGCCCGCGTCGCCGACGTCGTGGTGCTCGCTCTCGGGGACCGCGCCGGCCTGTTCGGCCGCGGCACCAGCGGCGAGGGATGCGACGCCGAATCGATTCAACTGCCCGGCGTGCAGCAGCAGTTGCTCGACGCCCTGCTGGATGCCGACACGCCCGTGGTGCTCGTCATGCTGGCGGGCCGCCCTTACGCACTGGGCCGCGCCGACACGGAGGCGGCGGCGATCGTGCAGTCCTTCTTCCCTGGGGAGGCGGGCACCGAGGCGATCGCCGGCGTGCTCAGCGGGCGGGTGAACCCCTCCGGACGGCTGCCCGTGAGTGTGCCGCGGCACAAGGGTGTTCAGCCCTCCACCTACCTGGCCGCCCGGCTGGCCCAGGACAGCGACGTGTCCAGCACCAGCACCAGCGCGGCCTACGGGTTCGGGCACGGGCTCGGCTACACGGAATTCGAGTGGTCCGCGCTCGACGTCAGCGTCGCGGAGACCGGCACCGACGGCAGCTTCCGGATCGCCTTCGAGGTCCGCAACACCGGCGAACGCTCCGGCTGCGAGGTCGTGCAGTTCTACCTGCACGACCCGGTGGCCTCGGTGGTCCAGCCGATGCAGCGCCTCGTCGGCTACCGGCGCCTCCCGCTCGAACCCGGGGAAGCCTGCCGGGTCCTCCTGGAACTCCCCGCGGACCTGGCCTCCTTCACCGGCCGCACGGGCCGTCGCATCGTCGAACCCGGCGAGCTGGAACTGCGGATCTCAGCCAGCAGCACCGACCACCGCATCACGGTCCCGCTGCGCCTGACCGGCCCGGTCCGGGAGGTCGACCACACCCGTAGGTTGCACCCCGTCGTCACCGTCGAGTGCCGCTGACGCAACGAGAGCCGCGCGTGTACACCGACCTGCCCGAGGAGGCCCGCTCGTACAGCGGCGAGGTCGGCCTGACGCCGGTCAGCACCGGACTGAGCACCGTGGACACCTTCGACGTCACCTTCCCGGGCTTCGGCATGGGGCCGGTCAAGGGTGGCGGCGGACGGGGGCATGTGCTGGAGAACCTGCTCTGGGCGTCCGCCGGGTACGCCCACCTCCAGGTGGACACGCGCGGGCCGGGCTCGGGCTGGAGCCGGGGCGCGACCCCCGACTCCGGCCCGACCGGGCCGGAGGTCTCCGGCGTGATGACCCGAGGCATCAGCTCGCCGCGCACGTACCACTACCGCCGACTGCTCACCGAGGCGGTCCGGGCCGTGGACGCCGTCCGCCGGCTGGACCGCGTCGACCCTGACCGGGTCGCTGTGATCGGACAAAGCCAGGGCGGCGGCACCGCACTCGCTGTCCCCGACCTGGCGCCACGACTCCTACGCCGAACTGCCGGAGAGGGGACGAGTGAGTCGCTGCGCACCGGGTCCGCGCCCTCCTGCCGCACGCGGAGATCAGCTTTCCGAACCGACGCGGACGCAACCCGGCGAACAGTAACCAGCAGTTACGGCACCCCTTGGACTCGCTCCACGGCACCCGGCTGCCCGAAAGGAACACATTCTGTGCGTACGTACGACAACCCTGTGATCAGCGGGTTCCACCCCGATCCGAGCGTGTGCCGGGTCGGTGACGACTACTACCTGGTGTGCTCCAGCTTCGAATACTTCCCCGGGCTGCCGATCTTCCACAGCAAGGACCTCGTGCACTGGGAGCAGATCGGCAACGTGCTCGACCGGTCCGAGCAACTGCCGCTGCCTCTCCCCGGCGCCAAAGCGTCCGGAGGCCTCTACGCCCCCACGATCCGCCACCACGACGGTCGTTACTGGGTCATCAACACCAATATCGACGGCGGCGGCAACTTCGTCGTCTCGGCCGAGCGGCCCGAGGGGCCGTGGAGCGACCCGGTGTGGATCGACCTGCAGGGGATCGACCCCGATCTGGCGTGGGAGGAGGACGGCACCTGCTGGTGCGCGTTCTCCGGGCCCGAAGGCGGCATCAACATGGCCAGGATCGACCCGGTCAAGGGGGAGGTGCTGGAGGGGCCCTTTGCCACGTGGTCGGGCAGCGGCCTCAAGTATCCTGAGGCGCCGCACCTCTACCGCATCGGCGACTGGTGGTACCTGCTGATCGCGGAAGGCGGCACCGAACGCGGCCACAGCGTGTCCATCGCCCGCGGCCGCTCGCCGCGCGGCCCCTGGGAAGGCGCACCCTCCAACCCCCTGCTGTCCCACAGCGGTACCGCCCGCTCCATCCAGAACACCGGCCACGCCGACCTGGTGGAGGCTCCCGACGGCAGTTGGTGGATGGTGCTGCTCGGCGTCCGGCCCCGCGGCTTCACGCCCGACGTGCACGTGCTCGGCCGCGAGACGTTCCTGACCCCCGTGGAGTGGGACGAGGACGGCTGGCCCGTCGTCGCGCCCGTTCCTGAGAGCCACGCGGCCCCGGGCGGTGCCTGGCACCCCGTTCCGGCCCTGCCCGCCCGCGACGACTTCGACGAGTCCGCTCTCGCGCCGCAGTGGGTCTCGCCGTTCACCCGCCCGGAGGGCTCCTGGTCGCTCACCGAGCGCCCTGGCTGGCTGGCCCTCAACGCCACCGGCGCCACCCTCGACCGCCCCGGGTACACCTTCGTCGGCCGCCGCCAGCAACACCACGACTGCCGCGTCACCGCGGCGATCGACCCGGGTACGGGACGCGGGGGCCTCTGCGTGCGCCTGGACGAAGCCCACCACTACGAACTGGAGGTCGGGAACGGAGAGGCCGGCGTCGTCGCCCGGATCGGTCCGCTGCGCCAGACCGTGGCCAGCCGACCGGTCCCGTCCGGCCCGCTGACCCTCACCGTCGCGATCCGGACGAACGACCTTGTGCCCGCGTCGCCCGAACTCACCGATGGCGGGACCACCGGCCCTGACACCATCGTCTTCTGGGTTGGCGATCCCGACGCCTCGGACGCCCAGCCACTCGTCGAACTGGACGGGCGCTACCTGTCCACCGAGGTCGCCTGCGGCTTCACCGGCCGCGTTATCGGCATGTACGCCACCGAGGGCACGGTCGCCTTCGACTGGTTCGAGTACGCCCCGGCCTCGGCGCCCTCCGCTTGACGCCTGGCGTTCGGCCGCGTGCGGCACCTGCATCCGTGCAGGCGCCGCACGCGGCATGCCACGAGACCGCCCCGTCAAAGGGAGTGGCCGACGATGTCGACCTGGGACGCGCCGGTGGCGCCGAGCACCTGGTCGCCGGTGTCGCCATGCCGCTGGCCGATGACCACGAGGCCACCGCCCGCATGCTCCGCGCCCGCACAGCCACCTCCGTGATCGGCGCCGAGGATGTGAACGTCGTCCGCGACATCACCGCGGCCTTCAGCGCGGCCGATGAACGACTCGGCGGCGGCCACGGCCTGACCACCGTCACTGCATACCTCGCTGATACCGCTGCTCCCCTGCTCCGCAGTCGTTACCCGAGCGCGTCCTTACGCCGGGCGGCATTCGGTGCCGTGGCCGAACTCGCCTACCTGGCAGGCTGGAAGCACCATGACCTCGGCCAGGAAGGGGCTGCTCAGCGCTACTACCAGGTCGGATACCAGCTCGCCTGTGAAGCCGACCCGCGCGGCCACGCGGCCTGGATGATGCGCGCCCTCGCCCACCAGTCCCTCAGCCTCAAGCAGCCCCATCACTGCGTCGACCTGGTCGAAGGCGCCCTCACTCGCGGGCTTGGTCACGTCGACGGCCAGACCGAGGCTCTGCTGCACATCACCCACGCCCGTGCCTACGCCGCCGTCGGCGAGAGACCAGCGGCAGCCCGCGCTCTGCTCGCCGCCGACGACGCCCTGCTGCGCGACGACGGTCCCCCGGCCCAGCTACTCCCGCGTGAGCGGACCGGCCGCCGACACTGTCGCCAGCCACACCGCCCGCACGCTGACCGGCCTGGCCGACCACGTCGGCACCGAGCAGCAGCACCGCCCCGTCCTGCGCCGCGGCGTTGGCGTACCCGCCTGCGCTCAGCATGACGATGTCGCGGGTGGCGTTGTCCGACGAGCGCCTGACCTGGTACAGCGGGCCGCCGTAGGACCCGTACAGGGCGCGGGTGGTGCTGTGGGCCGCGACGCAGGGTGTGTTGCCCGCGGCGTAGATGTCGCAGGGCCCCTGCGTCGCAGCGTGCGAAACTCCGGGGCCGGCGACCAGGCCGGCGAAGGTGAGCGCCACCGTCGCAAGGAGACCAGTACCCCGCGCAGTCGGCGACGAACAAGAAGGGCAGGCACCATGAACTCCCTTGTCCAGACGGGCGGGTCATCAAGCCGTGCCCGACCGGATGCCTTGACCAAGCCGACTGTGGGCGCTCACAAGCAGGGCCTGACCGCTTCGCCCCTACCTGCGGCTGCTCGCGTCGAGGCCCGCCTCGCGGCGAGAACGGTCGGCCTCGTCGACATAGCCGACCACGCCCGATCAGAACGGCGCACAATCAAACACGGAAACAGGGAACTATCTCAGAAGTGCACCGTCAAGAGTCTCGACAGCCTCCGGTCGGACGCTGCGTTGCGACGCATGATTGGCCCGATACATCCCATGTCTATGTCGTGCAGCTTGCGTCGCACCCCTTGACCCTCTCGTTTGACCAGGGCATGCTCTCCAACGTCTTGACCGTCCCGACAAGCAGGACATCGGACCGGACGCCGAAGGGCATCTGACCAGCCCCTCTCCGCATCCATCCCATGTATCGAGTGTCATCTCGCCGCCATCATCACCTGGCATCACCAAGAAGCAGTGCAGCGTGGCAGACAGAAACAAACGCAAGGCAACATGATGGCAGGTCAGCCATGTGCGGCGTCCACGAGGACCCATCGCCGCCGCACCCGACTGTCCTTGAGCACGCCTCAAACATCCGGAGGGCCCACACGTCTGGACTGCTGCCTGCCGCGGTGGCGGTGAGCCTCGCCTCCGCTGTTTGCGCTCGGCGCGGCCGCGCGCACGAACACGTCCGACCCTGCTCGGAATCCGCCCACAGAGAAGGGACCTCTGATGAGAAAGCCATGGACGACGGCCCTCGTCGCGCTCGTCGCCGCCACACTCGGTGGGCTGACCACGGGCGTGATGCCGGCCTCCGCCGCGCCGGACACGCCCTTACGGGTGATGCCACTGGGCGACTCGATCACCTGGGGCCTGGGTAGCAGTACGGGCAACGGCTACCGGGGTCCGCTGTGGAGTGAGCTGGCGGCGGACGGGCACCCGTTGGACTTCGTCGGCACGGTGCGCAACGGTTCGATGTCCGACCCCGACAACGAGGGGCACTCCGGATACCGCATCGACCAGATCGCTCCCCTGGTCGACGCCTCGTTGGTCCGGTACCGCCCCAACATCGTGACGCTGGAGATCGGCACCAACGACCTCAACGAGAACTACCAACTCGCCACCGCCAGTGCGCGATTGAAGTCACTGATCGACCAGATCACCAATGACGTCCCGGATGCCACCGTGCTGGTGGCCTCACTGATCGTGTCCACCAGCTCCAGCGAGGAGCCGTACCGCGCGGCGTACAACCAGGCCATCCCGGACATCGTGAGCAGCGAGCAGGCGGCAGGCAAGCACGTCGGCTATGTGGACATGAGCACGCTTACCGTGGGAGACCTAGCCGACGCCCTGCATCCCAACGACGCCGGGTACCAGAAGATGGCGGACGCCTTCCACCGGGGCATCCAGGCCGCGGACAGCGCCGGGTGGCTGCGGAGTCCGGCTCCCGCTCCCGCCCCCGTCCGCTCCGGCGTCAGCGGGAAGTGCCTCGACGTCAACGGCGCCAACACCGCTGACGGGACGTCGGTCCAAATCTGGAGCTGCGGCAACAGCGCCAACCAGCTCTGGTCCGCGTACACCGACGGCACCCTGCGCTCCATGGGCAAGTGCCTGGACGCCGCGGGCCAGGGGACGGTCAACGGCACCAAGGTGCAGCTCTGGGGCTGCAACGGCGGCCCCAACCAGGTCTGGCAGCCCTACAACGGCGGCTACCGGAACCCGGCCTCCGGACGCTGCCTCGACGATCCGGGCTACTCCGCCACCGACGGCACCCAGGTCCAGCTGTGGGACTGCAACGCCGGCCCCAACCAGCAGTGGACCGCGCTGACCGCCGGATGATCCGAACGCCCTGGGCGCGGGGCCGGACCGGCCCCGCGCCCACCCGAAGTGCCCTCCAGGGCAAGGGCGATGGACTTCCTGTCCACGCCTGCCGCGCGCCACCGCTGCTCGTAACGCCGCCCGGAGACCGTGGTCGGCAAGGCGTGATGCACGGTCCGACCGGGGATGTAGAGCAGCTTCTGCCTGTGACCGACCAGCAGGGCGATCCACAGTGCGGCTCCACCCGTGTTCAGGTCGACCACCCCTGTCACCGGAGACCCGTCGGCCAACTCCGTTACGTCACCGAGAAGTTCGATCAGTTCGTCCTCGCTGTTCGGTACCCGGCGGGAGAGCAGCGTCTGCCCGTCGCCGCCGATCACCGTGCAGTGGTGCTCGCCCTTGCCGGCGTCCGCCCCGGCCCAAAGTTCGGGCACCAAGTCCTCCAAGGTCACGCCATTGTTCCGGCCCGGCAGACGACCTCGCCGACGTGTCCACACGGGCGATCCGGTGTCGCGCATCCCGATGAGCGGTCCGAGTCTTCGCGGGGCACCGGGCGGCCAATCTCCTTGAGCCACGAATGCGGCTAAACCATGACAGTCACATCGAGCACCCTGGGCATCCCGATCCTGCGAATGATCCGAACCAACCCACGAAGAAAGGTATGGAGTCCATGAAGACCTATGAAAGCCGCTTCCGGCGCTTCACTCCGGTCGGCCTGATCGTCGCGATGCTGCTCGGCCTGCTCGGGCTACAGGCGGCGACCGGGACCGCGGCGCACGCCACGACCAGCCAGTTCCACGGCGTGAACTGGGCCGACCCCAACGACAACTTCGTCACCGGCGACATCACACCGGTCGGCCTGTCGAACACGGACAGCTACTCGGCGACGTACGCGAAGGCCGTCCCCATCCTCAAGGGCTTCCAGGCACTGGGAGCCAACACCGTCCGCATGGCCTTCAACCGGGCGACCGTCAGCGACAGCTGGTGGAACAGCTACACCGCCGCCTTCGACGCGGCCACCGCGCTGGGCATGAACGTCGTGCTCACCCCGTGGCTGCAGAGCGGTGTGATCGGCGACACCACATCGTTCTACGCGATGTGGGACACCGTGATCAACAAGTACGCGGGCAACAGCCGGGTGTACTTCGGCATCATGAACGAGCCGTGGGGCTACAGCAACACCGATGAGGACAACATCGCGGAGGCCTGGGTGGCGCACTACTCCCAGGTGCCCCGTGGACGGATCATCGTGCCCGGTTCCTGGGAGGGGAACCTGTGCGTCGTCGGCGCCGACTCCCGCCTCGACGGCACCCTGCTCTCGCTTCACGACTACACCCTCGGCGGCGAGACCCACCCCACCGAGGCCGACTGGATCACCAGCTTCGAGAACAACGTCTGCGGATACGACAGCCGCGCCGTGCTCACCGAGTTCGGCGTGCCGATGAACACCGGCGTCAACTACGACGGCCCGCGCGACGGCGTCAACGACGTGTCCTTCCTCTACGCGCTCACCGACACCGTGCGCAAGCAGGGCATGGGCGCGATCCTCTGGGCCGGCGTGAAGTCCGCCGACCAGACCCAGGGCCCCGGCCCGTGCGAGAACGCCTCCTGCGCGATCACCTCCCTCCAGGGCACCGCGCCGAACTACACGCTCAGCATCAACAACCAGTCCGGCCTCGACCGGCTCCAGTACGCCTGGGGCATCGGCGGCACGGGTGCCACCACCGGCCCCGTCCACGCCGCCGGCGCCGGCAAGTGCCTGGACGTGCCCGGCGCATCCCAGACCAACGGCACCGCAACGCAGATCTGGGACTGCAACGGCAACGGAAACCAGACCTGGACCCACACCACCGGCAACCAGCTCACGGTCTATGGCGGCGCGAAGTGTCTGGACGCCACCAACAACCAGACGACTCCCGGCACCCCGGTGGAGATCTGGGCCTGCAACGGCGGCGCCAACCAGCAGTGGACCCTCAACACCAACGGCACCATCACCGGCGCGCAGTCAGGCCTCTGCCTCGACGTCACCGGGGGCTCCACCGCCGACGGCGCCAAGCTCGAACTGTGGACCTGCACCGGACAGAGCAACCAGCAGTGGACGCTCGGCTGACGCCACTGCACCCGCTCGCGCAGGCCCTGCACGGCCGTGGCCCCTCCGGGTCGCCGCTGGCGCAGGGCTGCGGGTGGTGGCCTCCGCGCCGCTGCGCGGCGGCCACCTGCCCCACATCGTCGGCCAGGAACTCGCCGACCTCGTCCGACCCGGCCTGACCCCGGCACAGGCGTGCGTTCTGACGGTCGCGTCGTGCCCAGGAGTGACGGACGTCCTGGTGGCCGCCTCCGGTGCGTCAGACTGGAAGGAGGCGGCCGACGCGGTCGCCCAACCACCTCTGACCGCGGCCAAGTTGCGGGAGATATCCGGTGTACTCGCCTCCCCCTGACCCGGACACCGAACGCAGCATGCGCGCCCACCACGACCATGCCGCCCAGGCCCTGAACGCGCGGACCGAGCCGGGCACCGAGTTCTGGGGGTGGGCCGGGCGCCCCGGCCCGCACCGCCGACGGCCGGCCGACGTGGCTGCGCCTGGTGTCCGCGCCGCAGGACAAGGCCTCGGGGAAGCTGTGGGACGGCGCCGTGGACGCCCAGCACGCCTTCGGTGACCTCGACGGGCACCGGCCCGCCCTCCTGGCCGTCCATGACGCCGTCGACGACGGCACCGCCTACCGGGCCGAGCTGTCGGTTCGCGTGGACGAGCCGGTCCTGTCCGACGCCCCGATCCTCCAGAGCGAACTCCCGTTGCCGGATTCCTGGTGGACCGACCTCGCCGGGACACTGGCGAAGGTGGCAGCCGCCGCCACCGACCGCGTCGCGGTACGCCAGCAGTACATGGACCGGGCGATCCCCGAGTTCGTGGGCATCCCAGCCCCGGCCGTCACCGCCTGGACCGCCTCTCACGGCGACGTGCACTGGGCGAACCTCACCGCCTCGCCGCTTCGGATCCTGGACTGGGAGAGCTGGGGGCATGGCACCGGAGGGCTTCGACGCCGCGGCCCTCTACGCCTACACACTGCTCCAGCCCGACACCGCCACCCGCGTCCGCATGGCCTTCCCCGTCCTGGGCAGCCGGGCCGGCCTCGCCGCAGAAGCGACGGTGTGCGCCCAACTGCTCCAGACAGTGAGCCGCGGGGACAACCTCACTCTCGAAAGACGGCTGCGGAACTGGTCCGAAGAACTCCGCTGCCGCTGATCTACGGAACTCCCACACTTCCTCCAGGGCAGGGCATTGGTTTCGGAGATCACGAACAGGAGTGTGATCTTCTTAGCTGTAAGGGCGGCGGCGCGCGGGGTGATCGGAGGTGGGTTCACCCGCGCGGCGAACTGGGACCCCATCGAAAGGCAGCCTCGTACATCTCCGGCGGGGGAGGGGTACGTCAGCTTCGTTCGGTTCTGCCCAAGCCGGCGCTCCGCACGAGACCAGTTCGGGCCGGATGAAGAAGATGAAGAAGTCGGGAGCGGGGATGACAATCGGGGACCGCATGGGGGCTTGTGCGGGAGCAGGGTCATTCGCGGGGGACTGCCCAGACGGCGGCGACGATGATGGAGCCGGGCAGGAGAAGCGAGGCTTCGCCGAGTGTGTAGACCAGCCAGGCCGGCAGAGCGGCCCAGTGGGTGTAGGGGATGCCGACGGCGATACCGCTTGCGACGGCGAGGACGCCACCCACATAGAGAGTCGTCCAGGATGCTATGTGCACGCGCCGGTTGAGCAGGACTTCGTCGCGCCACTGAGTTGCTGTCTGTCCGGTGGGCAGTGTGGAAGGAGCTGTGGGCAGAGGCTTGCGCCAGAAGTAGAAGACCGCGGCGCAGGCGAGGACGCCGCTGCCCCAAACCAGTGCGTCGGCCCATCCGGCGGCATTGTGGTGCAGGATGGAGTTGGTGAATCCGCTTGCGGACACGGTGACCATGAGCGTGGAGAACTGGGCTGCGAACTGGATGAGTCCGCGGAAGAAGCCGACCGTGCCGTGGGTGTTGCGGCCGTAGGCGGGCAGCAGCCAGGCGAGGGCCACGATCACCACGACGGCATCTCCGGCGAGGATCGCGCCGGAGAACAGCTGCTCTGTGATGCCTCGGGTGCACACCAGTTCGCCGGAGGTGAGTGCGTAGAGGTAGGACGCGGTGGCCAGGCCCACGAAGCAGGGCAGCATGAGTCTCAAGGCGCGGGAGGCGTGGCCGTCCCCCTGGGTGGGGTTTCGCTCGCCTATGACGACGACGATGCCGGCGAAGACGAAGCCGGCCATGATGCCGCAGAAGGCGCTCATGGCACTGGCGGAGGCGATGGAGCTCCAGTCGATTCCGCCGGCTCCGCTGCTGCAGGTGTCGGGCTTGAACGCGGCAAGCCTTTCAAGAGAATTCATGGCCGCCGATGCTGACAGCGTGTCATTGATCCCGGGCGGGGGTTGACGGGATCGTGTCCTGCTTGTTGGCGCACTCGGGGCGCATGGCCTCAGCGCGCAGACAGGCGGCCTCGCGCCTGCGCTGAGGGGCCGCCGGTTGCGCACTCGGTCCGATCGTCCTTGCGTCCGGCTGTTGTCGCAGTGCCTCACGAGTGCCGCAAGAGCCACCGAGGCGCGCCTGTGCCGGTCTTGCCGGTTTGGCTCGCTGGATGTCAGGCATGGGGGGCGATGCGCGCCCAGACGATCTTTCCGCCGGAATGGGTTCGGGCGTAACCCCACTGGCTGGTCAGGGCATCCACGATGACCAGTCCCCGTCCTGCCGAGAGTAATAGTCAAGACCTGTGGATCGGTGAAGTTATCGGCTGATGCTCCGGCGCCATCGGATCTCGCCTTCGTGCCATTCGTCGGTCGGTGTGAGCTCGGCGGCAGTGGCGACGGCAGCGGATGCGCGATGCTCGGGGTGGATGTGGGCGATTACGGTGTGCACCGGCAGCCGGTTGAGCCAGTCGACGAGTCCTTGGGCTGCTTCGGCGGCGATGCCTCTTCCCTGCCACGGGGTCCCCACCACCCAGGCGATCTCGGCGATGGGGCCGGGGCCGGAGGGGCTGACCGTCGCCTGGACTGTGCCCGTCAGGCAGGATTCGGCGCGGAGCCGGATCACCCAGTTCAGCCAGGACACGGCCGGATCGGGAGAGCCTGCCGTCATGCGCTGGTAGCGCGAGCGCAGGGCTTGCGGGGTGTCCCGGCGTCGCGGCCGCCTCTCAGAGTCGCGGCCGCGACGATGAGGAAAGTCCCGCCTGAGTTGGCTTACCGACCGCATGGTTGAGCCCTGTCGCGAAGACGGCCCGCGAGGCCGCGTTCGAAGCGGGCTCCGGCGCGGACGAGGGCGACGAGGTGGGGTGCGTTCACGGCCCGCCACCGCTGCTGGGCGGACTCGACGAGTTCGAAGACCACGGCCAGGGCGGCGGTGCGGGAGCCGGCGCCACGGGTGACCTTGGTTTGCAGCCGGACGGTGGAGAAGGTCGACTCAATGGGGTTCGTACCAGGTATGAAAGTCGTGGGTGCCGCTGTCCGTGTCCTGGTGACCAGGCTTCGGCCCGGTTGTACGGTGCGACCGTCAGGACAAGGGGTGCCCGGGGAATCAGCATGGGCAGGCCGATCTTGAACGATGGGCTGCGAGCCCGCCTTGGTAGATGGCCGCCCCTGCGACTTGCCTGGCTGCGTCGTGAGCGCGATTCCGTAGGTGTCGTTTCGCCCGGCTGACCCCCGCATCAGGTTCATGTCGGCACAGGGAGGCGGACGGTGGGGCGGTTCATCGGTTTGGACATCCACCGTGACTTCGCGCAGGTCGCGGCGGTCGAGGACGGGCTGGTCACGGACTGGGGCCGAGTGGATTGCCGGCCGCAGGCGCTGCGGGAGTTCGCCGCCGGGCTGCGTCCGGAGGACCAGGTGGCGCTGGAGGCCACCGGTAACGCGAGCGCGGTGGCGGTGCTGTTGGAGCCGCACGTGGCCCGGGTGGTGATTTCCAATCCGGTCAAGACCCGGGCGATCGCCGAGGCGAAGGTCAAGACCGACAAGGTCGACGCCCGCATCCTGGCCCAGCTGCCGGCCGCTGACTTCCTGCCGGGCACCTGGCTGCCGGACGAGCGGATCAGGATGCTGCGGCGCCTGTCGGCGCACCGGGCGCAGCTGGTGCGCGGCCGGATCCGGGTGAAGAACCAAGTGCAGGCAGTGCTGCACTGCAACATGCTGCCGCGGCCGCCGGTGACCGATCTCTTCGGCACCCGCGGCCGGGCCTGGCTGGAGCATCAGACGCTGCCGGCCGACGAGCGGCAGACCGTGCAAGCCCTGTTGCGCCGGCTCGGCTTCTACGGTGGCGAACTCGCCGAGGTGGAACGGCGGCTGGCCGCCGAGGCGCTGGACGACCCGGCCGTGCGGCACCTGATGACCATCCCCGGGGTGGATGCGATGACCGCGGTCACCGTGCTGGCCGCGGTCGGGGACTTCCACCGCTTCGACAGCGCGGACAAGCTCGTGTCCTACCTCGGCCTGAACCCGCGGGTGCGCCAGTCCGGCGGGACACCCGCCCACCACGGCCGGATCACGAAGGCCGGCTGTGGCAAGGCCCGTGGGATGCTGGTGCAGGCCGCGTTCGCCGCGCCGCGCTCCCCGGGCCCGCTGTGGGCCCTGCACCAGCGGATCGCGGCCCGGCGCGGGATGCAGATCGCGATCGTCGCGGTCGCCCGGAAGATCACGGTCATCGCCTGGCACCTGGTCACCAAGGAGCAGGACTACGCCTTCGCCCGCCCGAGCCTGGTCGCCTTCAAACGCCGCAAGCTCGAGCTGACCGCCGGCGCCGAACGCCGGATCGCCCGCCGCGGGGCGGGCTACGACTACAACAACAAGCAACTGCGCCGCCACGAACGCGAGATCGCCGAACAGGCCGAACGCGCCTGCGCTCTGCTGACCGCCCAATGGCAGCCCACACGCCCGAGCGGCAGACCCCGCATGCCCGCCATCCCCGGCACCGGCCCATGACCTGCCCTCCTTGACGATTACATACGTGGTGCGCAAGTGGATCCAGTCCTCGGCCGGGAAGTCGTAGAACGCCAGCAGCTGCTCCTGGTCGTCGGTGATCTTCTTGACCGCCTTGGGAAACTTCACCCCGTAGAGCTGGGCGAATGTCTTGATCGCCACCTCGGCGTGGTCGCGGCCCTCCGCGTTGTAGACGTCCTGGATCGCCTTCTTCGCGCCCGGCTGCGCGGACTTCGGCATGGAGTCGAGGACGTCGGCCGTTTTGTGAACCCAGCACCTCTGCTCGCGGGTTTCGGGGAACACCTCCGCCAGGGCCTTCCAGAAGCCCAGGGCGCCGTCGCCGACCGCGAGGACCGGGGCGCGCATGCCCCGGCGGGCGCAGTCCCGCAGCAGGTCAGCCCATGACTCGCCGGATTCTCGGTAGCCGTCCTTGAGGGCGACGAGCTCCTTGGAGCCGTCGGCGCGGACCCCGATGAGCACCAGGACGCACGCCTTGGCCTCCTCCAGACGGACGTTGAGGTGGATGCCGTCGTCGCACACGTAGGCGTAGTCGACCTCCGACAGGTCGCGGTCTATGAAGGCGGCGTGGTCGGACTGCCACTGCGTCGTCAGCCGGGTAACCGTCGCCGCCGACAGCCCGGCGGAGGAGCCGAGGAACTGCTCCAGGGCGGGCACGAAGTCGCCGGAGGACAGGCCGTGCAAGTAGAGCAGGGGCAGCACCTCGCCGATCTTCGACGACTTGCGGCACCACGGCGGCAGGATCGCGGACGAGAACCGCTTGCGCTCTCCGGTCTGTTCGTCGACGCGCTTGTCGTTCACCCGCGGGGCCTTCACCTCGACCACGCCGGCAGCGGTGGTGACCTGCCGGGGTTGGTGACAGCCGTTGCGGACCACCAGGCGGCGCCCCCTGGCGTCGCGCTCAGCAGTCAACTCGCCTATGTAGGCATTGACGTCGGCCTCCAGTGCGGCGGCCAGCATCCGCCGTGCGCCTTCCCGAACAACCTCATCCAACAGCGAACTGCCGCTTGGCGTGGTGCCGTCCTCGTTGACCACCGTAAGCACGGGCGTGCGAAGCCGGGCAGGCCTCCGCCGATTCAGAGGAGGGCTACGAGCGGCGCAACGTGACGCGGTACGACAGCGAAGATGCCGCTCGGGCTGCTGCCTTGGAGCACGCCCGGTGCGAGGCTCGCGGATGCTTCGCCCGGGGACGCGGTACGGGGCTCGCCCGGCTGTCGGAGCAGGTCCTCAAGGATCTGGATGATCCGAACTGGCTAGCGCGACATGACCTGCCAGCCAAGGACTGAGATCTCAACGCTGTTTGGAACCGCGGCTTCGAAGACGAGCACCCGGACCTCGGCAGACTTCGACATCACCGCTGCCCCCCCAGATCCACAGGTATTGACTATTCCTCTCCCCGATGGCGAGAACGCATCTGGCCCGGAGGCTGATCGCTACTCCCGACGCGATCGGATGAACCCGTGAGGCGTGTGAAACTGGCGACCTCGCGTAATCGAGAGTCGCGCATTCCTTGGCCGGTGAGGGTTCGTGGTCACCGTGAGTGGCCGTGGGGAGCGTAGTGACAGGTTCCTCCGGTTTCTGCGACGGGGCGGGCGTTCAGGCCACTGGGCGGATCCGGCCACCGGTTGCCTGTCGCAATGCGGCTTCCAGCCGGTCGCGGGCCTCGGTCTGGGCGGCGATCCGTTCGTTGAGGACCGCCAGCCGTTCCAACGCGACTCGCAGGCCCTGCTCCGAGGGCGGTGCGGCGGACACATCGCCGTCTAGGCATGGCAGGCACACCCGCACGTCGTCCAGGGTGAGCCCGGAGGCCAGCAGGTAGCGGATATTGCGGACCCGCACCACCGCCCGCTCGTCGTAGATGCGGTAGCCGTTGGGGGCCCGCTGCGAGGAGATCAGTCCGGCCTGCTCGTAGTGCCGCAGCGCACGGGCGGTTGTCCCGGTCGCCCTGGCTAGCTCACCGATCCGCACCCATTCCACCTCCCGGGCCACTCCTATCACGCCACGACCGCTCCGCCGTCGACCGGGAGTACCACTCCGGTGACGAACGAAGCGGCCGGTGCGGCAAGCTGGGTGACTGCCCAGGCCACCTCCTCGGGGCGGCCGATCCGGGCCAGTGGGGTGTGCGCCAGCTGCCACTCCCGCACCGCTGCCATTCGCTCCGGCGTCAGGCCCTGGTGCTCGCCGATGGGGGTGTCGATCGCGCCGGGGGCGACCGCCACCACCCGGATCCCGCGGGGTGCCAGCTCGACCGCCCAGCTGCGGGTCAGCAGCTCCAGAGCGGTCTTGGTAGCCGCATAGACCGAGCTGCCGGGCCAGGCCCGCTGCCCCACCGACGTACTGACATTGACGATCACCCCGCCCGACTTCTCCAGGAGTGGTAGCGCGACCTGGGCCAGCAGGATGGGGGCGACGAGGTTGGTGGCAAGCTGAGCTGTGATCATCCCCGGCGTCAGCGTGCCGAGGGCGCCGCTGCGCACGACGCCTGCGTTGTTGACCAGCACGTCCAGCCGGCCGTGTGTCTCCAGAACGGCCCGGATGATCCGATCCGGCTCGCCCTCGGCGGTGATGTCGGCGACCAGCGGCGTGATCCGGTCGTGCCTGGCCCCGGTCTCCTTGAGGGGCTCGGCCCGCCGCCCGATCGCGACCACGTGGGCGCCCTCAGCGGCGAAGGCGCGGGCGGTGGCCCGGCCGATCCCGGTGCCGGCTCCGGTGACGGCGACGATCCTGCTGCTCTGTGGTGCGTGCTGTTCATGCCGGTCATCGTGCAACCCTGCCCCCAGCGGCAAGGTCAAGCAGCGCCTGAGGGGGATCGAACTGGCGCGAGCCGTTGGTGCTGGGCGAGCGGGGCGGGATTGCTTGTGGAGTGGTGCGGGACGACGACCTTCGGCATGTGTTTGGACCGTATCGCCCACCGCAGAAAGGCGTGGGTGAGGCGCCGGGCGGTGTAGCCGCCGGCGTACCAGGCATCGACATCGGCCTGCGTGCAGTTGGCGGGGGATCGTCCACGATCGGCGTGGTGATCGAGGAAGGCGGTCGCGAGGCGGATCTGGTCGCGGGCCTGCTGGACCTGCTTGCCGGTGAGCGGGCCGCGGCCGGCCAGGGTGTTCGGGCGGCGCTGGACGTGCCAGGCGGTGAAAAGCTCCAGCAACTGCCGGTGCCCGGCATCGTCGATGGCGGGCAGCTTCTCCGCGAGCCATCGCTGGAACAGCAGCAGCTGCCGGTCGGCCGGTGGCAGGATCCCGGCCTCGATGAACAGATCACGCAGGTAGGCCACTGAACGCCAGGGGGTGAGCCGGCTCAGGCCCTCGTGGGTGAGCGGGACTTCGCCGCGAGCCAGGGCCCGCAGGTTCCGCTGGACGTGCGGCTTGCTGGCCCAGGTCAGGGCGCCCTTCGGGCGGCGCATCTGCCGCGGGGCGTCCAAGAACGGGAGGAATTCGGGCCGGATGCTGCCGGTGCCGTCGTCGAGGAGTTCGCCGACTTGCTCGGCCAGGACGCATCGGCCGCAGACTCCGCGCCGGTAGCGCCGTGCTTCCTGGCCGCACCGTTCACAGGTGAAGTCGCCGAGGCCGCCGGCGCAGTCGGTGCAGAGCTTGCCGCCGTCCGGCGTGAGGCCGGGCGTCAGCCGCTCGGTGTCGCAGCCGGTGCAGGTCCCATAGGTTTCCAGCGCGTGGTCGTAGCACCTTGTGCAGAGGTAGCCCTCGGGCCAGTGGGCCGCCCCGAGGCGGACGGCTCGCCTGCACCGCGTGCAGAACAGGTCCTCGGTGCGGACGCGGGTGCGGCTCATCCTTCGGGCCGGATGCGGGTGCGCTTGGGACGGACCGTCGACAGGTCGAAGACCGCGTCGCCGGTGGCGACCTTGCGGACGGTGGCGTTCTCCGCCTTGGTGGCGATCAGGTCGGCCGGCGTGCACTCGAAGATGTCGCAGAGCGCGGCCAGGACCGGCAGCGACAGCCGCTCGGGGGTGCCGGTGACCAGGCGATGGACCTGGGAGAGGGAGAGGTTGATGCCGCGTTCGGCGAGCGGAGGGGCGAGCTCGCTGGTGGTGAACATCCCGGCGGCGGCCATCCGCTCGCGCAGTCGCCACTGGTAGCTGACCTGGCGTTTCATCGGACGCTCCTCGCGGGCTTGAGCGCGGCCTCGATCGTGGCGTCCAGGGCCCGCCGCAGGGTGCGGGTGCGGAAGTCGGAGGACACGCAGGTGTAGATGGAGGTGGTGGAGGCGTGGTCGTGGCCGGCCTGCTGCTGGACGAACAACGCATCCCCCCGTCCTCGATCAGGTGCGTGACGTAGGACCTCCGCAGCGAGTGGAAGTCCAGGACCGCATCCAGGCCGAGGTCGTCGCGGTAGGCGGCGAAGCGGGAGTCCAGCCGTCGCAGGCCGACGCGCCGGCCGCGTTCGGACGGCCATAGGGCGGTCCCGTCCGCGTGCCGCATGGCGGGCCTGACCTCGCTGACCCACTGGTCGAGGATCTCGGCCGCCAGTCGAAGACGGTCAGCACGCTGCGGCGTTTGGGGGGTGAGCCCTTCTTGGCCTTGCCGTGGCGGACGTAGCAGACGCCATACTCGCCGAACTCGGGTCCCTCGGGGTTCCGGCCGAAGTCGGCGGTGTCCAGCATCCGCGTCTCGTTGCGTCGTAGCCCGTAGGCATACGCGGTCTTGAATAGCATCGCGTCGCGGAAGGCTGGTAGCCAGCCCTGGCGGCCTCTGCCTCGGACCCGGCTCACCTCGTCGTCGGCGTGGTCGAAGAACGCCTGCAACTCGTCCCGGGTGAAGGCTCGTTTCGGGGCCTCGGCCTCGCATTCCTGCATGTGCACGGCGGTGTTCCACTCGTGGCATACCTGGATCGGATGGGTGCCGAATCGCCGCTCGCACTCGCCGGCCCAGCCGTATGCCGGGTCGGTGGCGTAGTCGCAGAACAGCCGCACCGCCTCCTGGTAGCCACGCAGTGTCGAGCGGACGCAGCCACAGACGGCCCGCAGGTCGCCGAACCACTCGTCCGCCAGTGGCGAGGACCAGTTCCATGGGAAGGCGTCCGCGTGCGCGGCGAACGCCCGTACCTTCCGCTCGCGGCCGTTGATGGTCGACAGCGCGAGGTTCCGCGCCAGCTGCTGGTTGCGCCAGCCGTCCAGCATGGCCTCGAAGACCTGCTCCTCCGGACGCAGGAGCGGCACCCCATCGGCCAGGTGCAGTCGCACGGCACCGGGGGCCGTTCCATCCGTGCTCGCCAAATCCGTCACGCTCCGGAGATCGCATTCGGTGCGAGAATCTCGCATCAGACGCGAAGCCCGGAGAGGAACAGCAGGTCAACCATCCGATCGAGTGAAGTGGAACGACGCGACCCCGGCCCTTCGGCTACCGTCTTCGCAGGCACATGGCGGGGCCTCTAGCCGCTGATCAGCGGCTTCCCGACGCCCGCCCGGCCAACGCGGCGCAACAATCCTCCAGTTCGCGTCAGATGCGATTTCCGCCGGTTTGGTGGCGGCGTCCCCAGTGGGACCAGTCGAGCCGGTGGGTCGTGCCGTGGACGGGCCGGACGACGAGCGCGATGAACAGGCGCTGGATCTCGTTGCAGGTGAGGGGTATCAGTCCGTCGGGCTTCGGGTAGCGGGCGTGTTCGTCGGCGCGGACGACGGTGAGGAAGGCGTGGGCGAGCATTGCGAGGGTGACCCAGCGGTGCCAGGACGTCCAACGTCTGACTTGGCGTTCGTCCAGTCCGGCCAGGCCCTTGCCGGACTGGAAGGTCTCCTCGACGGTCCATCTGCGTCCGGCGACGCGCACCAAGGTGGACAGCGGCGCTGGGGTGGCTGAGTAGCAGCGGTAGAAGGCGAGTTCACCAGTGCGTCGGCTGCGACGGACGAGTAACTGGTGGTGGCCAGGCCGGTCGTCGGCTAGGTCGGCCAGGGCCCAATCGTAAAGGCGGTGCCCCTTGGCTCCGGCGCCGGCGGAGAGTTTCTGCCAGGCTCTGCGCGGCAGCTTCTTTATCAGGGCGTCGGCGCGGAACGTGCCCGCGTGGGTGGTGATCTGGTGGTCACGGGCGACGGCGAGTACCTAGCCGACCTGCCGTTTCTCCAGGGCGGTGCGCATGTGCGGGTTGGCTCCGTAGACCTCGTCGCCGGCCACCCAGGATGTGCGGACGCCGGCATCCAGCGCGCGGATGATCATACGGACTGCGAGGGCGGGTTTCGTGGCGAAGGCGAGGCTGTCGGGTATCCCGGCGCCCTGGCAACGGGCCGTGTCCTCGGTCCACGAACGCGGAACATGCAGTTCCCGGTCTATCGCCGCGTGCCCGAGCGGAGTCGAGTAGGCAAGGTAGACGGCGACCTGGGAGTTCTCGATGCGCCCGGCAGTGCCGGTGTACTGGCGCCGCACCCCCACCGTGCCCATGCCCTTCTTCAGGTCGCCGGTCTCATCCACGACCAGCACCGCATCGTCGTGGTGCAGGTGCTCGACGACGAAGCCGCGGAGGTCATCGCGTACCGCGTCGGCATCCCACTTCGCCCTCGACAGCAGGTGTTGCAGACCGTACGGGTTGGCGTCGCCGGCCTGCTCGGCGAGTGTCCAGCAGTTTTTGCGCGGCAGGTCCGACAAGAGTCCGAGCACGAACGCCCGTGCCCGGCGCCGAGGTTCTACCCGGCTGAACCGTCCCGCGATACGGCCCATCAGGACCTCGAACGCCTTCTGCCAGCGGGCAGGATCTATGCTGTGACCTGCGGCCACCGTCTGATCTTCTGTCTTCACACACCGATGATCACCGGTGGCCGCACCCGTTCCCGGACCGGCCCCGAGCACCAAGATCAGGATCTGGGCCCGAGCATCAACTCTGGAGTTGAATCGGCTGATGGACGTGTCCTCCCGAGTGATCCGCATGCCCCTCAGCGAGATCGTCGAAGTACTGCAGGACCTGAACGAGTTCGTCGTTTCCCTCGACCGACTCGGATCCCGCCAGGCATCCGGAACCGCCGACGAATACACAGTCGGCAAATTCATCGCCGACTGGGATGTCGCTCGCCGATTGGCCCGCGCCCGAGGCATCATCAGCGTCGCGCTGGATGCACAACTGAGCGACGAAGACAACGCCGAGATCGACGCCCTGTGCGACCAGGGCCGCTTCTACGGCACGGCCAGCGCCAACAGCCCCTCCTGACCAGTCCAGCGGCAAGCGCATCGGACCAAACCAATCGAGGCGGGGATCAGACCGGCCCGGCACCTGGTACTCCACCAGCAAGATCGCGATCTACAGCTGGAATACTAACCACCCCAAGTCCCGCGGAAATCTTCGTTGATGCTGAGGCCCGTCATCTGGATAGTGCATCCGCCCGTGTCAGCGACAGCCTTCTCTGCCATCGGGTAGGCAGTGAAGGACAAGGTTTGAGTGGCTTTCAAGCCGTTCACGCCGATCCAGTAGGTCGAGCCGTTATCGGCGCCCGACCAGATCTTGTCCTGGAGCTTCCGACCTCGCAGCCGCCTCGTAGGCTGATGCGGCTGATGCGGGTCTTCTTTCCAGCCGTCCAGACCGGGGGGTGTGTTGTCACTTACGGGGAGGCCCCAAAGCCAGCCGGTATTCGCATGCTGGACGAAGAACACCCCGGTCCCGTCCGCGTTCAAGGGGGGATCCGTGATGGTGACGAACAGCATGAGGTTATCCAGAACCACCTTGTACTCGGGCGGGCCGATGATGTCCACGGCGAGTACGTATGTCGCGTTTGGGAACTGCTGGAGTTCTGCCGGGGTCGACGGGCGCAAGAGCACGCGCCCGATGTACAACAGTGGTGTATGGCACGTGGAGTCGATCTTTGTGGCGGTCGCGGCCATGGTTGTCACCTCTGGTTGATGAATTGCGTCGTGCGGGCCTGATCCGGTCCGGCGTGCTGCTGTGCGCTGCAAACGGGGCCGAAAGCCGGATCCCGTGAACGCGTAGATGAGCCTTCCTCGGTGCTTACACGAGGGCATAGCTCCACTTCCATGCAAGCACCGTCGCGGATGTGCTGCCAGTTGGATCTGTCCTGCCTCACACGCCCGCAACCCGAAGGCAGCGGCGGTGACGGGACGTCGGCGGCAGGGATTGCGCGACACCTGCCGTCCGTACGCTGTCACGGCGTAGCTGAGAGCCGACACCCCTGTTGGTCACCCTGGCAGGAACTGGTGTCACTGGCCCGTGCAGGAGCCGCTTGCGAGTGGGCTGGACGTGACGAGGAGGTCGGCGACGCCGTTGCTGCAGATGAACTCGGCGCCGATCGGGGCGTCAATGACGTCGGCCGACAGGAGGCCCCGGGCTGTACTGGGCGACGCCGACCGTCGTCGGACCCGGGTCGGCAGCGCGGGCGGTGGCGGCGGCAGAGTCAGGGCCTAGGTGTGCTGTCCCGGAACGTTGGTGACACGCGGGTTGGGTGCTTGAACGAGTGAGTGAGGTTCCCCCGAGATGCGGGGATGGGTGACAGGGGGTCAGATGGGTCTCACGAGAGGAGCCCAGACGATGCCTGCCCCGAGGAAGTACCCGCTGGAGTTGCGTGAGCGTGCGGTTCGGATGTACCGGACCGCCG
>NZ_JAEKKT010000352.1 GCF_019510245.1 Streptomyces sp. | reverse complement strand
ATCCGCAGTGAACTCGCCGACCAGCGCGCGTCCCTCAAGCTCATCGCCAGCGAGAACTACGCCTCGCCGGCCGTCCTGCTCACGATGGGCACCTGGCTCTCGGACAAGTACGCCGAAGGCACGATCGGCCACCGGTTCTACGCCGGCTGCCAGAACGTCGACACCGTCGAGCAGGCCGCCGCCGAGCACGCGAAGGCGTTGTTCGGCGCCCCGCATGCGTATGCGCAGCCGCACTCGGGCATCGACGCGAACCTCGTCGCGTTCTGGGCGATCCTCGCGCATCGCGTCGAGTCACCCGCGCTGGCGAAGGCGGGCGCGAAGCACGTCAACGACCTCACCCCCGAGGACTGGGAGACTCTGCGCAAGGAGCTCGGCAACCAGCGCGCGCTCGGCATGTCGCTCGACGCCGGTGGGCACCTCACGCACGGGTTCCGTCCGAACATCAGCGGCAAGATGTTCGAGCAGCGCTCGTACGGGACGGACGCGGAGACCGGCCTGCTCGACTACGACAAGGTGCGGGCGGCGGCGCAGGAGTTCAAGCCGCTCGTCCTCATCGCCGGCTACTCCGCCTACCCGCGCAAGGTGAACTTCGCGAAGATGCGCGAGATCGCCGACGAGGTCGGCGCGACGCTGATGGTGGACATGGCCCACTTCGCCGGTCTCGTCGCCGGCAAGGTCTTCACCGGCGACTTCGACCCGGTGCCGCACGCGCACGTCACCACGACCACCACCCACAAGTCGCTGCGCGGGCCGCGCGGTGGGCTGGTGCTGTGCCAGCCGGAGTACGCCGACGCCGTCGACCGCGGATGCCCGATGGTGCTCGGCGGCCCGCTCGGGCACGTCATGGCGGCCAAGGCGGTGGCGCTGGCCGAGGCGCGCCAGGATTCGTTCCGCGGCTACGCGCAGGACGTGGCCGACAACGCGGTGGCCCTGGCGGACGGCCTGATGAAGCGCGGCGCCCGGCTCGTCACCGGCGGCACCGAGAACCACCTCGTCCTCATCGACGTGACCTCGTTCGGGCTCACCGGCCGGCAGGCCGAGTCGGCGCTGCTCGACGCCGGCATCGTCACCAACCGCAACGCGATCCCCCGCGACCCGAACGGCGCCTGGTACACCTCGGGCGTGCGCATCGGCACCCCGGCGCTCACCTCGCGCGGCTTCGGGCCGGCCGAGTTCGACCGGGTCGCCGAGCTGATGGTGGACGTGCTGACGGCGACCTCGCCGGCGACGGCGGCGTCGGGCGCGGCGTCCAAGGCGAAGTACTCGATCGGGGACGGCGTGGCCGCCAAGACCCAGGACGCCGCCGCCGAGCTGCTCGCGGCGAACCCGCTGTACCCCGGCCTCGAGCTGAACTGACCGAGGTCCGCCTTCCCGCTCCGGTCAGCGGATCGCGACCGGGTCGGCCGTCGCGTAGCTGTTGAAGTGGGCCGTGTCAGCCCAGTACTGGACGATCCACTTGCCGCTCTTGGTCGCGGTGCCGTGCAGGACGGCGCGCCCGCGCGAATCGGTGGTGCCCGAGCTGACGTAGCTCCACCTCTTCGCACCATTGGCGAGGAACCACAGCTCGACGTGCTTGTGGCCCATCGTCCGCCAGCCCCCGCGGTACTCCTGCAGCGTGCCGCGGACGGTGAGGGTGCGGCCGGAGCGGATCGGCTCCGGGCCGGCGTCGTTGCCGGTGACGCGGGTCGGGATCCGGCTGCGGTGGTACACCGCGCTGTACGCGTGGGCGAGATCGTCGGAGGCCGGGTGGTAGAGCCGGTAGTAGCCGTCGGAGTAGCCCGGCGTGGTCAGAACGACGGCGGAGTAGTAGTCGGGCGTCACGTGAGCGATGCTCTTCCACGCCGTCTTGCCGTCGCGCGAATACTGCAGGTCGGTGCGCTGCCGCCCGAGGCTCGCGTTGTCGGGATAGAGCCGGTCGAGAGTCGCCCGCGCCGTGACCGTGCCGGTGGCCGCGAGCACGATCGAGACGTGGCTGTACGCCGCCTCGGCCGGAACCTTGATCTCGCCTGACGTGCTCCCGTCGTAGAAGGCGTCATCGGTGCTGGCACTCCACGTCACCCAGTAGTCGGGGACGGCGACGACCGTGCCGGAGAAGTTGCCGCGCGCGTCGGTGACGACGACTCGCTCGGGTTCGTTCGATTGGTACGGGCTGAGGTTGAGCGCGACCCGCAGACCGACCACCGGCTGGCTGCCGGCCAGGACCTTGCCCGTGACGACGATCGACTGTCCGGGTTCGAAGCGGGAGCGGTTGGTGTGCGCCGTGACCGTGACCGGCGTTTGCGCGAAGCCGGGGCTCGCCGAGCCGGTCGCCGTGCCGTGCACTCTGGTCGTGTCGGCGGTGAACGAGCTGGTGAAGGCGGTCCAGTCCACCAATTCGAGGTCGCCGGTCGTCCAGCCGCCGTCCGCGCCGGTCGTTACCTGATAGCTCGCGTCGGCCGGGAGGCCCGGGCGGCCACTGGTGTAGCGCCGGGTCACCGTGACCGTTTCTCCCTCGAGCGGGACGGCCACCCCGCCGGCGCCGGGCTCGACGCCGAGGAGCACCCCGGTGGCGGTCGTGCTGCGGTGCGTCGCGTCGAGCGTCGGCCGGGTGAAGGTGATGCCGTCCCACGCGCCGTTCGCCTGATCGAACTCGGGGCGGAACGTGAAGTCGAGCGTGCCGGCGTCGGTGCGCGTCACCGAGTCGTCCGCGGTGTCGTGCGCCGTGACGTCGATGGCGTAGCGACCAACGTCGGGGATCGCGCCGCCGTGCCGCGTCAGGCTCAACGCCGTATCGGGCTCCCAGAGACCGGGTGACTGCGCGTCCTCGGTCAGCGGCACCGTGGTGATCGTGGTGGCGCCGTCGCGGATCGTCGCGGTGACGGTGTCGACGTGCGCGGACGGCGCGTTCGTCCACACCGGGACGGCGAACAGCCCGCGCTGGTAGTCGTTGTTCCGGACTATGCCCACGCCCAGCGGATCCGTGGCCGCCGAGGCGGTGGCCGGAGTGAGCCCCATGGCCGTGACGGCGATCGCCGATACAGCGAGCAATTTCATGCGACGCCCCTCCCGGCGGTCAGCGGACGTCGACATAGCGAGGCGCTGCCTGGCTGTAGTAGTGCTGGGAATCGTTGTTGTAGTAGACGCCCCAGTAGCCGTCGCCGTAGGCCTTGCCGTCGAGGTGGAAGTGGCCCGTGCCGCTCGTCGTCCCCTTGTCGACGCGGTACCAGTAGCGGTCGCCCTTCGGGCGGTACACCAGCACGACGCGCGCGTTGCGTAGGGCGACCCACTTGCCCTTCACCCGCTGGGTCACCGTGCCGCTGGCCGACAAGGCGGCGTTGTGCGACGGGTGGGACGGCGAGATCGAGAACGACGTCCGGCTGGCGATGCGGTAGAGGTGATGAGCGCCGCTCGTGAACGCCAACAGTTGATCCGATTCCGTATGTGCGATGCGGTAGTACCCGTCGACGGCGCCGACGCCCTTGACCGTGAACTTGCAGCTGTGGGTGTCGTACTTGTCGTCCGAGTAGGCCGAGGCCAGCCGCTTCCATCCGCTGCGCCCGCTCGCGGAGTACTGGAGCTGGATCGACTGGTGGCCGCACGGTCCCCGCAAGTAGCCGGACGCCTGCACCTCACGGAACCGGTCGATGGTGACCCGCAAGCCCGTGTAGCTGGCGCGCACCGGGACGGAGACCGACCCGCCGATGATGGCCTGGCCGACGTACTCGGAGAACCGGGCGTGCGTGACGAAGCCTGTCGAGGAGCTGACCCCGGCGAGGTAGCTGAAGTGCCCGGCTGCGTCGGAGAGGCCGCTGCCCAACAGCCCGGGGATGGTGTAGTTCCAGTAGTCGACGTCCGTGCCGCGGGTGGTGACGACCTGGGCCCCGACCAGCGGCTGCCAGCCGTGGTTCGGCGTCAGCCGTTGGACGGTGCCGGCCACGCGGAACGACTGCCCGGCGTGGATCCGCACGTGCTCCGGCCCGCCGAGGATCCGGACTCGCATCCCCGCCGTTCCCACGTCGGGAAGGGCCAGCGGGGCGTCGGCGACACTGTCGGTGTCCAGCGAGCTGCCGACTACTTGGACGGTGCCGTCGGTCAGCCGGCCACCGGGCGTGACCGGCACGGCGAACGTGCCGTCGGGAGCGGTCACCGCTTCGGCGGTGACTGGCTTGGAGACGCTGCTACCGGCGTGCATCGTCCCGGTGAACCGGACGGTGATCCCCGCGCCGGCCGGCGCGGGCTGCGCCGGATCACCGCTCGGGTCGAGGGTGGTGACGGTGCCGTTGACGGTGGCCGTGCGGTGGTCGAAGTCGGTGACGCTGCGGTCGAACGCGGCCTTCGCCACGCCGACGTGCTTCCGGTACGCGAAGACGCCGGTGCCGTGCTCGGTGGTCGTCCCGTTGGAAAG
>NZ_JAEKKT010000077.1 GCF_019510245.1 Streptomyces sp. | reverse complement strand
GTACTTGAGGACCACACCGGACTGCTTGACGCCCAGCGCGGCGGTCGGCTCGTCCAGGATCAGCACGCGGGCGCCGAAGTAGACGGCGCGGGCGATGGCCACGCACTGGCGCTGGCCACCGGAGAGGGTGCCGATGGGCTGGTCGAGGTTGTCCAGGACGATGCCCATGTTGCGCAGCTCATGGTCCGCGGTCTGTTTCATCTTCTCGATGTCGAGGCGGCGGATCGGCCAGGGGCCCTTGGTCATCTCGGAGCCGAGGAAGAAGTTGCGCCACACCGGCATCAGGGGCACGGTCGCCAGGTCCTGGTAGACGGTGGCGATGCCGCGGTCGAGAGCCTGGCGGGGGGTGGTGAAGTGCACCGGCCGGCCGTCGACGAGGAACTCGCCCTCGGTGTGCTCGTGCAGCCCCGAAATGATTTTGATGAGGGTGGACTTGCCGGCGCCGTTGTCGCCCAGGATGCAGGTGACCTGGCCGGGGTGCACCTGGAGGTCGACGCCGTGCAGGGCGCGGACGTTGCCGTAGGCCTTGCCGGCGTTGCGCAGCTGGACGACGGGGCGGTCGGCGTCGGCGGGGACGGTGTCGGCCAGGACGGCACCGTGGGTGCCGCTTGCGTTGTTTGTCATAGAGGTCACCTCCCGGTCGCGGTGCGCTGGACCCACAGATTGATCAGGACGGCGCCGAGCAGCATCACGCCGAGGAAGGCCTTGAACCAGTCGGGGTTCCAGCCGGCGTAGACGATGCCCTGCTGGACCATGCCGAACATGAACGCGCCGAAGACCGGGCCGATCGCCGAGCCGGCGCCGCCGGTGAGCAGGCAGCCGCCGATCACCGCGCCGGAGATGTAGATCAGCTCGATGCCGACGCCCTCGCCGGACTGCACCGTGTTGAAGGAGAACAGCTGGTGCATCCCGATGAACCAGGCGCCGAAGCCGACCAGCATGAACAGCGAGATCTTGGTGAAGGCCACCGGCACGCCGACGGCCCGCGAGCTGTCTTTGTTGCCGCCGACCGCGAAGGTCCAGTTGCCGTACTTGGTACGCAAGAGCACCCAGGTGGCGATCGCGGCGAACAGCAGCCACCAGAAGATGGTGATCTTCACCTGCACGCCGCCGATGTCGAAGCTGGAGGCGAAGAGCTTCCTGGCCTGGTCGAAGCCGTCCATGTCGCTGATGTCGTCGGTGGCGACGTTGCCGGTGACCAGTTTGGTGACCGCGAGGTTGACGCCCTGCAGGATGAGGAAGCTGCCCAGGGTGACCAGGAAGCTGGGCAGTCCGGTCTTGACCACGAGCCAGCCGTTGAGGAAGCCGACGCCCAGGGAGACGACCAGGGCGGCGATCACGCCGACCCAGACGTTCGTGGTCAGCTGGTAGCTGAGCATGCTCGCGGTGAGGGCGGAGGTGATCACGGCGACGCCGGCCGACAGGTCGAACTCGCCGCCGATCATCAGCAGCGCCACCGGTAGGGCCATGATGCCGATCGTCGACGACTGGTAGAGGATGTTCGCCATCGATCCGGCGTCGCGCACCGGCGGCGCCGAAATCAGGAAGAACACGTAGACGGCTGCGGCGCCGAGGAAGACGCCCACATCGGGCCGGGCCAGCGCCCTCAGCGTCAGGGTACGTTGCACGGTCCGGCCGTCGGTTTCCTTCGGGCCGGGGGCCGGCGGTGTGTTCACCGTCGGCTCGGCATGCTGGGCTGTGCTCATCACCGTGTCCCGTTCGCGGCGAACTTGGCGACCGTGTCGACGTTGGTCTTGTCAATGAAGGCCGGGCCAGTGAGGACGGGGGCGGTGCTGCCACCGCTGAAGTTGCCGTTGGTCTTGTAGAGCCACAGCGAGTCGACCGCCAAGTAGCCCTGCAGATATGGCTGCTGGTCCACGGCGAACTCGACGGTGCCGTCCTGGACGGCCTTCACCAGATCCTTGTTGAGGTCGAAGGTGGCGAGCTTGGCCTTGCTGCCGGCGTCGGACAACGACTGGACCGCCGTCAGCGCGATCGGGGCGCCGAGGGTGACCACCTGGTCGATGGAGGAGTCCTGCTTGAGCTTGGCGGTGATCGTCGACTTCACCGACGGCATGTCGGTGCCGTTGACGTAGAGGGTGTCCGTCTTGCCGCTGAAGCCCTTCCTCAGGCCGGCGCAACGGGCCTCCAGCGCGACCTGCCCCTGCTCCTGGATGACGCACAGGGCGTGCTTGGCGCCGAGCTGGTTCAGGCGCTGGCCGAAGGCCTGGCCCGCGATGTTCTCGTCCTGGCCGAAGTATTCGAGCATGCCGAGTTTCTTCCAGTCGCCGACGCCGGAGTTGAAGCCGACGACGGGGATGCCGGCGGCGGTGGCCTTGGCCACGACGTCCTTCATGGCGGCAGGCTTGGCGGCGGTCAGGGCGATGCCGGCGACTTTCTGGTCGATGGCGTTCTGAACCAGGCTGGCCTGGTTGCCCGCGTTGGGGTCGCTGGAGTAGACGAGCTTGATGTTGTCCTTGGCGGCCGCGGCCTGGGCGCCCTTGCGGACCAGGTCCCAGAAGGTGTCACCGGGGGAGGCGTGGGTGACCATGGCCACCGTCATGCGCGGGGTGGTGGCCTTGCCCGCCGAGACGGCCGCGTTGCCTTCCTCGGACTTCTTTCCTCCGGAGCTGCTGGAACAGCCGGCGGCCAGCAGGGTTCCGGTGAGGACGGTGGCGGTGAGAACGGCGACTCGGTGGTTTCTGTGCATGTCCCTTGCACCTCGCTGTGCTTGTCGGGGTGGAGTCAGTCTGTGATGGGCCGAAGCGCGTCCGACGTCGGCGGTCGATGCCTGATCACCGAGAAACGACGCGGTGCGCGGATGGTGTGCATGTGCCGTGCGTGGCGCGACGTGTGCTTCTGCGGCGGTCGTAGGTGTGGACCACCTGTTTCACGGGCTGGAGCGCTTTAGTAGCGCGCTCTAGTTGGAGAGACTATGGAGCCGCTCCGCAGGGATGTCAACAGATATGTCAGGACGTACCAACAAGGTGTCCCGAATGAAATTGAGGCGCGGATCCGGCCACCGGCGAGCGGTCCCGACCGTGCGGGTGGTCGTCTCGAGGAGCCGAGTGCCCCATGTGTTCGGTAGGGCGGCGGCATCCCGCAGGCAGCCTGGGTCGACTGCGGCGGCGAGTTCCGGTGCCGTGCAGCGAGCGTCATTCGACGCGTCAGCCCGGCGCATGCCGAGGCCTTCGTCGGTGCGTCGGTGCGTCGGTGTTTCGGCGCGGTCATGCACGGGTGCACGAGTGGGCTGATGCGCATGTGGGCGTGTGCGGCGGAGCCCCGTGAGGTCGGCAGGTCGGCATGCGGGTGGTGCTCGAGGACGGTGCGGCGGTCGCGGATCCGCCGGTGCGTCCCGTCGCGTGAACGATTACCGCATGGTTGAATTTCATTCGAAAGACAAGCCGCGGCGGGAGGTGCGCGAAGATGGGAGTCTGTTCGCAGTCGGAGCGTTACCTGGCGCGGAATCGCCGCGTTCCGCCCCTTGCACTCGCCCTGCTCACCGCCCGAACTGCCGAGCGGGCAACGAAATGCTAAGCCTCGGAAGGTTTGGGGAATCGTGATGCGGGATTTGGGAAGAGGAAGCGCGCTGTGACCCAGTCCAAGGCCCGCGGCCCGTACACCAAGACGCCCGCCAGACGGGCCGAGATCGTCCGGGCGGCGCGCGAGAGCTTCGCGGAACACGGGTTCACCAAGGCATCGCTGCGGGACATCGCCGAGCGGGCCGGCATCACCCATGCCGGGCTGCTGCATCACTTCCGCAACAAGGACGACCTGCTGGCCGCCGTGCTCGCCGAACGCGACACCGAGGAGCGGCAGTACGCCGAGTCACAGGTGCCGGACATGGACCATCTGGCGCCGTACCTCGGCGACCTGCTGCGTCACCACCAGAAGGCCCCCGAGCTGATGCGCCTGTGGATCGAGCTCGCGGCGGCCGCCTCCCGCCCGGAGCACCCCGCGCACGGCTATTTCGCGCAGCGCTACGCCTGGGGGCGCGATCAATTCGCCCAAGGCATGAGCGGGAAGGCCGAGCGCGGAGAACTGCACGAAGCGCTCACCCCCGAACACGCGGCCACCCTGCTCCAGGCCGTGCTCAACGGCCTGCAGTTGCAGTGGCTGCTCGACCAGGATCTCGACATCGTCGGGCCGGTACGGGCGTTCATGCGCATGACCTTCCCACAGGTCGCAGAGCCAGACGGCGAAGAATGAGCCCCGGCACCCCCGCGGTCCAGCTGTACAGCGTGATCCAGGCTCTGGAGGCCGACTGCCCGGCACCGGGGGCGACTGGCCGCGCTCGGCTTCCGGCACGTCGAGCCGTTCGCAGTCGGCCTGTGCAACACGCCCGCCGAGACCGCTGTCCACTGGGCCGCCGTGGCCGGCCAGGACCCGGCCGAGGTCCTGAAACGCCTCGGGGAACATGCCGTGACCGCCCACCTCGAGGAGGGCCCTGCCGCACCGGACACACCGCTGGCCCTTCCGACCGTTGCGAACTGCTCGCGGCCACCCGGCGATCACTTCTGGTGGGCGGCCCGACCCTCGCGTGACAGGCCCTCGGCCGCCGTTTCCCTGAGGGACCGGTCCAGGTCGCGGCGTACGACATCCGCCGTGACGGCGGACGGCCTTGACGAGGTCACGCCTGGATCAGCGTCGGAGAGATCGACCTCTTCCATCAGGAGGCGGTCGACTGCGCGCGCCGCTTTGGCGAAGCCGGTGTGGAGGCGATGCGAGGGGCCGTCCGGCCCGCGGACCGATCTGCACGACCACCCCGCCCCGGCGGCGGACCGCCCGCGGCGTCACCGTCGACGGGCCCGCTCCTCGGTCGTCTCAATCCGTCTTCCCCACCCGCCGGGTGGCGCTGAACCTGCCGGATGCCACAGGCTCCTCGATCGTGCCGTCGGGGAAGACGATGCGGGCGGTGGTGGCCGGTGGGACGTCGACCGTGATGGTGAGGCGGTCGCCGGTCGTGCGCCACTCGACGGCGATCGTGCCCTGCGGGGACTCGTGGGTGCCCCGGGCCCATGGCACTGACGGGTGCGGGACGGGCGCGACCTCGACGGACTCCCAGGCGATCGACCCGGGCGTCTGCCGCAGCCCCAGGGTGTGGGTGTGCAGGAAGCGGATCACGGCGCCCTTGCTGTAGTGGTTGAGCGAGTCGTGGGCGGTTCCGGTGTCGTCGATGCCCTCCCAGTCCTCCCAGATGGTGGTCGCGCCGCGGTCGAGCATGTACAGCCAGGAGGGTGCGGTGCGCTGGAGGAGCAACTCGTAGGCGACGTCGGCGTGGCCGGAGTCGGCCAGGACGGGGAGCAGATCGCCGGTCGAGAGGAAGCCGGTGGTGAGGTGGGTGTCGGCGCCGCGGATCAGCTCGACCAGCCGCGCGGCGGCGGCCTCCCGCAGCTCGTCCGGGACGAGCCCGAGGGACAGCGCGCGAACGTAACCGGCCTGGGTGTCGCCGGTGGTGTGTCCGTCGGGGGTGAGGAACTCGGTGCGCCAGGCTTCGCGGACGCGCTCCGCGGTCTCGGTGTAGCGGGCTGCGTCCTCGGTGCGGCCCAGCACCCTCGCCACGTCGGCGAGGGTGGACGTCGAGCGGTACAGGAACGCCGTGCCGACCTCGCCCTTGTCGGCCATGAACCAGGCGATCGGGTTGGTCTGGATCGGATCGATGCGGCTGCCGTCGGCCGCTTTCGCCTTCGGCTCGGTCCACTCGCCCCAGTGGAAGGAGCCGTCCCAGAGGTACTGCTCGTGCGGCAGCGGCTCGGGCGAGCGCTCGATGCGGGACTGGTGGCGGGTGGTGCGGGCGGTGTGCAGCGCCCAGTCGACCCAGCGGACCATCGCCTCCCAGTTCTCGGTGAGGATGTCTCGGTCGCCGTAGGACCGGTACAGCTCCCAGGGGACGGCGATGATCGCGTCGCCCCAGCCGGCGGAGCCGGTCATCATGGCGAACTGGTCGTCGAGATGGTGCTTGATGCGGCGGCCGTCGGGCGAGAAGTTGGCGATCCGGCCGTCGGGCAACTGGTCGTCGCGGACCGAGCGGAGCCATTTGCGGCTGAAGCCAAGGACGTCGTACAGGCGCGTGGCGGTCGGTGCGAAGACCTGGTAGTCGCCGGTCCAGGCGAGGCGTTCGCGGGTCGGGCAGTCGGTGGGCACGTCGACGGCGTTGCCGCGGAAGCTCCAGTCGGCGATCTCGTGCAGGCGGTTGAGGTCGTCGTCGCTGCAGGCGAAGGTGCCGGTGCGGCGCAGGTCGGTGTGGACGATGCGCGTCGTGATGCTCGCGGGGTCGAGCGGGGCGCCGTCGCGTCGGATGCGCGCGTACCCGAAACCGTGCACGGTGTGGCGTGGCTCGAACGTCTCGCCCCGGCCCGCCGAGACGACCTCGTCGCGTTGGACGAAGGGGATCGGGCCCTCGCCGGGGCGTACGGAGTCCAGGTGGGACGTCGTCAGGTCGCCGTCGGAGCCGACGTGTTCGCCGTAGTCGATGACGGTGCGGGTGTCGGCCGGGCCGAGGTCGCTCAGGGTGATCCAGCCGGAGGCGTTCTGCCCGAAGTCGGCGATCCAGAGCCCGTCCTGCACCTGCTTGACCGACTGTGCCGGACGCGATGCGACGACGCGGACAGGCGGTGCCGGCGACCATTCGATCGCGGGCGCCTCGACCTGGTCGACGAGGACCGGCTGTTCGGCGCCCGGCCCGGCGTGGAAGTCGGTGGTCTGCCCGTCCATGAGGTCGGCCCGGGTGATGACCGACCGGGTGCTCGTCCAGGTCTCGTCGCTGCGCACGACCTGGCGTGAACCGTCCGCGTACACGATGTGCAGCTCGGCACGTGCGCCGAGTACCGTCCCCCAGCCGGCCGGCAGGCGGAACGCGCCGACCTGGCCCCGGTACCAGCCGTCGGAGAGGACGATCTCGACAAGGTTGCCGCCCGCCTTGACGGCGGCCGTGGCGTCCGATGCCTGGGCGTAGAGCGTGCGGTCGTAGGAGGTGGACCCGGGCGACAGTTGGCGGTGCCGGCCCGCTCGCCGTTCACGTACGCCTCGTACACGCCGAGCGCCGTCGCGTACAGCCGAGCCGAGCGCACCCCGGCCCGTGCCTCGAACCGGGTCGTGAGGGTGTGCGCCGGGCGCTTGCCGTAGCCGGGGTCGACGGTCTCGGCCGGCGATATCCAGCGCGCCTGCCAGTCCTCGTCGAGGAGGCCGACCTCGAACGTGTTCCACTCCGACCACGGCGACGGGCCCTCGGCGTCGCTCGCCCGGACCCGCCAGGCCACCTGCCGGCCGCTGAGCAGCGCCGCCCATGGCCACGGGAGGAAGCGGTGCCGGCCGGGCACGACCCGCACCAGGGGCTGCGCCTGGCTGTCGATGGTGCATTCCAGTTCGTATCCCGTCGGGTACCCGGCGTCCGACGGTGGCTTCCACGAGAGGCGGGGTGCGGGGCCCGACACGGTGAACTGGTCACCGCCGCTGTCGATGCGCAGGTCATACGGTGCGTTGTTCATGCTCTGCCTTCTCGGGACTCGTTGAACTCTGTTGTGTGCACGGGCGGTTGGCTGTCTCGTACGACGGTTGTCGCAGCGGCGTGTACGGCGGGGGCGGTGGCCGCGCGGGCTGTCGTTCGGCGTGCCTTGGTGGCGACGCCCCACAGGCGTGTCGCCGTTCGTCCGCGGCTCCCCCTGTACGCCGTACGCCCCCGGGGGCGGCGGGAATGGGCCGGACCCCTTGCGCGCACCGCGGATTCTGCAGGAGCCCCGCTACCGGACCGACTTGATCTTGAACTTGATGATCAGGCCGCCGACGAGCGCCAGCACCGCCCCGCTCAGGTAGAGCAGTGTGTAGTTCTTCTCCCCTCCGCTCGTGACACCGATGGTGATGACGAGCGGTGCGATGAGCGGGGCGAGGGCGCTGGGGATCTTCTGCGCGAAGGCGACCACCGCGAGATAGCGGCCGGCCTGGGCCCGGTCCGGGAGGATGGCGAACACGATCGCCTGGTCGACGGCGCTGAACATCGCTATGGCGAGCTGCATCAGCACCGCGCCGACGACGAGTTGGGGCAGCGAGTGGGCGAACGCCTCGGCGACGGCCCCGGCGACGAAGATCGTGGATCCGAGCATGGTGAACAGCTTGCGCCGGCCGAGCTTGTCGGAGAGGAAGCCGCCCCCGATGGCGCCGCCGGCCGCCGCCACAACCCCGATGATCCCGATCGCCGCCACGACGCCGGCGACCTCCTTGACGGGCATGTCGAGCCGCTGGGCGTAGAAGAAGGTCCCGAAGGTGGTGTTGAAGTACAGGCCCATGAAGAAGACGAAGCGGCCGAGCCAGTTCCAGCCGAAGTCGGGGTACTTCCGCGGATTGAACCCGTAGCTGGCGACCAGGCCCCTGAGGCTCACCTCGCTGGAGCGGACGAGTGCGCGGGAGTCGCCCTCCGGCTTGAACAGCGGGAACAGCAACAGCATGGCCGCTCCGATGACGCCCGGTACCAGGAACACCAGAAGCGTGCTGGAAGCCACCGTGTACGCGATGCCGATGCCGACCACCGGCGCGATCTGGGTCATGACGCCGGTCACCGCCGAGACGCGTCCGCGCTGCTCCTCGGGCACGCGGTCGGCCTGGACGTTCTGGATGGCCTGCCCGACCGTGGACCAGCCGATCATGCCGACGACCCACGCCAGGCCCACCAGGAAGACCGTCGGTGCGACGGCGACCCCCAGGAGCCCGACCATGCCGATGGCCGTGCCGGCGAACATGAACGGTGCCCGGCGGCCCAGGCGGGAGCGCATCCGGTCGCTCCAGAAGCCCATCAGAGGGCTGAGGACCAGATAGACGACCTGGGCGCATCCGGTGACGTATCCGAGCAGTTCCTCGCGTCCGGGGACGAGGCCGTCGATCCGCACGGCCAGCGAGTAGGAGAGCGGAACCATCAGGGCCAGGGAGGCCCCGAAGCTGGCGATCATGATCCAGGCGAGGTAACTACCGCTGACCCTCTCCAGCGGCGGAGCCTCGATCTTGGGGGCGGGGGTCTCGGCCGGTTCCTCTCCGCCGCCCGTTGCCGGCCCTGTCGGCTCCTCACCGTCAGCCTTCGCCGTGTCGGTCGGCGGGGGTCCGGCCACGCTGATGTCACGGTCGTTCTGAGGCATGAGGACTCCTTTGTCTCATGAGTGTCAGGTGGCGCGGCAGTTGGTGGCGGACGGCACATGCGCTTGTGGATGAACTGATGGGGTTGCGCACGGAGCGGCGCGTCACCAGGCCCGCCTGGCGATTGACTGCCTCGGGGTGTGGGCATTACTGGACCGACCAGCCCCCGTCGGACGGGAGGACGGCGCCGTTGATGTTGATGCCGTCGTCGCTGAGCAGGAAGGTGATGGAGGCCGCCAGTTGCTCGGCGGTGGCCAGGGTCGGAATCGCCTGCTGGAAAGGGGCGAGCCGGGCGGAACCCGTCTGCGACATGTGCGCGGGCATGGGGATGCCGGTCGCCACGCCGCCGGGTGCCACCGCGTTGACCCGGATGCCGTGGGGGCCGTACATGAAGGCGGCGGACCTGGTCAGGCCGATGACACCGTGTTTGGAGACGGTGTACGCGGTGCCCGAGGAGTTGCCGCGCAGTGCCGCTTCCGAGGCGACGTTGACGATCGAGCCCGCGCCCGCGGCGATCATGACCGGCAGGACCGCGCGGGACAGTTTGAAACCGCCGGTGAGGTTGATGCCGATGACGCGGTCCCACATCTCGTCGGAGGTCTCGTGGACCGGCGAGAAGTCGTCGTTCACTCCGGCCACGTTCGCGAGGGCGTCGACGCGGCCGTCAGCCGCCATGACGATTCGATCGATGTCGTCCTGCAGGGTGATGTCGCCGCCGACGGCGGCGACCGCGCCGTCGGGGAAGGACGCGGCGAAGGCTTCCAGGCGTTCGGCCGAGACGTCGACGGCGATCACGCGGCCGCCTTCCCGCGCGATGCGCGAGGCGGTCGCCCGGCCGATGCCGGATGCCGCGCCGGTGACGATGACGGTTCTGCCGTCGAACCGGCCGGGCGTGACACGCTCCGTCCACACGCCCGGCGCGCTCTCCTCGGTGGGCATGACGCCGTCGTTGACGTGAAGCACCAGTTCGTCGACGACCGCCTGCGGCAGCTGCCCTTGGCTGACGGCGACCAACTGCTGGAGCGGGAGCGCGCGGACGGGAGCGAGCATCTCCTGCTGCACCCCGGCCTGGTCCAGCAGCGCCTTGATGAGCGGCGCGCCCTTCGGGTGGGTCAGCCATGCGTCGATGGTGCTGTGTGCCCTGAGCGGGGGAGGGGGAGGCGTGGTGGGCATCGGGTGCGGCCCTTCTCAGTTGCTTGAGCAAGACGTCATTGGAACGTTTCAACAACGGGTTGTTGCGCCGCCGAGGTGCGCGACGGGGCCGGGGAGGAGGCAGGGGGTGCGGGGGAGAAGCGTCAGTCCTCCGCGGCCCGGCCGGGCTTGCGTCCGTTCAGGCCGTGCCAGCGGCGGCGGAGGGCGAACGCGGCCGTCTTGGGCTTGCGGTCGCGGGTGAAGACGCCCTTCTTGTTGCCGTCGACGCGGTGGATGCCGGCGGAGGTCTGGAAGTCGGCGAAGTTCCAGACCTGTTCGCCGATGAACTCGGGGATGCGGTCGAAGACGCGGTGGTACATGGCGAGGTAGTCGCTCTGGTACTCCTCGCTCCACGGCGTGTCCCAGACGGAGTGCAGGCCGGCCTGGGTGTCGGCGCCGTACTCGGACATCATGACCGGCTTGCCGAAGCGCGTTGCCCAGCCGCGGAGATCCTGCTCCAGATACTGCTCGGCGGTCGCGAGGTCGCCGGTGAACAGGTACCAGCCGTAGTAGCGGTTGATGCTCAGGACGTCGAACAGCTCGCCGATCTGGTCATTCTCAGGCGTGGCGAACATGACCGCGGAGTAGGTGAGGGGGCGGGTCGGGTCGAGCTTGCGGGCCAGTTCGACCAGTGGCTCGAAGTACTCGCGGGCGCCGTCCTCGTTGGAGGCCGGTTCGTTGGCGAGGGACCACATCACCACGCTCGGGTGGTTCTTGTCCCGCTCGATCAGCTCCCGCAGGTGTTGGGCGTGGACGTCGCGGGTGGTCCCGCCGAAGTTCTCCGGCGCAAAGGTCGGGGTCGGAGCCTGTCCGGTGAGACCGCCCATGACGCCCAGGTTGAGGCCGACGGCGGCGGTCTCGTCGATGACGACGATGCCGTGCCGGTCGGCGAAGTCGAGCACCTCCTCCGCGTACGGGTAGTGCGAGGTGCGGATGGAGTTGGCGCCGGTCCACTGAAGGAGCTGGAAGTCGTGGACTAGGTAGGCGTCGTCGTGGCCCTTGCCCCGCACGGGGGTGTCCTCGTGCTTGCCGAAACCGGTGAAGTAGAACGGTTCGCCGTTGATGAGGAAGTCGGTGCCCCGCACCTCCACGGTGCGGACACCGAAGGGCTGGGTGTAGCTGTCGACGAGTTCTCCCGCACCGGTCCCGCCCTCGGCGACCAAGTCCACGACGAGGTCGTACATATAGGCGGCGCCGGGCCGCCAGAGGGTGACGCCCTCTATGCGCAGGACGCCCTCGATCCCGTCCGCCTCCGCCACGGTCCGGCCCGCCTCGTCGACCGCACGCACCTGGACGGCGATCGCGTCGGCGGCCTCGCCGCCGGTTTCCACACGGTACTCGACGAGGCCGGCGGCGATGTCGAGTCCGGTGACGACCGTGACGTCCTCGACGAAGGTCAGCGGCGTGCTGCACAGGCGGACCGGGCGCGCGATGCCCGCGTAGTTGTAGAAGTCGTGCAGATACGACTGGCGTTCGCGGCCGTCGGGGCCGGTGGTGACGGTGCCGGGCGGGATCGTTTCGTTCGTCAGCCGGTTGTCGACGCCGACCGTCAGTCTGAACTCGGCGCCGGGAAGGACGATCCCGGTCAGATCCGCCTCGAAGGGGGTGTAGCCCCCGGTGTGTTCGGCCACCAGCCGGTCGTCCACGTAGACCTGCGCGGCGTGGGTGACGGAGCCGAAGCGCAGGACCACCCGCTCACCCGCCCAGCCGCGTGGCACCCGCGCATCGCGCTGGTACCAGACGACGCCGACATGGTCACGGATCACCGGGTCCACGAACAGGTCGTTGTAGCTGGCGGGAACGGGTGCTTCGAGGGGGGAAGTGAGCCGCGACGTCCACGGAGTGGCGCTGGCGCGGCTGTCGAGAGCGAACCGCCACAGGCCGTCGAGGCCGATGATGTCGCGGGTGGGGCTGGTGCGGGGGGAGAGCATGCCGCTCCTACGCGTCGTTGCGGGGCAGTGGCCCGAGAAGGACGGGGTGGTGAGGTGTCGCGGATCGCGGATCAAATCGTTTCACCGGCGTCCGCCAGGAGCGTGCTCCCCGTCATGAAGGCCGAGAGGTCGCTCGCACAGAACAGCACCACGCGGGCGATGTCGTCAGGGACGCCGAGCCGGCCGAGCGGGCCCGGTTTCATCACGGACATGAGGGACTCGGGGTCCAGAGGGAGCCCGGCCTCGGCGGCTGCCGCCATGTTCCCCTCGGTCGGTACGAACGTCGGCGCGACGCCCAGTACGCGAATGCCGAGCGGTGCGAATTCGAGGGCGAGTTGCCGGGTGAGACCGCGTGCCGCGTGCTTGGAGCCGACGTAGGCGGCGAGCCCGGGGGCCGTTCCCCGGAATCCGGCCGTGGAGACCACATTGACGATGACGCCGCCGTTCCCGGCCTCGCGCATCCGGCGCGCGGCCTCCCGGGATCCCAGGAAGACACCGCGCGTGTTCACGGCGAACACCTCGTCCCAGGTCTTCTCGGACATCTCCAGCGCGGGAACGCTGGGAAAGATCCCGGCGTTGTTGACCCAGATGTCGACCCCGCCGAGCTCCCGGACCGCGAGATCGGCGGCCGCGACGACGCTCCCCGCGTCGGTGACGTCGATGTGGGCGGCCACCACGGAGCCCGGGCGGCGGGCGTTCAGATCCTCGGCTGCGGCGTCGGCGAGCCCTTGCTCGATATCGGCGACGACCACGTCCGCGCCCGCTTCGGCCATGCGCTCGGCGATCGCCCGGCCCAGTCCCCGGCCCGCGCCGGTCACGACGGCGCGCCGCCCGGACAGCGAGACCAGTTCGGCCAGGGACCGGGACGAGACGTCGGGTACGGATACCTGCACGATGTGTCCTTCCGGCGGTGGGGAGGCGCTCAGTTGCCCGCGCGGCGGGCGGTCTCGCCCAGCCAGGCGAGGCTGGGCTTGGGACGGCGCTCGAAGGTCTCGCGGTCGACCTCGACCAGTCCGAACGTCGGCGCCCAGTGGCCCCACTCGTAGTTGTCCAGGAGGCTCCAGTGCAGGTAGCCGCGGACGTCCGCGCCGTCGGCGATCGCCGCTTCGAGATGTTCGAGGGCCTCGCCGGTGTAGGCGATCCGGCGGGTGTCGTCGCCGGTGGCGATGCCGTTCTCGGTGACCAGGATCGGCATGCCGCCGGTGACCTCGACGGTGTGCCGCACGGCGATGCTCAGGGCGTCGGGCCGGTAGGCGGTGCCGACGAGCGTGTTGTCCGGGTGCTGCGGATGGGGCTCGACGCCGTCCGGGCCGACCCACTGGCTGGAGTACGACTGCACACCGACGAAGTCGTCGCCGCGCGACCCCTCCAGGTAGAGGTCCTCCCAGATGTACTCCAGCTCCCGCATCTTCTCCTCGGCTCCGGGGCGGGCGACGAAGGCCCGGTTGGCGACCGTCCAGCCGACCTTGGCGCCGGTGCGCTCCCGCAGCACCTCCCGGGCGGCGTGGTGCGCCTCGACCAGCCGCTCGCCGATCTTCACATCCGGGGCCGGCGTCTTCGGCCGCGGGCCCTCGTCGTCGACGGTGGGGCTCAGCCACGGGTCGGCCGCGTGCGGGTCGTCCTGCAGCGCCCGTGCCATGCCGATCATGATGGCCAGCATGTTCGGCTCGTTCATCGTGACCACCCACTCGACACCGTCGAGGATCGGGGAAACAGCCTCGGCATACGCCCGGAACCGTTCGACGGCGCGGTCGCCGAGCCAGCCGCCCTCCTGAGCGAACCAGAGCGGGCTGGTGAAGTGGTGCAGGGTCAGGACCGGGATCAGGCCGAGGTCCAAGGCGGTCTCGATCATGCGCCGGTAGTGGGCGAGTTCGGCCCGCGAGATCACCCCGGGGACCGGCTCGATCCGTGCCCACTCGATGCCGAAGCGGTACGCGTTGAGCCCGGCGTCGGCGAGCAGCTGCATGTCCTCGCGGTACCGGTGGTAGCTGTCGCAGGCGTCACCACTGCGCTCCATGCCCGGCATGCGCCCCTCGTGCGCCCAGAAGTCGCTGTTGAGGTTGTTGCCCTCGATCTGGTGCGGTGCCGTGGATGCGCCCCAGAGGAAACCGGGAGCTAGGAGCGTGTCTGAGTAACGGGCAACTGGCCGGGAGGTCGTGATGGGCGGGATCGGTCGTGGTCGCCCGGTCAGCGCCTGTGGGGCCGATGAGCGGGTCGGTCGGAGGGGGATTTCGGCCCGCTGAGGCCGGTGTGGCCGGATGGTCAGCCGGCCAGGACGGCGAGTCCTGCGGTTCCGGCGTGTCGGAAGATCTTGCGGAGGTTGTGGCAGGCGGCCAGCAGTCGCCACTCGCCGCGGGCTCCGTCCTCGCCGCGGAGGAGGAGTTGGCGGCCGTTCTGGCAGGTCATGATCTGGCCGAAGACGGGTTCGACGATCGCTTTGCGGCGGCTGTAGGCGGCCTTGCCGGGCTTCGTCCGCAGTGTGCGGGCCATGCGTTCCTTGAGGGTGGCGCTGGCGGGGATGCGTCCGCGGGGTGCGGGCGGGACCTGTTCGTCGTGGCCGAGTCGGCCGGTGGTCATGAACCTATCGGTGCCGCAGGCGAGTTGGCGCTCTTTGGAGGCCTGCAGGTTGGTCTCGGAGCAGTAGCCGGCATCGACGAGGGCCTGCCCCGGGTGGACGCCGGTGTTCTGCGCGGACTGGTCGAGCATCGGGGTGTAGTTCAGCGCGTCCGAGGCGTTGGTGGTGATGTCGGCGGCCGTGATGACCTGGTGCTCTTCATCGACGACGGCCTGGGCGTTGTAGGCCTGGATGTAGGCGCCGTTGCTGTTCTTCATGATCCGCGAGTCGGGGTCGGTGAAGTTGGCCTGGGCCTTGGGCTTGGGCCGGGCCTTGGCTGCTGCCTGCTCGCCCGCGTCGGTGACGGCCCGCTCGTCGCTGGTCCCGGCGCGTTCCTGACGGCGGCGTTCGTTGTCCTCGGCGTGAGCGCGGGCCTTNNTGTCGGCGGCCTCGGTCTCGATCTGTGCGCGGGCTGCCTGCAGCCTGGCCAGGCGCTTTTCGCGGCGGTCCAGTTCGGCGGGCAGGTCGGCCTCTTTGCCGTCCACGACGAACCGGGCGTCTTCGGCGGTATCGACTGCTTCGGCGTCGTCCAGCAGGGACCGGGCCGTGGTCTCCAGGGCGGCGATCTCGGCTTCGATCTGTTCTTCCTTGCCGATCAGGCGGCCGTAGCTCATCGCCTTGTGCTTGGAGGCGCTGGCCTCCAGCTTGGTGCCGTCCAGCGCGACGCGGCCCATCTTGACCATGTCCAGCTTCCGCGCCAGGTGCAGCGACTGCAGGAACAGGCCGGCGAGCGCGTCCAGGTGGCGGCGGCGGAACCGGGCGATCGAGCGGAAGTCCGGAGCCTGGTCGGCGGCCAGGAACCGGAACGCGACGTCATCGACACACTTACGCGTGATCGCCCGCGAGGAGCGCACCCCGGTGGTGTAGCCGTAGATCAGCAGCCGCACCATCAGCCGCGGATCGTAGGGCGGGTAGCCGCGCTTTTCGGTGTAGTCCGCCAGGATCGGCGACAGGTCGAGCACCTCGTCGACCAGGTCGGCAACGAACCGGGCCAGGTGATCCTCGGGCAGCCAGTCGTCCAGCGACGGCGGCAGCAGCAGGACCTGGTGCGGGTCGAACGCCCGGAACGTCTTGTCCACCGCCGCCGGACGACCCTGCGGCTGCTTCTTCTCACCCGGCTCGATCTCGAACAGACCATCCCGATCACGCATACCGAGATCATCCCGCATGAATGATCACGAACCGCAAGCGGGGTGTCCGTTACTGAGACACGCTCCTAGTTCGGTCATCGTCGACTGCCTTCCTGACGCCAACAGTTACCATGTGGTTGGTTTTCGCTGGAACGTAGACCGGGATCGTCAGGCGGGGAAGGGCACAGGGTGATTTCGTAACCTGAGCGTTACATTGACGTCAGGCCGGGTCACCCACTCGAGCCACAGACGTGCAGAACCCCGGACCGGTGGTGACATGCGCCGCCATCGGTCCGGGGTTCACCGGGTCCAGGGAGTGTCAGTCGTCGGGATGGGAGAGCTCGATGTCGTGGCTTTCCACGCCCGAGCCGTGAACGGTCACCTGGGTTGCCTTCGGCGGGTAGCCGGCCGCCGTGACCGTGTACTGGCCGCCATCGAGGTCGGTGAAGGCATAGCCGCCGTCCTCGCCGGTGGTCGCGGTGGCCACCACGTTGCCGGCCGTGTCGACGAGCGTGACCCGCGCGTCGTTCAGCGGCCGGCCCGCGGCCTGGACCATGCCCCGCACGTGCAGGCCGGGTGAGAGTTCGAGCTCGGTCCTGGTGACGCCCTGCGCGGCGATCTCGACGGGCAGCGCGATCGGCCGGTAGCCGGCCGCGGTCACCGCGAGGGTCAGCGGACCCGGCACCAGCTCGGCGAAACCGAAGGTCCCGTCCGTGTCGGTCAGTTCGGTCGCGAGCACGTCGCCGCGCACGTCGGCCGCGACCACCGTCGCGCCGGCGACGGGCTTGCCGAGGTCGGCCGACCTGACCGTGCCGACCAGACCGCTGGTGCCGGAGAGCAGGATGTCGTACGAGACCGGCTCGCCGCCGACCACGACCGTGGACGCCTGCGGCTGGTAGCCCTCGGCGGAGGTGATGAGCACGTAGCTTCCCACGCCCGGCGCGTCCACCGCGTAGGCACCGTCCGAGTGGGCCACCATGCGTCCCACCTGCCGCCCGCCCAGCGAGATCAGCGTGATGACCGCGCGCGGCACGGGGGCCGACTCGGCGCCGACGACGTGCCCGCTGACCGGGACTCCGGCGGAGGACCGGACGGCGGCCGCGGCCGGGACGACGGCCGGGCTCGGCACCTTCGCGCCGTGCTCGGTGTGCCCGGTGTCCTCCTGGGTCCCGTCCTTCCGGCCGCGGAGGCCGAACGCTGCGAGGGCGGCGCCCACCAGGGCGAGGACGCCGGTGACCAGGACGGCGGTGTGCACGCCGTTCATGAAGGCGGTGTGGCTCCCCTCCACCACGGCCGCCCTGAGCTGGGCGGGCATCGCGTCGGAGACCGGGGCGACGCCCATCGCCACCGCGTCCTTCGCCTCCTCGAAGCGAGCGGCCGCCGAGTGGGGCACGCCGGCGTCGGTCAGTGAGTCCGTGAGCGTGGAGCCGACGCGGCTGCTGATGAGGGAGACGAGCACCGACGTGCCGAGTTGCCGACGATCGCGTCGGAGGACGCGGCCATCACGATGCCGACGCCGAGACCGAGCGCGACGAACGGCGGCCACATGGCGGCGTACGAGGAGTCGGCGCTCCACGCGAGCATCGTGAACGCGGCGCCGGCCTGGAGCGCCATCCCGAGCGGCATGGTCAGGCGCGGGCCGAACTTCTCGGTGAGCTTCGCGCCGAGCGGCGAGGCCACCATGGAGGCGAGGCTGAGCGGCAGGGTGCGCACACCGGACTCCACGGGTGTGAAGCCGTGGACATTCTGCAGGTACAGCATCACGAAGAAGATCACGCCGAGCAGGACGAAGAAGTTCAGCGCGGTGACGACCGTACCGATGGTCAGGGCCGGGTTGCGGAACAGCCGCATGGGCAGCAGAGGGTGCGCGACGCGGGTCTCGTACCAGCCGAAGAGGACCAGGACGATCAGGCCGCCGACGATCACGCCGAGCGTGCCGGCCGAAGTCCAGCCCCACGTCTCGCCCTTGACGACGCCGAAGACGACGGCGAGCAGGCCGAGCGCGAGCAGAACGACGCCGGCCACGTCGAACTTCTCGCTCGCCGCCGCCTCGTTCCTGGACTGTGGCAGTACCACGAGACCGAAGACCAGGGCGATCACGCCGATGGGGGCGTTGATGTAGAAGACGGACTCCCAGTTGACATGCTGGACGAGCAGTCCGCCGACGATCGGGCCGAGCGCGGTGGCGACGGACGAGATCATCGCCCAGATACCGACCGCCA
>NZ_JAEKKT010000351.1 GCF_019510245.1 Streptomyces sp. | reverse complement strand
GGCTCGTCGCTGAGGCGCACCGGGAGCTGCCCTAGCGCAAGGTGGCGAGGTGCTCCTCGAGGACGTCGAGGAAGCTGTTCGTGCCGGTCCGGGCCTCGACGTACTGCTCGTCGGTGAGGTGGCCGCCGCTCTGCCGCAGGGTCAGCTCGGTCTTGCCGTCCCGCTCGACGAGGTCGAAGTGGAACAGGTCGTACTCACCGGCCGGCGCCTCGTCGGGCAGCGTGAAGGCGAGCACCAAGTGCGAGGTCGGGTCGACCTCCTTGAACTCGCCGGCCCAGCGCATCGAGTAGCCGTTCGGAAGAACCATGGTGCCGCCCCACTCACCGCCGACGCGGGCGTCGACGACCATGTCCTTCATCTGGCCGTCGTGACCGCCGTACCAGACCGCGAAGTGCTCCGGCGTGGTGAGGCACTGCCACACCAGGTCCTGCGGGGCGTCGAAGGTGCGGACGATGGTGTAGCCGCGCTCGCTGTCGTCGGTCATGGCTTCTTCTCCTTGGGGATGAGGGACTTCAGGTGGGCGTCGAGGCGGTCGAACGACCCCTCCCAGAACACGCGGTAGTCGTCGAGCCAGGCCGCTGCCGTCCCGAGCCGCTCGCCGTTGATGCGGGCCGGCCGGTATTGCGCGTCCTTGCCGCGGCTGATGAGGCCGGCCGCCTCGAGCACCTTGAGGTGCTTCGAGACCGCCTGCAGGCTCATCGCGAACGGCTCGGCGAGCGCGTTGACCGTCGCCTCGCCCTCGGCCAGCCGCTCCAGGATGGCGCGGCGGGTCGGGTCGGCGAGAGCGGCGAACACCGAGCTCAGCGGATCCATGCTCAACTCCTCAGTTGATAAACCAAATGGTTGAGCAAGAGCGGCGGGTTGTCAAGTGATTGGGTAGGCGCATGACGCTGCAGCTGCGCGGCCCCGTGCTGGTCGGTCCGGAGGACGTCCGGTCCGAGGCCTGGGTCGTGGGGGACCGGCTCACGTTCGAGCAGCCGGCAGGAGCGGTCGACGGGGTGCTCGAGGGCTGGGTGCTGCCGGGACTCGTCGACGCCCACTGCCACATCGGGCTGGGCCCGCACGGCGAGGTGCCCGTCGACGTCGCCGAGCAGCAGGCGCTGACGGACCGGGACGCGGGTGCGCTGCTGCTGCGGGACGCGGGCTCGCCCGCGGACACCCGGTGGGTGGACGACCGCGAGGACCTGCCGGTGCTCGTCCGGGCGGGGCGGCACATCGCCAGGACGCGGCGCTACATCAGGGACTTCGCCGACGAGGTGGAGCCGGAGCAGCTCGTCGCGGCCGTCCGTCAGCAAGCGGTGCGCGGTGACGGCTGGGTCAAGCTGGTCGGGGACTGGATCGACCGGGACGCAGGCGACCTGGCCCCCTGCTGGCCGGACGACGTCCTCGTCGAGGCGATCGCGGCCGCCCACGAGCTCGGCGCCCGCGTGACGGCGCACTGCTTCGGGGAGGACTGCCTCGCTCCGCTCGTGCAGGCGGGCATCGACTGCATCGAGCACGCCACCGGGCTGACCTCGCAGACGATCCCGCTCTTCGTCGAGCACGACGTCGCGATCGTGCCGACGCTCATCAACATCGCCACGTTCCCCGACATCGCGGCGCCGGCGGCGGAGAAGTTCCCGCGCTACGCGCAGCACATGCTGGAGCTGCACGAGCGGCGGTACGCGACGATCGCCGCGGCGCACGAGGCCGGGATCCGGGTCTACACCGGCACGGACGCGGGAGGGTCGCTCGCCCACGGCCGGGTCGCCGACGAGGTGCTGGAGCTGGCGAGGGCAGGGCTCTCCGCGGGGCAGGCGCTGTCGGCAGCCACCTGGGCGGCCCGGCCGTGGCTGGGCCGGACGGGCCTCGAGGAGGGCGCGCAGGCCGACCTGGTCGTCTACCCCGCCGATCCACGGGAGGACCTGGCAGTCCTGCAGCACCCGTCCGCGGTCGTGCTGCGCGGCGTGGTCCGCTGACCGCTCCGGGCGCCGCCGCCGGCTGACAGCCGCCGACATCGGTGGATCGACCGCGCTCAGACGCGGCGGAACCACCGATGTCCCGCCAGCTCAGCACGTGGCTGCGGCGCCACCCCCCGCGAGCACACCGACATCGGTGGATGGACCGCGCCCAGACGCGGCGGAACCACCTACGTCAGTACCTTCCTGCTGTGACCGCGCTGCAGCTCACTGGCGTCACCTGGCGTCGGGAGGGGCTCGAGATCCTGCGCGGGGTTGACCTGACGGTGCAGCGCGGGGAGCACTGGGCGCTGCTCGGCCGCAACGGCTGCGGCAAGACCTCGTTGCTGGCCCTCGCCGGTGCCCGTGAGCACCCCACCACCGGCACCGTCGACGTGCTCGGGCAGCGACTGGGACGGGTCGACGTCTTCCGGGAGCTGTGGCCGCGGATCGGCGCGGTCACGGGCCGGCACCGACCGTCGGGCCGGCTCACGGCGGGGCAGGTCGTCCTGACCGGCCTGAGCGGGACGAACGGCCTCCCGCTGCGCTGGTCACCGAGTGCCGACGATCACGCCGCCGTGGCCAGATCCCTTGCAGACGTGGGGATCTCGTCGCTCGCCTACCGGCCGTGGGACGTGCTCAGCAACGGCGAGCAACGTCGTACGCTGCTGGCGCGGGCTCTCGTTCGAGCACCCGAGCTGCTGCTGCTCGACGAGCCCGCAGCCGGCCTCGATCTCCCTGCCCGCGAGCACTTGCTGGCGTCCCTCGACGGCCTCTCCGTCACGAGCGTCCTGGTGACGCACCACGTCGAGGAGATCCCCCGGACCACGACGCACGCGGCGCTCATGAGCGAGGGCCGGCTGCTGGCGCAGGGCCGCGCGTGTGAGGTGCTGACCTCCGAGCGGATGTCCGAGTGCTTCGGCATGTCCCTGGTCGTCGAGGAGCGCGACGGCCGCTTCAGCGCTCGAACACGCGGCGGGGGACGTCCACCAGCATCGTCGTGAGCTGCTCCTCGGTGACGCCCTTCTCGCGCACGTAGGGGAAGACGTCGTCGGCGAGGTGCAGGTAGTGCCACTGCGGCGTGAACGCCTTCGCGGCCGGATCGATCCAGTCGATGTAGCAGGCCGCGTCCTGCGAGAGCACCATGCGGTCGGCGAGTCCGCGCCGGCACAGCTCCACCAGGGTGTCGGCGCGGGCCTCGAACGTCGTGCCGACATTGATGCCGAAGCGGTCCATGCCGAGCGTGAAGCCCTGCTGCGCAAGGGATTCCAGGTAGTCGACGTCGGGGGTGTCCCCGCTGTGACCCAGCACGATCACGGTCGGGTCGACACCCTCCTCGTCGACCATCACCCGCTTCACGTGCTCCGCCGTGCGCGTGCCCGGGTGGGTGTGCACGGTGATGGGAGCACCCGTCCGCTGGTGCGCCTGGGCGACGGCGCGCATGATCCGCTCCACGCCTGGGGTGAGCCCCGGCTCGTCGATCGCGCACTTGAGCATGCCGGCGACGACGCCGTGGTTGCCCTCCGTCAGGTCGCGGACGAACAGGTCCACCATCGGCTCGTCCATGAACACCGCGGGCCCGCGGTGGTGGAAGAAGAACGGGACGTCGTCGTAGGTGTAGACGCCGGTCGCCGCGACGATCTGGAGCTGCGGCACCTGCTCGTTGACGCGCCGGATGCGCGGCAGGTACCGCCCGAGCCCCACCACGGTGGGGTCGACGATCGTGCGCACGCCCTGCCCGGCCAGAGCGGTCAGCTTCGCGACGGCGTCGGCGACCCGCTCCTCCTCGTCCCACTCGTCCGGCCAGTTCTGCTGGACGTCGGAGGTGAGCACGAACACGTGCTCGTGCATGTAGGTGCGGCCCAGCTCGCTGCTGTCGACGCTGCCGAGGACGGTGGAGACCGAGGTCATGCCGGCACGATATTCAAGAGCTGACGCGGAATGCCGATACCCTGGTCACGGTTGGACCACTCCAGGAGCGGGAACGATCGCTTCCGCCCAGGCTGCAGCGTTGCGCCGGGCACCCCCACAGAGCCTCGCCGGCGACGTCGTCGGCGTACGAGAGAAGAGAACACGATGAACGACTACGGACCCTGGGACGACTGAAATCCCTGCAAGAAGTAGTGGCCCGTCCCTCACCCGAGGGGCGGGCCTTTCAGCTTCTCCAGGGCGAGGCCGAGCACCTCGGCCGTCGTGCCGAAGTTGAGCCGCGCGTGGTGGGTCTGACCGAAGTCGGCGCCCTCGGACAGCGCGAGCCGCTGCTCGGCCAGCAGCCGCGCTGCCGGCAGCTCGTCTGGGAACGACAACCAGGCCAGGTACGACGCCTGCGGGACCGTCAGGCCGATGCCGTCCGGCAGCCCCTCGACGAGCAGGGTGCGCATCCGGTCCAGGTGCTGGAGCAGGTCGGCGAGCCAGTCGTCGCCGTCGCGCAGCGCTGCGGTGTTCGCCAGCGCCCCGAG
>NZ_JAEKKT010000350.1 GCF_019510245.1 Streptomyces sp. | reverse complement strand
CGGTCGATGTCCTCGAAGTGCACCCGGGTGGCCTCGAGGTGCTGGCGGTGCAAGGTGTCGAGCATCTGACCGATGCGCGGGACCAGCCTGGTGACGGTCGCGTACGCCTTCGCAGTCTTGGCCTCGTCGCCGGTGACGCCGAGGTCGATGGCGCCCTGCATGCCGGCGCGCATGGCCGATGACTCCGCCTCGGTGATCCGGGCCAGAGCTGCTCCGAGCACCCTCGACACAGCGAGCGCCGTCTCCTCGCCAAGGAACCGTCGCACGTCCAGGTAGGTGCCGAGCGCGTCGATGTCCGCCTCGCGGCTCGACCTCGAACCGGGCGGCCGCATCACGGATGGTCAGCAGACCGACGAGCGGTCGGATCCTGCGGTCGCCGGCCAGCGCGAACAGCCGGCCGCGGGCGTGCGCGAGCTGCATCTCCTCCATCGTGCAGCCGTCTTCGACGAGGAACTCGAGCAGCTCACGTCGCTGGAGGGCGTTCGGGGCGGACGGGTCGTAGAGGCCCGCCTCGGTGAACGCCTCGAGATCCACGCCGCCAGTGTCTCAGCAGCCGTGGACGACCACACCGCTCCCGTCGCGCGTCTTGCGCACCTCGACCCGCGCCGGGATCCGCTGCCGCAGCTCCGCCACGTGCGAGACCAGCCCGACGACCCGGCCGCCCTCGCGCAGCCCGTCGAGCACGTCCATCACCTCGTCGAGGGTCTCCTCGTCCAGCGTCCCGAAGCCCTCGTCGACGAACAGCGCCCCGATGTGCGCGCCGCCCGCTTCCGCGGTGACGACGTCGGCCAGGCCGAGCGCCAGGGCGAGCGCCGCGAGGAACGTCTCCCCACCGGACAGCGTGGCCGTCTCCCGGTCCAGTCCCGACCAGCCGTCCCGCACCAGCAGCCCGAGCCCCGAACGGGCACCGCCGCGCGCCGAGCCGTCGGTGTGGACCAGCTCGTAGCGCCCCTGCGTCATCCGCAGCAGCCGCACGCTGGCCGCCGCGGCGACCTCCTCGAGCCGGGCCGCGAGCACGAACGAGGTGAGCGTCATCCGCAGCCCGTTGGCGCCGCCGCCGGCGCACAGGTCGGCGAGCGCGCGAACCTCACGTGCGGTGGCCTCGAGCGGCGCCAGCTGCTCCAGCGCCTCGCGCAGCGCCGGCACCAGACGGGCGAGCGCCTCGACCCGCTGCCGCGCCACGCCGTGCTGCGCGGAGGTGGCGGCCAGCACGGCATCGGCCGCACTCAGCGCCTCGGCGGTCGTCGCGACCGGCGCCGGCTCGTCGAGGTCGACGGCCAGCTGAGGGTCGGCGAGCTCCGCAGCCAGTGCCGCCTCGGCGTCGGCTGCCTCACGCAACGCAGCGGTCTGAGCGGCACACCAGTCCCGCTCCCGCACCGCCGCCCGCGCCGCGTCGACGTCGGCGAAACCCGCTGCAGCGCAGGCGGTCTCGGCGTCCGACTGAGCTGCCGCCAGCTCCCGGACCGCCACCGCGAGCCCCTCCGCGGCCGACAGCGCGTCCGTCCACTCCGCCGCGTCCGCCTGCGCCGAGGCCAGGGCCGCTGCGAGATCCGCCGCGCCGGCTTGCGAAAGCTCCGCACCCAGGGCCGCCGCCGTCTCCGCCGCCTCGACGCCACGCCGGGACGCGGCCTCCGCACGGGTGGTGGCCGCCACCAGCAGGTTCGACAGCTCGGTGCGGCGCGTCTCCAGCATGGTGAGGTCCAGCTCGCGGGCCTCGAGCTGCGCCGCGGTGGCGAGCAGCACGTCCAGCTCCAGGTCGAGCTCCCCGATCCGGGCGTCCAACGCTGCAGCCGTCCATGGTCCGACCCGCTCGACCAGCGACGACTCCCGCGACACCGCAGTGGCGAGCCGGGTCGTCAGGTCGAGCACCACCGCCTGGGCCTCGTCCGCCTGCTGCCGGGCCCGCTCCTCGTCCTCCACGCTGACGCCCTCGTCGCGCAGCGAGCTGGGGTCCGGGTGCGATGGCGATCCGCACACCTCGCACGGGACGCCGTCCTCGAGCAGCGCCGCCAGCCGGGCCACCATCGAGTTGGTCGAGGCGACCCGCAGCTCCAGCGCCTTCGACTCCAGCGCCAGCGCCGTCTCGCGCGCGCCCAGCTGCGACATCCGCAGCCCGACGACGGCCTCTGTGGTCACCGCGAGCTGGACCGCGACCGGGCGCAGCGCCGCGAGGGTGTCCCGCTCCAGCTGCAGCTGCGGCACCGCCGCCACCGCCGACCGGGCAGCCGAGAGGTGCGCGGCCAGCTCCGCCCGGCGGGTCGGCAGCACGGCCAGCTCCACCTCGCACTGGGCGACCTCGGCCAGCGCGTCGGCCTGCTCGGCCCGCGCCTGCCCGACGACGGCGAGTGCGTCCCGACGTGCCTCGTCGACCGCACGCAGCCCGTCGAGCCGGTGCCGGCGGGCAACCGCCTCCGCCGACCGCGCGCGCACCTGCTCGACCGGCAGCTCCGCCGCGCACGAGGACGCGACCGCCGCCAGCGCCGCATCGCGTGCCGTGCGCCGCGCTGTCCACGCGTCGAGCACCGGCACGACCGCCGCGGCACGCGCGGCGGCATCCAGCTCCACCGCCGCAGCCACCCGGGCGGGGCGGCCGGCCGCCAACGTCTCAGAGCGCACCAGCGCCGCCCGCCGCCGCGCCTGCAGCTCCGCGAGCCGCGCAGCCCCCACGGCGGCCACCCGGGCGATCTCCCGCGCGCGTTCCCGCTCCGCGACCAGCCCCGACGACTCGTCCAGCGCGCGCTCCGACGCCGCCAGCAGCGAGCTGCCCCACGCCGCGGACACCGGATCGGCCAGCTCGGCTGAGGCCACCTCGGCCACCCGGGCAGCCAGGTCGTCCACCACGGCACGCGCCGCACCGACCCGTTCGCCGCACTGCCGGCGGCGACCGGCCAGCCAGTCCTCCACGTCGGCGAACCGCTCGGTGGCGAACAGCTTCTTGAGCAGCTCCACCCGTTCCGCCGAGGACGACCGCAGGAACGCCGCGAACTCCCCCTGCGGCAGCAGCACCACCTGGAAGAACTGCTCGGCCGACATCCCGACCAGGTCGAGGACCTCGTCGTCAGCCTCCCGCGGCCGGGTCGACAGCGTCTCCCACGCACCGCCGCGCAGCTCCTCCAGCAGCACCCGGCCCTGCTCGGTGACGTCACCTGTCCCGCGCGTCTTCGGCCGGGTCCAGGCAGGCGACCGGGTGATGCGGATGCGGCGCGCACCGAAGCTGGCCTCGAGCGTCACCGACGTCCGGACGTCCTGCGGGCAGTGGTCGGACCGCAGCCGCTTGGCCTGTCCGCGCACCCCCGGCACCCGTCCGAACAGCGCGAACCCGATGCCGTCGAGCAGCGTCGTCTTGCCCGCACCGGTCGCGCCGTGCAGCAGGAACAGCCCCGCCGACGACAGCGCGTCCAGGTCGAGCGAGACGGTCGAGGCGAACGGCCCGAACCCCGTCATCGACAGCGCGTGCGGCCTCATGCCGACTGCCCGACCCGGACCGCCTCGAACGCCTCCGCGAGCAGCGCGGTCTCAGCTGCGGTGGCCGACGTGCCCCGCACGTGCGAGACGAAGGACGACGCGACCTCGACGTCCGACCCCCGCACCCGCGACGCGTAGGACTCCAGCGTCCGCGCCACCCCCGCCGGCTCGAAGCCGAGCACCAGCACGTGCGGGAACCGCGACCGCAGCCGCTCCATCGCCTGGTCGGGCCGCGCCGCGTCCGTCAGCGTCACAGACAGCCAGTCCTGCTCCACGCTCGTGAACTCCGCCGACGAGAGCAGCGACGAGAGCGACCCGCGTACGACGGACAGCCGGCGCGGCACGGGCGCCGGCACGAGCTCCACGGTGCCGCCCAGCTCCACGAGCCAGGACCCCTTCACGTGGCCCGCATCCGAGAACGAGTACGCCAGCGGCGACCCGGAGTACCGCACCGTCGGGCTGAGCACCTGCGGGCCGTGCAGGTGGCCGAGCGCGGCGTACCCGAACCCGTCGAACAGCGACACCGGCACGCGCGAGACGCCGCCGACGGAGATGTCGCGCTCGGACTCTGCGGCGTCGCCCCCCGCGACCCAGCAGTGCGCCAGCACGACCGAGGACGGACCCGCGACCGCCCGCACCCGGGTCAGCGCGTCGGTCAGCGCGGCGACGTGCGACCCGAAGCCGTGCGCGGCCGGCTCGAGGTAGGGCACCGCGAAGAACGGCACCCCGTCCAGCACGACCGGCACGTCGACGGTCGCCAGCGACGTGCGCAAGAAGACCCCTGAGGCGTCGATCAGCGAGGACCCGAAGCCCAGCCGCCGGGCGCTGTCGTGGTTGCCGCTGATGACCACCACCCGCGCACCGGCGTCCCGCAGCCGGGCGAACGCCGACGAGCACAGCTCGACCGCCTCCAGCGGCGGCACCGCCCGGTCGTAGACGTCGCCGGACACGACCACCACGTCCACCGACTCGGCCCGCACCACGTCGACCAGGTGGTCGACGAAGCCCTCCTGCGCCGCGGCGAGCGAGGCCCGGTGCAGGGACCGGCCCAGGTGCCAGTCGGAGGTGTGGAGGAGACGCACACCCGCACGGTAGGGAGCACGTCGGACACCGCATGGGTGCCACGCGGCAGCTGTGGACAGCAACGGCGGAGGTGGAGAGATTTGAACTCTCGATGGGCTTGAGACCCAAACCGCATTAGCAGTGCGGCGCCATAGACCGGGCTAGGCGACACCTCC
>NZ_JAEKKT010000349.1 GCF_019510245.1 Streptomyces sp. | reverse complement strand
ACGACGTCCACCTCGGTGACGGCGCCGATGGGCGCGATCGCCGCCAGCGGATCGCACGTCCTCACCTACTCAGCGACGGTCGGGGCGGTTTCGTCGGGCACGATCGTGACCAGCAGCGGCGTCGTGACCTTCTCGCCGGCGACGACGGGCACCAGCCCGACCGCCGCCGACGCCACGTCGCTGACCGTCGGCTCGGCCAACACGCAGGACTGGACCGTCACCCTCACGCAGGCGCCACCCGCGAACGCGCACGTCGGCGACACCATCACGGTCAAGGCCAAGATCGCCGTGGGCGCCGGACCGGACGACCTGCAGGTGACCGGAGTGTCCTCCGGCGCCGGGTCGAACGGCTTCGACCAGGTCTCGTTCAGCGGGTCGCCGCCGTACACCGTGGCCGCCGGCGCGAGCAAGACCGTGACCGCGACCGCGCGCGTCACCGCCGCGCCCGGCACCGGCGCGGTACACCTGCAGGTGTCGGTGGACGGCGCGCTGGGCGCCGCTTCCACGTCGACGAAGTCGGTCGACACCAGCGACGTGGCCGTGGTCGACGCGGTGACGGCGACGCTGTCCGGCGGCCCTGCCACGGTGGTCGTGAGCGACCAGATCACCTACACGCTGACGCTCACCAACGCCTCGGACACCGCGGTGCAGCTGAGCGACCTGCCGGCCGGCCTCGTCGCCCCGACCGGCACCACCCAGGCCAACCGCACCGACGGCACGTCGACGATCGCCGCGCACGACTCGACGGCGTGGACGCTCGTCGTGGACGTCGACGACGCCGACGCCGACCAGTCGGTGATCACGCAGACTCCGTCCGCCAAGTACGCGATGAGCGCGGTCGGGCTGGGGGCCGAGTCGGTGCCGATCACGCCGACGTCGGTGTCGTCCACCGTCTCGAACGACACGACGAAGCCGGATGTCGCGATCGAGCAGGCGGGCGGGCAGACCGACCCGACCTCCAGCTCGCCGATCAGTTTCACCGCCACGTTCAGCGAGCCGGTCACCGGATTCACGGCCGGCGACATCGACGTGTCGGCCTCCGTGGCCGGGGGCACGCTGACGACCGTCGTGTCCGGCGGTCCGTCGGTCTACACGGTGGACGTCAGCGGCATGACGACGGACGGGACGGTCATCGCGACGATCCCGGCCGGCGTGGTGCAGGACGGCTCGGCGAACACCAACACCGCCTCGACCTCCACCGACAACGTGGTGACCTGGCAGCAGAAGATCCCGTCCACCACTGGGGTCGCACTGACTCCGACGGCGAGCGTGTACGGCCAGACGGTCACGGCGACCGCCACCGTGGGTGTCACTTCGGGCACCGCCGACGGCGCGGTGCAGTTCGCGGTCGACGGCACCGACGTCGGCACCCCCGTCACGGTGATCGCCGGGACGGCGCTGAGCCCGGCGCTCACCGGCTCGGGCGGCATCCCGCTGCCGGTCGGCTCGCGGCACGTTACGGCGACCTTCGCGCCGACCGATCCCACGACGTACGCCGGTTCGACCAACTCGGCCGACATCGTCGTCGCCCAGGCGGCCACGGCGACGACGGTGACCGTGCATCCGCACGCGCTCACGGCCTCGGTCGTGGCGAGCGCACCCGGCAGCGGCACCCCGGACGGCACCGTCGCGTTCTCGGTCGACGGCAACCCGGTCGGCTCGGCGCCAGTCGTCAGTGGCACGGCAACGCTCAGCCACACGACGCCGGCCGGCGCGACGCACTCGATCAGTGCGGTGTACTCGGGTTCGGCGAACTACCTCCCGTCCTCCGACTCCACGGCGCGGCACGACCCGTCCATCACCGCGCACCTGACCAGCGCGCACGGCAAGTCGGCGGCCGGCTGGTACCGCACGCCGGTGCACGTGTCCTTCACCTGCACCCCGCACGGAGCGCCGCTGACGGCGGCCTGCCCGTCGGCGGTCACGGTGACGCACCAGGGCGCGGCCCGGGTCGTGAGCCGGACGATCCTGGCCACGGACGGCGGCGCCGCAACGGCGAGCGTGTCGATCAACCTCGACCGCACGGCGCCGAAGGTCGTCGTGAAGGGCGTGATCAACGGCGGGCAGTACGCCAAGCCCGGGCCGACGCCGGCCTGCGTCGCGTCCGACGCGCTCTCGGGCGTCGCGTCCTGCACCGTCAGCCGCCACTCGCACACCACGGGTGACTCGACGACGGTGCACTACCGCGTGACCGCGCGGGACAAGGCCGGCAACGTGCGCACGGTGAACGGCACGTACCGCCTGGTGCCCCTCGCCCTCGCCGGCGCCGTGTTCGAGCACGGCGCCTACACGGTGCACCGCCGGCACACGTACCTGCTCGAGGTGCACTCGGTGAGCCGGCCGGCGTACTACGACGCCACGCCGTACCCGGGCACGCCCTTCCAGCCCGACCCGATCGCGATGCACGCCGCCGGCCACCACCTGTGGTCGCTGCCGGTGACGATGCAGCCGCGCCTCCATACCCACCGGTTCTGGAACATCGGCATCAAGATCGGGGGGTCGATGCGGGTGCTCAAACTGCGGGTCCTGGGCTGAGCAGCGCCGCGAGTCCGGCGACCACGTCGTCGGCTCGCGGCAGAGCCACACCGTCGATGCTCGCGATGGGGACGGCGAGGCTCAGGCTGCTGGTCCAGAACGCCGGGCGTACCTGCAGCGCGGCGAGGGGGAAGACCCGCAGGGCGGTGGGACGCCCGGCGTCACGCGCGAGGTCCAGGACGGCCCGCCGCGTGACGCCGGGCAGCAGGTCGTCGCGCAGCGGCGGCGTGACCAGCGTGCCGTCGGGCTCGATCAGAAAGACGTTGCCGCGCTCGGTCTCCAGCACCGTCCCATCAGCGGCGACGTAGAGCGCGTCGGGGGACGTCCACCCGCGTTCGCACCACTTGTGCCGCCACGAGCCGCCGGGGCGCGGGCGGCACTGCAGCGCGATCGGTGCGGGCGGCGCACCGCGGGCGGTGACCTCGAGGTGCACCGCGCCGTCGGGCGCGACGGTGACGCGCACCGCGGCTCGTCCCGCCGGCCCGGCGAGCGCCGCCGCCCGGACTCGCTCAGGCAGGTCCTCCGGCAGCCCGGCGCCGTAGAGCTCGCGGGTCGAGCGGTCGAGGCGGGCCAGGTGGTCGGCCAGGCGCAGCACCCGGCCGTCCACCGCGAGGAGCGTCTCGAACACGCCACCGGCGAGCTGGGCCGGCGTCGGGTCGACGGGCGGCGAGAACGGTGCGTCCCCGGCCCCGGCAGCGCGGAGCAAGGGCGTCGCCTTGTGCCCGCACTCCTGCCACTCGAGCATCGGCACGCTGTCGGCGGTGATCCCGCCGCCGACGCCGAGCTCGAACCGCTCGCCGGTGATCTCGAAGGTGCGGATCGCGACGTTGAGCTCCAGCCCGAGCGGCCCGGCGTAGCCGATCGCGCCGGTGAAGGTGCCGCGCGGGACGTCCTCGAGACGCTCGATCGCGGCCCGGGCCGCCGCCTTGGGGGCGCCGGTCACCGAGCCGGGCGGGAAGGTGGCGGCGAGCAGGTCGGCGTCGGTGACGTCCGGACGGAGCCGGCCCTCCACCGTCGAGACGAGGTGCCATACGCCCGGGGCGGGACGGACGGCGAGCAGTGCGGTGGGGTGCACGCTGCCGATCTCGCTCACCTGGCCGAGGTCGTGCCGCACGAGGTCGACGATCATGACGTTCTCGGCGACGTCCTTGGCCGAGCGGCGCAGGGCCTGCTCGGCGCCGGGCCGGTCGCGCGGCAGCGTGCCCTTGATCGGGTCGCTCTCGACCACGCGGCCGCGGCGGCGCAGGAACAGCTCGGGGCTCAGGCTGACGACAGCGAGTCCGCCGGGTTCGCCGGGCTCAGCGGCGAGGTAGGCCGCCCGGGCCGGAGCGAGGCGCTCGACGGCGGCGGCGAACAGCGCGGCCGGGTCGCCGGTGAAGCGGCCGGACAGCCGCGTGCAGACGTTGACCTGGTACAGCTCGCCGGCCCGGATGAGCTCGATCGCCGTCTCGACCGCAGCCAGGTGCCGCTCGACCGGCGGCCCGCTCACGCCATCGAGGGTCCAGTCCAGTTGCGGCGTGGGGCCGTCGAGCAGGGCTCGCCACTCGGCCAGGCGGGCGGCCGTCGCGGGAGTGTCGCCCAGGGCCTCGAACCACCACCGCCCGCCGACCTGCCGCACGACGTGGTCGTGGAACGCGAGGCGGGACGCGCCGTCGTAGGCGAGGCGGCCGAACCAGCCGCCGCCCAGGAAGCCCTCCGCCGCACGGTTCACGTGAACCGGGTCGGCGAGGACGTCCGGCGTGCGGCTCGTCCGCACCGGGTGCGACGTCAGCACCGCCGCACCGCCCGCCCAGTCGCCGACGAGCGCCACGAGGCCGGGACGGCCGGCGGCCCGGCGGACCAGTTCGGCCGGCACCGGCCCGGGACCCAGATCGA
>NZ_JAEKKT010000348.1 GCF_019510245.1 Streptomyces sp. | reverse complement strand
AACAAGGTGCTGCACCTGAAGTCGGCGGTCACCGCGCTGCCCGACGGAACCGTCATCGGGCACATCCCCAAGGTGGACCGGCCCGCGCTCTTCCCGCGCTTCCTGTCCGTGCCCGAGGAGGCCGGGGCCCATGTCGTCCTGCTCGGTGGCCCCAAGCTGCTCATGGCGGCGAGCGCGCCGAAGACGGCCGAGCTGCTCACCGACCTCGGGTTCGAACCGGTCGTGGTCGACATCAGCGAGTTCGAGAAACTCGAAGGCTGTGTGACGTGTCTCTCAGTTCGACTGCGGGACCTGTATGCCTGATCGGGCGGGCGCGGCATTCCACCGGCCCCGGACCTGCGGTTCCCGGGACCGCTTGCCATGCCCGGGAAACACCGCTGATCAGCGGGGTTTACGGCGCGCTTAACCTACGGTCTCGTAACCTACGGTTTCGTAGCCTACGATTCCGTAAGTTACCGGCGCCGCTCGCCGATCCCCCTCAAATGTTCGCCGCGTCCCCCTGGAGTACCTGTGACGATCACTTCCCCTCACCTCGGCAGCCCGTCCTCCGCGTGGACCGACGCGCGACTGCTGTACGCGCTGGAGGAAGTGGTCGAGCAGGAACTCAACCGGCATCTGAAGGTCACCAAGGACTGGATGCCGCACGAGTACGTCCCGTGGAGCGACGCCCGCAACTTCCCCGGTCTCTTCGAGGACGGCGAGGCCTGGGAGAAGGGCCAGTCCAAGGTCACCGAGATCGGCCGGATCGCCCTCGTCGTGAACCTCCTCACGGAGGACAACCTCCCCAGCTACCACCACGAGATCGCCTCGCTCTTCGGCCGCGACGGCGCCTGGGGCACCTGGGTGCACCGCTGGACCGCCGAGGAGGGCCGGCACGGCATCGTGATGCGCGACTATCTGCTCGCCTCGCGCGCGGTGGACCCGGACCAGCTGGAGCAGTTCCGGATGGCCCACATGAGCGAGGGCTTCGAGTCGGACAACCGCCACTCGATGCTGCACTCGGTGGCCTACGTCTCCTTCCAGGAGCTCGCGACCCGCGTCTCGCACCGCAACACCGGCCACCAGTCCGGGGACCCGGTCTGCGACCGCATGCTGGCCCGCATCGCCACCGACGAGAACCTGCACATGGTCTTCTACCGGAACCTGCTGAAGGCGGCCTTCGAGCTGGCGCCCGACCTGACCATGATGGCGGTGCGCGACGTCATCGTGAACTTCCGGATGCCCGGCCACGGCATGCCCGGCTTCGAGCGGGCCGCCGCGCAGATGGCGATCGGCGAGATCTACAACATGCGCATCCACCACGACGACGTCATCCAGCCCGTCCTGCGCTACCTGAAGGTTCTGGAGATCGACGGTCTCGGCCCCGAGGGCCTCAAGGCCCAGGAGGAGCTCGGTCTGTACATGGGCGGCCTGGACGCGGAGGCGTCGAAGTTCGACGAGAAGCTGGCGGCGCGCAAGGCGCGGATGGCGGCTCGCGCGGCAGGCGTCTGACGCCGGTCCGGCCGGCCCTGGCATGCCTGCTTGGTCGGTCACCGCGGCCGACCCCGCCGGTCGACCGTCCCTGCGCCCGGCGCCGCTGCTGCCCGCGGCCGTCCGACCGGGTACGGCGGCCCGGCCCCGCCGGTCACCGCCCGGCAGCGCGACCGAATATCCGGTGCGGGCCGCCCGCCGCCCGGGGCATCATGCGGCCATGCATGACAGCAGCAAGGACCAGCGGGCCGTCGGCTTTCTGCTGGGCCTGATCGACGCCGACGCCGCCGCGCGGGTACGGCGGCGGATCGGCGCGCCGCCCATGGGCGCGAACGAACGCCGGGCCGCCTACGCCGCCCTGAAGCTGACCCCGGTCCCCTCCTCCGTGCTGGTGTGGATTCTGGAGGAGGACGACCCGAAGCTCAACGCGGCGGTGTACGGGCACGGTTCGGCCGACCCGACGATGCGGCGGGCGGTGCTGCGGGGCGTGCCGTTCGGTCCGGGCCGTACGGGCCCCGTGCCCGTGGACGATGTCCTGCGCAAGCACGCGGACGAGCCGCCGGTGCCGCAATCCGTCGTGGCGCGGGGGCTCATCGGGGCGCTCCGGGCCGCCACCGCCATGGGGCCGGCCAGAAGCGCGGCGTCCATGGTGCTGGGACGCCGCGACTGGCAGACGGTCGCCGCGGCCGACCGCGAGCGGCCGTTGCCCGGTCACGCCCGCTGGGCCCTGTCCGTACGCCCGGACTGCCCGCCCGCGCTGCGCGCGCAGTTCGGCAGTCACCCCAAGTTCACCCACCGCGTCCGGCAGGCCGGCGTCCTGGCCGGTCCCGGTGCGTACGCGACCGCGCACGGACCCGCCGCACAGGTGCTGAAGGTGCTGTCCCTTGGCCGGGTGATGTTCCCCGCGCGCGTGGGCGACGCCGAGGACGCCCTGCGCCCCCTCGTGCGCGAGCACTTGGGCGACCGCGAGGAGGCCTGGGCGGTGCTGGCGCAACTCCTCGACACATTCCACGGAACGGCGCCGGAGCTGATCATGACGGCGGGCGCGATCGCCTGACCCTGCCGGGAAGGGGGGCGGGGCGGCTGGATTCGAACCAGCGTGTTCCGGTTCTGGAGACCGGTGCGCCTGCCTCTGCGCTACGGCCCCGCCCTTGGTCCCCGAGCGTAATGCGTTGGCCCGTTGTCAGTGGGCGCTGCTACCAATGAGGCACGGGGGGATTTCGGCACGGGGGGGGGCTCGTCATGGCGTACGGAGAGCGGGGGCAGCGTGTCCCGGTGGTCGATCTGGCCGACCGCAGGGCGCTGGAGCGGTACCGACCGGCGGACCCGGGGGTCGTCGAGGAGGCACGGCGGCTGAAGGAGGCCGCGCTGCTGGACTTCGGGCTGACCGAGTCGGCGGTGGCGTCCTGGCTGTACGCCAAGTGCCATCACCAGATCCCGACGACCGCGGTCGACACGGCGGCCGTGGTGGCCTCCGGCGACGGCTCCTGCCTGCTGCTGTACAACCCGGACTTCTTCGTCGGTCTCGGCCTGGACGGCGTCAAGTTCGTCCTGTTCCACGAGGCACGGCACCTCGTGCAGCGGCATCTGTTCAACGACCCGGAGCTGCGCGCGGACCCGGTGTTCGAGCTGGCCTGCGAGGTGTCCGTCAACCATGTGGCGCTGGTCCGGCTGGGCCGGCGGGAGCTCCCCCTGCTGGACGGCCGCCCGACCGGTGTCGACCCACGCGCGATCCATCACGCCTACGTCCTGGACCTGACGGGACACGGCCTCGAGCCGGTGCCGTACGAGACGTTCACCGAGACGGACATGCGGGTGTACGGCGAGCTGAAGCGCATGCACAACCCGCCCGTCCCCGAGGTGCGGCTGTGCGTGCACCTGCGGGAGGGAGGAGTGCCGGCCGACCAGGAGACCGTCGACGCGGTCGCCTCCTCGGCACTGCTCAACTCCCTGCTCGCGGCTCGTCGGGGGCACGCGGGCGCGGAGGGCGAGCTGCTCGACCTGATGGGCCGCACCGAGGACGGCAACACGCGGGCCTCGCGGATCTGGGGGAGCCTGGGCGCGGGTGCGCTGCGCGGTGAGACCACGCGCACGCGTACGGTCGACTGGTGGCAGCGCTGGCTGGTCGACGTGCTCGGCTCCAGACTGCGCGACGGTGAGCGGCTGGTGTACCCGAAGAAGCGGGGCGCGCTGCTGGCCGCCCTCGGCCAGGATCCGATGCTCTCGCGGCGCGGCCCGGTCCGGGAGAAGGTGCTCGTCGTCGCCTACGACACCTCGGGCTCCATGCCGGACCACGTCATCGAGTGGCTCACCCGGCTCGTGGGGCGGATCGACGGGGTCGAGGCGCACTGGCTCTCCTTCGACGCCGAGGTGATGCCGTTCCGGCCCGGCGAGCGGGTCTACGGCGGAGGCGGCACCAGCTTCCAGGCGGTCGCCGACTACGTGGAGGGCCGTACGGAGGTCGGCGGGCGGCGGTTCGACGTCAGCCCGGACGCCGTCGTGATGCTCACCGACGGATACGCCCCGCCCGTCACGCCCGCCGAGCCGGACAAATGGATCTGGCTGATCACGGAGGGCGGAAACGACTGGCCGGAGACGCACACTCCCGCGATGGACTGCCATCGCGTCACCACAGGATCGCGGTAATGACGACGAGAACAGAGCAGTTGACCACCTCGCGCCTGGAGTCCTTCATCGACGCGATGATCGACATGGGGCAGACGGGGCGGTGTACGTCCCGGCGGCGAACCTCACGCCGGACGACCTGCTCGTCAACGCACCGGTGCGGGACCCGCACACCGGTGAACTGGTGCTGCGTCAGCTGGTGATGAGCCAGTTGAAGCCGGGGCGGCCGTTCGTGCTGCTCATCGACGACTCCCTGCAGGCGGGCGAGACGATCCAGTCGCAGCTGATGCAGATCGCCTGCAACTGGACGCTGGGGGAGCACGATCTGCGCGCGCTGGGCTGTGTCGGCGTCTTCCTGACGGACAACGAGTCGCTGGCCGAGACCTCGGCCCGCCGTAGCGATCTCGCGCTTCTGGACCGCATGGTGACGCTGCGGATCACGGCGAACGACACCTCGTGGCGGCGGCACCTGGCGGCGAAGTACCGCCCGTGGGATCTGCGTCCGGTGTTCTCCCTGTGGGCGTCCCTCTCCCCCGCCCTGCGCGAACTGCTGTCCCCGCGCACCCTCGACCACGTCCTGGCCAACGCGCAGGAGGGCTTTCCGCTGCGCTGGGGCCTGCCGCTGGTCGACGGGGAGCGGCTGGCGCT
>NZ_JAEKKT010000347.1 GCF_019510245.1 Streptomyces sp. | reverse complement strand
GCCGTCCGCAGGGCGAAGGGGGCCAGGTGACTCGGATACATCAGACCCGGGAGGTATGCGAAATGCAGATCGCCGAAACGGTGCTGTGTGTCCTGCGCGAGCCGTCTGAATCGCTCACGCCGTAGTCACTGGAGAGCCGGATGACCGGGAAACCGTCATGTCCGGTTCGGCGGGAGGCCGCGCGGAACAGGACCCGCCCTCGCGGCGAGCACCTCGCCGCGCGGCCGACCCAACCTCCTGGCTGCACGGCTTCCGCCGCCTGCGCATCCGCTGGGAAACGACGCGACGACATCCATGAAGCCTTCCTCGGACTCGCCGTCTGCCTGATCACCCACCGTTCGTCGTTCCCGACTCTGGCAAGCGCCGACCCAGCGGATTTCGCTACTCCGAGGCGTCTGCCCGGTCGACGGAGGCCTCTGGTCCACGCTGGAAGGCACGGCTGAAGTGCTGGCCGGAGCTGCCGACGGGCAGGAGGTCCGGACGTTTGGCGACGCGACCGTCTCCGGAGGAACGCCCACGCGCGCGTCTGCCGATCCACGGACCGAGGAATCCGGCGACCCAACGCACCTCGGCTGACGCGGCACGCAAGAGTCGTGCCCGACCGACAGGCAGGACAGGCAACGAGTGCGTCCAGGAGTCGTCGGTGTCCGGCAGGTTGAGCGAGTGAGCGAGCGCCGCCGCGATCCGCTGGTGGCCGAGTGGGCTCGAGTGGAGGCGGTCGTGACTCCACAGGCGTGGATCCGTGGCCACCGGATACGGGGTGACGTCGGCGACGACGACACCATGCCGGTGCGCCGCCGCGCGAACGCGATGGTTCAGCGCCTCAAGACGCGGCCGGAGCGGACGGGCCAGTGGAGTGAGGCGCGTGATGTCGGGAATGGTGAGCGTCGCCACGCGCGCCCCCTGGCCGGTGAGCGCGGCGAACATCGCCTCCAGATGCGCGGCCACCTCATCCGGATCGAAGCGGGGGCGCAGCATGTCGTTGACTCCGGCCACGACCGTCGCGAAGTCCGGCCGCAGCGCAAGCGCCGCGGGCAACTGCTCCGCGTGGACCTGACCGGCCAGACGGCCCCGTACTGCGAGATTGGCGTACCGAAGCTGCGGGCTGTGCCGAGCCAGGTGCTCGGCGAGCCGGTCGGCCCACCCTCGCAGGCCTGTCACATCGTCGCCGTCGCCGACCCCTTCGGTGTGACTGTCACCCAGGGCCACGAAGCGCAGATAGCGGGTCTCAGTGCCTGACATGAGCGGCTGGCTCCTTATTGCGATCTCCGGAAGAGCCACCACTCTAGTCAATTTTTTGAGTACTGGTCTTGGCGCGCTGGCCGATCCTGCGCAACGCCATGTCGCCCCACTGGAGGTCCTCCCGCTCGAACGACATCCCGCGTAGCAGAGTGAGGTACGGGCCGATACGCTCGGCTTCGGCGAAGTACGCCTCCTCTGAGTGGCCGCCCAGCAGTCGTTGCCAGATTCTCTCGTAGCGGGCCAGCTTGGCCGTGGCCCATCCCATTCCACGCGTTCAAGGACGGCGGCGCGCACCGCCTCGACACCGCCGACGTTCGCGCATTGCACCTTGACCAGCAGCTCGTTGCAGATGACCGCTGGCCGACCCGGCGGCTCGGTCGTGTATGCGCGCACCGCCTCCCGCCCAGCCTCCGTCAGGGAGAACAGCCGTTTGTTGGGACGATGCCGCCGCTCGAAGCTCAAGCGCCTCGACCGCGGCACCCACCGTAGTCGGTCGCGGCGTGTCGAAGGGAACGCAGGCCCGTGACGGCGCAGCGCGGGTCGGGTGCGTAGGTGGGCGCTCCGGTAAAGGCCCAACGCTCCGGGGCAATGGTGTCGCCCCAGACCGAACGACAGATGATGCCGGACGTTCATCCGGTGCGGGCGCACATCCGCTCCGGATCGTCCGACACGCTGGGATCCGAACCCGTACCCATTAGCATCAACAGCAGCTGCGCACAGGCCGTCGCGCCCGAGCGGCATGCGATATGCGTGCCGCGGGAGTGCCGGTGTGGATGACCGTGATCGAGACCGTCCCGCAGGCTCTGGACGCGCCGGAGCGCCTGTTCAACGAGGTGCTCGACAGCAGCGTTCCTGATTGGCTCTACGTGGCTCGGGATCTGTGGTCGGGACCTCTTCCCGACGTTGCCGCCAGTGTGGCGGTTCCGATCTGGCGCGATCCCTGGATGGTGGTCGGCAGCTCCACTTCCACGGGCGACCTGCTGCGCCGGGCCGGCCTTGGCAATGCCTTCGCGGACCATCCGGACCGGTACCCGACGCTGGCGCTGGACGAGTCGGCGCAGCGAGACGTGGACATGGTTCTCCTGCCTGATGAGCCGTATGTGTTCAACGAGGACGACGGCCCCGAGGCCTTCCCGCACACCGACCCAGCTGGTCAGCGGTCGGCTGATCACCTGGTACGGGCCGTCCTTGGTGCCCGCTCACGCCATGCTGACCGAGCTCGTCGCTAGCTTGTGAGTCGGCTCTGATGTGAGGCTGCTCACGTACGCGCAGAGTCGTGCTTCACGCTGCCCCGGCTTCCGGTCATTTACTAGGACGTCCTAGTATCTCGACTGTCGACTTCCATGACCATCCTCCTGACCCTCCGGGAAGGCTCTCATGAGCGATCTGCACCGTCCTGCGCATCCCGTCCGGCTGGTCACCGCCTCGGCGTTGTTCGACGGGCATGACGCCTCGATCAACATCATGCGGCGCATCTTCCAGTCCCAGGGCGCCGAGGTGATCCACCTCGGCCACAACCGCTCCGTGCGGGAGGTCGTCGACGCGGCCCTCGAAGAGGACGCCCATGGCGTGGCGGTCTCCTCCTACCAGGGCGGGCACGTCGAGTACTTCGAGTACCTGGTCCAGTCGCTGTGTGAGCAGGGGGCGGAGCACGTGCGGGTGGTGGGCGGCGGTGGCGGGGTCATCGTTCCCGAGGAGATCGCCCGGCTGCGGGAGAGCGGGGTGACCATCTTCTCCCCGGAGGACGGGCAGCGGATGGGGCTGGCCGGGATGGTCAACACGGTCGTGCGGGACTGTGACTTCGACCTGTGGGACGCCAGGCCGGCCGACGTCGCCGCAGTCCTGGCCGGTGACCGTTTCGCCGTCGCCCGTGCCGTCACCGGCGCCGAACTCGGCAAGCTGGACACGGAGTTCCTGGGGCAGCTGCGCGCCGTGGCCACCGCCCGGACCGTGCCGGTGCTGGGCATCACCGGCACCGGCGGCTCCGGGAAGTCCTCCCTCACCGACGAGTTGGTGCGCCGCTTCCGCGTCGACCAGCAGGACAAGCTGCGGATCGCGGTGATCGCCGTCGACCCGACCCGCCGCCGCGGCGGGGGCGCCCTGCTCGGTGACCGCATCCGGATGAACTCCCTGGACGGCAACCGGGTGTTCTTCCGCAGCCTGACCACCCGCGGCAGCCGCGAGCTGCCCGAGCACCTCTCCGACGTGATCGACGTCGTGAAGGCCGCAGGGTTCGACCTGGTGATCGTGGAGACGCCGGGCATCGGCCAGGGCGACGCGGCGATCGTGCCGTTCGTCGATGCCTCGCTGTATGTGATGACGCCGGAGTTCGGCGCTGCCTCCCAGCTGGAGAAGATCGACATGCTCGACTTCGCCGACGTGGTGGCGATCAACAAGTTCGAGCGGCGCGGCGCGAAGGACGCGATGCGGGACGTGGGCCGTCAACTGGTCCGCAACCGTGAGGCGTTCGGCAAGCGGCCGGAGGACATGCCGGTCTACGGCACCTCCGCGGCGACCTTCAACGACGACGGCGTCACCGCCCTGCACCAGCACCTGAAGACCGTCCTGTCCGAGAAGGGACTGCCGCTGGTCGAGGGCACGCTGGCACCGGTCGACGTACGGCACTCCTCCGGCATCCGCCAGGTGGTCCCCACGGACCGGGTGCGCTACCTCGCCGAGATCACCGACGCCGTCCGCGCCTACCACGCCACCACCGATCAACTCGCCGACGCAGCACGGCGGGTGCAGCGCCTGGTGGCGGTCGAGGGAGAGCTGCTCGACGCTGGCCTGGACGCCGAGGATGTACGGTCACTGCTGGCCCAGGCGCGGCGGCAGCTGCCGTACGAGATCACGGAGCAGATCCAGAACTGGCCCGCGGTCGTGGCCGCCTACTCCGGTGACGAGCAGGTGGTGAAGGTGCGGGACAAGGAGATCCGCACCAAGCTCACCCGCGAGTCGCTGTCCGGCAACAAGATCCCCCGCGTCGCCCTGCCCCGCTTCACCGACCACGGCGAACTCGTACGGTTCTGGCGCACCGAGAACCTCCCCGGCCGATTCCCCTTCACCGCCGGGGTGTTCCCCTTCAAGCGCGACGGCGAGGACCCTACGGCCGCGACCCCGACGAACGCCCCGACATCTACGGCAAGGTCGGCACCTCCGGCGTCTCGGTGGCCACCCTGGAGGACATGAAGGCCCTCTACGACGGCTTCGATCTCGTGGCACCCATCACCTCGGTCTCCATGACCATCAACGGGCCCGCGCCCACCATCCTGGCCTTCTTCCTCAACACGGCGATCGACCAGCAGACCGAGAAGTTCCGAGCCGCCGAGGGCCGCGACCCGTCCCCCGAGGAAGCGGCCGAACTGCGCGCGCAGGCGCTGGAGAACGTGCGCGGCACCGTGCAGGCCGACATCCTCAAGGAGGACCAGGGCCAGAACACCTGTCTGTTCTCCACCGAGTTCAGCCTGCGGATGATGGCCGACATCCAGGAGTGGTTCATCCAGCAGCGGGTCCGCAACTTCTACTCGGTGTCCATCTCCGGCTACCACATCGCCGAAGCGGGCGCGAACCCCATCAGCCAGCTCGCCTTCACCCTCGCCAACGGCTTCACCTACGTCGAGGCCTACCTCGCCCGCGGCATGAAGGTCGACGACTTCGCGCCCAACCTGTCGTTCTTCTTCTCCAACGGCATGGACCCCGAGTACTCCGTGCTGGGCCGGGTCGCCCGCCGCATCTGGGCCGTGGCGATGAAGGAGAAGTACGGCGCCAACGAGCGCTCGCAGAAGCTGAAGTACCACGTCCAGACCTCCGGACGCTCCCTGCACGCCCAGGAGATGGACTTCAACGACATCCGCACCACCCTCCAAGCCCTCATCGCCATCTACGACAACTGCAACAGCCTGCACACCAACGCCTACGACGAGGCCGTCACCACCCCCACCGAGGACTCCGTCCGCCGCGCACTGGCCATCCAGCTGATCATCAACCGGGAATGGGGCCTAGCCATGAACGAGAACCCCCTCCAAGGCTCGTTCATCATCGACGAACTCACCGACCTCGTGGAGGAGGCCGTACTCCAGGAGTTCGAGCGGATCAGCGAGCGCGGCGGAGTGCTCGGGGCCATGGAGACCGGCTACCAACGCGGCCGGATCCAGGACGAGTCGATGCTGTACGAGCAGCGCAAGCACGACGGCACCCTGCCCATCATCGGCGTCAACACCTTCCGCAATCCGCACGCGGACGCCGCCGAGCCGGGCGCCATCGAGCTGGCCCGCGGCACCGGAGCGGAGAAGCAGTCCCAGCTGGCGCGGGTCCGCGACTTCCAGGACCGCCACCAGGAGCCGGCCCATGCCGCCTTGTCCGCTCTCAAGAAGACGGCCATGGAGGGCGGCAATGTCTTCGCCGTTCTCATGGACGCCGCCCGGGTCTGCTCGCTGCAGCAGGTCACCGACGCCTTCTTCGAGGTCGGCGGTCAGTACCGACGCAACGTCTGAACCGACCCACAACACAGCTACTGACAGGAGCTCAGATGACCACCGTTACCCGCCTCGGCGTCGTCGGATGCGGCCTCATGGGCTCAGGCATCGCCGAAGTCGCCGCACGCCGCGCCATCGACGTCCGCGTGGCCGAGGCCACCCCCGAGGCCCTGGAGGCCGGCCGCCGCCGCATCATCGCCTCCCTCGACCGCGGCGTCCAGCGCGGAAAACTCAGCGAACAGCAGCGCGAGCAGGCCCTGGCCCACCTCTCGTTCACCCACGATCTCAGCGACCTGGCCGACCGCGAATTCGTCATCGAGGCCGTCGCGGAAAACCGCGACATCAAGACCGACGTCCTCACCGCCGTCGACAAGGCCCTCGAGGACCCGACGGCGATCCTCGCCACCAACACCTCTTCCATCCCCATCGTCGACCTCGCCGTCAACACAGAACGGCCGGGGCGGTTCATCGGCATGCACTTCTTCAACCCCGTGCCGGTGCAGCAGCTGGTCGAGGTCATCCCCGCACTGACCAGCAGCCCGGAAACCGTGGAGTGTACGCGTGAGCTCGTCGGGCAGCTCGGAAAGAAGGCCATCCAGGCACCGGATCGCTCCGGATTCGTCGTCAACGCGCTCCTCGTGCCCTACCTGCTCAGCGCGGTACGGATGGTGGAGTCGTCAGCCGCACGCCCCGACGACATCGACCGGGGCATGGAGCTCGGCTGCGCACACCCCATGGGGCCGCTGCGCCTGCTGGACCTGATCGGCCTCGACACGGCCCAGGCCGTCGCCGAATCGATGTACGCCGAGTTCAAGGAGCCTCTTTACGCCCCGCCCGCCCTGCTGCGCCGCATGGTCGCCGCCGGCCACCTCGGCCGCAAGAGCGGCCGCGGCTTCTACTCCTACGACGATTGAACCCGGGCGAGCGTGCCGACCGGGGCAGGCGGTGGGTCACGCGCCTTGGTCGGGTCCCGCCATGCCGCTGTCACCGTGGGTGTGGTGGCACTGCGACGCCCGGAGGGCAGTCTCCCTGTCGGGATGGACGGCGAAGGGGCCTTGCCCCAAGGCCGGGTAGTTAAGGGATTTTCGCTGGTGGCAAGGGGTTTATGAGGTGCCTCGGCTGGTGTAGGCGGCGGGTCCGGTTTTGTGGATGTGTCCGTTGCGGGCCCATCGGTCGAGTTGTCGGCG
>NZ_JAEKKT010000367.1 GCF_019510245.1 Streptomyces sp. | reverse complement strand
GGCCACCAACGCGACGGGCGCGGCCGCTGCGGTCGTGGCCGCCGCCCTGCTGCACCGCTGGGTGGAGCAGCCCGCGCGGAGCTGGGGCTACGCCTGGCTGGCCAGGCGCGATCTGGCCCGGATGTCGCTGCCGGCGCCTACCCTCGTGGGGTGACCTCCACCCCGCAGGACAGCCCTGAGGGCGCGGCCGACCAGGTCCGGCGCGACCGGCGGTGGGCCAAGCTGCAGGCGCAGCCCAAGGGCGGCGCCACCGGGGCGCTGGGCGAGCTGATGTCGGCGTTCACCCCCGCGGTGGGGCACGTCGCCGACGAGCAGCGCCGGATGGCCAACACCGCGTTCCAGCAGGGCACCGAGGGCGACCCGCTCGGGGTCGACCTCGACAAGGGCGTCGTGCGGATCTCCCGCAAGGCATGAGGCGCGGGCTCGCCCTCCTGCTGCTGCTGGCCGGCTGCTCCACCGCCGCCCCGGCCGTCACGCCCCCGGCAGGGGCGGGACCGCTGCTGCACGCCGCCGCCAACGGCGACGGCGACTCGTGGAAGGACACCGCCGGGCACGAGTACCGCCTCGGTCTGGTGAACACTCCCGAGCTCGACGAGTGCTACGGGCAGACCGCCAGTGCGGAGCGGAAGCGGCTGGTGCGCAAGGGCTTCCGCGCCCAGGTGTACTCCCACGACAGCTACGGCCGGTCGGTCTCCGTCGTGTACCTCGCCGACGGCACCAACCTCAACGTCTTCCTCGCGCGGCACGGCTACGCGAACGACCGGTACCTCGCCGAGTTCCGGCACGAGAACCCGCCGCTCGCGGCACAGCTCGACGACGCCTTCGCGGCCGCGCGGCGCGAGCGGGCCGGCCTCTGGGGTGCCTGCGGCTGACTAGCCGCGCTGCAGCGGCGTCTTCGGGAACGGCTTGGGCGGCGGGTTGAGGTCGGCGCGGGGGCAGTCGGCGAGGGTGTAGCCGCCGAAGCCGAGCGCCTCGTCGCAGAGCGCCTCGACGGTCCAGCCGTGCAGGGCGCCGAACGGGGTGACGGTGGCGCGGTACACGGTGATCGCGTACTTCATGGGGGTCCCGTAGGTGACCTGCAGGCTCCCGATGAGCTCGGCGTGGCCGGGCACCTCGGGGTCGTCCCACGGGCGGTCGTAGCGGCGCCACATCGTGGGGCTGCTCCACCACTGGCCGTCGTTGCGGACGTCGCGGAGGGCGAGCTCCACCAGCACCACGCGCGCGGCGGACTCCGGCAGCACGGCGGCGGGACGGATCACCTCAGTGATCGCGACGTCCTCGTACGCAGCGGCGGCGAGCTCTTCGAGGGGGTTCACCCTGCCTCTATCGGCACCTGCAGGCCGCGACCCAAGCCCCCTCTACGCTCGCCGCATGACTCGCACTGTCGCTCTTCTGGGGGCCACCGGCTACACGGGGCGGCTGACGGCCGCCGAGCTCGAGCGGCGCGACATCCCGCACCGCGTCGGCGGGCGCTCCAAGGTGCGGCTGGCGGAGGTGCCGTCGACCGGTGAGCGGCACGTCGTCGACCTCACCGACCCGCGCTCGCTGGACGCGTTCCTGGACGGGGCGGACGTGCTGATCACCTGGTCGGCCCCTTCGCGCTGCACGGCTGGCCGGCGGTCGAGGCAGCCGTCCGGACGGGCACGCCGTACGTCGACTCCACGGGCGAGCCCGCCTTCATGGCCGAGGTCTACGGTAGGTACCGCGGTGCGGGACCGGCGCTGGTGCCCGCCTGCGGCTTCGACTACGTCCCGGGCGACCTCGGTGTCGCGGTGGCCGCGGAGGAGCTCGGTCGTCGCCCAGAGGAGGTCGACGTGGTCTACGCGATGGCGGGCGGCGCGGCCACCCGAGGCACCGCCAGGAGCGGCCTGGGCGCGGTCGCGTCGATGCGCCCGCGGGTGGGCCGGCTCGACGTTCCCGGCGCCGTCACCGCCGTCCGGGTGCCGTGGGGCGAGGAGCTCACGGTGCCGCTGCACCAGCCGCAGGCGGTGGTCCGGACGGGCATCGCCGCGCCCGGATGGGCGACCCGGGTGGCCCAGGCGGTCGGGCCGGTCTCGCCGTACGCGCAGCCGCTGGTGCGGCTGGCGAGGCCGCTGCTGGAGCGGCTCGTCGAGCGGATGCCGGAGGGGCCGACGGAGGAGCAGCGGGGGATGACCGTGTCGAGCACCTGGTCGGTGGCCCGCGCCGGCAGCGACGAGGTGCGGGTGCGGGTGGACGTGCGCGACGCGTACGGGATGACGGCGCGGTTCCTCGTGGCGGCGTCGCAGCAGGTCGAAGGCGTCGGTGCGCTCGCGACGGCGGAGGCGCTGCCGGCGCGGGCGTTCCTGGACGAGCTGTCCTACGAGGACGAGGGCGGGTCGCTGTCCTGGAGGGTGCTGTGACGGCGTGGGAGGACCGCTTCCGCGCCCCCCGCGTCTCGCTGCCGGAGTGGGCAGAGGACGCCCCTGACCGGTGCTTCTACTCCAGCAACGCCACGGGCACCTTCGAGCTCTACACGTGGGACCGCGGCACGGGGGCGACCGCGCAGGCGACGTCGCGGCCGAACGGCACGACCGACGGGCTGCTGTCGCCGGACGGTGAGCAGCTGTGGTGGTTCGACGACCACGACGGCGACGAGTTCGGGATCTGGCGCAAGCAGCCGTTCGCGGGCGGGGACGCCGTCGTGGCGGCGCCCGGGGTGCACGCCGGGTACAGCGCCGGCTGCGAGGTCGGTCGCGGCCTGAGCGTCGTGGGCGTCTCGACCGACGACGGCTCCACCTTGTACGTCGTACGGCCCGACGGGACCAGCGTGCTGTACGCGTCCAAGGACGACGCGGACGTCGCTGCCCTGTCCCGCGACGACCGGCTGGTGCTGATCGAGCACTCCGAGCACGGCGACTCCCGGCACCGGGCGCTGCGGGTGCTGACGGTCGACGGTGCCGTCGTCGGTGACCTCTGGGACGGCGAGGGACTGGGGCTGCACGGGATCGAGTTCTCCCCCGACGGCTCGACGGTGCTGGCGCTGCACGAGAAGGGGGGCCGGCCGGAGCCGCTGCTCTGGCACCTGGACTCGGGTGAGGTCGACCGGCTCGCGGTGGACCTGCCCGGCGACCTCACGGCGGAGTACGTCGTGGACGGCTCAGCGCTGCTGGTCGTGTCCGAGGCGCGCGGCCGCGCGACGCTGCACCGGGTCGGCTTCGACGGGACGGTCGAGGACCTCGGTCCCGGCGAGGGCTGCGTCGTCGACGCCACCCCGCGGCCGGACGGGTCGGTGGAGTACCGCTGGTCCTCGTCGGCCGCACCTGCCGTCATCCGGTCCACGTCCGGGCTGCCGGTGCTCGAGGCACCGGGCCCGCTCGCACCCCCGTCGGTGCCGGTCACCGACGTCTTCGTGGACGGTCCGGGCGGGCCGGTGCACGCGCTGGTGGCGACGCCTGCGGGCGAGGGGCCGTTCCCGACGGTGTTCCTGGTGCACGGCGGGCCGCAGTGGCACGACAGCGACTCCTTCGCCGCCGACCGGGCCGCGTTCGTCGACCTCGGCTGCGCCGTCGTGCACGTCAACTACCGCGGGTCCACCGGCTACGGCGCCGCCTGGCGCGACGCCATCGAGGGCCGTCCGGGGCTGACCGAGCTCGAGGACGTCGCTGCCGTACGCGACTGGGCCGTCTCGTCCGGGCTCGCCTCGCAGTGCGTGCTGGCCGGCGGCTCCTGGGGCGGCTACCTCACCCTGCTCGGCCTCGGCACCCAGCCCGAGCTGTGGGACCTCGGCTCGGCCGCGGTCCCGGTGGCCGACTACGTGGCGGCCTACGAGGACGAGATGGAGCCGCTGCGGGCCTTCGACCGGTCACTGTTCGGCGGGTCGCCGCTCGACCTGCCGGAGCTCTACGAGCGGTGCTCGCCGCTCACCTACGTCGAGCACGTCCGGGTGCCGGTGCTGATCCTGGCCGGGGCCAACGACCCGCGCTGCCCGATCCGGCAGATCGACAACTGGGTGCAGGCCGCGACCGAGCTCGGGAAGGACGTCGAGGTCTACCGCTTCGACGCCGGCCACGGCTCGCTGGTCGTCGAGGAGCGGATCCGGCAGATGCGCGCGGAGCTGGAGTTCGTCGGGCGGCACCTGGGGCTGACCGTCCCGAGCTGAGCCTCAGGGGGTGGCCGTCGCGCTCGCCTTGCCGTGGCCGTTGCCGTTCCCGTTGCCGAGCCCGATCGACGGCAGCGCCGGCGGCGAGGTCTCGGCCGGCGGGGTCGGCGACGGTGTCGGGCTCGGAGTGGGAGACGGCGTCGGGGACGGGGTCGGCGACGGCGTGGGGGACGGCGTCGGTGAGGGCGTCTCCGACGGCGTCGGCGTCGGGGACGGAGCCACCAGGTCGCCGGCGTTGGCCTCGATCTGGGCGAGGTAGGCCTTGATGCGCTGCGCCCGCAGGTTGCTGATCTGGTTCTGGCTCTGCAGGTTCGA
>NZ_JAEKKT010000366.1 GCF_019510245.1 Streptomyces sp. | reverse complement strand
GGCACGAGCTGGAGACCAACACGTTCGGCCACCTGGGAATGATCCGGGAGTTCGCGCCGACGCTCGCCAGGAACGGCGGGGGCGCGATCGTCAACGTCCTCTCCGCCATGTCGTGGTTCGGGGGCGCGGGCGCCAACGCTTACCACCTGACCAAGGCCGCCGCCTGGGCCATGACCAACGGCGTCCGCCTTGAGCTCGCCGAGCAGGGCACGCTCGTCACAGCGGTACACCTCGGCCTGGCCGACACCGACATGGCGGCGGGCTGGCCCGTGGACAAGCTCGCTCCGTCGGACCTGGCAGACGCGGCGCTCGACGGTGTCGAGGCGGGCTCCGCCGAGGTACTCGCCGACCAGTGGAGTCGGGACATCAAGTCCCGTCTGCCGCTGACGCCGGAAGAGTTCAACGCAGCGATGGACCGCGCCCTGGCGGCGCTGATGGCGGCCTGAGGGTTGCTCCCGTGCGTGGCAGCTCAGTTGCCGGACTGCTCGGCGAGGGTGTGCGCGACGAGGGCATTGGCGTGACCGTGGCCCAGCCCGTGCTCGGTCTTGAGCCAGTTCACGAGCTCCATGTGCTTGGTCAGGGGCGAGGAGTGGATGAGGTCCTTCCACTCCGCAATCGGGCGACCGTACTTCTTCTCGATGGAAGGGAAGTAGCTGGCGGGGCCCTTCACGGTGGCGGTCATGTCAGCCATCCTGTCTGTCCGTTGAGTTGCTTCGGTGTTGTCGCTGGTATGACCGAGGGGCACCAAGGGAGTCATCGGTCGATGAAGGTGCGCTGCGTCACACCTCGTGCTTGCCGATGTGCGGGGCTGGTTACTTGTCGGAGTGACACGCACTCTGCTTCTCCGGCAGGTCCAGTTCCGCCCATACCGTCTTTCCGACCGTGAGCCTCTCCACCGCCCAACGACCCGCCAGCACACGGACGATGAGCAGCCCACGGCCGAACTGATCGTCAGCGTGGGCCGGTTGGGTGCCGGGCAGGCGTTCTCCTCTCGGGTCGGTCACCGCGATGCGGAGGGCGGTGTCGGTGAGGGTCGTCTCGACGCGGAAAAGACGGTCTCGTAGGCAGCCGTGCAGCAGGGCGTTCGTGCACAACTCGCTTGCCAGTAGCGCTGCGTCGCCGGCGAGGTCGGGTTGGCCCCAGTCGACTGCGAGTCCGGCGACGCGTCTGCGGGCGAGGGGGATGCTGCGCGGGTACGGGGTGTAGCTGACCTGGTCGTAGCGGTCGTACGACTTGGGTGGACCGGGAGGGCAGGAGTCGGTCATGGGTTCCTCCGGGGAGCGGGGAGTCGGGGTGGCTCCGCCGTGCGGGCAGCACGGTGCACTTCCGCCAACTGGTTTCGCCATGTGAGCGATCGAGTACTGAAGGTAGTGATGTGCTCACCCTGTGCGCAAGCGGTCTCGGGGAAATATGTCTTCAGTTTCGTTTGTGCTGTGGCTCCGGTGAACCGCACACTGGCCACGATCAGGAGGTGACCCGAGGTGTCCACAGGCCAGTTCACGCGCGGAACCCGCGTATCCACCGTCCTCGCGCGCAAGTTGGGCGGTGAGCTGCTGAGGCTGCGGGACCGGGCCGGCCTGACCCAGCCGCAGGCTGCGGAGGCGCTGTCGGCGACGGCCGCCAAGGTGGCCAAGATGGAGCGCGGGTGGGTGCCGTTCCGTGATCCCGACATCAAGATCCTGTGCGAGCTGTACGGCGTAACCGATCCGAAGGCCGTGGAACGGCTGTTGAGCCTCGCCAGGACCGACCGGGAGCGCCGCAAGGCCAAGGGGTGGTGGAACCAGTACCCCGAGCTGCGTTCCCTGGTGGAGTACGTCGCCCTGGAGGACATCGCGACCGGCATCCGGACCTGGCAAGGGGCCTTCGTCCCGGGTTTGCTGCAGACGCCGGACTACGCCAGGGCGCTGGCGATCGGCAACGCCGACTGGGACGAGCCGGGTGAGATCGAGCGGTTCGTTGAGGCGAAGGTCGCCCGGCAGGGGCGGCTGACGGACAGCAGCCCGCTCGATCTGTGGGCCGTTGTCGGCGAAGGAGCTCTGCGTCAACTGGTCGGCGGCCGTGAGGTCATGCGGACCCAGCTGGATCACCTCGTCGAGGTGTCCCGGCTCCCCAAAGTGAAGCTTCAGGTGGTCCCGTTCCTCGCGGGCTCCCACCCCGGCATGACCAGCGCCTTCAGTGTCGTCTCCTTCGCCGAACCCGGCGCGATGGACGTGGTCTACATGGACACGACCTCGTCTACGCTGTGGCTGGAGAGCGAGGCGGACGCCGCACGGCACAACACCAAGTTCGAGCGGATCGCAAGGAACGGACTCGCTCTTCACGATTCCGTCGAGTTGATCGAACGCATCCGCAAGGAGCTGTGACCGTGCCGCACTTCGAGTTCGCCAAGTCCAGCCACAGCAGCGGCAACGGCGAGTGCGTCGAAGTCGCCCGTAATCTGCCCAGCGTCATCGCCGTCCGCGACTCCAAGACCCCCCACGGACCGATACTCCAGGTCGTCCCCGACACCTGGACCAGCTTCATACGGTCCCTGCACCACGCCCGCCCCTGACCAGCCCCTATGACCTGGACCGAAGCCGAATACCTCGACCTCCTCCGGTCCGAGCGCCGCGCCTACGCCTGGGTCATGCGTCACCACGGCGGCATGTCACTGCCGGAATCCTGGGCCGCGGCACTCGACTGCTACCCCTACGAACCCGCCGACGAGCCCCACCGCGGCCTGGTGTTCCACGACGAGGCCTGGCACTGGGCGATGAGCCGGATCCACGGGCACCGTTACCCCGTAGAGCACCCCGAACTGGCCGACCCGTCCCCCGAGTACCGGGCCCTGACCTGACCCACTCCGGACAACGGCGGCAGACGCGGACGCGGGGAGGTCCCCAACAGGTCACCCCACCTCACCGCACCAAAAAACCCGTCGCCCCACCCCCGCCCCTCCCCCTACCCTCACCCCATGCAGCGCGCCCAAGTCATCCCCTCCATCACGACGACGCCGGAGCAGGTCCCGGCGCGCTGACAGCTGACGCAGTCCGAAGCCCCGGGGCGAGTGCCCCGGGGCTTCGTCGTTCCCGTCGGTTCCTCGCCCCCCACCGCGAGGGAGGACCCCATGAACCCCATGAACCCCATGCACGACCACCGCCGACTCGGCCGTGAGCTCGACCTGTTCGACACCGATCCGCTGATGGGCGCGGGGCTGCCGTACTGGCTGCCCGACGGGGCCGTCGTACGGCATGTCCTGGAGGAGTACGTCAGGGAGGTGGAGCGGGCCGCCGGGTACCGGCATGTGTACTCGCCGGTGCTCGGGAAGCGGGAGCTGTACGAGATCTCCGGGCACTGGTCGCACTACGGCGACGACATGTTCCCGCCGATGCGGCTGGGCGGCGAGGAGGTCGTGCTGCGGCCCAGCCTCTGTCCGCACCACGCCCTCATCTATCGGTCACGGTCCCACAGTTACCGTGAACTGCCTCTGCGGTTCGCCGAGTTGGGGGGCATGTATCGCTCGGAGCTGTCCGGTGTCCTCGGTGGTCTCACCCGCGTCCGTTCCATCCAGCTCAACGACGCCCACATCTTCTGCACCCCGGAGCAGGCCGTGGCGGAGGCCCGCGACGCCCTCGCACTCATCCGGCGCGCCTACGACGACCTCGGCATCCGTGCCAGCCGGTACCGGCTCTCCCTCCCCGGCGACCGCGACGGAAAGTACGTCCCCGATCCGGAACTCTGGCGCCGCGCCACCGCCCTCCTCGAAGAGGTCCTGGACGGCACCGAGTTCGAGTCCGTCGAGGGCGAGGCCGCCTTCTACGGCCCCAAGATCGACGTGCAGATCACCGACCCCGCCGGACGTGAGTCCACCCTCTCCACCGTCCAGATCGACTTCCACCAGCCCGAACGCTTCGACCTCCACTACATCGGCCCCGACGGGGGCAAACACCGCCCGGTGATGGTCCACCGCAGCATCATCGGCAGCGTGGAACGGGCCGTCGCCCATCTCATCGAGGCGCACGGCGGCGCCTTCCCGGTGTGGCTCGCGCCCGTGCAGCTGGTGGTCCTGCCGGTGGCGGAGGAACAGGAGGAACGGGGCCATGACCTCGTACGGCGGGCCGAAGCGCACGGCATCCGGGCCGAACTCTCGGGCCCCGGTCACGGCACCCTCGGCGCCCGCGTCCGCGCCGCGCGGCTCGTGCCGTACCAGGCGGTGATCGGGGAGCGGGAGGCCGACGCCGGCTGTGCGGCCGTACGACTGCGGGACGGCCGTAGGTGGGGAGCCGTGCCGGTCGACGAGCTGCTGGCACGCATCGGTGCCCGGGCCGGTGATCGCGGGGCCGAACTCTGGGCGGCTGCGTAAGGTCGGTCCCGTACGCCAGTGACGAAAGGACCCCGCCGTGACCGGTCAGCCCATCCCGGTGATCATCGACTGCGACACCGGTGTCGACGACGCCCTGGCC
>NZ_JAEKKT010000365.1 GCF_019510245.1 Streptomyces sp. | reverse complement strand
CATCACCGCATGGATCAACACCTGGAACGAAAACCCGCGACCCTTCACCTGGACCAAAACGGCCGACGAGATCCTCAACTCCCTCGCCGACTACCTCACCAAAGTCGGAACCACCGACCAGAAAACAGAGCAGAACTAACCCTCAGGATTTCTGGCGCATCACACTAGTCACACCGTCGAAGGGGGGACCACGACGTGCACAGCGACGGCTCGGCACACTGATACGGCGGTGGGGCCACCCCGCAGGACTGGGGTGGCCCCACCGCCGTGCGGATGCAGACCGTACGAGGACTGCCCGGCGTACGAGAACAGGGCGTTGGCTCTGTTCACGTGTCGTGACAGCGACTGTTGACAGCGCTCAACAGCTTGGCGTCAGGCGGATTTGTGGCGGGCGCCGCCTTCGACGTGGATCGTCTCACCGGAGACAAAACCCGCACCAAGGAGCCACATGACCGTGTCGACGACGTCGTCGGTCTCGCCGTGGCGTCCGACGAAGGTCCCGGCCGCGCTCTTGCCCAGCAAGCCGGCCTTTTTGTCACCAAGACGATCCCATGTGCCCGAGTCCACGACACCAGGCGAGACGGCGTTGACCCGTACAGGCGCCAGATCCGCCGCGAGGTGGCGCGCGGCGTACTCGACCGCACCGTTGGTGACCCCTTTGACGAGTGATCCCGGCCCGGGGCGCCAGCCGACCACACCGGAGAACAGCACCATCGACCCGGTCGGCCGCAGTACCGACGCGAAGTGTTTGGCGACCAGCATCGGGCCGACCACCTTCGCCGTGAACGCAGCCAGCAGCTGGTCGCGATCCAGCTCGGTCGCGCGAACATCGTGCGGCGCCGAACCGGTCGTCACGATGTGGTCAATTCCCTCCTTCAGCAGCTCCGCCGCGGCCGCGAGCGTCGACTCGTCCTGCAGATCGACCCGCACCGCGGTAGCGCCGATCTCGCGCGCCAGCACGTCGGCTGCAGCCAGCTCGCGGGCACCGACAACAACGTCGTAGCCGTCCTTCGCTGCACGCCTCGCGACAGCCGCGCCGAGCGCCCGTGCACCGCCGATGACCAGGATCCGCTCCATGCGTCTCACTCCCTCTCGTAGGATCGGGTGCAACGGTATGGATTTGATACCGGTATCTTCAACGGAACTGGGAGCAACCATGGGCAAGGCGTACAACGTGATGGCAGCGACCTGCCCGAGCCGCACGGTGCTGCACCGTATCGGCGCCCGCTGGACCGTGTTCGTCGTCAACGCCCTCGACGACGGACCTCGCCGCTTCACCGAGCTGAAGGGGCATATCCAGGGGATCACCCCGAAGGTCCTGACCGAAACCCTGCGCTCCCTGGAAGCCGACGGTCTGATCAGCCGCCACACCTACGAGGAGAACCCGCCCCACGTCGAGTACGCCCTGACACCGCTGGGCCGCTCTCTGCTCATTCCACTCCGCGCCGTACGACTGTGGGCCGAAGAGCATGTCCCCGACATCGAGGCGGCCCGAGCCCGCCAGCCGAATCTCTGACCCACGAGGTAACTACCGGCATGAACCGGAGCGGCAAGACCAACGCCCAGCAGGTCACCGTCTCGCAGACCGCCCACTCCTTCTCCACCGCCCAGGAACTGAGACGACTGGGCCAAGGCCTCCGTGCCTTCCCGCAGCGGCCTTGATACGGCGCTCGGAACGGCGGCGAAACCGGCACTGACTCCTACCGTCTCGCCATCACCCGCGCCCGAGCCGAACAGCAAGCAGCCAGCTGACCGCTTGCCCTTCGGACCGACGCCACCTACCGTCGGACGATCACTCGTCTTCCCAGCTGGAAGTGCCCATGCCTCGCCGGTCACCGGGCGAGATCAGAACCGCACAACCCCGTCGCAGGAACGCTGGAAGTCGACAGGTCATCCCTCGTCTATCCAGTGCGACGAACCGGCAGATCGCACACTTCGAGTTCCAGTACGGGTTGCCTCGCGGCCACGTCGACCACGCCTTCCAGGCATGGGCTCTGGCGAGACATGCACGCGCGGACACTGCTACAGGGCGCGGCCTCGACTATGACTCGCAAGGCACGCCGTGAACTTCTCGGAGCGGTTGCTCCCCTGGACGACCGCTTCTTGACCCGGACCTTGCCAGATCCTTTCTCGCCACCCACAGATCCCTGGTGGAAGCGCCGCCTTGCGGAGTGATCCTCCCGACGATTCAGGCACACAGGCTGTCGAAGCGTTGCTACTTCTCATCAACATTTCCGAATCTCTGCCCTTGGGATCGTTCCCGAGAGCCATGAACGTCTGCTCTCAGTTCTGACCTACGTAGCCAGATCGCCAACTGCCTCCGGAACTCATGCCCAGGTGCTGTCGCTCAACGGGTTCTGGCACAGCTTTCGTGCGGAGTGACGCTCCGTTATGGGTGGACATCGAAGAGAGCGATGGAAGGCGGGGCCGGGGCAAGCACTGCGCGAAGGCGGGTGAGTATGGACCGCCACTGTTTCCAGTCCTCCGGGTCGACCCAGTTTGAAGCTGGCCCGTCCTCGTCGCTGGCGATGCGGGCGAGGGCTTCGTCGGCGAGGGCGCGTAGGTCGGCAGGGAACACGGGCATAGGTGTTTCCGGACCGTAAGACATGTCTACGGGTTCGCCTCCCGGGCATTGCGCTGCGATGAGGGCAGCGGCGGCCACCGCCTCTTCTGCTTCCGTGAGATAGCCGGTGGCGTCGATCGTCCGGATGAGGACGCCTCGGATCAGGGCTTCGCGAGCCTCGGGCTCGGCGTCGTCGAGAGCGTTGGCGAAGTCCGCGGCTGTGTCGTTGTCGAAGGGACCGGTATCCCAGGTGCCCATGCTGATCTCCCTTGCGTAAGGTCGCCCGGATCCTCGCATCAGGGACTGCACATGACTACGGGGGCGAGCAGGACTCGCTTGCGTAGAAGTTGGAAGCCGGCGCGTCCGAACATCTGGCGCTTGAGCATCTTGATCCGGTTGACGTGGCCTTCGACGACTCCGGAGTTCCAGGGCAGCGTCAGGCCGGCGATGACCGCGTCACGGTCTCGGTCGATGCCGGCCGCGAGACTGTGGAGGCTGGGCAGGTCGTCCTGGCGGACGGCGTCGAGCCACTGCGGGAGCCATTCACCCTGGCGTTCGGTAAGCATGTGGGCGAAGGGCCGGACGTGACCGTCAGGACATCGAGTTCGGGGCAGTTGGCCAGGACGGCCTTAGACCGTGTCCTACGTGGTGAGGCGGATGAGTCAGCCGAATGTCTCGGCGGCCTCGTCCACCGCGGCGGTCGGTGCCTGCGGGACCGCGCTGTCGGCCTGGATGGCCAGACCTCGACGCCCCCGGGCCTTGACCTGCTCCACCACCTCGGTGCGGCGCGCTCCGAGCTGTTCTCATAGGTGACGACGATGTCGGCGCCTTCCTCCGCCAGCCGGAGCGCGACGGCATGAACCGACTCGAAGGAAACGTCGCCTTGATCACGGGCGGAAGCCGGGGCATCGGCGCCGTGGCGATAGCAAGAAGGCCCCCGGCTCGGCGGGGGCCTTCCTGTTAGCTCAGGTGGGAGCGGTTCTTGTCGCGTAGTCAGTGGTGAGGCGGGTGGGACTCGAACCCACGGCCGACGGATGATGAGTCCGCTGCTCTTCAAACGGCGCGGTTCACTCCCTCAACGCTCCTCGGCCGCCGATGACGTCCGCAGAGGGCGGGCGCCGAGCGGCCGAAGTCCCGTCAGGCGCCCTTCTCGGCCAGTCAGACGGAGTCGGGGAGAGTCGTCAGCTCTTGCCGGCAAGTCTCCAGATCTGATTCTTCTTCGTGCTCAGTGCGCTCGCCGGGTCGCAGGTCCACTGGTGGATCAGGGCGCCGGAGGTGGTCGAGACGTTGCTGACGTCGACGCACTTGCCGCTGTGGACGGCCACCAGCTGGTAGTCCTTGCTGTTGCCCAGCGCGGTGACGGGGTTGAGCGTGAACTGCTGGTTGGTGCCGCCGTTGCAGGTGTACTGGATGACGGCTGCGCCGTCGGCGGTGGAGGCACCGGAGACGTCGAGGCACTTGCCGCTGAGCTCGTCGACCACGGTGTAGGTGTTGGTCCTGCCGCTGACCGGTTCGAGGTCGAGCATCTGCTGGTAGCCGCCCTCGCAGTACCACTGCTGGTACTGGGTGCTGTCGGCGGTGCTCAGGTTGGTGTCGTCCAGGCACTGTCCGCTGTTCTCGCTGACCGCGACCGTGGAGACGGTGGTGTTGGACGGCGGGAGCAGGGTGACGGTGTAGCCGTCCTTGGCATTGGACCACGGGATGCTCACCGACGCCGCGTTGTTGCTGACGTTCAGAGTGGTGTCGGAGATCGTCTCGGGTCCGGCCACGGCACCACCGTTGTTGTAAGGGACGCGCTGGACGACGGCGCGGACCTGGCTGTTCTCCACCACCGACGTGGTGTTCAGGCCGGTGAGGCCGACGGTGACCGTGCCGGTGTTGCC
>NZ_JAEKKT010000549.1 GCF_019510245.1 Streptomyces sp. | reverse complement strand
CACGTTCGGCGGCAAGCAGGAGCTCTACCTCGCCGCGCTGCGCCGCTACCTGGAGCAGCGGTCCCAGCCGACGTTCCAGCGCCTGGCTGAGGACGAGCGGGGACTGCCCGCCGTCTCCGAGTTCTTCGCCGGCCTCATCGAGGCACGCTGCTCGGGCGAGTACGCCCGCTGGGGCTGCATGGTCTCCAACGCGCACGCCGGAGCGGAGAACAGCGACCCGGAGGTGCGCGCCGTTCTGGACCAGCACCACCAGGAACTGCGTGGTGCGATGTACGCGGCGCTCGTCACCGCCGGGCGCCAGGGACAGCTGTCCTCCGGCGCGGATCCCGGCGCCTCCGCGGACCTGCTGGCACTGCTTGCCTACGGCGTCAACCTGCGCTCACGCGCCGGCGCTGACGCCGCGACACTGCGCAAGACGGTGTCCGCCGCCCTGGACTCGATCGGAGTCCGGGCGGCGGCATCGACGTAGGTGGAACTGGCTCTCGACCGGGGTTGGTTGCAGGTCAGCTGCCGGGCCTTGGGCAGGGGCACCGCGAGCGTTGGCTGGACGGCGGGCTGCCGAACGTGAAGGACGTCAGGGCCTTGGTCCTCTGGACCCAGGAACGAGGTCTCATCTCGTCCTTCTCATGGGATTGCAGATCACGCGAAGGACCGGCTACATCGGCAGAAGTCGGTGTCTCGCGTTCGTGAACCCACGCATCATGGTCGTCGGTGGGTTCATTTGCGATAGGACGAGTGCGGCGGGTGTCTGAAGACGAACGGGCGGCTTTGGCCGAGCTGTGGCAGCAGCGTTGGCCCAGTTGCCCTCCGGTTGGGTACAAGCTCCGTGATCCTGGAGCGTTACAACACCGTCCTCGACGAGTTGTTCGCTGGTGCGGACGTGTATGTGATCACACCGCTCTGGACGACCGAAGCCGAGGTCCCGTCATCGCAAGCCGTCACCGGGTATTGGCAGAGCCTGTTGGTGGAGGACGACCCTGACCCTGAATTCCGCACGTACTGCCACCTCTTCGCCACCCGCCGGCCCTGGTGGCGTGGCTGCATCGACGAGCTGCTCCGAGACATCGCCGACGAAAAGGTGGCAGGAGCCCTTATTGCCGACACCCGCATGCAGCGCATCCACTACCCCTACGACGGTGGCGCCGACGTCTTCCTCGCCACGTCCGAGGAACGGGACCGGATGCGCGATCGGCATGCCGACTGGCTTTCCCGTCACCCCTCGGGTCTCTGACCCGCTCGGATCACCGCCCCGTTCAGAACAGTCTTCACCCCAAGTACCGGGTTGAAGGGCTCGACGAGTTCCTTGGCGGCAACGGCCACCAGGCGCGCGGGCGCATTGCCGTCCAGCAACGCGGTCACGTATTCGATGGCCTCCGCGGGCGAGAACATCGGCAGCCTCTGGCGCAGTGTCCGCACGGCGTGCATGCGTCCGCGCGCAGCGGCGACTCCACGCAGCGCATCGTGCAGGTCGTCTACCGCGGTGCGCACCGGCAGCCCACGTATCCGGGCCCGGTAGTCGGTCTCCCACTCTCCGGTTTTCGCAGAGACGACGCCGATCTCGTGCAGTCCCCCATCGACGCGGTCGACCAGGTACGGCCCGTTGCCCACCAGCATGTGCCCAGGGGTCCGAGTGCGTACGAACTCCTCGGACTGCCAGGAGACGATCCACACCAGCTCATGCTCCTCGACGTCGACCACAGCCATCCGCACCGCGTGCACACTCACAGCCCGCCACTGCTGATAGTCACGCTCCAGCTGTTCTTCGA
>NZ_JAEKKT010000364.1 GCF_019510245.1 Streptomyces sp. | reverse complement strand
GAAGTCGTTGAGCAGTGGTGGGATGACGCGACGGATCGCCTGCGGCACGAGCACCGTCCGCAGCGTCTGCGTGTAGCTCAGACCGAGCGACCGCGCCGCGGCGCTCTGGCTGGGGTGGATGGATGCCAGCCCGGAACGGTAGACCTCGGCTACGTAGGCCGAGTAGGTCATCGACAGGGCGAGGATGCCGAGCCAGACCGGATTCCAGCTGGCCGTCGAGTGGAAGGCCAACGGCACGCCAAACACGATCAGCAGGATGGTGACGATCGCCGGTATCGCCCGGAAGATGTCGCAGTAGGCGACCGCGATCATGCGCAGCGGCGCCCCGGCCCGTCCCGGCAGCATTCGCATGATCGCGAGCAGCAGGCCAAAGATCAGCACGGCTACCTGGGCCACCACGGCCGCCCAGACGTTCGTCCAGAAGGCCCGGATCGACTCGGGGAAGGACGCCCGCCAGGCATGGGCGTTGAAGAAGGTCTGAACGACGCCCCCGGAGTTCGCGAACGCCATCAACAGCAGCCCGGCCACGATCACCGCCGCGGCCGCGTACCCCATCGCAATGAACGCCTCTTCGCGGCCGGCGGCCGACGCCCGCCGAGCCGGCACCAACTGCTCCTCGCGCAGTAGGGTGGCCCGCTTCCGGGCGGCGGCGAAGGACAGCAGGCTGGGCCACAGGGGATACACCGAGGCCAGCACGAACACCACGCCGACGATCGTCGACGCGGCGTTGTCCTTGTTGTAGTCGCGCAGGCGAGTCAGAACCACCACCATGAGCGCGACGCCCACCGTGGTGAGGAGCAGCCCAACGACGGCGACGCCGATGACCGGCCGGGGCCGGGTCGGCGGCGGCGCCGTCTGGAGATCCGAGCTGACGAGCTCCGAGGCGGTCATCGCCCGCGTTACTTGATGGTCCAGACCGGCACCGACGACGGGTCGCCGCCGAAGGCCGGCCCCAGGTAGTCCTTGGACAGCTGGTCGGTCGTCCCGTCCTTGAGCATGGTCTGAATGCCCTGGTTGAAGGCCTTCTTGGCCGAGCCCTTGGGGTAGATCGCGCCGTACTTCTCACCGGTCTTGTACTGCCCCACCACATCGAGCTTGCCGGTCGCCTTGGCCTCGGCGAGCACGATCGCGGTGTCGAGGAAGTCGGCGTCGACCTGACCGGACAGCAGGCCTTGATACAGCGTCTGCGAGTTCGGATAGATCCTTACGTGGCACTTCAGCTTGTCCTGGATGAAGGGGACGGAGGTCGTGCCGGTGTAGGCGGCGCAGGTCTTGGACTTGATGTTGTCCTCCGTGACACCGCTGTTCTTGCGGACCAGCACCCCGATGTTCGAGTCGAAGTACGGGATGGAGAAGTCGACGACCTTGGCCCGCTCGGCGGTGATCGAGATCTCGGCCAGCGCGATGTCGTACGTGTTCGTGCGGCCAGCGACGAGTTGGTCGAACGAGACGTTCTTGACGGTGACCGACTTCAAGCCGGCGCGATGGGCGAGGTCGGCCGCCATGCAGTACTCGTAACCGCTCTTGATCGAGCCGGGCGTGGTGCCGTTCCACCAACCCTGGGCCGGCAACGTCGTCTCGACCGTCAACGTCCCGGCCGTGACGGGCTTGATCGAGATGCTGTTCTTCTTGCCCGTGACCTTGCACTTGCCGAAGCCGCCGGAACCCGAACCCGACCCACCCGACGATCCGCAGGCCGCCAGCGCGAGCACCAAGCCGCTTGCGGCGAGTGCGGCAAATGATCTCTTGACCTTCATGGCGGACCCCAATGTGTCGGCGACGGGGATCGATCGATCAATCTCCAGGGCCAGGCTGCTGCGCGGCGCGAGCCGAGTCAAGGACCGTGGACCAGCCACGCCGTTGCGCGTCTGTCGGCTACCGTCGACGGCGATGAGCGGGATCAGCATGGAGATGGTCGCCGGGCGGATGCTTCCGGCCGCCGCCTACACCTCGGCCGATGTGCTGGGGTGGGAGTTGCGCAACCTGTTCGCGGGTACGTGGACTTGTCTCGGCCGGCTCGACGAACTCCTTCCCTGGGACGACAACGGGCGTCCAGTGACTCAGCGGGCCGTGCGCGTCGGCCACGTCGGCGGCTTGCTGGTGCGCCACGACACGCAGGTGCGGATGTTCGCGAACACCTGCCGGCACCGCGGTCACGAGCTGCTGCCGGAGGACGCCACCTCGCCGCGTCGAAGCATCGTCTGCCCGTACCACGGCTGGGCCTACGACCTGGGCGGGTCGCTGATTGCGGCCAAGGGTTTCCTGGACCGATCCGGACCATCGTCCGGATCCGAGTTCGACGCCGGTTCGCACGGGTTGGCCGAACTACCGGCCCGCGTCTGGGAGGGATTCGTGTTCGGGCACGGTGTGCACCGGAGCCACGACCCGGCCGTCCCGGATTTCGAGGCGCACCTCGGTGACCTGGCGGGCATCCTCGCGCCCTACTCGATCGGGAGCCTGGTGCTGGCCGACCGGCACGCGTACGAAGTCGCGGCGAACTGGAAGGTGATCGCCGAGAACTACCACGAGTGCTATCACTGCCCCCAGATCCACCCCGAGCTGTGTCAGGTGAGCCCGCCCGACTCGGGACACAACTACGACCGGCCGGGGTCGTGGATCGGCGGCGCGATGACGCTGCGCGAGGGCATGGCGACCATGTCGCTCACCGGGGAACGGGTTTCGGCACCGCTGCCGGGCGCACCATCGGACCGGGTCGAATACGTCCACCTTCTGCCCAACGTGCTGCTGTCGGCGCACCCGGACTACGTGATGGTGCATCGCCTCGTGCCGCTTGCACCGGACCGGACCTGGGTCGAATGCTCGTGGCTCGTCCTGCCTGGCTCGCCCGGAGCGCCGGGCGCGGTCGAGTTCTGGGACATCACGAACCGGCAGGACTGGGCGGCGTGCGAGTCGGTGCAGCGCGGGCTCTCCAGCCCACACTTCGCTCCCGGACCGTTCGCACCGAACGAGGACGCTGTTGCGCAGCTCGTAGCGGTGATCGGTGACGCCTACCGGGCCGGAGGGATCGCGACCATCCGCCCGGCGCCGGCGTCCTGAACTGCCCACGGGTGACAAGCGTGCTCCAACGCGAGAGTCCCGACGTCGTCTAGTCGAAGAGGTCGCGCCGGCTCGAGGTTCGGCCGCACCGTCTAACGACAGATGATTCGGCAGCCGCCGATTACGATGACGGGGTGACTACACGGTCCGGCGACTAGGCGGTCGACCTTTCGATGCTCTTCAATCAGGCCGGGTACGCCCTCAACAGCATGCTCACGGGCGCGTTGAGCGAGGTGGGAATCTCGGTCAAGGTGTACTGCGTCCTGAAGAAGGCGATCGATGGCGACTACACGCAGTCTCAGCTCAGTGAGCTGGCGTGGATGGACAAGAGCACGATCGTGAACGTCCTGGACGAGATGGAGCGCGACGGGCTGGCGGTGCGCCGCTTCTCCCCCACGGATCGACGGGTGCGCCTCGTTTCGGTGACCGCGAAAGGCCGGGCCCGGCTCGCCCGAGCGGAGGTCGTAGTGGAGGCGACGTACGAGAAGGTGCTGGGTGCCCTGCCCGCCTCGCAGCGCAGCGTGTTCGTCGCTGCTCTCGCCCGCTTGGTCGAGGGCCCCCTCGCTAGCCCGTTTCACATGGAGGAGCAGCTCCGGCGGCCCGCCCGCCGGCCTCGCTAGTCGTCTTATAAGAGATCGTCTACTGATAGACGTTCTGCTACTGTCCGAACATGGACTCTTCTTCACGTATCTCGGGCCGGCGTCTCCTCGCGCTTGTGGTGCTGTGCGGCGCCGCCATGATGACCGTCCTCGACGAGACCGTCGTCAATGTCGCCCTCCCCTCCATCCAGCGCGACCTCGGGTTCAGCGCCGACGATCTGTCTTGGGTGGTGAACGCCTACCTCGTCGCGTTCGGGAGCCTGCTTCTGCTGGCGGGCGGTGTCGGCGATTTGATCGGACGGCGACGCGTGCTGCTCGGCGGACTCGCACTGTTCACCGCCGCCTCGCTCGCCTGCGGTCTGGCCCCCGACGCGGCGGGTCTCGTCGCGGCCCGGTTCGCTCAGGGTTCGGGCGCGGCGCTCGCCAGCTCCGTGGCCCTGGGCATGGTCGTGTCACTGTTCGAGGAGGAGGCCGTCCGCTCCCGCGCCATAGGCATCTATTCCTTCATGATGTCGGCCGGGGGGATCGTCACCGACCTCGCCGGTTGGCGCTGGGCGTTCTTCCTGAACGTGCCGATCGGTATCGCCATGCTCGCGATCGGCGTGCGGGTTCTAGACGTTGAGCCCCGTCGGCCGACCGCCGCGCGGCCCGACGTGCCGAGCGCAGCGATGCTCGTGCTGGGCATGGCGGCGACCATCCTCGCCGTCGTCGATCCACACCGTCGATTCGTGGCAGTAGTCGCCGTGGCCGCGCTCGCCGGCTTCGCACGGCGACAAACCCGCACCGCGAATCCGCTGGTGCCGGTCACCGTCCTGCGCTCACGCACGGTCGTCACCGCCAATGTGGTCCTCGCGCTGTTGGCCGGCGCGATGCTCGGCTTCCAATTCCTGGTGACGCAGTACTTCCAGCGTTCGCTGCAGTACACCCCGGCCGAGGCTGGCATCGCGATCCTGCCGATCGCCGGAGGCATCGCACTGTTCTCCCTCGTCGGCTACCCCCGCCTGGCGCGTCGCTTCAGCCCAAACACGATCACCGTCCCGGGCCTCTTGCTCGCCGCGGCCGGGATGGCACTCATGGTCGCGGCGCCCACGGACGGGCAGTACGCAGGCGACGTGCTGCCGAGCATGCTGTTGTTCGCGATCGGCGGTGGACTCGCCATTCCGGCGATCTTCGCTGCCGCGATGTCGGCGACCGCGCCCGATGCGGCCGGGACGTCCTCGGGGCTGTTGAGCACCTCCAACCAGGTCGGCGCCGCGCTCGGCATCGCCGCCCTCTCGGCGGTCGCCGTCGCCTTCACCACCCGGTCCGGCGCATCCCACGCCGTCCTCCCCATCGCCGGCTACCACGCAGCCTGGGCCGTCGGCGCAGCGACGCTCGCGCTCTCCGCCGCCGTGGCCGCCGTGGGGCTGCGACCTGCGCGGCGGGCACAGGAGAGCCGATCAGAACTAGGCACGGTGCCTGCTGGAGCGAACGTCCGTACCTGTGACTAGCGAGAATGACGGCCGTATTGCGTCGTGATCTTCTTTGGAGTCCTATTGGCCCGTGGATGCCGATTCTCGCGACCTTGGCTCATCATTCGGTTCAGCGGCCACCGCGTACGCCGAGCATCGTCCCGACTACCCGGTACCGGCGATCGAGTGGGCGCTGGCGCCGGCGGCCGGTCGACGAGTGCTGGATCTCGGCGCCGGCACCGGGAAACTGACCCGCACCTTGGTCGAACTCGGCTACGAGGTCGTCGCGGTCGAGCCAGACCCCGCCATGCTCGCCGAACTGAGAAGGACGGCTCCAACCGTCGCCGCGCCCCCTGGGAGCGCGGAAGCCATCCCGTTGCCCGACGGATCGGTCGACGCCGTGTTAGCCGGCAATGCCATGCACTGGTTCGAGATGAACGCCGCATCCCCAGAGATCGCGCGGGTGCTAGTCGCCGGAGGAGTCGTCGCCGGACTGTGGAACCTCATGGACGACCGGGTCGACTGGGTGGCGCAGCTATCCCGGGTCGGCGGCGCCGAAGCCATCGGCCCGCGGGACACACCTGACAGTTGGCGGGTCGAGGCGGCACGGCTGGAGCGCAGCATGAACGAGACGGGTGCGCGCTTCGCCGCCGCGGAGCAAGCCCTATTCCCGCACGGACAGCGCCGAACCGTCGATTCGCTCGTCGCAACGTTCTCGACCAAGGCGGGCATCCTCGTGATGACGCAAGCGGAACGCGACGAACGCCTTGCTGCGATCCGCACATTCCTCGACGGCCGCGCTGAGACGAACCGCGGCGAGTTCACCCTGCCGATGATGACGGGCGTCCTCCGCACCCGGGCGGCGTGACCAGTCGAGGTCGATCGTCCGGGCAGTCGTTCGCCCGCCAACGATCGGCTCGAGCGGCACGGTGCGCGGTGGCTCGCATAGCCGCGCCCTTTGCCACGATGTTGGGCGCGAGGCCGTTGCACCCGCGAGAGTCTTGCCGCGGCGCCTAGTGTCTTGAGCCAGCCGAGCAAGGAAGGGTCCACCGTTGTGGTCCAAGTGGGTGTCGAGCATCTTGGCCCTCGCCAGCGTGACGGCGTGCGCCAGCGACACCGAGCGCGCTGGAACTCCGCCGTCCAACGCAGTGTCTCGG
>NZ_JAEKKT010000363.1 GCF_019510245.1 Streptomyces sp. | reverse complement strand
TCATCGCGAGTCCTCCTCCATGGGTCGGTGACGATGGTGTCGAGGCGCCGGACAATCGAGACCGGCGGGATCTGCAGGTCCTTGAGCAGGGCGACCCGGCCAGAAGGCGGGCTGCTGCCGCAGAGGAAGATCGGGGCGGGTGCCAGATGCTCACCGTGCTGCCCGAGTTCGCATGGGGTCGCGCCTGTCGGAAGTACTCCGAAAATTTGTGACCCAGCAGCTCGAAATTGCTTTCCGTGATTCCTGCTGACCGTGAACGCTAAGCATGTCAATGACCTTCGTCAACCCCCTGTGTCGACCTTGTTTCGACTGGGTTTTCTCGGCTGAAGGACTCGAAAGGTCTACGAAAATTATTTCGGTGCTAGTGTGTTCAGGACGAGGAACGCTCAGACCGGCACTGTCGCCAAAGGGGACTCATGGCATCCGTTTCCAACCGCGTGACATTGGCGCAGATCGCCGAGTACGCCGGCGTCTCGGTCGCCACCGTCTCCAAGGTCGTCAACGGGCGCCCTGATGTCGCCCAACAGACGCGGGACGTGGTGCTGGAGCTGATGCGCCAGCACAACTACGGCGGGAACCGGGACGACCTGCGCTCACACCCCACCGTCGAGCTGTTCTTCGGCTTCGAGGAGTTGAGCATCTACTGCACCGCCATGGTCCAGGCCGTGGTGGATGCCGGGGCCCGGGAGGGCGTCGGCGTGGTGGTCAGCAGACGGAGCGATCGTGATCCCGCTGCCGACCCCGCCGGTTGGGCGCACAATCTGGCCGCTGCCGGACGGCGCGCGGTCATCGCCGTCACCGCCAACACCTTGTCCCCTCCGATGGTCGAAGCCCTGAGCCGGGTTCGCCTGCCGCTCGTGCTGCTCGACCCGGAGGTGCCCGACCCTTCGATCGTCAGCGTCGGTTCGACCTACTTCGCCGGTGGCCGTGCCGCCACCACACATCTGCTCTCCCTCGGCCACCACCGCATCGCCTACCTCGGCGGCAAGGAGGGCGCCAGCTCCAACCAGGCCCGCCTGCACGGATTCCGCAGCGCCATGGAGGCGGCCGGCGTTCCCGTACTGGCCGACCTGGTCCGGCACGCCGGCAGTTTCCACACCGCGGAGGGCGTCGAGCACGGCAAGCGGCTGCTGGCCGCGGACCCCGCACCGACCGCGGTGTTCGCCGCCTGCGACGAGTTGGCCGCCGGGGTCATCGAGGCCGCCCGGCTGCGTGGCCTGCGTGTCCCCAAGGACCTCAGCGTCGTCGGCTTCGACGACACGCCGCTGGCCCGGGTCACCTCGCCGCCGCTGAGCACCGTCCACCAACCCATCAACGAGATGGGTGCCGTTGCCGTGCGGACCGCTCTTCGTCTGGCCTCCGCCGCGGAGATCGATTCCCACCACGTCGAGCTGGCCACGAGGCTGGTGCTCCGGGACTCGACCGGACCGGTCCCCACCGAGACCGACCCCGACGGCGCCGGGCAGACCGACACCGGTGCCGCCGTCTGACCTCATCCGGCACACACGCCTGACCGTCCGAAGACGCGGCGGCGACCCCGGCTGCCGCACGCCCTCGCGGGCCCAGAGCGCCCCGCGCACGCTCCTCCGGCACCGGCAGTGAACAACCGATACCCACAGGGAAGGGGAGGCGAGGACATCCATGGCCATGCTCGCTCCGTACGACCTCACGATCGACTTCGGCGGCGACCAGTTCCCGGTCTCGGGAAGCCGCCCGCGACTGTCGTGGAAGCCTCCGGGTGGCATACCCACGCGTGCAGGCCACGAGCTGGAGATCCACGTCGACGGACGTCCGCCGCAGACGGCGCACGTCGACGACCACCTGTTCGTCGACTGGCCGACCCGCCCGCTGGGCAGTGGTGAGCGCGTGCGATGGCGCGTCCGAACGCACGCGGACGTGGAGAGCTCGCAGTGGAGCGCATGGCACGTCTTCGAGGCCGGGCTCCTCGACGAGGACTGGACGGCACACTGGATCACGCCCGCGGACGATCCCGAGGACGCGCGCCGCCGGCCCGGGACCCGCCCCACGCACGTCCTGCGCTCCACCTTCACCACCGCCGAGCTGGTCCGCGCCCGGCTGTACGCCACGGCCCTGGGCGTGTACGAGGCGTTCGTCAACGACGAGCGCGCGGGCACCGTCGAACTCTCCCCCGGGTCGACCTCGTACGACCGCACGCTGTACGCCCAGGCCGCCGACGTCACCGCGTCCGTTCGCCCCGGCGTCAACACCGTCGAGATCGTGCTGTCCGACGGCTGGTACCGCGGCCAGGTCGGCGCCTTCCGCAAACCGGCGGGCTGGGGGGAACTCCTCGCCGCCCGGCTGGAGTTGCATCTGGAGTACGCCGACGGGACGCGCAGGGTCGTACGCACCGACGAGCACTGGACCTCCGCCCGGGGCCCCGTGACCCGCGCCGACCTGAGGGACGGCCAGATCACCGACTTCCTCGCCCCCCGAGGCCCTGAGCGGCCCGTCCTCGTCGACGCCGTCACCGCGCCCCCCGTCGACTGGTCCCCTGCCCCGCCCGTGCGCCGCGTCGAGGACCGCCCCGTCGTCTCGCTCACCCGCCTGCCGGACGGCGCCTGGATCGCCGACTTCGGCCAGAACGCCTCCGGCTGGCTCGTCCTCACCGACCTCGGACCGGCCGGCACCCGGACCGTGATCGACCACGGCGAGCACCTCGACTCCGCCACCGGGGATCTGACCACCTCCCATCTGGACATCCAGCGCCCCGGCGATCCGGTGACCGTCTTCGTCCAACGCGACGAGGTCGTCTCCTCCGGGGCCCCGGAGGAGACCTTCGAACCCCGCCACACCGTGCACGGGTTCCGGTACGCCAGGCTGGAGCGCGGCGACGTCCCGCTGGACGCCGCCGGCCTCACCATGCGGGTGGTCCACACCGACCTGCGGCCCGCCGGCACCTTCGCCTGCGCCAACGAGGACCTCAACCGTCTGCACGAGGTCGTCCGCTGGAGCTTCCGCGGCAACGCCGTGGACGTGCCCACCGACTGCCCCACCCGCGAGTGCATCGGCTGGACCGGCGACTATCAGGTCTTCGCGCCCAGCGCTGCCCGCCTCTACGACGTGTCCGGCTTCAGCCGCAAGTGGCTCCGCTCGGTCCGCGACGACCAACTCGACGACGGTCGCATCGCCAACTTCTCCCCCGACGGTCGGCGCGCCAAGCTCCGCACCGACCAGCGGCTGGACATGATGACGGGCTCCGCCGGCTGGGGCGACGCCATCGTGCTGGTGCCCTGGGTGCTGTACGAGACCTACGGCGACAGCCGGGTGCTCGCCGAGAACTGGGACGCCATGGTCCGCTGGGTCGAATGGGCACTGACCACCGCCCGCACCGCCCGCCACCCCTCCCGAGTGGCCCGCTCGGCCCAGCCCCTACCCCACGAGGAGTTCGTCTGGGACGGCTCCTTCCACTGGGGCGAGTGGGCCGAGCCGAAAGCCCGCGCCGAGGACGGCTCGCCGGTCGAGCCGGTGGAGGACGGCCCGGAGGGCTGGATGAGCACCGACAAGGGCGAGGTGGGAACGGCCTTCCTGCACCGCTCCACCTCCATCCTCGCCGAGGTGGCCGCCCTCTTGGGGCGCGACGCCGAGGCCGCCCGCTACACGGAGTTGGCGCAGCAGATCAAGGACGCCTGGCGCACGGAGTTCCTCGACGACACCGGCCGGACCACCACCGACAGCCAGGCCTCCTACGTCCGCGCCCTCACCTTCGGACTGGTGCCCGAGAAGCTGCGTGACGCGGCCGTCGAGCGTCTGGTGGCCCTCATCCGCGCGGCCGGGACGCACCTGGGCACCGGCTTCCTCTCCACCGCCGACCTGCTGCCCCTGCTCGCCGACACCGGCCATGCCGACCTCGCCTACGAGGTACTGCTGCAACGCACCGCGCCTTCCTGGCTCGCCATGCTCGACCGCGGCGCCACCACCATGTGGGAGGACTGGGAGGGCGTCGACGAGAACGGCGACGCGCACGACTCGCTCAACCACTACAGCAAAGGCGCCGTCGTCAACTTCCTGCACACCCACACTCTCGGACTGCGGCAGGCCGAGGGCTCGGTGGCCTGGGAGTCGTTCGTCGTCGCGCCCGTGCTCCATGCGTCGGTCGGCTGGGCGCGCGGGACCTTCGAGGGCCCACGGGGGACCATCGCGGTCGAGTGGCGCACCGAGGGCGACGAACTGCACGTCACCGTCGACGTCCCTCCCGCCTCCACCGCCACCGTCGTCTTCCCCGGGGGTGAGGAACTGGCGGCGGGTCCCGGCCGGTTCACGGCGTGGCGGACCGTGAAAGCGCGGTGAAGGCAAGCGCGGGTATCGGGGTGAGCGCCGGACGGCGAAAGGGAAGGTGCTCCGATCCCCTCTGTCGCTCTTCAGCCCCGCGAACACTGATCACACCGGCGCCGCACCCCGCGTGTACTGGATGCACGGCGGCGGGAAACATTGGGCGGCCGCTGCTCGCGGATCGACCGCGCCCGGCTC
>NZ_JAEKKT010000156.1 GCF_019510245.1 Streptomyces sp. | reverse complement strand
CATGGGAAGATTGCATCTCGCGGATGCACTCCGATTCTGTGGACATGGAACCCTAGGAAGTCCCATCGTCCCAGCTCAGAGGGCATCCGCGTCTTCATGTCCAAGCCCTGGACCGGCTGTTGCCCGGTGGATCGAGGCTTAGCCAGGGCGAGCCGGGCACATTGCTGCGCAGCGGCCGTCCACTGCCGACCCCCTATCAGATGCCACTGCCGATCCCGCCGGTAATGGCACCGATCCGCAGTGACGCCACCACCGACTATTACGAGATCACCCAGCGGATCGGCGACATCGCCGTCTTCGACGGAGTCCGCACACCCGCCTGGACCTACCAGGGGACCTTCCCCGGCCCGACGATCACCTCGCGCTCCGGACGCCGCACCGTGGTGCGCCACGTCAACCGCCTGCCACACCCTGTCGTCGTCCACCTGCACGGCGGGCACACGCCGCATGAGAGCGACGGCTACCCCACTGACCTGATCCTGCCGACCGGCTCACCGCTGCCACCGGGTTCCGGCACGCCGATGCCGTCCATGCCGGAGATGCCCGTCCTCACGGGCGCCGCTACCTCCGGCAGCCGCGACTACACCTACCCGATGAACCAGCGCGCAGCCACGCTCTGGTACCACGACCACCGGATGGGGTTCACCGGCGCCGGCGTCTGGTACGGCCTGGCCGGCTTCCATCTCGTCCGTGACGCCGAGGAGGATGCGCTGCCACTGCCCAAAGGGGAGCGCGACGTGCCGATCATGATCGCGGACCGGTCCTTCGACGCCGCCGGCCGACTCCACTATCCCGCCGCCGACCCCGCGTTGACCTCGGCACCCGGCGTTCAGACCGCCTACATGAACGGCGTCCTCGGCGACGTCATCCTGGTCAACGGCGCGCCGTGGCCTGTGATGAGCGTCGAGCGGCGCAAGTACCGGCTGCGGTTGCTCAACGCCTCCAACGCTCGTCGCTACCGGCTCGTCCTGGACCCGCCCCCTCCGGGTGGAGCCGGACTCGTCCAGATCGGCAGCGACGGGGGCCTGCTCTCAGCCCCGATCGTCCACGACGCGATCGAGCTGGCCCCAGCCGAACGGTTCGACGTCGTCATCGACTTCGCCCGCTTCCCGCCCGGCACGCGCATCCACCTGCGCAACGCCCTCGGCTCGGGTGCCACCACGCACGTCATGCGATTCGACGTCTCCGGCTCGGCCACGGGAACCAGCGACGACGCGATGATTCCCGCCTCTCTGGCCGCCGTTCCCACGCCGGACCGGCGCACCGCCGCAGTTATACGGGACTTCCTGTTCCAGAACCGGCCCGGTTCCCAGGCCTGGACCATAAACTCCCGCCGCTACGACCCGGCCCACCCACTGGCTCACCCTCGACTCGGTCAGACCGAAATCTGGCGCTTCGTCACCGACCTGCACCACCCCATCCACGTCCACCTCGACCACTTCCAGGTCCTTGCCCGGAACGGCAGCGCGCCCGGCCCCTACGACCAGGGCTGGAAAGACACCCTCGACCTCTACCCCGCTCAATCCGCCGAGGTAATCGTCAAATTCACCGAGTACGCCGGCCGGTTCCTGCTGCACTGCCACAACCTCGAACACGAAGACATGGCGATGATGGCGGACTTCATCACCAGCTGACAGCGAAGTCCCCAGCACCGGCTCCGGAGTCAACCCCCGAAGGACTTCCGGAGCCGACCACCTGGATACCGCGGCTTTCGCGTGCGCCGACGCGGTCCGGGCCGCGACGAGTCGGTGGCCAGGGGTCCCCTAGAACCCGATGGCACACCTCGAAGACCAGATCCAGGCGAGCGGAAGCGCGCTGGCCCTCCTGCGCAGCGGCCGCTCCGGCGCCTGTCCCTTCCCGATCCGGGCCGAGTTCACCAACTGACGTGACGAGCAGGAGCCTTGGCGCACCTCGGCGGCCCTGATGGACCTGTCCCACCACATGACCGACCTGACGGTCGAAGGTCCGGACTGCTACCGGTTGCTGTCGGACGTCGGCGCCAACACCTTCGCCGGTTTCGGCCCGATGAAGGCCAAGCAGTTCATCGCCGTCAACTACGACGGGTACATGGTCGGCGACTGCATCCTGTTCTGCCTGGCCGACAACCTGGTCCGGCTCGTCGGACGGCCACCCGCCCTGAACTGGGTCCAGTTCCACGCCGAGACCGGCGGGTACGACGTAACCCTGCGCCGCGACGAGCGCACGGCGCAGAACCCGGACGGCCGCGAGTTCTTCCGCCTCCAGCTCCAGGGCCCGCACGCGGCGGCCATCTTCGAGCAGGTCAACGGCGGCCCCATGCCCGACATCCCGTTCTTCTCGATGGGGAGGTTCCGCATCGGAAAGCACGAGGTCACGGCTCTCAACCACCGTATGTCCGGCTTCCCCGGCCTGGAGTTCTTCGGCCCCTACGAACACATCGCCGACGTCCGCGACACCATCCTGGAAGCCGGCGAGTCCTTCGGGGTCCGCCAGGTCGGCGGCCGCGCCTACGCGTCGGTGGCCACGGAGTCCGGCTGGATCGCCAACACCGTCCCAGCGGTCTACTGCGGAGACGCGATGAAGCCCTACCGGCAGTGGGCGAACGCCAGGAGCTTCGAAGCCAACCTCTCCCTCGGCGGCAGCTTCGTCTCCGACCGGGTCGAGGACTACTACGTCTCCCCCTGGGACCTCGGCTACGGCCACATCCTCAAGTTCGACCACGACTTCATCGGCCGTGAGGCCCTGGAGGCGCTGCGCGGCCGGAAGCACCGCAGGAAGGCGTGGCTGTCCTGGCACCGCGACGACGTCGCACGCGTCTTCGCCAGCCAGTACGAGCAGGGCGAGCGGCGTTTCAAGCACATCGAGATGCCCGCTGCCTTCTACGCGGCCTCGCAGTTCGACCGCATCGAGCGCGACGGCCGTCTCATCGGCATATCGACGCTGTGCAGCTACACCGCCAACGTCCGCGGCTGGATCTCTGTCTGCTTGATCGACGAGGACGAACTCACCTACGGCCAGGAGGTCGAGCTGGTGTGGGGCGAGCCGAACGGCGGCTCCGCCAACCCCACCGTCGAGCGGCACTCCCAGACGAAGATCCGCGCCACGTCTCCCGCAGGCCCTTCGCCGGCGACAAGAGCTGACCGCACCCCCCGACCGCCGTGCACACGGGGACAGATCACCTGGCGGGCGATCCCAGGCGCCAGGTGATCCGTCCCCGCAGGTCCGCGGTGCAACGCGGCAGACCTTCCCACGTCACGGACCCGACCGGAGAGACGAGAACACCCATGACCGACCTCGCAACGCCACCCATCGGCACGCGCGCCGGCGAGTTCGACGCCCGACGGGCCGAGAACGCCGTCCGCGAACTGCTGCTCGCCGTCGGCGAGGACCCGGACCGCGAAGGACTGCGCGCGACACCGGCACGGGTGGCACCGGCCTACCGGGAACTCCTCGGCGGCCAGTGGCAGCAGCCCGAGGACGTCCTGACCACGACCTTCGAACTCAGCCACGACGAAATGGTCCTGGTCAAGGACATAGAAATCGTCAGCCTCTGCGAGCACCATCTCCTGCCGTTCCAGCGGCACGGCCCACGTCGGCTACATCCCCGCCGCGCACGGCAGGGTCACCGGGCTGTCCAAACTGGCCCGCCTGGTGGAGGTGTACGCGCGCCGCTTCCAGGTCCAGGAACGGCTCACCGGACAGATCGCCGATGCCCTGATGCGCATACTCGACGCCCGCGGCGCGATCGTGGAAGCGGAACACATGTGCATGTCGGCCCGTGGCATCCGCAAGCCCGGTGCACGCACGACGACATCAGCCGTACGCGGACAGCTGCGCAGAGCGGCGACGCGAGCGGAGGCCATGAGCCTGATCCTGGTGCGCTGATCCGAGACGCCCGCCGGACGGTGGGGCCCGTCGGCTGCGTTCCCGTCGGGGCGGCGAACACGGCTGTGCACACGCCCCGTTGCCTCGCTGTGAACGTGGCCGATGGTCAGTCCACGTCGGTGTCCCTTTCGATGACCTCGAGGCGGTTCTCACCCCTGCAGCTGAGGTCGTTGACCGCGACGACGCCGCAGTGCCGCAGGTGTCGTCATGACCAGTCACCCTGCCCCCCACCACGGGCAACAGCGCGTCCCCGGAGTTCCCGAACCGACCGAGTCGGGCAGGTCTGGCGCCGTCCGCGGTCTCCGGCAGGGGTTTGAGTGAGTGTCAGGTCCATCATGCCTGCTCGGACGTGGTTTGAGGTAGGACTGAGCACACGTTCGTTCAGGCTTGTCCCAGGTGGTGGCCTGCCCGCAGACTCGTCGTCATCCACTCTCCGACGTCCGTGTCGGCATCCGTTCCCCGGTGTCGACGCGTTCGTCGTGCTGTCTCGTCGTGGGACGGGCGCAGGCGGGGGTGAGGGAATGGAGGGGGATCGATGGATCAGGACATGGTCATGCGGGCGAGGGTCGAGCTGCTCAGTGCCAACCGGCGGGTGGTGCGCGGCACCGAGGGGTTGCGGATCTACCGCCTGCTGACGCAGGTCCAGCCGGAGGTGTACGGGTCGAAGCTGGCGTACGTCCTGGTGGAGGCCAGCGCGTCGCTGCTGGTGCAGGAGCTGCCCGAGCAGCGGCTGGCGCTGTTGGACGAGGCGGTGGCGGTGGCGTCGGCCCTGGACACCACGAACCCCTACCGAACCAAGGTGATGGCGATGGCGCTTGCCGCCAGGCGGGAACTCGAGGGGCGGCAGACACAAGGGATGTGAGACAGGTGCCCGTGCACCGCAGGCGCCCCTGCACCGGCCGGCTCGGCACCGCCGTCGCATCATGCGCCCGCGGGGCCGAGCCGGGCCGGAGCCTGCGGGCGCAGCGCGGTCAAGGAGATCACCGCCGGGACGCCACTGCTCAGCGTGCACAGCCTGACCACGTATGCCAGCCACGCGGGTCAAAGGCCGGAGACAGGGAAACCCACTCTCCGCCAGAGCGCGTTGCACTGGACGCAGGATCCCGCACGACCGGCTTCGTCAGGCCGCGCGGTGAAGACGACACGACGGCCTACGTCCGACACGACGGCCTACGTCCGACAAGACGGCCGACGTCCGGCAAGACGGCCGTGACCTGTGACATCGGCGCGGTGGAGAACAGCCGCCGTGATGGTCGACCAGCGAGCTCACGCCCACATCACGCTACGACCGGCGCCGACAGGAGATCTGAGGCATCAACACCGGACAAGACGATCTACAAGCGCAAGGAACGAAATGGAGCGGACAATCAACAGGCTTTGGGAACTGCCGAGCCGTCGCGACGAGGTACGGCAAGAGGGCCTACGTATTCCACGGCGCTGTCCCTGTCGCAGCAGCAATCCGGCTCTGGCTGCGGGCGCGACTTCCAGAGGGCATCGGGGGTCAGCGTTGCCAGAGGAACGCGGCCTCGTCGCAGGGTCGGCAGGTGAAGACATAGCCGCGGCCCCCACCACCGAAGTTCGCCGAGGCGGCGAAGTCATAGCCCTCTTGTAGCTCGGCCGTAAACGCCATAGCGGTCGTGCACGAAGGACAGTCGGGCGTCTCGTCACCCTGGAGCCAACCAGGCTCGCCGCCCACCCGTCCCAGCACCCGTTCCTCTGTGGGTACGTCAGCCGGGTGGAGCCGCAGCGCGGTAATCGCGCCAAGGAGCGTCTCGTGCTCGGCGGGAACAGCGGCCTGGGCAAGGTTGCCGTTGATGTTGAACAGGAAGGCACGATTGCCACCCGCGGTGGCATCCCAGTCATCGCACATGCCGGGATCGTTCTGGCAGAAGAACACCGAAACGATGCCGACCTGCAGGGGCAGATGCGCGAGAAACTGCATGGCCCCGCCGCACTCCCGGCACGTCGGCCAGAGAAATCCGCCGGGGACAAGTGGGACGCCGCCAGTACGTGGCTGGGGTGCGGCAGCGGTGGTTTCCCCGTCGTGAACCAGGAGCATGGCCACAGCCTAAAGGCTGTCCCGTAACCGCTGGTCACGAGTGAGTCGATCTTGTTGTGGCTGGTGCGATCACGGCGTCTGATCTCTCTTGGACAGCTCCGTTTACGGGACTGTCCCCTCGGTCCTTCCGTGCGTCGGTCACGGTGCTGCTTCCGGAGGCGGCGGGTTCATCCCGTCCGGGGCGGCCGTGGCCGCTGCCGCTGGAGGGCCGGGCGACTGGTGGTCGCGTACTGGCACACAAACCCCACGTGACGAAAGTTAGACTGCTGTTCGGGGTGTCGAAATCTGCAGCCGCTCGGATTGTCCTCTGCACCGGCCCGCTGCTCGCACTCAAGGCGCGCCAGCGGTTTCGCAGGGGCACCGTTCTGGTCGTGGACGGCACTTTGGTGCCCACCCGCGACCGCACCATTGCCCAACAGACCACGAACTACCGTTACTTCACCAATCACCAGATCGCATGGGAAGCATGGGGTGCAAAGGCCATGGTCGACCGCGTCACCACCATCGCTGACGGTGGCTACCGCGGGACCGGGCTCGGCATTGCTCGTCTGCAACAACATTGCGCGGCGGGCCTGACCGCACCCGACCGTTCAGGAATCGGTGGGCAGGAGTTGGACCAGGCCGACCCAGTTCTCCCCGTCCACCTTGGTGTGGGTGGCGCGTACCCTCCAGCGGCCGGCGGGCAAGGGGATCGATGCCTGGGCAGGCATACCACCGCCGGGATATTCAATGCCCAATTCGGATCCCGCTTCAGCGGAGTCCATGAGCACCGCCGGACCGTCCGACAACCAGGTGCCGCACTCCTCCCACACTGTGGCCCGGTCGGCGAGAACAGCGTCTGCCGCGGCCCTCAGCCCGGCCTCGGAGTCGGCGGCAAGCCACCGCAGGAACGCTCTGCGCTCGGGCAGGTAGCAGCTGGTGGCCGGCTCGTCCGCCAGCACCAGTGCCTGACCGTTCTCGCCAACGGTGATTACACCGGCCAGATCGTCCACCGCACAGGCCCGGTCGTAGTCGTCTGGAGCGGTGGCATCTCCCACCATGACCCCCCTCTCGGTGCAGCCGTGCCATGCAGCCAGGGCGGAAACGGGGACGACTGTCAAAGGGCCGCCCATCGACGCCACCCAGACAGGGGAGGCTTGGGAGGTATCGGCTGCGATGGCTGAGGAGGCGCTCATGCATGCAGTGTGCCCTCGCCCACTGACAACGCCCGTGGCGCCCAGCGCAGGCGGCGGCTCCCTGTCTGCACCAGCCAGGGGCTACGGGACAGCCTTCAGGGCCCTGCCTACACCCCAGAGGGCGAGGGCTGGTGCCAGCAAGTTTCGCCGCAGGCCGATGGTGTTCCGCAGGGTGGTGTAGGCCGTGAGGATCTGCGCAGTGGGTCCGGCATGGACGAGCGCCGTAGGGCTCGACATAACTGATCGACACCCTGGTCTTGATCGGGTTGGCTGGGTGGTATGCCTGAGCTGCGAACCGATCGTCTTCTGCTCCGCCGGTGGCGGGAGTCCGACCTCGAACCGTGGGCGGCTATGAATGCCGATCCTGAAGTCCGAGAACACCTGGGGGAACTGCTGACGCGGGAGCAAAGCGATGCCGCGGTGGCAGTCATGCAGGCTGAGTTTGACGAGCGAGGTTTTGGGTGGTGGGCGCTCGAATCACGGGAGACTGGTGAGTTCATCGGCCGTGCCGGCTTGGACGAGGTGGGCGGGGACATGCCGTTCGCGGGAGTGGATATCGGTTGGCGGTTGATGCGTTCGGCGTGGGGTCACGGTTACGCCACCGAGGCCGCCCTGGCCGCCCTGGCTTTCGGCTTCGAGGCCCTCGGGCTGCCGGAAGTGGTGGCGTCGACGACCGTCCACAACCTTCGTTCATAGGCAGTGATGCGCCGGATCGGCATGACCCGGGATCCGGCCGACGACTTCGAGGATCCGAGCGTGCCCGAGGGGCCGCTTCGCCAGTGTGTGCTCTACCGGATCCGATCGTGCCCCCGCGAAGTGCCTTGGCCCGCGGCACCGGCAGGGATCTACACCGCCGGGCCAGGCCTCGAGCCTGCCACTCTGCGGCACTGATGGAGCCCTGCCCATCTTGGGCGGGCATACTGGTGGGCATGAGAGTCCCGCTCCGCACCCGTCTGTTCGCGGCGTTGACGCTGCTGATCGCGTGTGCGGGATCAGCCGGGGGCTATGCCGGGCTCCGGCTGGGCGGCTGGCTGGGCGCCGGCGCCGGGATGCTCGCGAGCATGACCATGGTGTGCCTTGGAGCGAGGATCACGATATCCCTGTGCCGCCTGCACACGCAGGACTTCCTGAAGCAGATCGTGGGCGACGGCCGCGCGGAGGCTTCAGCGGACGCGGTCCTGTGGGGAATCATGTTGTACGAGGCGGCCGCCTTCCCGCTGGCTGCCGGCGGGGTCAGTGCTGTGGAGCGGGAGTCCCGGCGCACCGTCGCGTACCGGTGTGCCGCCATCGACGACCTGCCGCTTTCCGTGCGTCTGGCGGCGGCCGAGACGCTGGAAGTCGTCGACCAGGGGCAGGACCGGGAGCAGGTGCGGGCCGCGGTACGGGCATTGGCCGAAGTGGTCCGCGAGTGCCGTGCCGGTCACCTCGACGTCCGCGACGAGCAGCCTTCCTGACGTCTCACAGGGCGAGTCCCTGAACGCTGTGCGTGCTTCACCGTTCAGGAGGCAGCCGTGACGGCATGGATGAGCCTACGAGGTACTGCTTGCCGAGCATGACGAGCAGGCGATGCCGGTACTGTAGGGGTACGGTGACGAGCCCGAAGGTCGGCACACCGCCCGGATCGCACTGGCCATCGCCCCCCTGACCATTCCGCTCTTCGATCAGACTCGGGCGCGGTGTTCCGCAAGCTCGTGGACCTGACCTGCGGCTTCCTTGGCGCGGCGCCGGGCCTCGTGCACCGCGTGGTCGGCGACTCGGGCGCGGTCGCGGGCCGCGCGGGCCCGCTCCCGGGCGTCCTGCTGATCGTGTTCGGCGTCCCGTAGCTGCTCGGACAGGTTCTTGACGCGTTCTTCGGCGTGCTGCTGCCCTTCTTCTGCCCGCTTCTGCTCCTCCTCGGCCGCCTCCAGTTCGCCCTCGCGTTCGTGCAGTTCCTGATCGGCGGCCGCGGCTTGCTGCCGAGCCCGCTTCAGGCGCATGTCGTCCTCGCGCCGCCGCGCGCGGACGGCCTCCAGGTCGCCGACCGCACCAGCGGGCTTCGCGGCGCGCCGCGAAGCTGCGGCTGGGGCGGGCTGCCGGGTGAGGGCGGGGAAACCGACCGGGCCGCTCAGCGGCTTGGTCAGGTGGCCCTTGGCCCACTGCCCGGCCGCCTCGGGGTCGGCGAGCACGGCGTGGAGGGTGTCCTGGACCTCCTGCCGGACGTCGTCACTGATGCGCTGCCCGGCCTGGGCCGCCAGCTGCCCGGCTTGGCGGGCCAGGGCGAAGGTGAGCTGGTGCTGCTGCGCCGACAGCTCCCGCAGCTGCTCACCGTCGAGATCCTCGTGGGCCCGCCGCAGTGCCTCGCCGAGCCGCAGCAGCTGATGGCTCTCCTCCGGCTGCTCGCGCACGAGCAGGTTGCTCGCCCACGCCGCCATGGTGGGCCGGCGCAGCCGGCGGATCTGTCCGGCCAGCTCCCGGTCCCCGGCAGCGCGGGCGGCCTTGGCGCGCTCGTCCCGGACGGCCGTGAAATCAGCCGGTGCCAGGGCGTACAGCTCATCGGCAACTTCTTCCAGATCCACTCCTGCCTCCCGACCGCGACCAGGCTTCTTGTCTCCTCCCCGTAGCGGGTGCGGACCGGGCGGTGGCCCGGAATCAGCTGGCTTGCTTCACGGCGTGCAGGGACCCGCTGAGGGTGCCCTCCTGCTGTTCGTAGTGGGAGAGTGCCAGGCCGAGCCCTATGAACGTCGGGGCCCATTCACCGACGAAGATCCCCCATCGGTCGGCTCGCTCGACGCCGGCCTGCTCGGCTTTGAGGCTGGTCAGCCAGGACGCGAAGCTGAGACCGATGGACGCCACTCCGGCGATGTAGGCGTGTTCACTGCGGATGCCCATGTCGTGCATCTTCTTGATCACCATGGGGTTCTCCGTTCTGTGGTGTGTCCTGTCGGAGTACCACCCTAAATTGCACCTATACATCCCTTTATGGATGCATTCCTCGATCCGTTCTTTGCTGACGAGCCAGACCCCCCGGATCGTGCGGATTCGTCGGCGTGCCGATCAAGCCGGCCGCTACAACAGCGCGCGTGGTGAGCCGGCGCGGCGCATACGTGTGGGTGTGGCCCTCATGCCTCCGATCGAGCCGATGCTCACGCACTGCGGTGACCGTGCCCTCAGCCGGCCGCGACTGGTCAGTGCAGGTCGGCGACCGTTCCGTGCGGCGAGGGGGCGGTTGCGTGGTGTAGGTTCTCGCTGCTCGTGTCCTACGGCGATGCCGTGACCTGCGGCTTCTCGCGGTGTCTCATGCGGTGGCCAGCCACTCAGTCTCACGGCCGCGGCCAAATCCTCGGGAGCGTCGCCGAGAGCAGGTCTCTGACTTGCGCAGGTGTTCTCTCGCCCCGTGCCATCTTCCGCTTCTGCGATTTGCAACTTCTGCGCCCGTCTCACGGAGCGGCGGTAGAGATCCGTCTCACTGCGAGGTCATCCCCATGGAACCACCTGGGGTGAGAGCTCGGCTGAGCGCGACAGAGGGTGCCGTGCATGGCACGGCTCCCTCTTGGCCCGAGCGGGTCAGCGCTGTTCGCTTGCCCGATCGGGCTTGACTTCCTCCTCGTTCCTAATTGCCGTCGTGGCAGTTGAGTTGAGCGTCAATCTGTGCGGCGGTTCTGGAGCCATCGCTGGTCCAGTACTGTCCGGTCTTCAACTTCGCTGCGGCTACCGTGTGCAGCGTGAAGACGCCGTCCAGTCCTCCACCCGACGGGTCCAAATACCCCACCACGAGATCGCGGGGTAGGGAGGACGGGGCCGGTTGTGGGGCATGGCGCTTAAATCCGTCGCCGGACCAGAGCTTGACGACCCCGCTCTTGGCTGATGGCGTCGTGGGGTTCGAGGCCCACCACAGCACGTGCGGGTGCGCAGTCTTGTCGTCGTGGAAGTCTGTGACCTCCACGCGGCGGATCACGTCGGTGGGGCAGACGGGAAACTTGACGACGATCGTCTTTCCTTCGACGCGTGCGCCGAGCGCCGGGGGCACCGGGTCGGACATGCTGTAGACGCCATACACCCACGTCCCGACGGCCGCGAGGACGGCCAGGCCGACGACCGACCCCACCAGGACGAAGGGCCACACGGGCCGTTTCCGGGGCTGGTTCAGTGGATGCACTGGAGGTAATTCCCGTCCCGGTAGTTGGCGCGGCGCTCCCATTTATTGTGGCAAGGGTTGATTCCCGCCCTCAGGTACATGTAGCCGAAGTGCCATGCGTAGCGCATCCACTGCCGCTTGTGGCGTTTCTCATGGCGCATCCTGGCCGGAGTGACGTAGCTGTTGTTCGAGGTGAAGTAGGTGGTGCCGAGAGTGGTCCCGCCCCGGAGGTGGAGACCACGGCCGCCGGTGCAGACCCGCATGCCGTAGCGGTAGCGGCATCGGTAGCCGAGGTACTTGTGCCCGATGTACGCCATGCCGAGGCCGACGATGCGTGCCTGCTGCCGGTTTCTCCACCGGAGGTAGCCGCCGTAGGCGCGGCTTCCGTAGTGCCAGGCCAGTTTCGCGCCGATGCCGAGGTGGAATCCCCAGAACCGGCCGTCGAGGTCGTAGCGGTTGATCGGATCGCCGCCGCAGTACTCGTAGGCGTTGGCCGAGCCGCCCGGCACGGGATCGATGGACAGGAAGCGCCCGGTGGCGGGGTCGTAGCGGGGCACTCCCATGAGGGTGGCACCGGTGACCGTCTCGCTGGACCGCTCCTTGCCGCCGAGCCAGCCGTAACGGGTGGCGGTGGTGTCGCCCTCCGGGTTGCCGTACTCGTCGAAGGCGAGTGCGGTCGGGGCCTGGCTGGTGTCCAGGCGGAGATCCACGGTGACGTCGCCGTGGATGTCGGTGAGCTGCAGGACGGTGTCGCCGGTGGCGCTGGTGAGGGCGCCGAGGTCCCCGCCGATGTCCTGGACATCGCGGCTGATGGTGCTGCTGGTCTCCTGGGTCCAGTCGGGGCTGTCGCCGTCGGAGCCGTAGTGGCTGGTCTTGGACGCGGTCTGGGTCCACGTGCCGCTGCTGTTGGATTCGGTGGTCCAGGAGGCGAGGCGGCCGGCCGCGTCCAGGCTTCAGGTCTGCCGGCTGGTGCCGGAGGTCTGCTGGTGGACGAGGTCGTTGGCGTAGTAGCCGATGGTGGCGCCGGATGCCTGGGTGGTGGTGCGGCCGAGGGCGTCGTAGACCGTGCCGGAGGTGACCAGCCGGTCGGCGCTGTAGTAGGAGTAGGACGTCGTGGTGGCGCCGGTGGAGGTGCAGGCCGCGCCGACGTCGCTGGCCGAGGTGGCCAGGGCGCTGCGGTTGGGGTTGTCGTCGAAGGTGTAGTCGCGGCGGGTGCAGGCCCCGTCCGGGGCGGTGTCGTCCACCCTCGTGAGGCGTCCGGCGGCGTCGTAGGCGTAGGTGCGGCTGTGGCTCTGTCCGGCGGTGTCGGCGTCGGCCACGACCTGGCCCTGGGCGCTCAGGTCCGTGTTGTCGGAGGCGACCACGGTGCCGTCGCTGTCCTGGGTGTATACGCGGGACGTCTCGGCGCCGGTCTCGTCCTGGCCGACGGTCAGGGTGTAGCCGCCGGACGTGGATGTCTGCGTCGGCGTTACCGTCCGCGCATCGGCCCTGGAGTTCGTCCGGTGCCGGCCCGGCGAAGGGCTCCGCAGTCTCCCCGATAAGGAAGCGTCGGAGGCTGTCGGTTGAGGGCTGCACGGTGGCCGACCGTCGAGGTACCTGGTGGCCCGGCAAGAGATGACGGAGGACCCGTACGGTTTCGGACAGCGCAGTAAGTACGGTCTCGCCTTCATCGGGTCGGGGCTGTGGGCCCGTTTCGCGTCTCACGACGTTCCGAGGTCAGGGCGAACCGATTCGACGCAAGCGATTCGACGGGGTTTCACGACCGGCGTTGCGCAGGCCAGTCGCGTAGTGCGAAGCGCAAACGGCGCCAACCCCCGTTCAAGGGCGTCCGCTTCGGCGAGTGGCCTTCGCTCAGGTGCTCCGTGACCTGGGCCCACTCGGAGATATTCCTGTTCAGTGGCCCGATGGAGGGTCATCCGTAAGTTCGTTGGACGGCCGACGGTCACCCTCGCGCGGCCTCCAGCACCATCGCAGCAGTAGGTCGGGCCGCGGTCCGGGCCCGTTCCATCGCAACTTTTCGTGCTTCCCAAGAGCTTGCGAACCGCGGCAATCAGCAGTCGAATCGATTCCGCAACAAGGTCCGCGGGAAGTGGCTCCCCACCCTTGGCCGCTCTGCGAGACCGGCAGCACCGTGTCCCCCCGACACCTCTCGGCAATCCCACTGCACAACGGCACGTTCAGGCGCTTCGGCATGTGTCACCGCCACCACCGCAACCCGACCGGGTTGCACCGGCACGGTAGGGAGTCCAGATGGGAACCACACGTACAAGACGCCGTCTGCTGCCCGGGCGCGACAGCGTCGAGCGGTTACTCGCGGCGGTACGCCACCGCGGCGCGCCCCGAACCGCGTCGCCTCGGACACATCTCCCTCCGTCGGCGGGCCAGGCCCGTTCCCGGTGGAAGACGTTCGCCCGGGCGGGGGCCGCAGCCGCGCTCGTCGCCGGCGCTCTCGTCGGCGCCACGGCCACGGCCGGCACAGCTCGGGCCGCCACGTCCGGGCCCTGTGACATCTACGCGGCAGGCGGCACGCCCTGCGTGGCGGCGCACAGCACCACACGAGCGCTGTACGCCTCGTACAACGGGCCGCTCTACCAGGTCCGGCGCGCCTCCGACAACTCCACCCGTGACATCGGGGTTCTGAGCGCGGGCGGGTACGCCGACGCCGCCGCCCAGGACTCCTTCTGCTCGGGGACGTCCTGCCTGATCACGGTCATCTACGACCAGTCCGGCCGCAACAACAACCTCACCCAGGCACCCGGCGGCGGTGCCGCGGGCGGCCCCGACAACCTCGCGAACGCGACCGCCGCACCTACCACGGTGGGCGGACACAAGGCCTACGGCGTCTTCGTGGCGCCCGGTACGGGCTACCGGAACAACCACACCAACGGCATCGCCACCGGGGACAACGCCGAGGGCATGTACGCGATCTTCGACGGCACGCACTACAACGGCGGCTGCTGCTTCGACTACGGCAACGCCGAGACGGACAGCAACGACGACGGCAACGGCACGATGGAGGCCATCTACTTCGGCAACATCAAGGTGTGGGGCTACGGTTCGGGCAACGGTCCGTGGATCATGGCCGACCTGGAGAACGGCCTCTTCTCCGGGGTGAACCAGCATTACAACGCCAACGACCCGACCATCAACTACCGCTACACGACCGCCATCATCAAGGGCGGCCCGAACCACTGGGCGATCCGTGGTGGCAACGCGCAGTCCGGCGGCCTGTCCACGTTCTACGACGGAGTACGCCCCAACGTCTCGGGATACAACCCGATGCGCAAACAGGGCGCCATCATCCTGGGCACCGGCGGCGACAACAGCAAGGGTGCCCAAGGCACCTTCTACGAGGGCGTGATGACCTCCGGCTACCCGTCGGACGCCACGGAGAACGCCGTCCAGGCCAACATCACCGCCGTCGGGTACGGCAACTCCGCGGGGGGCGGGACGAGTACCGGCGCGCTGCACGCGGTGGGCGCGGGCAAGTGCCTGGACGTGCCGAACTCCTCCACCACGGCCGGCACACAACTGCAGATCTGGGACTGCAGCGGCGGCGCCAACCAGACGTGGACCCGTACCTCCTCGGGCCAGCTGACCGTCTACAGCGGCAGCAGCCAGATGTGCCTGGACGCGTACGACAACCAGACGTCCGCCGGCACCAAGGTGGTGACCTGGCCGTGCAACGGGGGTGCCAACCAGCAGTGGCAGGTGAACTCGGACGGCACCGTCACCGGCGTCCAGTCCGGGCTGTGCCTCGACGTCACCGGCGCTTCCACGGCCAACGGCGCCCTGGCAGAACTCTGGCCGTGCAACGGCGGATCCAACCAGCGGTGGAGCCTCAACTGACCTGACGGGCTCCGGTCTGCGGCCGGCCCACCACCGGCCGCGGGCCACGCGTCACGAGATGCGGACAACGGACCCCCGGACACGGCACCTGGCGGGAACGGCACCGCCGAGCAGCAGTTCGCCGGGCATCGACCAGGCGCGGCAGCCCGCGCACCGGCTGTCGGCCGATTCACCAATGGCCCTGCAAGAACACAGCCGGCACCAACCAGGACTTCACCCCAGCTGACCGTTCGATTCGTGTGCTCGTTCTCCCCACCCACTGTCCCGCACCAGTGAGGAACGCTCATGAAGAAGTGCTCGGTATCCCTTGCCGTCGCGCTGACGGCCGCGCTCGCCATCGGCGCCGCACCACCCGCGGCGTCCGCCACCGCCACCGGGGCGCCGCCGCCCTCCGCCGAAGGCGCCGCCGCCGCGCCCGCCCCGCTGCGGCTGATGCCGTTGGGCGACTCGATCACCTGGGGCGTCGGCAGCCCGTCCGGGAACAGCTACCGCGGTTTCCTGGGGAACCAGCTGTCGGCCGAGGGGCATGCTCTGGACTTCGTCGGCTCGGGCCGCAACGGCACCATGTCCGACCCGGACAACGAAGGCCACTCCGGCTGGCGGATCGACCAGATCGCCGGCATCGCCGACTCCGTGCTGGCCCGTTACCGCCCCAACGTGGTCACCCTGGAGATCGGCACCAATGACCTGAACGGCAATTACCAGGTCCCGACCGCCCCCGACCGACTTCGCGCGCTCATCGACCAGATCACCCGCGACGCCCCCGACGCGACCGTCCTCGTCGGCACCGTGATCGTCTCCACCAGCGGCACCGAGGAGGCCGTCCGTCCCGCGTTCAACGCCAGGCTCCCTGGAATCGTGCAGGCCGAGCAGGCCGCCGGCAAACATGTACGGCTGGTGGACATGAGCGCTCTGACCAGTGCGGATCTCTCCGACGCCCTGCATCCCAACGACAACGGCTTCCGCAAGATGGCGGACGCCTTCAACGCCGGGGTCCAGGCCGCGGACGCGGCCGGCTGGATCAGGCCGCCGGTATCGGCGGGCGGTGAGGTGCGCTCCGGAATCGCGGGGAAGTGCCTCGACGTCAACAACGGCAGCACCGTCAACGGGACCGCCGCGGACATCGCGGCATGCAACGGTTCGAACGCACAGCAGTGGTCCGCGCTCTCCGACGGCACGCTGCGGGCGCTCGGCAAGTGCCTCGACGCAACGGGCCGCGGTACCGCCAACGGCACGGGGATCGAGATCTGGGACTGCAACGGCGGCGGCAACCAGCAGTGGCAGGCGTACAACGGCGGCTACCGCAATCCTGCCTCCGGCCGCTGCCTCGACGACCCCGGCTCGTCCACCGCCGACGGAACGCAACTGGTCCTGTGGGACTGCAACGGCGGCGCCAACCAGCAGTGGACCGCGCTGCCGGTCACCTCGGCCCAGTGACCCCACCCGGCCGGGGCACCGGCTCCCGGCCGGTGCCATCCCCCACACAAGGAGACTGATTTTTCATGTCCTGGCTCAACGAAGAGCCCCGTCCGCGCAAGATCCTGGCCCTGGCCGCCGTGCTGACGGCCGGCACGGCACTGGCTCTTGCCGGTCCTGCCGGCCCCGCCGCGCACGCGGCCTCCGGCACGCTGGGCGCGGCGGCGGCCGGCAGCGGCCGCTACTTCGGCACGGCCGTGGCCGCCGGGAAGCTCGGTGACGCGACCTACGCGGGAATCCTGGACCGTGAGTTCAGCATGATCACGCCCGAGAACGAGATGAAGTGGGACACCACCGAACCCTCCCGCGGCTCGTTCAATTTCGGCCCCGCCGACCAGATCGTCAACCACGCCACCGCGCACGGCCAGCGGATGCGCGGCCACACCCTCGTCTGGCACTCCCAGCTCCCCGGCTGGGTCAGCTCCCTCACGGACGCGAACACCCTGCGCACGGTGATGGACAACCACATCACCACCGAGATGACCCACTTCAAGGGCAAGATCTACGCCTGGGACGTGGTCAACGAGGCGTTCGCCGACGACGGCAGCGGCCGGCACCGCAGCTCGGTCTTCCAGAACGTGCTGGGCAACGGCTTCATAGAAGAGGCCTTCCGCACCGCCCGGGCCGCCGACCCGGCGGCCAAGCTCTGCTACAACGACTACAACATCGAGAACTGGTCGGACGCCAAGACCCAGGGCGTCTACGCCATGGTGCGCGACTTCAAGTCCCGCGGCGTGCCCATCGACTGCGTCGGCTTCCAGTCCCACTTCGGCACCGGCGGCCCGCCGTCGAGCTTCCAGACCACCCTGTCGAACTTCGCCGCGCTCGGCGTCGACGTACAGATCACCGAACTCGACATCGCGCAGGCACCGGCCACGGCGTACGCGAACACCGTCAAAGCCTGTATGAACGTGGCCCGTTGCACCGGCATCACCGTCTGGGGCATCCGGGACAGCGACTCCTGGCGGAGTGGGGACAACCCCCTGCTGTTCGACGGCGCAGGCAACAAGAAGCCCGCCTACGGCTCGGTCCTGAGCGCCCTGGGCGGCAGTGGGGGCGGCAGCCCGGGCGCCATCGTCCCGGGGACGGTGTACTCCTTGACCGACGCTGCCGCGGGCCGGGCGCTGGACGTGCCGGGCGGGCAGACGGCCAACGGCACGGCCCTGCAGGTCTGGGACGCCAGCGGCGCTGCGAACCAGCAGTGGCGGGCGAGCCAGAACAGTGATGGTTCGTTCACGCTGACGAATGTCGGCAGCGGGCGGGTTCTCGACGAGCCGGGTGGTCAGACGGGCAACGGCACGCGGATGGAGATCTGGGACGCCAACGGCGGTGCCAACCAGCACTGGCGGGCGACCCGGAACAGCGACGGTTCGTACACCCTGACCAACGTCGCCTCCGGCCGGGCGCTGGAGGTACCCGCAGGGCAGACCGCCAACGGAAGCCCCGTCCAGGTCTGGGACTCCAACGGCGGCGCCCATCAGCACTGGAATCTCGGGTGAGGTGATCGGCGCGAGGTAGGGCCGGAAAGCGAACACCCGCGCTCGGTACGGCAGCGGTCGCCGGGCGCGGGTTCAGGCATGCCCTCGGGCGGTCTCATCACGAGCCAGACATGGGATGTATCGAGCGGTGAATTGCCAAGAGCCGTCTATTGACAGGGCGTTGGGCCTGTGGGATCACTATGCGACATGGGATGTATGAGTGTTCCCTGTGAGTGCTCTCGGGCGCGCCGACGGGAGCGGTCGACACCCCTTGCACACCTTCTCGGACAGGCACGGCACTCTCCGTCCCCTTCCCCCGCCCATGCGAGGACACAGAATGCAGCCTCCATCCGCTCCGCCCTGTCGCCCCACCGCTCATGCGTCGCGCCTGTCCGCGGCGGCCGCCGTGATCGTGATGGGACTGCTGGCCATGCTGCTGGCGACCGGGCCGACATGGTCTGCGCCGGCGTCGGCGGCACCCCGGGTGAGTTCGGCGCCCCAGGGGGCCGGCCCGTGCGACATCTACGCCACGGGCGGTACCCCGTGCGTCGCCGCGCACAGCACGGTGCGCGCCCTCTACCGCTCGTACAACGGCCCCCTGTACCAGGTCAGGCGCGCCTCGGACAGCGCGACCCGGGACATCGGCGTCCTGGCACCCGGCGGCTTCGCCGACGCCGCGGCCCAGGACGCCTTCTGCGCGGGCACCAGCTGCGTGATCACGGTCGTCCGCGACCAGTCCGGACACGGCAACGACCTGTGGTACCAGGGCTCGGCCCAGGTCCCGGGATCGAGTCAGAGCAGCCCCGCGAAGGCGACGTCCGAGTCGCTGACCGTCGGGGGCACCAAGGCGTACTCGCTGTACATCAACCCCGGGAACAGCTACTGGCGGGACGGCCACCTGACGGGCGTGCCGACCGGTGCCGCACCCGAAGGAGCGTACATGGTGACCAGCGGCACCCACGTCAACGGTGGCTGCTGCTTCGACTACGGCAACAGCGAGACGACCAGGAAAGCCGACGCGGCCGGGGCGATGGACGCGATCAACTTCGGTACCGAGTGCTGGTTCGGCGGCTGTTCGGGAAGCGGCCCCTGGGTGCAGGCCGACCTCGAATGGGGGCTGTACCCAGGCGGCAGCACGTCCTGGAACCCCAACCAGCGGGCGTTCGCCGGCAAGTTCGTCACGGCGATGCTGAAGAACAACGGCACGTCCAGGTTCGCCCTCAAGGGCGGCAACGCCCAGTCAGGCGGCCTGACCACCCTGTGGGACGGCGCGCTGCCCGGCGGATACAGCCCCATGAGGAAACAAGGGGCCATCGTCCTGGGCAGCGGCGGCGACTGCTGCAAGCCCGGCGGCGGCGCCAACCTCAGCGCCGGCACCTTCTACGAGGGAGCCGTCGTCGCAGGCTATCCCTCCGACGCGACCGACAACGCGGTGCAGGCCAACGTCACCGCCGCCGACTATCGCTGAATGCCCGTCAGTTTCCCCGACCCGGTCCAGGAGTAGATGCCCCATGCCCACGACCACTTCGCTGCCCCCACTGCTGTCGCTGCGCAGAACCCTGGCGCTCGCCCTCTCGGCCCTGCTGCTCGCCGTGGCCGCACCCCTGATCGCCCTCGGGACCGCACCACCCGCCGCCGCCCTCGGCAACGGACTCGCGCCCACTCCGCAGATGGGCTTCAACGACTGGAACGCCTACGGCTGCGACGTCTCCGAGGCGCTGATCAAGGCCACCGCCCAGGCGATGCACACCAACGGCATGCAGGCGGCGGGCTATTCGTACGTCAACATCGACGACTGCTGGATGACCCACAGCCGCGACTCCGGCGGTCACCTGGTGCCGGACCCGGCGAAGTTCCCCGACGGCATCAAGGGCACCGCCGACTACGTCCACTCGTTGGGCCTGAAGCTGGGGATCTATGAGGACGCGGGCACCGCCACCTGCGCGGGATACCCGGGCAGCCTCGGCCACGAGAGCACGGACGCGCAGTCGTTCGCGTCGTGGGGCGTGGACTACCTGAAGTACGACAACTGCAACAACACCGGCGTGCCGGCACAAACCCGGTACACCGCGATGCGGGACGCGCTCGCGGCCACCGGCCGACCGATCCTGTACAGCCTGTGCAACTGGGGCCAGGAGAACGTGTGGACCTGGGGCGCCGACGTGGGCAACAGCTGGCGCACCACGGGAGACATCAGCCCGACCTTCTCCAGCATGCTGTCGATCTTCCACAGCAACGTGGGGCTGGCCTCCTACGCCGGCCCCGGCCACTGGAACGACCCGGACATGCTGGAGGTCGGCAACGGCTCGATGACGGCCACCGAGAACCGCAGCGAGTTCAGCCTCTGGGCGGAGATGGCCGCGCCGCTCATCGCCGGCACCAACATCCCCCAGGCGAGCGCCTCCACCCTGTCCACGCTGACCAACTCCCGGGTGATCGCGGTCGACCAGGACCCCCTCGGCAAGCAGGGCACCATGGTGTCGTCCGCCGGCGGCCTGGACGTGCTGGCCAAGCCGCTCGCGAACGGGGACGTGTCGGTCGCGCTGTTCAACGAGACGGGCTCCACGGCGACCATCACCACCACCGCGGCCGCCATCGGGAAGACCGGGGCGTCCGCCTACACCCTCACCGACCTGTGGTCGGGCGGGTCCTCGACCACCTCCGGCACCATCAGCGCCTCGGTACCGGCCCACGGCACGGTCATGTACCGGGTCGCGGGCGGCACCAGCAGCGGCGGCGGCACCGGCGTGACGGGGGAACTGCACGCGGTCGGCGCCGGCAAGTGCCTGGACGTACCCAACTCCACCACTACCGCGGGCACCCAGGTGGAGATCTGGAGCTGCAACGGCGGCGCCAACCAGACCTGGACACACACCACGTCCAACCAGCTCACCGTCTACTCCGGCACGGCCCAGACGTGCCTGGACGCCTACGACAACCAGACCACGCCGGGGACGAAGGTGGAGATCTGGCCGTGCAACGGCCAGACCAACCAGCAGTGGACGCTGAACTCCAACGGCACGATCACCGGCGTCCAGTCCGGCCTGTGCCTGGACGTCACCGGCGGGGCCACGGCGGACGGAACCCTCGCCGAGCTGTGGACCTGCAACGGGAGCAGCGGCCAGCAATGGACGCTGGGCTGACTCCCCCCTGCCCCTAGGCACCGGCAGCCGCGGTGCCGCCGTGCGGCGGCACCGCCACGGAGGAGGACTCCTTGCCCGGATCAACAGCCGACCACCGGCGAAGGCGCTTCCCGGCCCCGTTCCTGATCGCCCCGTTCCCGATCGCCGTGTTCCTGATCGCCCTGGCGATGGCCCTGGCCGCGTGGGGCACCCCGGCCTTCGCCACGTCCCCGCCGACCGGAGCCACCATCGCCGTCCACGACTCGGCCCCCGGCCCCGCGGCCGCCGCGTCGCTGCCGTGCGACATCTATGCCGCCGGCGGCACCCCGTGCGTGACGGCCCACTCCACGACCAGGGCGCTCCTCGCGGCGTACGACGGACCGCTGTACCAGATCCAGCGGTCCTCCGACCACGCCTACCGTGACATCGGGCTGCTCGCCCCAGGAGGGTACGCCGACGCCGCCTCCCAGGTGTCGTTCTGTGCGGGCACCTCGTGCACGATCACGAAGATCTACGACCAGACCACCCGCCACAACGACCTGCCGATCTCCTGGGGCGGCTACTGGAAAGGGCCCGGTCCGAGCGGATCCGACGTGGGAGCCGACGCCATGGCCCTGCCGGTGACCGCGGGCGGCCACCAGGTCTTCGGCGTCAAGGTCACCCCCGGTGTCGGTTACCGCATCGACCACGCGAGCGGCGTCGCCACCGGCTCCCAGCCCGAAGGCATCTACATGGTGACCTCGTCGAACTTCACCAACCAGTGGTGCTGCTTCGACTACGGCAGCGGCGAGAACTCCCACACCGACACCGGCAACGCCACCATGAACGCCATCTACTGGGGCAACGCCTGCTGGTTCGGCGGCTGCACCGGCAGCGGCCCGTGGGTGGAGGCCGACCTGGAGAACGGCATGTTCCACACCAACACCGGCTCCAACAAGGACCCGAACAACCAGGGCGTGCACCACCCGTTCGTCAGCGCGTGGCTGAAGAACAACGGCACCAGCAACTTCACCCTCAAGTACGGCGACGGTGCAGGCGGTGGACTGACCACCACCTTCTCCGGCCCCCTTCCCAACGGCTACTCACCGATGAAGGTCGACAACTCCGTCCTCCTCGGCACCGGCGGCGACAACAGCGTCTCGGGACAGGGCGAGTTCTTCGAGGGCGCGATGACGGCGGGTTACCCCTCCGACGCCACCGAGAACGCCGTCCAGGCCGGCATCACCGCCGCCGGGTACGGGACGTCGGGCGGCGGGGGCGGCACCACCGGTGCGCTGCACGCGGTGGGCGCGGGCAAGTGCCTGGAGGAACCGGGCAGTTCGACGACACCGGGAACGCAGACGCAGATCCGGGACTGCTCCGGCGGGGCCAACCAGACCTGGTCCGAGAGCACCTCCGGTGAGCTGAGCGTCTCCCTCGGAGGCGGCCGCCTGTGCCTGGACGCCTCCGGACAGGGCACCAGCCCCGGCACGAAGGTCATCACCTGGACCTGCAACGGCCAGAGCAACCAGCAATGGACGCTCAACACCGACGGCACCGTCACCAGCGCCCAGTCCGGGCTCTGCCTGGACGTGTCGGGCGCCGCCACCGCCAACGGAAGCCCCGTACAGCTGTGGACCTGCAACGGCCAGTCCAACCAGAAATGGACGCTGAGCTGACCGGTGAGCCCCCGCCCCCGGCTCCGGGCGGGGGCATCCCGCCGCCCCGACTCAGGAGGATCGGATGAGGATGAACACGAGACCCGGCCTTCCGGCCCTGGTGACCGGCATCGTCCTGACACTCGTGCTGGCGCTGCTGACGACGGCCCCGAGCCGGGCCGCCTCGGGCACGTCGCTGAGCGTCGACCTGGCCTCGACCCGGGGACCGTCCACCGGCGTGGGGGAAGGGTTCCTCTACGGCATCAGCCAGGACGGCACCCAGCCCGCCGACCAGTTCCTGCAGCCGCTGGGGATCAACGCGTTCCGCGGCGGCGGATGGTTCTCCGGCGGTTGGATCAGGGACGGCTACCAGTACGGGTCGGCGACCCGGGCCGACCTCGACTCGATCACCGCGCAGGCCCGCCGGCTCACCCGGCCGCCCTACCACGCGCAGTACCAGGTGCTGGTCAGCGACATCTACGGTGCCAACGGCGGCCAGCCCTCGAACACCAGGTATCCGTGCGACAACGGCGACTGCTCGAACTGGATCAGCTTCATCGACGCCACGGTGGGGGCCCTGCAGGCGTCGGGACTCACGTTCTCCTACGACATCTGGAACGAGCCGGACATCTCCGTGTTCTGGACCCGGGGCGTCAACAGCGCGCAGTACTTCCAGATGTGGGACACCGCCTACCGGGAGATCCGGCGCCTCGCCCCCGGGGCGCAGATCGTGGGGCCGTCCCTCGCCTTCACCCCGCAGCGCAACCCGGGGAAGTGGCAGACCTGGCTCGCACACGTGAAAGCGGCCGGGACCGTCCCCGACATGATCAGCAACCACAACGAGGGCGACGTCGACGACCCCGTCACCGTCGCCCAGACCCTGCGCACCTCCCTCAGCGCGGCGGGCATCGGCCCGCTGCCGCTCTCCTCGAACGAGTACCAGCCCGCCGACCGGCAGACCGCCGGAGTGACGGCCTGGTACCTGGCCCGGTTCGCGCAGTCCGGGTACACCAACGCCATGCGCGGCAACTGGGTGTGCTGCACGACCCCGAACCTGACGGGAGTGCTCACCCAGAGCGGGGGCACCTGGCAGCCGACCGGCAACTGGTGGGCGCTTCGGGACTACGCCGACATGACGGGAACCCTCGTCGGCACCTCCGGGCAGGTCGGCTCCACGGCCATCGCCGCTTCCGAGGACTCCGCCGCCGAACGCGCCGTGGCGCTCATCGGTGACTCCAACGGGTACACCGGCGCCGCGTCCGTGTCCTTCGACGGGCTGTCCTCCGTGCCCTGGCTGACGAACGCGGGCAGCGTCCACGTCACCGTGCACCGCATCCCGGACCAGGCGCCGCTCGGTGCGCCGCAGACCGTGTACGACCAGAACGTGAGCGCATCCGGTGGCTCGCTCACCGTGCCGCTCACCTTCCAGGCAACGCACGACGCGTTCGCCGTCTACCTGACCCCGGCCTCCGCCGGCGGCACGGGCTTCCCGGACGGCTACCACCCACTCGTCGTCGCCGGCGACAACCTGTGCCTGGACGTGTACGGCGACTCCACCGCCGCGGGCGCCGCGGTCGACCAGTGGACCTGCAACGGCCAGGGCAACCAGCAGTTCCGGTTCCTGCCGGCCGCGGGCGGTTACGGCGAACTGCGCGCCCAGCACTCCGGCCAGGACGTGGCGGTCGCCGGCGCCTCCACGACGCCGGGCACCCCGGACATCGTCCAGCAGGCCCCCGGCACGGCCGCCGGCGCCCTCTGGCTGCCCGTGCGCCAGTCAGACGGCTCCTACGCCTTCCAGAACCGCAACAGCGGCCTGTGCCTGGACGTCTACGGCGCCGGCAGCACCCCTGGACAGCAACTGGACCAGTGGCAGTGCAAGAACGCGCCGGGCACCAACCAGGACTTCGTCGTCCGCTGATACCGCACCCGACGCGGACCCCACCGACCTGCGAAAGGAACTTCACCGTGTCAGCAATCAGACGGCTGCTGCGGCGCCTGCGCGCCTCGACCGCCGTGCTCACGGGCCTCCTCCTGGCCGTCGGCGGCCTTGTCGGCACCGTCGCCGCCCCGGCGCACGCCGCCACCTCGATCACCATCAACGGGGCGTCCGGCGGACGGACCTTCGACGGCGTCGGCGCGATCAGTGGGGGCGGCGGCAACAGCAGACTCCTGATCGACTACCCCGAGCCCCAGCGCGGCCAGATCCTCGACTACCTCTTCAAGCCCGGCTACGGGGCCTCCCTGCAGATCCTCAAGGCCGAGATCGGCGGGGACACCAACTCCACCTCCGGCGCCGAGCCGAGCCACCAGCACACCCGCTCCGACCTGAACTGCGACCGGGGTTACGAATGGTGGCTCATGGAGCAGGCCAAGGCCCGCAACCCGGACATCAAGCTCTACGGGCTCGCCTGGGGCGCGCCGGGCTGGATCGGCGGCGGGAACTTCTGGTCCACCGACATGGTCAACTACCTGGTCTCATGGCTGGGCTGCGCCAAACAGCACGGCCTCGCCATCGACTACCTCGGCGGCTGGAACGAACGCGGCTACAACGTCTCCTGGTACGAGCAACTGCGCAGCGCGCTCAACTCCAACGGCTACGGCAGCGTCAAGATCGTCGCGGCCGACTCGGACTGGACCGTGGCCAACGACGTCAACTCCAACGCGGCGTTCGCCGCGGCGGTGAGCGTCATCGGCACGCACTACCCCTGCGGTTACCGCTCCTCCCAGTCCAACTGCTCGGTGCCGTCGGCCGCCACGTCCTCCGGAAAGCCCCTGTGGGCCAGCGAGAACGGCTCGGACGACTACAACGGGGGAGCACCCGCCATGGCCCGCGGCATCAACCGCGGATACATCGACGGCCGGATGACCGCGTATCTCAACTGGCCGGTCATCGCGGCGATCACGCCGAACCTGCCGTACCCCACCATGGGCCTCGCCCTGGCCGCCCAGCCCTGGTCCGGCCACTACGCGATCGGCAAGAACACCTGGGTCATGGCGCACACCAGCCAGTTCACCGCCCCGGGCTGGAAGTACCTCGACTCCTCCAGCGGCTACATCGGCGGCAACCGGAACAACGGCAGCTACGTCTCGCTGAAGTCCCCCGGCAACTCCGACTACTCCACCGTCATCGAGACGATGGACGCCGGCGGCGCACAGACCCTGAACTTCGACGTCGCCGGAGGCCTGTCCAGCGGAACCGTCCACGTCTGGTCGACCGACGTGAACTCGTCGAACCCGGCCGACTACTTCGTGCACACCGCCGACGTCACCCCCTCCGGCGGAGGCTTCAGCCTCACCGTGCAGCCCCATCACGTCTACACCCTGACCACCACGACCGGGCAGGGCAAGGGCACCGCCACCGGCCCCGCCCAGGGCGCCATGAGCCTGCCGTACAAGGACACCTTCGACGGCTACACCACCGGCACCGAGGCGAAGTACCTCATGGACTGGCAGGGCGCCTTCGAGGTGACGGCCTGCGGTGGCGGCCGCGGCGGCAAGTGCGTGCGCCAGATGAGTCCCCAGAAACCGATCACCTGGGACGCGCTGTCCGATCCGCACGCCCTGCTCGGCGACGTGGGCTGGAGCAACTACACCGTCTCCTCCGACGTGCTGCTCGAACAGCAGGGATACGCCGAGCTGATCGGCCGCGCGAACGGCCAGGACTACAGCAGCACCGGCGGACTCGACGCCTACCACCTGCGGGTGAGCGACACCGGTGCCTGGTCGATCCTGAACTCGGGCACCAACGGCACCGTCTCCACTCTCGCCCACGGCACGACCACGGCACTGGGCACCAACCGGTGGCACACTCTCGCCCTCACCTTCTCCGGGACCACCATCAGCGCCGTCATCGACGGTTCCACGGTCGGCTCCGCCGACGACCGCACCTGGGCCGGCGGACAGGTCGGCTACGCGACCGGCCAGGGCGAGACGGCACAGTTCGACAACCTCTCCGTCACCCCCGGCAGCGGCGGCGGAGGAGGTACGACCGGCCCGATCGTCGGAGCCGCCTCCGGCCGGTGCGTGGACGTGCCCAACCAGTCGCAGACCCCCGGAACCCAGGTGGAGCTGTGGGACTGCAACGGCGGCAGCAACCAGCAGTGGACCAGCACACCGGCCGGTGAGATCCGGGTCTACGGCAACGCCTGCCTGGACGCGGCGGGCAGCGGCACCAGCCCCGGCACCAAGGTCGACATCTCCGGGTGCACCGGCGGCAGCAACCAGAAGTGGACGCTCAACGCCGACGGCACGATCACCGGCGCCCAGTCCGGCCTGTGCCTGGACGCCACCGGCGCGGGAACGGCCAACGGCACCCTGCTGGAGCTGTGGACGTGCACCGGCGCCGGCAACCAGACGTGGACGCGCGAGTGACCGGTGCCGGCCGGGAACGCCCACCCCGTCAACGGACTTGGAAGGACCCCCACATGACTTCCTCCCCCCGCCCGATCAGCCGCCGCCGCATGCTCGCGGCGACCGGCGCGGCCACGGCCTTCGGCCTGCTGCGGTTCGCACCTGAGGCCGCCGCCACCGACGGCCCCGCGAGTTACGCCGCGAGCTGGTCCTCCGTGGACCAGCACCCCCCGGCGCCGGCCTGGTTCAAGGACGCCAAGTTCGGCATCTACTACCACTGGGGCGCCTTCAGCGTCCCGGCGTTCGGCAACGAGTGGTATCCGCGCAACATGTACATCGGTGGCTCGAGCGAGAACCAGCACCACATCGCCACCTACGGCGACCCCTCGGTGTGGCCGTACCACAACTTCATCGACGGCGCCCGCGACAAGGCGGGCAACTACGTGCAGTTTGCCCCCGCACTCGTCTCCCAGGGCGGCAATTGGGACCCGGACGCCTGGGCCCGGCTGTTCAGGTCCGCGGGCGCCCGGTTCGCCGGCCCGGTCGCCGAGCACCACGACGGCTTCTCGATGTGGAACAGCCGCGCCAACCCGTGGAACTCCGTCCAGCACGGCCCCCGGCTCGACCTGGTCGCCCTGCACGCCCAGGCCATCCGCGCCCAGGGCCTGAAGTTCATGGCCTCGCTCCACCACGCCTACCACTTCAACGGCTACTACGACCACGTGCCGTCCCAGTCCGACCCGGCCCTGCGCATCCTCTACGGACAACAGGGCTCGGCGGCCGAGAACAAGCTCTGGTACGACAAGCTGGTCGAGGTCATCGACGGTTACCAGCCCGACCTGCTCTGGCAGGACTTCGACCTGAACCTGGTGCAGGAGTCCTACCGGCTGCAGTTCCTCGCGCACTACTACAACCAGGCGGTCGCCTGGAACAAGGACGTGGTCGCGACCTACAAGGACGGCCTCGACAACAAGGGCGAGGTCTTCGACTTCGAGCGCGGCGGCCCGGCAGGACTGCTCACGCCCTACTGGCTGACCGACGACAGCATCTCCTCCTCCAGCTGGTGCTACACGGTGGGCATCGGCTACTACACGACGCAGGCGCTGCTGCACTCGCTGATCGACCGGGTCAGCAAGGGCGGCACCATGCTGCTGAACATCGCCCCGACGGCCGACGGCACCATCCCCTCCGCACAGCAGTCGATCCTGCTCGCCATGGGGGACTGGCTCGGCCGCTTCGGAGAGGCGGTCTACGGCACCCGCTCCTGGTCCGCTTACGGCGAGGGCCCCACCAAGATGGGCGGGGGCTCCTTCAGCGGACCGGTGGCAGGCAAACCTCAGGACGTCCGCTTCACCCGCAGTCAGGACAACAAGGTCCTCTACGCCACCACGCTGGGCTGGCAGGGCGCGACCACGACCATCACCACGCTGAACTCCAACCAGATCAACCTCAGCAGCCTGACCGGCGCCCAACTGCTGAACAACGCCGCCGGCACCTACGTCAACCTGCCCGTACCGACGCAGGACGCCTCCGGCCTGCACCTGACCATGCCCTCGACGAACCCGCCGTTCACCGCCCTGGCGTACACGGTCAAGCTCACCTTCTCCGGTGACATCCCCGTCCTCGGCGCACCGGGCGGTTCCACGACCTGGGTGAAGATCGGCAACGTGACCAGCGGACTGGTGCTCGACAGCGGGGGCAACGTCGCCTCCGGCTCCAACCTCAAGCAGTGGAACTACGACGGAAGCGCCAACCTGCAGTGGCAGCTCGTCGACCTCGGCAACGGGTACTGCCGCCTCGTGAACCGCGCCAACGGCATGGCCGCCGACAGCTGGGGCAACGCCGCCAACGGCGCTCCCGCCCGCCAGGAGGCGTGGAACGGCGGCAACAACCAGCAGTGGTCGCTGAACAGCCTGGGCGACAACCGCTACCAGATCATCAACCGCGGCACCGGCACCGCCCTGGACGGCAGCGGCAGCACCACGGTGGGGTCGACCACGGTGCTGTGGACGCCGAACTCCAGCACCAACAACGAATGGACCATCACCGGCGTGTGAACCGTCCGCGCGACCGAAGCCTCTCCCTCGACCACGGAAGAAGGAGCGCGCATGAAACGCACACCACTCCTACTGTCCATCGCGGCTGCGATACTCCTCGTCCTGTCGGCTGCCGGCACCTCGATCGGCAACGGCCTCGGAGCCCTCAGGCCGGCCGCAGCCGCCGCGGCCACCGCCGGCTGCGGCAAGGCCCCCACACTGACGAGCGGTACCCACACCATCCAGAGCGGCGGCCAGACACGCAGTTACATCCTGAGGGTCCCCGCCGGCTACGACAGCAACCACCCCTACCGGCTGATCTTCGGCTTCCACTGGCGCGGCGGCACGGCGGCCGACGTCGACTCGGGCGGAACGGACGGATACAACTGGTCCTACTACGGCCTGCGGCGCCTGGCGGACAGCGCGAACAACGGCACGATCTTCGTCGCCCCGCAGGGCATCGGCAACGGCTGGGCCAACTCCGGCGGTCAGGACGTGGCCTTCGTCGACGCCATGGTCAGCCAGATCGAAGCGGGCCTGTGCGTCGACACCACCCAGTTGTTCTCCGCGGGCTTCAGCTACGGCGGTGCCATGTCGTACGCCCTCGCCTGCTCCCGGGCGACCGTCTTCCGCGCCGTCGCGGTGTACTCCGGCGCGAACCTCAGTGGCTGCAACGGCGGCAACCAGCCCATCGCCTACATGGGACTGCACGGCCTCAGGGACGACGTGCTGCCCATCCAGTCGGGACGGGACCTGCGCGACACCTTCGTGCGGACGAACGGCTGCACCCCGCAGAATCCGCCCGAACCGGCCTACGGAAGCCTGACACACATCATCACCACCTATTCAGGATGCAGGTCCGGATATCCCGTCGTCTGGGCCGCGTTCGACGGAGCAGGCCACGACCCCGGCCCCGTCGACGGCTCCACCGGTGACGGCTGGCGCACCTGGACCTCTGCCGCGGTGTGGCAGTTCTTCACCCGGTTCGACTCGAACCAGCCGCCGCCTCCGCCGTCCACCGGCGACCAGGAGATCATCGGTCAGCAGTCGGGACGCTGCCTCGACATCGACAACTCCACGACCGCCAACGGCACACAGGCACAACTGTGGGACTGCAACGGCGGCTCCAACCAGCGGTGGACCTACTCCGGCGGAAAGCAACTGGTCGTCTACGGAAGCAAGTGCCTGGGTGTAGGCCCGTCCGCCGGCAGCGGCAGCCCGGCGGCGATCTGGGACTGCAGCGAGCAGGCGGATCAGCAATGGAACGTCAATCCGGACGGCACGATCACAGCAGTGCGGTCGGGACTGTGCCTGGACGCCAACGGCCAGGCAACCGGCAACGGGACGAAGGTCCAGCTGTGGGCCTGCACGGGCGGCGCCAACCAGCACTGGCGCCTGCAGAACTGACGGGCGCGCCCGGACTCGGCGCCGGGCCTGGCCGGAATCCGGCCCCCGTTCGCTACGCCTGTGGGGTGCTTGATCGCAGGTGCTCGCGGAGCCAGTGCTCGGTGTTGCTGACGTGCAGCAGGGCCGCGGCCTGGCTCACCGCGGTGTCGCGGGTGCGGAGGGCGTTGTAGATCGCCTCGTGTTCGGCGAGGGTCCGCCCGGCGGACTGGTCGTCCAACTGGCCCCGCCAGATCCGGGCGCGCAGGGTACGGCCCGAGATGCCCTCGAGCAGGGTGAGCAGGCTCTCGTTGCCGGTGGCCGCCACGACCGAGCGGTGGAAGGCCGCATCATGGACGTTGAGCCGCTCCACGTCGTCGCTCGCCTCCCGCATCGCGTCCAAGTGGCCCTTGACCTGGGCCAGTTGGTCGTCGGTGATCCTGGCGGCGGCCAGTCCGGTGGCGAGCGGTTCGAGCAGCCGCCGGACCTCCATCAGATCCAGCAGGGCGCCCGTGTCGCTCTGGAGGAGCTCCACGGCGCCGCCGAGTCCCTCCAGCAGCAGGCTGGGCTGGAGACTGGTCACGTACGTGCCGTCGCCTCGCCGTACCTCGAGCACCCGGGCCACGGCCAGTGCCTTGACCGCCTCGCGGGCGAGGTTGCGGGAGAGGCCCAGCTGGGCGGCGAGCTCCGGCTCCGGGGGCAGCTTCGCGCCCGGCGGTAGTGCGCCGGAGCGGATGAGCTCACGGATCTGCCCGATGGCCCTGTCTGTCAGGGACAACGTGAGCTCCTTCCGTGAGCGTGCCGTGCGGTCCGGTGCGCGAGTGACCGGGGCGGTGCGTCAAGTGTGTGCCGCCGATGATACCGGGGGCCGTGGCGGGCTGTCGGTGGAGCAGCTCTCTACCCGAAACATTGTATGTTTGCCGGTAAATAAATACCAGCAAAAGCGACATAAAGCTAAAAAACTCACGGTGAGAAGCTGTTTTCATCCCTGCACGCCCGTTGACATGGCGATGACACATGGCGGACCTTCTTCCGTAACGGCCGGCGCAACGGGTGGTGGCCGTCGCGCCGGTTCCACCTCTCCCGTCTGCCTTCGTCCGTCACAGGGATGGCCCATGCCCAGTTCGATCAACAGACGTCAGTTCCTCGCCGGTGCCACCTGCGTGGCCGCGGCGGCCGTCGCGGGGGGAGTGTTCGGCGCCGGCACCGCGCAGGCCGCTCCCAGCACCTACACACCCACGTGGGCTTCGGTGAACCAGCACCCGCCCGCCCCGGAGTGGTTCCAGGACGCCAAGTTCGGTATCTACTTCCACTGGGGCGTCTTCAGCGTCCCCGCCTACGACAGCGAGTGGTACCCCCGCAACATGTACATCAGCGGGAGCAACGCCAACACGCACCACATCGCGACCTACGGCGACCCCTCGGTGTGGCCGTACCACAACTTCATCAACGGGGCGAACGACAAGGCGGGCCACTTCACCCAGTTCGCACCCAGACTCAAGTCCGCCGGAGGGAACTTCGACCCCGACGAGTGGGCCCAGCTCTTCGTCGACGCCGGAGCGAAGTTCGCGGGGCCGGTCGCGGAGCACCACGACGGATTCTCCATGTGGGACTCGCAGGTCAACGAGTGGAACTCGGTCGCCAAGGGGCCCAGGCTCGACCTGCTGAAGCTGTTCACCACGGCGATCCGCGCCAAGAACCTCAAGCTCCTCGTGGCGATGCACCACGCCTACAACTTCAACGGCTACTACGACCACGTGCCCGCCCAGACCGACCCCAGCCTACAGAAGCTCTACGGGCAACTGGGCTCCACCGCCGAGAACCAGCTCTGGTACGACAAGCTCAAGGAGGTCGTCGACCGCGCCCAACCGGACATCCTCTGGGAGGACTTCGACCTGACCAAGGTCGACGAGACGCAGCGCCTGAACTTCCTGTCGTACTACTACAACCAGGCCAATGCCTGGGGCAAAGAGGTCGTCGCCACCTACAAGGACGGCTTCAACGGCCACGGCGAGGTCTTCGACTACGAGCGCGGCGGCCCGGCCGACCGGACCGCGCCCTACTGGCTCACCGACGACAGCATCTCCAGCTCCAGCTGGTGCTACACGCAGGGGATCGGCTACTACAGCACCCAGCAGATGCTGCACTCCCTGATCGACCGGGTCAGCAAGAACGGCAACATGCTGCTGAACATCGCGCCGATGGCCGACGGCACGATCCCCCAGGGCCAGAAGGACGTGCTGCTCGGCATCGGCGACTACCTGAAGCGTTTCGGGGAGTCGATGTACGCGACGCGTGCCTGGACGCAGTACGGCGAGGGGCCGACCCGGATGGGCGGGGGCGCGTTCACCGCCCCCCTCGTCGGCACCGCACAGGACATCCGCTTCACCCGCAGCAAGGGCAACACGGTGCTGTACGCCACCGTGCTGGGCTGGCCCGGCAGTTCACTGAAGATCAGGACCCTGAGCTCGGACCGCATCAACGTCTCCTCGCTCACCTCGGTCAAGCTGCTCGACTCGACCGCCGGCACCTACATCAACCTCGCCGCGCCGACGCAGGACTCCTCCGGGCTGACCGTGACGCTGCCCTCCTCGGCGCCGTTCACCGCGGGCGCCTACGTCCTCAAGCTCAGCTTCTCCGGCCCGATCCCCCCGCTGCGGCCGGCGGTCGGTGCCGTGGTCTACCAGGACGTCAACTACTCCGCGAACTACGCGGTGCTCGACCCCGGCACCTACACGGCCGAGCAGCTGCAGCTGGCCGGGGTGGACCCCCAGAGCATCTCCTCCCTGAAGCTGGCGGCCGGCAACCAGATCATCGCCTACAGTGGCGACAACTTCACCGGCACCTCCTGGACCTTCACCGCCGACAACCCCGACCTCAGGGTCACCGGCCAGAACGACCAGATCACCTCCCTGAAGGTGCAGTTCAATCCGGCCACCTACTTCCGCATCACCAACGTCACCGACGGCCTGGCCCTGGACAGCGGAGGAAACGTCGCCTCGGGATCCAACCTCAAGCAGTACACCTGGGACGGCAGCCCCAACCTCCAGTGGCAGCTCGTGGACGTCGGCGGCGGCTACTACAAGCTGGTCAACCGCACCAACGGCATGGTCGCCGACGGCTGGGGCGCCACCTCCGACGGCTCCCCGGCCCAGCAGGCGGCCTGGAACGGCAGCAACAACCAGCAGTGGACGGTCACCCACCGCGGCGAGGGCATGTGCACCATCGCCAACCGGACCACCGGCCTCGTCCTGGACGGCGGCGGGAACGTGGCCTCCGGGTCCGTCACCAAGCAGTGGGGCTACGGCAGCAGCACCAACCTGCTGTGGACCTTCACCGCCCAGTGACACGGGCGTGAAGGCGGTGAACCGAAGGACTGCCCGGGCGGAGAACCGTCCGGGCAGTCCCCCAGTTCGCCGTTGCGGCGGCGCGGCCTCAGCCAGGAGATCTCGTCACCCGCAAGCCCTCCGCGGCCTCCAGATGCTCCCGCAGCCACTGTTCGGTGTTGTTGACGTGCACCAGTGCCGCGGCGTGACTCAGAACGGCGTCACGCGCGGCCAGAGCCGCGTAGATCGCCTCGTGCTCCGCGAGCGTACGGGCCGCCGCCCGGCTGTCGACCAGACCACGCCAGATCCGCGCGCGCAGGGTGCGGCCCGAGATGCCCTCCAGCAGGGTGATCAGCGTTTCGTTGCCGGTGACGTCCACGATGGCGCGGTGGAACGCCACGTCGTGCGCATTGAGCCGCTCCACGTCGTCGCGCGCCGCGCGCATGGCGTCCAGATGCCGCTTCACCTCGCCCAGCGCGTCGTCAGACAGCCGGGCGACGGCCAGGGCGGTGGCGGCGGGCTCGAGCAGCCGCCGCACCTCCATGAGGTCCAGTACGGCACCGGGATCGCCCTGGAGCAGTTCCACCGCGCCACCGAGGCCCTCGAGGAGCAGGCTCGGCTGCAGGCTGGTGACGTACGTGCCGTCGCCCCGCCGGATCTCCAGCACGCGCGCCACGGCCAGCGCCTTCACCGCCTCGCGTGCGAGGTTGCGGGAGAGCCCGAGCTGGGCGGCCAGCTCGGGCTCGGGAGGCAGCTTCGCGCCCGGAGGCAGCGCCCCGGAGGCGATGAGTTGGCGGATCTGGGTGATCGCCTTGTCGGTCAGGGACACGGCCGACTCCTCTCGTCGGGTGCGAAGGGGACCTCGGCGCGGAGGAGCCCCTGGTCGCGCAGGTCGTGCCAGAGCTCCTTGGGGACGGGCTGTCGGTGCAGGAGCGCGTTGCGCCGGACCTGTCCGGGGTCGCGCATGCCGAGCGTGACGTTGATGACGCTCGGATGAGTGAGGGGGAAGGCGATGGCGGCGGCGGGCAGTGTGGTGCCGTGGGCCTCGCAGACGTCGGCGATGGCACGGGCGCGGTCGACGAGTTCCGGCGGGGCGGCCTGGTAGTCGTACTTCATGCCTTCCGCGGGCCGGTCCAGCGAAAGCAGGCCGGAGTTGAAGACGCCGACGGCGACGACGGCCTTGCCGTGTTCCTGCGCGGTGGGCAGCACGTCGTCGAGGGCGGACTGGTCGAGGAGGGTGTAGCGCCCGGCGAGCATCACGAGGTCGGCGGCGGTCTCGCGCAGGAAGCGGGCGAGCATGGCGGACTGGTTCATGCCGGCGCCGATCGCTCCGATGACGCCTTGGTCGCGTAGTTCGGCGAGGGCGGGCATGGCCTCGTCCGCTGCCTGTTGCCAGTGGTCGTCGGGGTCGTGGAGGTAGACGATGTCGAGGTGGTCCAGGCCGGTGCGCTGCAGCGTCGCCTCGATGGAGCGCAGCACGCCGTCGCGGCTGAAGTCCCATTGGCGGCGCAGGTCGTCGCGGACGACGAAGCCTTCGGTGTCGACGCCTTCGGGGTGTTCGTTGGGGACGAGGAGTCGGCCGACCTTGGAGGAGATGACGTACTGATCGCGGGGCCGGTGGTGCAGGGCGGCGCCCAGGCGGTGTTCGGAGAGGCCGAGGCCGTAGTGGGGAGCGGTGTCGTAGTAGCGGATGCCCGCGTCCCAGGCGGAGTCGACGGCGGCCGCCGCGTCCTCGGCGCTGGTGGTGCGGTAGAGGTTGCCGATCACGGAGGCACCGAAGCCGAGCTCGGTGACCTGGACGGCGGTGGTGGGGATCGTACGGCGGCGCAAGGGGTGCTCCCGGGAGGGGTGGTTCAGCGTCGGACGTGTGCAGTGGCGCCCGCGAGGAGCGCCTCGACCTCGGCGAGGGTGGCCATGGAGACGTCACCGGGCGTGGTCATGGTGAGGGCGCCGTGCGCGGTGCCGTAGGCGAGGGCGCGCTCCAGGCCCGCACCGGTGAGCAGGCCGTAGACGAGGCCCGCGGCGAAGCCGTCGCCGGAGCCGATGCGGTCCAGGACGTGCAGACCGGGCATGCGGGGGCCGCTGACCAGCCCGGTCTCGCGTGACCAGGCGAGCGAGGACCAGTCGTTGACCCCGGCCGAGGGCACTGCGCGCAGAGTCGTCGCCAGCACTCCCGCCTGCGGCAGCTGGGACGACACCGAGGCGAGCGCGTCGGGTACCTCGTCGTCGGTCAGCCGCACGGCGCCCGGGTGCGGGCCCGCGAGTCCGAGGGCACCCACGACGACGTCGGCGTGCCGGGCCAGGCGGAGGTCGGTCTCGCGGGCCCGTGCGGCGCCACCCCGGCCGTCCCAGAGGCTGGGCCGGTAGTTGGGGTCGTAGGAGACGGTGACGCCGTACCGACGGGCGGCCGCCATGGCCTCGTCGGCGACGTCGACGGTGGTGTCAGACAGTCCGGCGAAGATCCCGCCGGTGTGGAACCAGCGCACCCCGGCCGAGAACACCGCGTCCCAGTCGACGTCCCCCTTGCGTAGTTGGGAGACGGCGGTGTTCGCGCGGTCGCTCACGCCCAGCGCCCCGCGGATGCCGAAGCCGCGCTCGACGAAGTTCAGGCCGTTGCGGACCGTGCGCCCCATGCCGTCCGCCGCGACCCAGCGAATGTGCGAGGTGTCGACGCCGCCCTGGAGGATCAGGTCCTCCGCGAGCCGGCCCACCGCGTTGTCGGCGAGGGCGGTGACGACGGCGGTGCGCAGGCCGAAGCAGCGGCGCAGTCCGCGTACGACGTTGTACTCGCCGCCGCCCTCCCAGACCTGGAAGGTGCGGGCGGTGCGGATCCTGCCCTCGCCGGGGTCGAACCGCAGCATCACCTCGCCCAGGGCGATCACGTCGGTCACCGGGCCGTCCTCTCCACTGCCTCGGCGGTCAGCCGGCGGATCTCGTCGTACGCGCCGCGTTCGAGGTGGCCGGGGGTGGCGATCCAGCTGCCGCCCACGGCGAGGACCGACGGGTGGGCGAGATAGCCGGGCAGCTGGTCGGGTCCTATGCCGCCGGTCGGCACGAAGCGTGCCTGCGGGAAGGGAGCCGCGAGCGCGCGGAGCGTCCCCATGCCACCGAGCGGTTCGGCGGGAAACAGCTTGACCGTGTCGAGACCCGCCTTCAACGCGCGCATCAACTCGCTCGCCGTCGCCACGCCCGGCACGACCGGTACTCCCAACGTGCGTGCCCTGTCGATGACTTCGTCGTCGATGCCGGGCGAGACGAGGAAGCGGGCCCCGGCAGCCACGGCCCGTTCCGCCTGCTCCGCGGTGAGCACGGTCCCGGCACCGACGGTCAGAGCGCCGTGCGCCGCCATCGCCTTGACGACCTGTTCCGCGTCGGGTGTGCGGAAGGTGACCTCCGCACAGCGGGCGCCGCCCGCCGCGAGCGCGTCGGCCAGGGGGCCGGCACTCGCGACGGACGCCACGGTGAGCACGGGCAGCAGACGCGACCCCGCCAGTACGGCGGCCAGGTCCCCCGTCATCGTCCGAGCCATCCGCCGTCGACGGGCAGGGTGGTGCCGTGGATGTAGTCGGAGGCGGGGGAGGCGAGGAAGACGGTGGCGCCGGCGAGGTCGTCGGCGGTGCCCCAGCGTCCGGCGGGGATCCGCTCCAGGATGGCCTTGCTGCGGGCCGGATCGTCCTGGAGGGCCTGCGTGTTGTCGGTGGCGATGTAGCCGGGGGCGATGGCGTTGACGTTGACCCCGTGCGGCGCCCACTCGTTGGCCAGCGCCTTCGTCAGCCCGGCGATGCCGTGCTTGGCGGCGGTGTAGCCGGGGACGGTGATGCCGCCCTGGTAGCTGAGCAGGGAGGCCGTGAAGACGACCTTGCCCTGTCCGCGGGCCACCATCGTGGCACCCACGGCCCGGGTGAGCGCGAACTGCGCGGTGAGGTTGACCTGGAGCACCAATGCCCAGTCGGCGTCGCTGTGTTGGGCGGCCGGGGTGCGGCGGATGGTGCCCGCGTTGTTGATCAGGATGTCCACCGGGCGTTCGCGCCCGGCGAGCTCCTCGCCCAGAGCGCGGACGGCGTCGGGGTCGGCGAAGTCGGTGCGGATCGCCTCGAAGGAACGCCCGGCCGTGAGGACGTCCTTCTCCACCTGGCTCCCGGACTGTTCCAGGTTGGCGCTGACACCGATCACGTCCGCGCCGGCCTGGGCGAGCGCCCGGGCCATCGCCTGGCCGATGCCGCGTCGGGCGCCGGTGACGACGGCGAGCTTCCCGGTGAGGTCAAAGGCGCTCATGCGGTGGCTCCCTGGGTGTCGTCGGTGCAGTCCACGAGGATCTTCATCACGTCTCCGCCGCTCTCCAGCGCCTCGAAGGCGGCCGGTGCCTCGGTCATCGGCACGATCTTGGTGATCAGGCGCTGGGCGGGGATGGTGCCGTCGGCGACCAGGGCGACCGCCCGCTCGAAATCGGAGCGGTCGTACAACCGGGCGCCCACGAGGGTGAGTTCGCGCCAGAAAAAGCGGTGCAGGTTGATCTCGCGGGGCCGTGGGTGGATGGCGACCAGGCACAGCCGGCCACGCACGCCGAGGACGTCGACGGCGGTGTCCACACCGCCCGCCGCTCCCGATACCTCGAAGGCGACGTCCGCTCCCGCCTCGCCCGCCCACTGCTGGACGAGTTCGGTGATGTCGGCGGCGGCCGGGTCCCAGGTGCTCAGGCCCAACTCCTCGGCGAGCAGCCTGCGATGGGCGTTGAGTTCGACCACCCGTACCTCGGCGCCGACGGCGCGGGCGACGAGCGCGATCAGGATGCCGACGGGTCCGCCGCCGACCACGACGACCTTCTCGCCGTCCTTCACCGCCGCCCGGCCGACGTCGTGTACCGCGACGGCGGTCGGTTCGACGAGCGCGGCCTGGTCCAGGGGGAGGGTTGCGGGCAGCCGGATGAGGGTGGAGGCGGGTACCGTCCAGCGCTGCTGCATGGCGCCGGGGGAGTCGATGCCGATGAAGTCCAGGTGCTGGCAGATGTGCTGGTGGCCGGCTCGGCAGGCCGGGCAGGTGTCGTCCCAGCGCAGCGGCATCACGGTGACCGCGTCGTCGGGGTGCCACTCCTCGACGCCGGGTCCGACGCGGACGATCCGCCCGGCCATCTCGTGTCCCAGGACGGCGGGCGCGGCGACGCGGGCGTCCATGTCGCCGTGGAAGATGTGCAGGTCGGTTCCGCAGATTCCGACGTAGGCGGGGGCGAGTTCCACCTCGCCGGGGCCGGGCTCGGAGGCGGTGGCGGGCGCGGTGTCCAGGGTGCGGGCCGAAGTGTAGCGGACGGCGAGAGTCATCGTGGGGTCAGGGTCCCTTCCGCGCGGACGCCGATGGTCAGCAGCAGGTTGGCGTAGGTACGGGTGTCACCGGTGACGACGGCGAGTGCCAGGTCGGGGGAGCGGGCGGCGTCGTAGAACGCGAAGCGGCCGAGCGTGTCGACGGGCACCGGCGCCAGTCGGGACCGGTACTCGGCGATGGCCGCCGGCTCCGGCTCGCCCTCGGGCGGCACCATCACCTGCGCCGCCTCCACGGGCAGGGCGCGCAACAGCACGTCCAGGACCGTGGTCACGTCGAGGGTGCCGGGTGCCAGGTTGAGGTGAACGGTCCTGGCTCGTTCGCCGACGGCGGTGCTGGCGGGGTAGTGGCCGTCGGCGAGCAGGACACGGGCGCCGTGCCCGGCTCCGGCCAGCGCTTCGAGGATGCCGGGGTGCAGCAGTTCGGTCAGCAGCACGCGGTCCCCTCCTTACGTGTCGTTCTCGTGGTCGGTCAGGCGGTAGAAGGCGGTGGCCGTGTCACAGAGCACCGCCTGCCTCTCGTGCGGGGAGCAGTCGTCCATCAGTTGTTCGACGGTGGCGGCCCAGCGGGACCAGCCTCCGGCGAGGACGCAGACGGGCCAGTCGGAGCCGAACATCAGCCGCTCGGGGCCGAAGGCGGCCAGGAGGGTGTCCCAGACGGGGCGGATGTCGTCGAGTGTCCAGGTGTGGTGGTCGGCTTCGGTGATCAGTCCGGAGACCTTGCACCGCACCTGAGGATGACTCGCCAGCGCCCGCACCTGGCGCGCCCAGTCGGAGAACGCTGGCTGTCCGATGGGCGGTTTGCCCGCGTGGTCCAGCACGAGCGGGAGGTCCGGGAAGCGCTGGGCGAGACGGATCGCCTGGTCGAACTGGTGGCTGCGGATGAGCACGTCGTAGCCGAGGCCCCGGTCCCGTACGGCGCGCAGGCCCCGCTCGACGGACGGCTGCTGCAGCCACTCCGGGTCCGGCTCGCTTTGCACCAGGTGGCGCAGGGCCCGCAGGTAGTCGCCCCCGGGCTTGGAGCGCAGTTCGTCGAGTACGTCGCCGATCGCGGGGGACGTCAGGTCCGCCCAGCCGACCACCGCGCCGACCAGCGGGTCCCGGCCCGCGAGGTCGAGCAGGTCCGCGGTCTCCGCCACGGAGGTCACGCACTGCACGACCACCGTGCTGGTCAGCCGGCGCCCCGCCAGGGGCCGGTCGGCTGCCCGTCGCAGGTCCTCGACGCCGAGGCTGCGGCGGATCGGCTCGAGGCCGGGCTCCTCCAGCCAGGCCTGGGGCCGGCGGTCCAGGTCCCACACGTGGTGGTGGGCGTCGACCAGGGGCAGTGATTCAGACACGGGCGGACCAGACCGGGCCGTCGGGGTAGCTGTACTCCTTGAGGGAGGCGGGGTGCATCTGCGCGCTCAGTCCGGGCAGCGTCGGGGCGAGGTAGTGGCCGTCGACGATGCGGACCGGGTCGACGAAGTGCTCGTGCAGGTGGTCGACGTACTCGATGACCCGGTCCTCGGTGGTGCCGGAGACGGCGACGTAGTCGAACATCGACAGGTGCTGCACCATCTCGCACAGGCCGACGCCGCCGGCGTGCGGGCAGACCGGCACACCGAACTTCGCGGCCAGCAGCAGGATGGCGATGTTCTCGTTGACGCCGCCGACGCGGGCGGAGTCGATCTGCACGATGTCGACCGCGCCGGCCTGCAGCAGCTGCTTGAACACCACCCGGTTGGCGATGTGTTCGCCGGTGGCGACCTTGATGGGGCTGAGCGCCCTGCGGACGGCGGCGTGGCCGAGGATGTCGTCGGGGGAGGTGGGCTCCTCGATCCAGTACGGGTCGTAGGGGGCCAGGGCCCGCATCCAGTCGATGGCGGGCTGGACGTCCCATCTCTGGTTGGCGTCCACGGCGATCCGGATGTCCGGGCCGACGGTCTCGCGGGCGGTGCGCAGGCGCCGTATGTCGTCCTGCAGGTCGGCGCCCACCTTCAGCTTGATCTGCGTGAAGCCGTCCGCGACGGCCTCACGGGCGAGGCGGGCCAGCTTCTCGTCGGAGTAGCCGAGCCAGCCCGGGGTGGTGGTGTAGGCCGGGTAGCCCTGGTCGAGAAGGTGGCCGATGCGCCGCTCACGGCCGGGTTCGGCACGGCGCAGGATCTCCAGCGCCTCCTCGGGCGTGAGCGCGTCGGACAGCCAGCGGAAGTCGACCTGGGCGACCAGCTCCTCCGGCGACATCTCGCCCAGCAAGCGCCAGACCGGCTTGCCCGCCCGCTTGGCGGACAGGTCCCAGGCGGCGTTGACGACCGCGCCGGTCGCCATGTGGATGGCGCCCTTCTCCGGCCCCAGCCAGCGCAGTTGCGGGTCGTGGACCAGGGAGCGGGCGAAGGCGCCGAGATCGGAGCAGACTTCTTCCACGGACAGGCCGACCACGTGCGGGGCGAGGGTGGCGATGGCGGCGGCCTGGGCGTCGTTGCCGCGTCCGGTGGTGAAGGCCAGGGCGTGGCCCTCCAGCCCGTCGCCCGCGTCGGTGCGCAGGACCACGTAGGCGGCCGAGTAGTCGGGCTCGGGGTTCATGGCGTCCGAGCCGTCGAGGTGTTCGGAGGTCGGGAACCGCACGTCCAGGACGTCCAGGGCGATGATGCGGGCTGACGGGGGCACGGGGGAGGACATGGCGGCAACTCCTGGGAGGGGCAGGGGAGACGGGTCTCCCCGCGACGAGACGTGAACGCGGCGGAGGCGGGGCGGCCGGTGGGCCGCCCGGGTCACTCCTGGACCTTGCCGCCGGTGATGCGGGAGATGGCGAGGGCGACCAGGATGATCAGGCCGTTGAGGGCGCCGATCCACTGGGCGGGGACACCGGCCAGCGTCAGCACGTTCTGGATCATGAAGAGCAGCAGGATGCCGCAGAACGCGCCGAACATGGTGCCCCTGCCGCCGTTGAGGCTGATGCCCCCGATGACGGCGGCGGCGAAGACGGTGAAGATGTAGCCGTTGCCCTGCGCGGAGGCGACCGAGGCCAGGCGTCCGGAGAGCATCAGCCCGGCGAGGGCGGCAAGCACGCTGCCGGTGACGATGACGATCCACAGCACCCGGTCGGTGCGGATGCCGGCCGCCTTCGCCGCGTCGACGTTGCCGCCGATGGCGTACAGGGAGCGGCCGAAGCTGGTCCAGCCGAGCACCACGATCGCGACGGCGAACAGGGCCAGGCAGATCCAGATCGAGGCGGGCATGCCGAACCATTCGGCGGTGCCGGTGTAGAGCATCGACTGCGGCAGCTGGAAGAAGGTCTGACCGCCGGAGATGCCGGTGAGGATGCCGCGCAGCACGATCAGCATGCCGAGCGTGACGATGAAGCCGTTGAGGCCGAAGCGGATGATCAGCAGCGAGTTGATCACGCCGACGAGCGCGCCCACGGCGAGGGTGAGGGGGACCGACCAGGCGCCGGGGAGCAGACCGAGTCCGTGCCCGGCGCCGGCCGGGACGACCAGCCAGGCCGCGACGCCCGGCGCCAGACCCATGGTGGACTCCAGGGACAGGTCCATCTTCTTGACGATCAGGATCATCGTCTGGGCGAGGACCAGCAGGGCCATCTCGGACATGGTCTGCAGGACGTTGATGAGGTTGTCGGCCTGCAGGAAGACCGGGTTGACGATCTGTCCGACGATCGCGATGACGACGATCGCCGGAACGAGCGCCAGGTCGCGCAGCCGGGCGAGGGGGATCCGGCCGCCGAGCAGCGCGGTGCGCCTCTGCCCGGTCTCCACGGCCTGGGCGGCGGCGTCCGCGAGGACGGTTTCAGGCATTGCTTCAGGCATGCAGGTCCACTCCTTCCATCGCGGCCACGAGGTCGTGGTCGTGCCAGCCGCGTGGTATCTCGGTCGTGACCCGGCCCTGGAACATCACCAGGATCCGGTCGCACATGCGCAGGTCGTCGAGTTCGTCGGAGGCGATGAGCACGCCCGTGCCGGACTCGGCGGTCTCCTCGACCTTGCCGAGGAGGAACTCCTTGGAGCGCACGTCCACGCCGGCGGTCGGGTTGATCAGGACCAGCAGCCGGGGGTCGTCGGCCAGGGCGCGCGCCATGACGACCTTCTGCTGGTTGCCGCCGGACAGGGCGGAGACGGGCAGCTCCGGTCCGGGGGTCTTGATGGCCAGGTTCTCGATCATGCCCTCGGCCAGCCGGTCGCGCCGTCCGCGGCTGAGGAAGCCGTTCCTGCCGAGCCGCCTGGGCACGGACAGGGTCGCGTTGTCGGCGATCGACATGTCCGGCACGAAGCCCTGGTGGTGCCGGTCCTGCGGAACGAACCCGGCGCCGGCCGCGAGCGCGTCGGGCACGCTGCCCGGCCGGGGCCGGCGCCCGGAGATCTCCAGGTCCCCCCTCGCGGCGGCGCGCAGGCCTACGACGGTCTCGGCGACCTCCGTACGTCCGCTGGCGGCGGCGCCCGCGAGGCCGACGATCTCCCCGGCGCCCACCTGGAAAGTGACGTCGGTGTAGGTGTCGTCGCTGCTCAGACCGTGCACGGTCAGCGCGGGCACGGTGCTCTCGTCCAGGCTGGCGGTGCGCTCCTGGCGCCGGTCTGCCGCGGCCTCGCCGGTCATGGCGGCGACCAGCTCGGTGCGGGGCAGTTCCGCGACCGGCGCGGTCACGATGTGCGCCGCGTCGCGGAACACCGTCACCATGTCGCAGATCTCGTAGACCTCCTGCAGGTGATGACTGATGAACAGGAAGGTCACGCCCTGGCGTTGCAGGTCGCGGATGCGGTCGAAGAGCCGGTTGATCGCCGCCGCGTCGAGCTGCGCGGTGGGCTCGTCGAGGATGATGAACCGGGCCCCGAAGGACAGCGCCCGGGCGATCTCGACGAACTGCCGCTGCTCGACGCTGAGGTCGCCGGCCGGGGACTGCGGGTCGACCTCCACCGACCAGGCCGACAGCAGCTCCTGGGCCCGGCGGCGTACGCCGGTCCAGCTGATGAGCCGGTGGGGGCCGTGGTGGTGCCGGTTCAGGAACAGGTTCTCGGCGACGGTCAGCGTGGGGATGATCGTCGACTTCTGGTAGACGCAGGCGACGCGCCGGCGCCAGGCGTCGCGGTCGCTGAGCCGCGGCGCGGGGTCGCCGCCGAAGGTGACCGTCCCCTCGTCGGGGGCGTGCAGGCCCGTCAGGACGGACACGAGGGTCGACTTGCCGGCCCCGTTGCGGCCGACGAGTGCGTGGGTCTCGCCGGGCCGGATGGTGATCCGGGCGCCGTTCAGGGCCACCGTCGGACCGAATCGTTTGACTATGCCCGTCGCCTCGACGACGGGCGGGGCCGCAAAGGCCCGCCCGTCGTCCGCCGGGGCGGGCGCGGGGGTGACAGTACGCTCCCCGTCGCTCATCTCAACCGCCTTGTTCTGGATAGCCGTTGGTCCCTGACCGGGCAGGTCAGCCGAGGTGGTTGCCCCACAGCGACGTGTCGTCGCTCTTGACGCTGGGAACGCCGCCGTAGGTGCCGCCGTCAGCGGTGACCAGAGGAGCGGAGAGCTGGTCCTCCAGCAGACCGACACGGACCTGGATGATCGTGCTGTCGTGGTCGGTCTTGCCCGGCTTGAACGTCTTCCCGTCGATCGCGGCCTTGAGGTAGTACAGGGCGTACTTGGCGTACAGGTCGGCGGGCTGGGAGACGGTGGCGTCGATCTTGCCCGCGGCGATGTCCTTGAGCTCCTCGGGGATGCCGTCGTTGGACACGATGAACACGTGCTTCTTGTCCTTCGGATCCACCAGCAGGCCCTTCTGCTTGAGCACCTGCAGCGTGCCGGACAGGCCGAAGCTGGATTCCATGTAGACGCCCTTGATGTCCGGGTTGGCGGTGAGGTCCGTCTGCAGCTTCTGCGCGGCGACCGCGCCGTCCCAGTTGGTGGCCTCGCCGAACACCTTGATGCCGGGGTAGCTCTTCTTCATGCAGTCGTTGAACGCCTCGGTGCGGTCACGGCCGTTGATCGAGTCGAGGCCGCCTTCGAGCATGACGACCTTGCCCTTGCCGCCGAGCTTCGTGCCGAGGAACTGGCAGGCCTTCTCGCCGTAGGCGCGGTTGTCGGCCCGCACCACCATGAACACCTTGCCGGTGTCGGGACGGGTGTCGACGGTGACGACGGGGATCTTCTTCGCCTCCAGCTGCGCCAGGGTCGGCGCGATGGCGGCGGTGTCCTGCGGCGCCATCGCTATGCCCTTGACGCCCTGGCTGATGAACGTCTGCGCGTTGGCGGTGAGCTTGGCGACGTCGTTCTGGGAGTTCGTGGTCTTCAGGGACAGGCCGAGCTGCTTCGCGAAGTCGGGCGTGTACTTGATGTAGGAGTTCCAGAAGTCGGTGTCGGACCGCGGGTAGTCGACGCCCACGAGCGGCTTGCCGCTCGACGAGGCGGACGTACCGGAGCCGCTGCTGCACGCGCTGAGCAGCGTCAGCGCACAGACGACGGAGGCTGTGGAGCTGAGTGCGGGTCTGATTCTCATGGGTACTTCCTCGCGCTTGTCCCGGAGCGGGGTTGTTACACCGATGCGACGGTTGGGTGTCGCTGACAGAGAGATGGGATGTTTATAGGGTGGGTCCGGAGGGGTTGTCTAGAGGCATGGGAGAAGAAGCTGGAGAATTCCGCCTGATCGCTCGACTGGGGGTCGCCGTCATGGGATGTCAACAAGGGATCCATCCCATCAATGTTGTGAACCTGTGATGGGATGTCTCTTGCATCGGATCGCTAGATGGCGGCGTCCGGGCGGGCTCGGCGCCCGGCACCCGGCGGCCGACCCGCTCGGAGGCCGGCCTGCCCTCGGCCCCGTGCGCGCCGGCGACTGGCGGGCCCGCGCCGGACGCTCCTGCGGAAGCACGGACTCACCGGGCACGGTCGTCATCAACGGCCGAGCGCTGACGGCACCGACGTCGTGGCGCCGGGTCACCACCGCCCGTGACCGCCCCGGGACGGCCCCAGCGCCTCCGCTTCGGCATGGCCGTCCACCCTCGACACCGCCAGAGTCTCCGCCACCCCCTCCGACGCCAGGGCTCCGGACGGCATCCTGATGAGGAATTGCAAATTTTCGCAATTGCTTAGATGCTTAGTTCATCGTGTTCGCAAGTTGCCGCGGATGCAGCTTTTCCCTGTCCGTCTTGTGGGGCGGGGCTCGCAGGCGAAGGTGAGGGGTCGTGTCCGTTCCGCTGTACCAGGCGAAGGCGGAGTTCTTCCGGATGCTGGGGCATCCCGTGCGGATCCGGGTCCTGGAGCTGCTGCAGGACGGGCCGATGCCGGTGCGGGACCTGCTGGCCGCGATCGAGGTGGAGCCCTCCGGCCTGTCGCAGCACCTGGCGGTGCTGCGCCGCTCGGGGATCGTCACGTCGGCCCGCGAGGGCTCGACCGTCGTCTACGAGCTGGCCGGGGGCGACGTCGCGGACCTGATGACGGCCGCGCGGCGAATCCTGACCGAGATGCTCGCCGGACGGAACGAACTACTGGTCGAGTTGCGGGACGCGGAGGTCGCCAAGCAATGACACGGTGGATCGGCCGGGCCGGCTCCCGGATCACCGCACTGCTGCCCGCCCGTACCGACCTGGCTCAGGCAGGCCGCGACCCTCGACGGGACCTGCTCGCCGGGCTGACCGTGGCCATCGTGGCGCTGCCCCTGGCCCTCGGTTTCGGTGTCTCCTCCGGGCTGGGCGCGGAGGCGGGTCTGGCGACCGCTGTCGTGGCGGGCGCCCTCGCCGCCCTCTTCGGCGGATCCAACCTCCAGGTGTCGGGGCCGACCGGCGCCATGACCGTGGTCCTCGTCCCCATCGTCGGCCGGTACGGCCGGACGGGTGTCCTCACGGTCGGTCTGCTGGCCGGCGTGATGCTGGTGGCGCTCGCCGTACTGAAGGCCGGGCGGTACATGCAGTACATTCCCGCGCCCGTGGTCGAGGGCTTCACTCTCGGCATCGCCTGCGTGATCGGCCTCCAGCAGATCCCGAACGCCCTCGGCGTGCCCAAGCCGGAGGGCGACCGGGTGCTGGTGGTGACCTGGCGGGCGGTCGAGGAGTTCACCGGGTCCCCGAACTGGACGGCCGTCGGCCTCGCCGCCGCGGTGGCCGCCGTCATGCTGGCCGGCGCCCGCCTGCGACCGGCCGTACCGTTCTCCATCCTGGCCGTGACCGCCGCGACCGTGGTCGCGCAGGCCGCCCACCTGAATGCCGCCAAGCCGATCGGTGACCTGCCCTCCGGACTGCCCGCGCCCTCGCTCGCCTTCCTCGATCTCGGCTCGCTGGGTTCCCTGCTCGCCCCGGCCGTCGCGGTGGCCGCGCTCGCCGCCCTGGAGTCCCTCCTGTCGGCGTCGGTCGCCGACGGCATGACAGTCGGGCAGAGGCACGACCCCGACCGGGAGCTGTTCGGCCAGGGCCTCGCGAACATCGCTGCTCCGCTCTTCGGCGGTGTCCCGGCGACCGGCGCGATCGCCCGTACCGCGGTCAACGTCCGCACCGGCGCGAGCTCCCGGCTCGCCGCCCTCACCCACGCCGCCGTTCTCGCCGTGATCGTCTTCGCCGCCGCACCGCTGGTCTCGAGGATCCCGCTCGCCGCGCTCGCCGGCGTGCTGCTCGCCACCGCGGTCCGCATGGTCGAGGTGGGCTCGCTCAGGGCCCTGGCGCGGGCCACCCGCTCCGATGCGCTGATCCTTGTCCTGACCGCCGCAGCGACCCTCGCCCTCGACCTCGTGTACGCGGTCGTCATCGGCCTGGCCGTCGCGGGTGCCCTCGCCCTGCACGCGGTCGCGAAGCAGGCGCGCGTCGACAAGGTGCCGCTCGACCGGGGCGACCACGGCGCCGAGGAACACGCCCTGCTGGCCGAGAACATCGTGGCCTACCGCATCGACGGCCCGCTGTTCTTCGCCGCCGCCCACCGTTTCCTGCTGGTACTGGCCGAGGTGGCCGACGTCAGGGTCGTCATCCTGCGGATGTCCCGGGTGTCGACCATGGACGCCACCGGTGCCCTCGTCCTCAAGGACGCCGTCCAGAAACTGCGCCGACGCGGCATCACCGTCCTCGCCTCCGGCATTCGCCCCGGCCAGCGCCGGGTCCTGGACTCCCTCGGCGTGCTGGACCTGCTGCGCGACGAGGGCCGGGAGTACACCACCACACCCGAGGCGATCGCGGCCGCCCGCGCCCATCTGGAGACGGCCGGAGTCCTGCCCGCCCTTCCCACGCAGCAGCCACGAACCTCCAGCACTTGACCATGATCCGGCCCGCCTGACAGGCGTGGGGGCAGGGCCGACTGACCGTCAGCGGACCCGGCCCTGCCCAATGAATCCTGAGGACCTGGCCCATACCTCGCCGTACCCGACCGACCACGTCAAACGGTTCGGCGAGTACAGCACGCACGAACTCGGCATCGAACCCGACGCGGACCAGGCCCCGTGATGCCGGGTGCCGCCACGAGCGGTGACCCGTCGAGCAGCCCCGCGAGCGGGCGGGTGTCCGTACCGCGCCGGGTGCGCCCGCGGCGACGACGCGGGCGCCGAGCCGTCAGGCGGGCCGGACGGTGATGGTGCAGAGGCGCTTGGTGGCCCGGGTCAGGGCTACGTACAAGTCCCTTTCCCCACCGGGACGGGCCGTGATGATCTCCTCGGGACTCACGACGACGACCCCGTCGAATTCCAGGCCGCGCGCTTCGGACGCCGGCACGATGCGTGCGTGGTGAGCGATGCCCTGGGCCGTCAGCCCGCTGACCCGGGTGTCCGCGCAGATCACTCCCAGAAGCTCGCCCGGGTGCGCGGTGCTCTGGGCGCGGAGTGCCTGAACGACGGCGGTGATCAACCCGGTCGCGGGTGTGGTCACGGCCCGAGGGCTCTCACCGCTTCGCAGTGACCGTGCGGGCTGCTGGTCCGGGGCGATCTGCGTGAGCAGGTCCCGGACGCTTTCCAGGATCTCCTGCGTGGTGCGGTAGCTGACGGTCAGGTTGTGCAGCGTGAACCGCGGTCCCACGTGCGGGCTCAGCGCTTCCTTCCAGTCGCGTGCTGTCGTGACCGGCCCCGCCTGGGCGAAGTCACCCACCAGCGTCATCGACCTCGCCGGGCAGCGGCGGGCGATCATCCGCCACTGCATCGCGGTCAGTTCCTGCGCCTCGTCGACGACGACGTGCCCGTACGTCCGCTCGGGAGGGCCGTCGACCAGGCTCGCCGCCTCGTCCAGCAACGGCACATCGGCCTCGGTCCACGGGTCGTCCGGACCGCGCAGCAGAAGGGACCTCTCCTGCGCGGTCAGGCGGGGCAGGTGTTGGGCGAGAGCGTCGGCGCTCGTCAGGAGCGCCTTGACGAGGTCACCGGGTACCAGCCCCGGCCACAACGCCTCGACCGCTCGGTCGACGCCGGCGTCGTCGAGAAGATCGGCCCGGATGGCGTCCAGGTCCAACGCGTGGACCGGACCTGAGTCGTCCCCACCTTCGGCACGGCGCTGGGCGACTCCCGTGAACCGGTCGAGGTTCAGGCCCGTCATCTTCTCGGCATCGGCGTCGATCTGATCCAGGAGGTCGCCCATGTCTCGTTGCATCGCATCGGCGACGGCGTCGACCAAGAGCTCCTTGAACACCTGGCGCGCGGGGTTGTGCCCCGGTACGGCGGTCACGGCGGCCTCGCGCGCCACGGCGACTTCCTCGCAGGAGAGGCGAACCAGTTCCTGTCCGACGCGCACGCCGAAGTCCCCGGCCGGGGCTCGGTGGACGCGCAGCAGGCCGGCCAAGGCGCCAGCGAGGTCGGAACTGCCCTTCAGGCGCGCCGTGTCGAGCGGGCCCGCCGCGTCCGTGGACACTCCGGCCAGTTCCCGGCAGGTCGCCAGGACGACGTCGTTCTCGCCGAGCGAGGGAAGGACCTGGGAGATGTAGTCGAGGAACCGGGCGTTCGGGCCCACCACCAGGACACCCTCCTCCGCGGCGCGGGGGAACGCGTACAGGACGAAGGCCGCCCGGTGCAGGGCGACCACCGTTTTGCCGGTGCCGGGCCCGCCCTGCACCACGGTCACCCCGCGGTGGGCGGAGCGGACGATCTCGTCCTGCTCGGCCTGCAGCGTCGCGACGGCCGCGTGCATCCTGCCCGTACGCCGTGCCGACAGAGCCTCGGTCAACGGGCCGTCCCCCACGACGTCCTCGTCGGTCGGGGCGGTCCCGTCCAGCAGTTCGTCGCTCACCGAGATGACCGTGCGCTCCTCGAGGCGCAGGTGCCTGCGCCGCCGCAGGGCCATCGGGTGGACCGGTGTCGCCTCGTAGGAAAGGCCGCGCCGCGTTCGCGCGCCAGTCCACGAGCAGCGGCAGGTCATCCTCCTCCCTCTGCAGTCCGATCCGCCCGATGCGCAGGGCCGTGCCGTCCGTCCAGTCGATGCGTCCGAAGACCAGCCCCTTCTCGGCGCCTTCCAGGCGGCCTATTTCCCTGGTCAGACGCTCGGCGGTGATTTCCCTCTCGTATGCCTCACCGGCGCTGTCCGCCGGAGCCTTCAGCACGCTCGCTCGGTGTACTCGCGCCTCGGAAAGCCGCTCGGTGAGCAACTCGTACAAGGAGGACACATAATCCTGCTCCGATTCAACCGCACGCACAGCGGGATCGTTCGCTTCCGACAAAGGGGGCTCCTTCGATTCGAGCCACACCATACGGTCAAAGCTCCCCAAGGGTAAGTCTTGACTTACTTGTTGAGGATGTGTCCCTGCGGCTGAATCCATGACGGCGGACCGTATTACGTGTCATGCATTCCGCCGTTCCGTATATCGCTATTTGCCTTCCTGAATCGCTGCGCCGAATCTTCCCCGCTTTCCTTCGATCCAATGAGATGGAAACGGGGGCTTGCCTCGCTGCTTCGGTGCGGATTCGATCCGGCAGGCGCCGCAGGCGAGGATGGCCGCATGTTGCTGACGAGTGGATGGATGCGATGCGCCGAACGCCGGCCGGTGGGGCCGTGCGGCTGTGTGGGGGAGGCGACTCCATGAGTACACCGCTGTACCAACTGAAGGCCGAGTTCTTCAAGACGCTCGGCCATCCGGCCCGCATCCGGGTCCTGGAACTGCTGAGCGAGCGAGAGCATGCGGTCGCCGAGATGCTGCCCGAGGTGGGCATCGAGGCTGCGCACCTGTCCCAGCAACTCGCCGTGCTGCGGCGCGCAAACCTGGTCAGGACCCGGAAGGAGGGCTCCAACGTGTACTACTCGTTGGCCAGCCCGCAACTGGCCGAGCTGCTGCGGGTGGCGCGGTCCATCCTGTCCGGCGTGCTGGCCGGGCAGGCGGAACTCCTCGCCGACCTCCAGTCCGCACAGCAGGAGCCGAACCCGCCGTCGTAGCGGTGGCCCCAGGACGGCGGCCGGTTTCCATCGCTGGTCACGAGCGTCAGTGCTCGCTGAAGAAGATCTCCTTGGCCTCGCGCAGTGCGTAGTAGACCAGCACGTAGCCGGTGGCCGGGTCGGCCCACCAGAGGCCGGCCAGGGAATTCAGCAGGAGGCCGAGCAGCACGGCGGAGGCCAGCAGGCCGTCGATCAGGGTCACCCGGCCCTCGGTCTTCAGCACCGGGTTGTCGAGCGCGGTGCCCGTGCGTGCCTTGCCGGCGGCGAGCGTGAACATCACCGCAGCCGTCACCGCGGTCCAGCCGATGCCCAGCGGGGAGTGGTGGGGCCGGAAGCCGGAGGCCAGCACCCATGTGGACTGCACCAGCAGGTACACCGCCAGGAGCGCGAAGCCGACGCCGATCAGATTCAGCGCACGGCGTCGGCGGTCCTCGCCGGTGCCGGACAGTTCCCAGACCACCACGGTGGAGGCGCCGATCTCGATCAGGGAGTCCAGTCCGAACCCGGCCAGCGCGACGGACCTGGCGGAGAGCGCGGCGACGGCGAGCACCACGATGCCGATCACGTTCCAGCCCAGGGTGACGTACTCCAGAGCCAAGCCGCGGCGGACAAGTGTCCGGCGGGCGGCGTCATCAGTGCTGTCCACCGCGAGATCCTCCCAGACCTGCCCACCGGACGCGAAGACGCCTCAGGCGTCC
>NZ_JAEKKT010000362.1 GCF_019510245.1 Streptomyces sp. | reverse complement strand
GGAGCCTCTGGCTCCCGGCAGGTTCAGCGCCACCCGGCGCGTGGGGAAGGCGAGTTGAGACGACGTCGACCGTGAGGGTCCCGTCGCCACGGTGGCTGGGAGCGGAACAGCCGACGGCGACGCCGCGGGCGGTTCGCCACCGGCGCGGGGTGGTGTGTAGATCGGTCCGCTGGGCGGGCAGCATCTCTCATCGCCTTCACACCGGCCGGCCATGCCGGATGGGCTTCACGACGGGCCAGCTCGGCCTGTAGAGCGTTCAGGGCGCCCACCGTGTCGGCGGGCGCCGTGATGGCCCGCGGCTCATTCTTCGTCGTGTGCCTCTGCGGCCTGCGGGAAGGTCATCCGCATGAAAGCCCGGACCGGCCCGACGATGTCGAGATCCTGGTCCAGCAGCCACTGCAACTGCAGGCCGTTGAGCACGGCTTGGAGCAGCGTGGCCGCGTGGTCGGGGGCGAGCGCTTCGTTCAGTTCTCCGCGCTCGGCCTTCCCGCTCATGCCTCGGGCGAACTGTTCGCGCCCCCAGGCGTAGCGCTGCGCGAAGTAGTCGTGAGCGGGGTGCTCCGGACGGGAGGCGGCCGCCGCGAGCTCGATCCACAGACGCATCAGTTCGGGGGACTTCTGATGGTGGAGCAGCAGATCGCCGAGGTAGGGCGCCAGATGGTCCATGTCCGGCACCTGTGACTCGGCGTACTGCCGCTCCTCGGCGTCGCGTTCGGCGAGCACGGCGGCCAGCAGGTCGTCCTTGTTGCGGAAGTGGTGCAGCAGCCCGGCATGGGTGATGCCGGCCCGCTCGGCGATGTCGCGCAGCGAAGCCTTCGTGAATCCGTGTTCCGCGAAGCTCTCACGAGCCGCCCGGACGATCTCGGCCCGTCTGGCGGGGGTCTTGGTGTACGGGCCGCGGGCCTTGGCCTGGGTCACAGGGCGCTTCCTCTTTTCGAATCCCGCATCACGGTTCTCAAAACCTTCCAAGGCTTGGCATTTTCGACACCTGCCCGGCTACCGGCGCGGGCACAAAGGGCGAACCGCGGCGTTTTCGAGCCACGTACGCCCTGATCGCGAACAGGGTCTCCCATGTTCCCGCACCTCCCGCCGCGGTTTGCCTTCCGAATGAAATTCAACCACGCGGTAACTATTGCCGCGACTCGATCCCTTGGCGGATCCGCGACCGTCGCAGCACCTTGACCACCCGCACACCGGCCCCACGGGCCCGCATGTGGCGGTCGGCGCGACGCAGCACCTCCCGCCGCGGGACGTGTCATCGCCGACATGCCGACGCCCTGTCTCGAACCAGACACCACCGCCCAGCCTGTCCGCCGCTATGGCGAGAGCACCGGCCGCCTCGACACCATGCCCCCGGCCCCGATAAGCCAACGGCCCGCCTCGCACTGGGGCGTCAGGGTGTGGTGGTGGTCGGGGACCGGTGTTCGCGGATCTGGGCATGGTGCTCCGCGACCCAGGTGATCAGGGACGTGACCACGTGGTGGAGGCTGCCGCCCAGCGGAGTGAGGGCGTACTCGACACGCGGGGGTACCTCCGCGTAGGCGGTCCGGGTCACCAGACCGTCCTGCTGGAGCCGGCTCATGGTGAGGCTGAGCATCCGCTGGGAAATGCCAGGGACCGCGCGCTGCAGCTCGGTGTAGCGCAGGGGGCCGGCTTCCAGTACGGAGATCACCAGCATGCTCCACTTGTCGCCGACCCGGTCCAGGATCTGCCGGACGAAGTCCATCTGCTCGGCGGGGATTCTGGCGCACGGCCCCCCGGCTGCGGCGGCTTTGGCTCGGCCTGCGGTGTCCATGGCGCACATTCCCTTCCGGCACGCACATCGATGTGCCTTTTGTACGGCCTTCCATACTGGTCCATCATGGCGCTACGCACAAACAGTAGGAATTGGAGGTGCGTCATGCGCGTCGAAATCTGGTCCGAGATCACCTGCCCCTGGTGCGGCCTGGGCAGCCACCGCCTCGACCGCGCCGTGCAGCGGTTCGAGCACGGCGACCAGGTGGAAGTGGTCCACCGCTCGTTCCCGCTCAGCGACCGTTACCCGGTCGGCAGCGTCATCAGCGTGCGCGAGGCCACACTGCGCAACTACGGCCTGGCCGGCGCCCGCCTGGAGGCGGCGACCGGTCGGGTCGAGGCATTGGCCGAGCAGGAGGGCCTGAGCCCCTACCGGGTGCTGGAGAACGAGGTCGGCAACACCCGGCGCGCCCACGAGTTCCTCGCCCACGCCTCGGCAGAGGGCAAGAACCGCCTCGCGTGGGACACGATCTTCCGGGCCTACTTCGGTCAGGCGCGGCCCGTCTTCAGCCTCGACGAACTGCTCGACCTTGCCGACGAGATCGGCCTGGAGCGCGAGGAGACCCGGCGCGTGCTCACCGACGGCCGGTACGCCGTCGCCGGAGCGCAGGACAGCGACACGCTGCTCGACATCCTGCGCCAGGCATGGGACGACACCCACCCCACCGTTGTCGTCGCCGGCGACAACGCGGCGGTCTGCGGCCCGGACGGCTGCGCGGTTCCGGTCGCTGACGCCGCCCATCTCTGATCCACACGCCCGCTGGGGCATCCGGTCCCCGCATGTCCCGGCGACCACGACAAGAAAGAGTGCTAACTGTGCCCACTGTTGCCATCGTCGGCGCCGGCCCCGGTATGGGCCTGGCCATCGCCCGCACCTTCGGAAGCCGCGGCTTCGACGTCGCCCTGATCGCCCGCACCAAGGAAAAGCTCCAGACGCTGGTCGGACAGCTCGGTGAGGAAGGCATCACGGCCGAGGCGTTCCCCGCCGACGTCCTGGACCGGCCCTCCCTGACCGCCGCCCTGGACGCCGTGAAGACCCGCTTCGGCGCCATCGACGTACTGGAGTACTCACCCGCCCCGCACTCCCCGGTGCCCGGTCACACCCTGGCCGCCCCCTCCGAGGTCACGGTGGACAATCTGCAGCCGCAGATCGAATACGTCTTCTACGGCGCCCTCACCGCGGCCCAAGCGGTGCTGCCCGCGATGCGCGAGGCGGGCGCCGGGACCCTGCTGTTCACCACTGGCGGCGGGTCGGTGGATCCCGTCCCCATGCTCGGCAACGTCAACGCCGCCGCTGCGGCCCTGCGCAACTGGGTCATCAACTTGGACAAGGAACTGGCCGGCAGCGGTGTGCACGCCGCCCACGTGGCGATCAGCGTGTGGATCGGCGGGGGCGGACCCGAGGGCTTCCCGACGGCCACACCCGAGCAGATCGCCCCCCTGTACTGGGACCTGCACGAAGACCGCAACCGCTCCGAGGCCGTCTTCAACGCCTGACCCACTGGTCCACCCCACTCCGGGGATGGGCGTCCGCTCCCTCCCTGTCCGCTCCATCGGCATCATGGAGTTCGCCGCCGCACTCGGCCGGATCCGTCCCGCCGGCGGCTGGCATCGCCCCGTGCTGACCCCCGTCGGCCGCGACCGGCCTGTCCGTGGTGATGGCGCCGACCGCGATCACCCACGCCCGCCGCGAGGAACCCGGCGCGATCGTTGCACGGCGCGGGAAGTCACGCCGCGCAGAGGGCCGTTCGCGCGGCGGGCCGACGATCCGACGGGCATCCGCACCCGATCCGGCGCGGATGCCACCACGGACCTCAGAACATGGTGTTGCCGTTGGCGCTCTTCTCCGGCACCTCCTGGACCACGTCCCAGTGCTCGACGATCTTCCCGTCGGAGAGGCGCCAGAAGTCCGCGACGGCCATGCCGCGGTCGCCGGGCTTGAGGTGCAGGTTGCCGTGGGTGACCACCAAGTCCCCTTCGGCGATCACGCGCTTGATCTCCAGACGCAGCTCGGGGAACTGCCCGCGCAGCCAGTGGACATAGCCGACGAACGCCTGCGGCCCGTCCTGCGCCCCAGGGTTGTGCTGGGTGTAGCTGTCGCCGAGGTGGGCTTCGGCGGCCCGTTCCGGCTGGTAGTCGTTGAACGCCTGCTCGTAGAAGGCGATCACGAGCGCCTTGTTGTCGTCAGCGGACACGAGAATCTCCCGACTCGCGGTGGTACGGAGAGGCGTCAGTCGGTCATGGCGTCGCGGACGAGAGCGGTGTCGACGAACTGCTCGAAGCGCACGATGAGTCCGCCGCGTACGACGAAGTGGTGGGCGACGCGTACGTCGATCGCTTTGCCGGTGGCCTTGTTGGTCGCGGTGTAGCGGGCCAGGACGACGACGTTCTCGCCGTCGACGACGTAGGTGTCGTCGTGGGCGGTCCAGCCGTCCCAGTCCTTGCCGAGCTGTTCCATGACGTTGGCGGTGACGCCGTCGGGGGTGCGGTAGGTGCCGGCCAGCGGGAAGCCGGCCATCTCGGTCCACTCGACGTCGGGCGCGAGGGTGGCGCGCAGGGCTTCGAGGTCCCCGGCGGCGGAGGCCAGGTACTGGCGCCGTACGACGTCGGCGGGTGCGGTGGAGGTGGCGAACTCGCTCATGGTCAGCCCCACTTCATTTCGCCCTTGGCGACCTTCGCGCCGATCTGGGCGGCGATCAG
>NZ_JAEKKT010000076.1 GCF_019510245.1 Streptomyces sp. | reverse complement strand
GATGTCCGGTAGCCGGCGGCTCAGCCGGTGCCGACCCCGTGCAGCAGGTTGGCGACCAGCCGGTCCGCGAACTCCTCGGTGAGGGGCTCGTCGGGCAGCAGCAGGCGGTGGTAGCAGGCTCCCCAGAGCTGGTCGACCAGGATCTGGGGGTCGGCGTCGGCGCGCAGCTGGCCGCGGTCCTGGGCGCGCCGCATCGCCGTCACGGCCAGTTCGCGGCGGGGGCCGGAGTAGCGCTGGAGGAAGGCGGCGGACAGGTCGGGGTCGGTCTGCGCCTGGCCGATGAGCCCGCAGATGACCCGCCCGGCCGGTGTCCCGGTGAGCAGCCGGACGAACGCGCGCAGCTGGGCCGTCAGGTCGGCCCCGATGTCGCCGGTGTCGGGGAAGGCGAGGGCGGACTCGACGGCGTGGAAGTAGCCGTCGAGTGCGAGCGTGCCGCGCGAGGGCCACCACTTGTGCAGGGTCGTCTTGCTGACCCCGGCCTCCTGGGCGACCCGTTCGAAGGTGAAGGCCACCATGCCGTCGCGCAGGAGCAGGGCCCCCGCGGCGGCGAGCACGTCGGCCCGCACCTCGTCCGCGGGCCGCCGCCCGCGTCCCCGCCGCACCGGCGTCCCTTCCGTCCGCTGCTCCACGTGCTGCCTCCCGACCGCGCTCCTGGTCATGTCCGCCGACCACTCACTGTGACATATGGACGCCGCGTCCACCATCCGGCTCCCGCGCCACCGTCTGCCGACCGCGGCGCCGTGGTGGCTGGTCGCGCAGTTCCCCGCGCCCCCTCGGGGGCGTTGCACGCCGTGTCGTCTGCCGACCGCGGCGGCGTTGTGGCTGGTCGCGCAGTTCCCCGCGCCCCTGCGGGGGCGCTGCGTGCGGTGTCGCGTCGTGCAGTTCCTCACGCCCCTGCGGGGGCGTTGCGGCGGCGTCATTGGTCCCACCTCTGGTGGTTTACGCCATTCGCGCGCCTTGTCTTGACCGGCCCTGAACCCCCTCTTATCGTCGCGCTGAAACACCGTACGTCCGACGTCTCCTTTCCCCCACGCTGGAGGCACCGTGCGCGACGAGGCGATCCACGGCCGCAGGACGTTCCTGGCGCACACCGGCGCGCTCGGCGCGGCGGCCGCTCTGTCCTCGCTCACGGCGTGCGGTCCCAGGTCCACGATCGAGTTCGGCGGCAGCGGGTCCGACCGCACCCTCACCGCGGTGATCGGCTACGGCAACGACGGCAGCTGGGACCCCACCCAGACCGCGTCCGCGTTCGCGATGGCCGCCAACAACCACATCTACGAGGGACTGGCCGACACCGACCCGATCACCCGTGCCCCCTACCCGGCGCTGGCGACCCGGCTGCCCGCCGACGCGAACGCCACCACCTGGCGGTTCACCCTGCGCCGGGGCGCCACCTTTCACGACGGGAAACCGGTCACCGCCGACGACGTGGTCTTCGTCTTCGACCGGATCCTCGACCCGGGCACCCAGACCCTCGCCCAGGGCTTCTTCGCGAGCTGGCTCAAGGAGGCCCGGAAGATCGACAGCCGGACCGTCGACCTGGTGCTGAGGTTCCCCTTCCCGGACGGCGTCGCCCGCCTCACCCTCGCCAAGATCATGCCGGCGCACGTGTTCTCCCGGCCCGGCGCCTGGGACGAGGCGATCAAGGGACTGGCGGTCGGCTCCGGGCCGTACCGGCAGACCGGGCACCACCCGAAGTCCAACACCACCTTCGCCGCGTACGACCGCTACAACGGCCCCCGCAGGCCCGCCTTCCGGAAGATGAACTGGCTGACGATCGTCGACGCCGCCTCCCGCGTGGCCCGCATCTCCGGGACCGACGCCGGCGCCCAGATCTCCGACAACATCCCCTACGCCAACATCCCCCGCCTCGAACAGGGCGGCCTGTCGGTCGGCGGCGGCGCCGGGATGAACAACGCGTTCCTGATGTTCAACACGCGGCACCGGCCCTTCGACGACGTCCGGGTCCGCCAGGCCCTGCACTACGCCATCGACAAGGCGAAGATCGTCGAGGTCGCCCTCAAAGGCCATGGAAAACCGGCGAGTTCGTTCCTGAACGAGACCAACCCCGCCTACCGCCGGGCGAAGACGGTCTACGACCACGACCCCGACAGGGCGAAGGCGCTCCTCAGGGCCGCCGGAGTCAGCGGCCTGCGCGTGGACATCCTCGCGGCCAACGTGAGCTGGCTCGTCGACTGCCTGCCCACCATCAAGTCGTCCTGGGACGCGATCGGCGTCGCCACGACCCTATCCCCGCAGGAGACCACGGCCGTGTTCACCAAGATGGACCAGAAACAGGACTACCAGGTCGTCGCCGCCGTCTCGAACCCCAACCAGTTCGGCCTCGACGCCGACCTGATCATGCACTACAACTACGGCCCCCGGAACCTGTGGATGGGCTACGCCCGCTGGGCCGACAACGCTGTCGCGAAGCAGCTCTTCAAGGACATGGACGCCGCCACCCGCGAACCGGACCCGGACAAGAAGAAGACGATGATCCAGGAGTACCTCGACGTCGTCGCCGAACAGGCCGTCCTCTACCCGGTGGTCCACAACGAGCTGATCACCGCCTGGGACCCGCGCAGGCTCACCGGCATAAGGGCCCAGCCCTACCCGGGCATCAACGTCCTCACCGCCAAGTGGGCCTGACCGCATGACCGCCGTCCTGCGCATCCTGCTGCGCCGCACCGCCCTGCTGGTGCCCCTGCTGCTCGGCATCGCCCTCTTCGTGTTCCTGGTGATGCGGTTCTCCGACGTCGACCCGGCGTCCGCGTTCTTCCAGGGCGCCAATCCCACCCCGCAGCAGCTCCACGACTTCCGCGAACGCAACGGCCTCCTCGACCCGCTGCCCCTGCGCTACGTCCACTTCGTCGGCGGCCTGCTCCACGGCGACCTCGGCACCAGCGCCCTCACCCGCACCCCGGTCCTCGACCAGGTCCTCACCGCCCTGCCGCTCACCCTCCAGCTCACCTTCCTCGGCCTCGGCATCGCCGTCGTCCTGGCCTTCGCCGCAGGCGTCACCGCGGCCATCCACCGCGACCGCTGGCCCGACCAGACCATCCGCGTGCTCTCCCTGGTCGGCGTCGCCGCCCCCGCCTTCTGGCTGGCGCTGCTGATGATCCAGTACCTCGCCGTCGACCGCGGCTGGTTCCCGTCCGGCGGCTACATCACCCCCGAGGACTCCGTCACCGGCTGGCTGAGGACCATGGCCCTGCCCGCCCTCGCGCTCTCCCTCCCGGTGGCGGCCCAGCTCACCCGGATCGTCCGCACCTCTGTGGTCGAGGAACTCGACAAGGACTACGTCCGCACCGCGATCGGCAGCGGCCTGCCGCCCCACGTCGTGGTCGGCCGCAACGTCCTGCGCAACGCCCTGGTCAACCCCCTGACCGTGCTGGGTCTGCGGGTCGGCTACCTGCTCGGCGGCGCCGTCGTCATCGAGACCGTCTTCGCCCTGCCCGGCATGGGCAAGCTGATGATCGACGCCGTCCAGAACGGCGACCCCGCCGTGGTCCAGGGCGTCGTCCTCACCACCGCGACCGGCTTCGTCGTCGTCAACCTCGTCATCGACATCCTCTACCTCCTGGTCAACCCGCGCCTGAGGGAGGCCACATGACGACGTTCACCCGCGCGGCCCTCACCACCGCCCTCGCCCGCCCCGGCGTACGACTGCGCAGGTTGTCACCGCCGGCGAAGGCGGCCCTCGCCTTCCTGACCGTGATCGTCCTGGTGGCGGTGTTCGCCCTCCTCCTGGCCCCCGGCGACCCGCTCGCACAGCAGGCCCCCGTCGACGGCACCGGCCACCCCTCGGCCGGCCACTGGATGGGCCAGGACAGCCTCGGCCGGGACATCCTCAGCCGGCTGATGTACGGCGCCCGCTGGTCTCTCGCCATCGGCCTCGGCGCGACCGGCCTCGCCCTGGTCGCCGGCGCCCTGCTCGGGGCCCTCGCGGCCACCTCCCGCAAGGCCGTCGACGAGACACTGATGCGCTGCCTGGACGTGGTGATGGCGTTCCCCGGCATCGCCCTCGCCGCCGTCCTGGTGGCCGTCTTCGGCGGCGGCATCACGGTCCTGATCTGCGCGATCGCCTTCCTCTTCACCCCGCCGGTGGCCCGGGTCGTCCGCGCGAACGTCCTCGACCAGTACGGCGAGGACTACGTCACCGCGGAACGCGTGATCGGCGCCCGCACCCCGCACATCGTCGTCCGCCACGTGGCGGTCAACTGCCTCGCCCCCGTCCTCGTCTTCTGCACCGTCCAGGTCGCCGAGGCCATCGTCTTCGAGGCGTCCCTGTCCTTCATCGGCGCGGGCGTACGGCCCCCCGACCCGTCCTGGGGCAGCGTCATCGCCGACGGCAAGAACATGGTCCTGACCGGCGGCTGGTGGGCCACTCTCTTCCCCGGCCTGCTGATCCTGTGCACGGTCCTCGCCCTGAACATCCTCTCCGAGGGAGTGTCGGACGCGTGGGCGTCACCGGCGGGGAGGGAGACGGAGCCGGCGGAGCCTGTGGAGGTACTTGAGCCGGGTGAGGCCCCGGAGCTGCCGTCCTTGACCGAGGCGGCCGACCGGCTACGACGGCGTGCCCGTCCGCTGCCCTCCCGGGAGGGCCCACCGGTCCTGTCCGTGGAGAACCTCGCCATCGCCTTCCCGGACCGCCACCGGGGCGTGAACATCGTGAACGGCATCAGCTTCGAGATTCACGCGGGCGAAGTCCTCGGCCTGGTGGGGGAATCGGGCTGCGGCAAGTCCCTGACAGCTCTGACCATCATGGGCCTGCAACCGAAGACGGCCAGGGTGACGGGCCGGATCCTTTTCAACACCGCCGCTTGGAGCGCCCCGCCAGGGGCGCGGGGCAGTGCCGAATGTGCGGCTACCGCCGCGCGGGCGCGACCGGCCACAACGCACCCGCAGCCGCCCGTGGACCTCACCACCCCCCACCGTCGCCTCCTCGGCCACGAGATCGCGATGGTCTACCAGGACGCCCTGTCCTCCCTGAACCCTTCCATGACGGTCAACGCCCAGCTCAAGCAGCTGACAAGGCGCGGCGGCCACCGCACCCCCGCCGACCTCCTCACCCTCGTCGGCCTCGACCCCGGCGGCACCCTCCGCAGATACCCCCACGAACTCTCCGGCGGCCAGCGCCAACGCGTCCTCATCGCGATGGCCCTCTCCCGCGACCCCCGCCTGATCATCGCCGACGAACCCACCACCGCCCTCGACGTCACCGTCCAGGCCCAGGTGATGGAACTCCTCCTCCGCCTCCGCGAGGAACTCGGCTTCGCGCTGATCCTCGTCTCCCACGACCTCGCCCTGGTCGCCGACGTCACCGACCGGGTGGTGGTGATGTACGGCGGCCAGATCGCCGAGACCGGCGTCACCGCCGAACTGGTCGGCGCCCCCACCCACCACTACACGCGCGGCCTGCTCGGCAGCGTGCTGTCGCTGGAGGCCGGGGCCGAGCGGCTCACCCAGATCAGGGGCGTGGTGCCGTCCCCCGCCGACTTCCCCGCGGGATGCCGCTTCAGCGACCGCTGCCCGGCCGCGAGCGAGGTCTGCCGTACGACACCACCCGGCCTCGTCGGCACCCCCGCGCACACCGCGGCCTGCCACCACCCGGCCGTCGACCTGGCGGCGAGCACGGAGGCGGTGACATGAGCGCGGTGCAGCTGACCGGCGTCCACGTGGTCCACCGGACCCGTGGCGGCGGCGTGTTCGGCCGGGACCGGGTGTACGCGCTGACCGGCGCCGACCTCACCGTGGCGCCCGGCGAGACGGTCGGCGTGGTCGGCGAGTCCGGGTGCGGGAAGTCGACGCTGGCGAAGGTGCTGGTCGGCATCGAACGGCCGACGGCCGGCACGGTCACCTTCCACGGCCGCGACCTGTGGGCGATGCCACCGGGCGAACGGCGGACGACCGTCGGCGCGAGCACCGGCATGGTCTTCCAGGACCCGTCGACGGCCCTCAACCGCCGCCTGCCGGTACGCCGCATCCTGCGCGACCCGCTGGACGTCCACGACCGCGGCACCAAGGCCGAACGGGAGGACAGGGTGCGGGAGCTGATGGGCCTCGTCGGCCTGCCCCGGGCCCTCGCCGAGGCCCTGCCCGGCCAGCTCTCCGGCGGCCAGCGCCAGCGCGTCGCGATCGCCCGTGCGCTCGCCCTGGACCCCGACCTGGTGGTGGCGGACGAACCGACCAGCGCGCTGGACGTCTCGGTCCGCGCCCAGATCCTCAACCTCCTGCTCGACCTGCGCGAACGCCTCGGTCTCGCCCTGGTCTTCGTCTCCCACGACATCCAGACCGTACGGCGGATGAGCGACCGGGTGATCACCATGTACCTGGGCCGGATCGTCGAGGACACCCCGGCCGCCGACGTCACGGGCCACGCGCGGCACCCGTACACCCGGGCCCTGTTCTCGGCCACCCCGGGCCTGCTGAACCCGATCGACCCCATCCCGCTCACGGGACCGGTGCCCTCGGCGACCCGGCCGCCGTCCGGGTGCCCGTTCCGCACCCGCTGCTGGCGGGCGGACGACGAGTGTGCCGTCCGCATGCCTGACTTCTCGGCCGCGCCACGGCCCGGTCACCGCTACCGCTGTCACCACCCGATGGATCCTGGAGAGGAGGACCAGCCGAGCCACAGCCTGCCCAGGGAGACCTGATGACGCTGCCCATCCAGCTGACCGGTGTCGTACCGCCCGTCTGCACGCCCCTGACACCGGACCGCGAGGTGGACGTTGCCTCCCTGCGCAGGCTCGTCGACCATCTGGCGGCGGCCGGGGTGGACGGCCTGTTCGTGCTGGGCTCGACGTCGGAGGCGGCGTACCTGACGGACCGGCAGCGCAGGCTGGTCACCGAGACGGTGGCCGGCCACGTGGCCGGCCGGCTCCCGGTGCTGGCCGGCGTCATCGACATGACCACCCCCAGGGTCCTGGACCACGTGGCGTCCGTCACCGCGGCCGGCGCGGACGCGGTCGTCGTCACCGCCCCCTTCTACACCCGCACCCACCCCGCCGAGATCGCCCGCCACTACCGCCTGGTCGCCGACCGGTCGCCGGTGCCGGTGATCGCGTACGACATCCCGGTCGCCGTCCACACCAAGCTCCCCGCCGGCCTGGTGCTGGAACTGGCCGCCGAGGGGGTGCTGGCCGGGCTGAAGGACTCCAGCGGCGACCTTGCGGGCTTCCGCGAGGTCGTCACGGGCAGCAGGGGCCTGCCCGGCTTCAGCGCGCTGACGGGATCCGAGCTGACCGTCGACTCGGCCCTCGCGCTGGGCGCCGACGGAGCGGTCCCGGGACTCGCCAACGTCGACCCGGACGGGTACGTCCGCCTGGACCGGCTCTGCCGGGCGGGCGACTGGGAGCGGGCGCGGGCCGAGCAGGAGCGGCTGTGCGGCCTCTTCCGGATGACCGGCGTCGGAGACCCGGCCCGGATGGGCGCCGGCTCGGCGGGGCTCGGGGCGTTCAAGGCGGCGCTGCACCTGCGCGGGGTGATCGACTGCCCCGTCACGGCCGAGCCCCAGGTGCCGCTGTCGCAGGAGGAGACCGAGTGCGTGGCGAAGTACCTCGCGGGTGCGGGACTGATGTAGGAGCCGCCCGGCCCTCTGCGCGTGGCGGGACAGACTCCGGCCGAGTCTAGGCACGCAGCGCCACACCGGTGATGCGAAGCGTGAAATTCCCAGGGGCGGGGGAGCCAGGTGAGGTGAACGCGATGAACCTCCCCATCGGCTCCTGCGCCGTCGACACCCGTACCGGACGGCTGGGCATCGTCATGGGCCACGAGGGCCCCTACGTGCAGTTGCGGCCGTACGGGGGAGGACGGGAGTGGGACGCGCACCCGGACGCCGTACGCGTCGCCACCCCGGCCGAACGGCTCAGCGCGGCCACCGCCCACGCCAACGCCCGCAGCCGTGGCGAGGTGTCCTGAAGACCGCCTTGCCGGACACCCCCTCGCGGCGGCAGGGCAGAATGGGCCCATGAGCCTGTTCCGCGACGACGGCATCGTGCTGCGCACCCAGAAGCTCGGTGAGGCGGACCGCATCATCACCCTGCTCACCCGGGGGCACGGCCGGGTGCGGGCGGTGGCTCGTGGCGTCCGGCGGACGAAGTCGAAGTTCGGGGCCCGGCTGGAGCCCTTCTCCCACGTCGACGTGCAGTTCTTCGCCCGCGGGAGCGAGCTGGTGGGGCGCGGGCTGCCGCTGTGCACGCAGAGCGAGACCATCGCGCCGTACGGCGGCGGGATCGTCACCGACTACGCGCGGTACACCGCCGGGACGGCCATGCTGGAGACGGCCGAGCGGTTCACCGACCACGAGGGCGAGCCGGCCGTGCAGCAGTACCTGCTGCTCGTGGGGGGCCTGCGGACCCTCGCCCGCGGGGAGCACGCCCCGCACCTCGTCCTCGACGCCTTCCTGCTGCGCTCCCTCGCCGTCAACGGCTACGCGCCCAGCTTCGAGGCCTGTGCCAGGTGCGGCATGCCCGGACCGAACCGCTTCTTCTCGGTCGCCTCCGGCGGCAGCGTCTGCGTCGACTGCCGGGTGGCCGGCAGCGTCGTGCCCTCGCCGCAGACCCTGGTTCTGCTCGGCGCCCTGCTTACGGGAGACTGGGAGACCGCGGACGCGGCCGAGGCCCGGCACGTCCGGGAGGGCAGTGGGCTGGTGTCCGCCTACCTGCACTGGCACCTGGAGCGCGGGCTGCGCTCGCTCAGGTACGTAGAGAAAAGCTAGCGGGAAAAGCCAGAGGGAGACGAGAAGCACATGGTCGTACGCGGGATCCTGGGGCGTCAGCGCCGCGAGTACGAGGCGCCGGAACCGCACCCGTCCGGCGCCCGCCCGCCGAAGCTCCCGGGCGAACTGGTCCCGAACCACGTGGCGATCGTCATGGACGGGAACGGCCGCTGGGCCAAGGAGCGCGGGCTGCCGCGCACCGAGGGCCACAAGGTCGGCGCCGAGCAGGTCCTCGACGTGCTCCAGGGCGCGATCGAGATGGGCGTGCGCAACATCTCCCTGTACGCCTTCTCCACCGAGAACTGGAAGCGCTCGCCCGACGAGGTCCGCTTCCTGATGAACTTCAACCGCGACTTCATCCGCAAGTCCCGCGACCAGCTCGACTCCCTCGGTGTCCGGGTGCGCTGGGCGGGCCGGATGCCCCGGCTGTGGAAGTCGGTCGCCAAGGAGCTCCAGGTCGCCCAGGAGCAGACCAAGGACAACGACCTGCTCACCCTGTACTTCTGCATGAACTACGGCGGCCGGGCCGAGATCACCGACGCGGTGCAGGCGATCGCCGAGGAGGTCAAGGCGGGCCGGCTCGACCCGTCGAAGGTCAGCGAGAAGACCATCCAGAAGCACATGTACTACGCCGACATGCCGGACGTGGACATGTTCCTGCGGCCCAGCGGCGAACAGCGCACCTCCAACTACCTGATCTGGCAGAGCGCTTACGCCGAGATGGTCTTCCAGGACGTGCTGTGGCCCGACTTCGACCGCCGCGACCTGTGGCGGGCGTGCGTCGAGTTCGCCTCCCGCGACCGGCGGTTCGGCGGGGCCATCCCCAACGAGGAGCTGCTGGCCATGGAGGGCCGCACGGAGGAGAACCCGTCGGGCAACTGACGGCCACGCGCCGTTCATGAGGGCCGTCGAGGATACGGAAGATCCACCCAGGCCACCCCCCGTCTCCCGCCCCCGGAACGGTCCTCATGAAGCGCGTCGTCCCCGTCCTCTCGCTCGGCGCCCTGCTCCTGGCCGCGCTTCCCGCGCACGCCACGGACACCGGGCTCACCCATCGCGAGAGCTACGGCACCAAGGCCGTCTACACCCCCGGCCAGAACCCGCGCACCTACCAGCAGCCGCCGGCCGGTTACACCGCCGTCTTCACCGAGAACGTCTCCCGGCACGGCTCCCGCTCCGCCACCGACGGCGAGGACGGCGACACGATCCTCGCGCTCTGGAACCAGGCGAAGGCCGACGGCCAGCTCACCGCGCGCGGCAGGAAGTTCGGCCCGGACGTGCAGGCGCTCGAAGCCGCCATGAGCGCGATCGGGTACGGCAACCTCAGCGGCCGCGGCAAGGACGAACTCCGCGCCACCGCGGTCCGCCTGGAGAAGCGCCTGCCGTCCCTCTTCACCTCGATCGCCGAGAACGGCGAGAAGATCGACGTCGTCAGCTCCGGCCAGGGCCGCGCGGTCGACAGCGGTACGGTCTTCTCCACCGCCCTCACCGACGCCGACCCGGCGCTGAAGTCCTCCCTCGGCACCGCCCGCGTCGACAAGAACCTCCTCTACTTCCACAAGTCCTCCGGCGGCGCCGACTACCAGAAGTGGCTGGCGAGCGACGAGCGTCTCGCCTCGACCCTGAAGTCGATCACCGACCAGCCGGCCTCGCACCAGGCGGCGGCCCGGGTCCTCGGCAGGATCTTCAAGCCGGCGTTCGTGCAGCGCATCGCCGACGGCGAGTTCGCCGCAACCGCCGACGCCATCACCGCCGCCACCGCCGTCTACAACCTCTACGCCATCGCGCCCGCCATGAGCGAGGAGAGCCCGGACGGCAAGGGCTGGGACTTCGACCGCTACATCGCCCCGCGCGACGCGGCCTGGTTCGGCTACCTCAGCGACGCCGAGGACTTCTATGAGAAGGGTCCGAGCTTCTCGGACAGCGACATCACCTACAAGATGGCCCAGCCCCTCCTCGACGACCTCTTCAAGCAGGTCGAGGCCAAGCGGGACGCCACCAGCACGCTGGGCGCCGAACTCCGCTTCACCCACGCCGAGGAGATCATCCCGCTGGCCGCGCTGATGCGGCTGCCCGGCAGCGAGAAGGCCGCCACCGCGGGCGTCGACTTCACCTACGCCGACAACCCGTGGCGCGGCGCCGAGGCCGCCTCCCTGGCCTCCAACATCCAGTGGGACGTCTTCCGCAAGGGCGACGACTACCTGGTGCGGATGCTCTACAACGAGAAGGAGATCGCCTTCAAGGCGGACTGCAGGCCGATCTCGAAGCACAGCACGTTCTACGACCTGAACGAGCTGGAGAAGTGCTTCGACCGGAGCTGATCTGCGCCGGTACGATCCGCCCCATGGTCATGGACATGGGGCGGGATGCCGCCGCACAGGGCGTGGTGGAGCTGGTCTACCAGCCGGCGACGGAGGACTTCACGGGGGCGCTGCGGGAACGCGAGCGGCTGCGGCGGCGGTGGGTGCGGCCGCGGCGCTGGGCCTTCGTGGTCGTGGCGCTCGCCTTTGTGCTGAACGCCTCACTCTCCCTGGCGGGGCGCGACAAGCCCAACTGGTTCCTGCTGGTCTTGATGCCCTTGGCCGCGATCCTGGTGTTCTTCACACCCCGGCTCCAGGCCCGCGCGTTCCAGAAGCTCGGCGCCCGCAACGGCACGTTCCGCGCGACCGTGACGGACGCCGGGCTGACGCTGGTCACCGACAACAGCACGACGTCGCTCAACTGGTCGGCGCAGCCCCGCTACCGGGAGACCAAGGACGCCTTCTTCACCTACAGCGACGACAAGAACGTCTCCTGCTTCACCGTGCTGCCCAAGCGCGGCCTCCAGGACCCCGCCGACGCCGACCGGCTGCGCGCGATCCTCGACCGGCACCTCGCGCGCGTGTAGCTCAGCAGCTCGCCGTGGCCCCGGCGCAGTCCGCGCACGTCCCGAAGATCTCGACGGTGTGGGCGACGTTGACGTACCCGTGCTCGGCGGCGATGGCCTCGGCCCACTTCTCCACCGCCGGCCCCTCGACCTCGACCGCCTTGCCGCACACGCGGCAGACCAGGTGGTGGTGGTGTTCCCCCGTGGAGCAGCGCCGGTACACCGACTCGCCGTCGGACGTGCGCAGGACGTCGACCTCGCCGGCGTCGGCGAGGTTCTGGAGCGTGCGGTAGACCGTGGTGAGGCCGACCGAGTCGCCCTTGTGCTTGAGCATGTCGTGGAGTTCCTGCGCGCTGCGGAACTCCTCGACCTCGTCCAGGCACGCCGCCACGGCTGCCCGCTGACGGGTCGAGCGGCCCTTCACGGGCGGTCCAGCGGTCGTCACCGGTTGCCTCCTCACATCACTGCTTCTGCCGGGCCATTGTGCCAGCCCGGGCCGAGGGCGGTCAGACGCCGACCTCGTCCGCGGCCCCCCTGGTGGCCGGAATCGCGCACTCCGCCGGGTCGCCGGCGGGCCGTCGCGCGGCGGCCGCGCGGGCGCGTCGCCTGGCCAGCGGCGCGGCCAGCACGCTCAGCACGATGAAGGCGGCGATGGTCAGCAGGACGATCGTCGCGCCCGGCGGGACGTACTGGTAGTACGACGTGATCGTGCCCCCGATCGTCACCGTCACACCGATCACGACGGCGATCGCGAACGTGGCGGCGAAGCTGCGGCTGAGCTGCTGGGCCGCGGCCACCGGGACGACCATGAGCGCGGAGACCAGCAGCAGGCCCACCACGCGCATGGCGACCGTCACGGTCACCGCCGCCGTGATCGCCGTCAGCAGGTTGAGCGCCCGCACCGGCAGGCCGGTCACCCGCGCGAACTCCTCGTCCTGGCTCACCGCGAACAACTGCCGGCGCAGGCCGAGGGTGACCAGGAGGACGAAGGCGGCCAGCAGGCAGATCGCGGTGACGTCCGACTCGGACACCGTCGACAGCGAGCCGAAGAGGTACGACATCAGGTTGGCGTTGGAGCCGCCCGGCGCCAGGTTGATCAGCATCACGCCGCCGGCCATGCCGCCGTAGAAGAGCATCGCGAGGGCGATGTCGCCGCGGGTGCGGCCGTACCAGCGGATCAGCTCCATCAGGATCGCGCCGAGCACGGACACGGCCGTGGCCATCCAGACGGGGGAGGTGGAGAGCAGGAAGCCGAGGCCGACGCCGGTCATCGCGACGTGGCCGATGCCGTCGCCCATCAGGGCCTGGCGGCGCTGGACCAGGTAGATGCCGACGGCGGGGGCGGTGATGCCGACCAGGACGGCGGCGAGCAGGGCCCGCTGCATGAAGGCGTAGTTCAGGAAGTCCATCAGCTCAGCAGTCCTGTGCGCAGGGGCGTGTGCTCGTCGTGGGGGTGGACGTGGTCGTGGCCGGGCAGCGCGTGCTGGCCGACGGCGCGCGGGGGCGGCCCGTCGTGCAGGACGCAGCCGTCGCGGAGGACCACGGCGCGGTCGATCAGGGGCTCCAGCGGGCCCAGTTCGTGCAGGACGAGCAGGACCGTGGTGCCCTGCTCGACCTGCTCGCGCAGGGTGCGCGCGAGGATCTCCTGGCTGGCCAGGTCGACGCCGGCCATCGGCTCGTCCATGATCAGCAGTTCGGGGCGGGCGACCAGCGCGCGGGCGATCAGCACCCGCTGGTGCTGGCCGCCGGAGAGCGCCTCCACGTTGTCCTTGGCCCGGTCCGCCATGCCGACCAGGCCGAGGGCGTGCCGTACGGCCTCGTGGTCGGCCTTGCGGAAGAGGCCGAAGCGGGCGCGGGAGAGGCGGCCCGCCGAGACGACCTCGGTGACGGTGGCCGGGACGCCGCCCGCCGCGGTGGTGCGCTGCGGGACGTAGCCGACCCTCGACCAGTCCCGGAAGGTGCGCCGGGGGGTGCCGAACAGCTCTATCTCGCCGCCGCTCGCCGGCACCTGGCCGATGATCGTGCGGATCGCGGTCGACTTGCCGGAGCCGTTCGCGCCGAGCAGCGCGACGACCTCACCGCGGTGCACGGTGAGGTCGATGCCGCGCAGGACGGGGCGCGAGCCGAGCTCGGCGGTCACCCCGCGCAGGGATATGACGGGCTCGCCGCTCATCTCGTCGTCTCCTGTCGGGTGGTGTGTCACTCGGCGCCCAGTGCCTGCTGGAGTGCCTTGAGGTTGGCTTCCTGGACCGCGAAGTAGTCCCTGCCGCGGGACTTGCCGGTGATGCCCTCGATCGGGTCGAGGACGTCCGTCTTCAGTCCGGCGTCGGAGGCGATGGTCTTCGCGGTCTTGTCGCTGACGAGCGTCTCGTAGAACACGGTGGTGACGCCGTCGGCCCTGGCCATGGTCTCCAGGTCCCTGACCCGGGCCGCGCTCGGCTCCGACTCCGGGTCGAGGCCGTTGACGGCCTCCTCGGTCAGGCCGTAGCGCTCGGCGAGATAGCCGAAGGCCGCGTGGGTGGTGATGAAGACCTTGGACTTCGTGTGCGCGAGGCCGGTCCTGAACTGCGTGTCCAGGTCGTCCAGCTGCTTGACCAGGGCCGCGGTGTTCTTCCGGTAGTCGGCCGCGTGGTCCGGGTCGGCCTTCTCGAAGGCCTTGCCGACCCCCTCGGCGACCTGGGCGTAGCGCACCGGGTCGAGCCAGATGTGCGGGTCGAGGCCGGACAGCTCCTCGTTCTTCGAGGCGTCGTGCGAGGCCGCGTGGCCGCCGACCTCGTTGCCGTGCCGCTCCAGCGTGGTCAGGGAGGCCGCGTCGATCTTCGTCCCGACCGACGACTGGGCGACCGCGGCGTCGACGGAGGGCTGGAGGTTCTTCAGGTAGAGGACCGCGTCGGACTTCTCGATCCCGATGATCTGCTTCGGGCTGATCTCCAGGTCGTGCGGCTCCTGGCCGGGCGAGGTGAGACTGGTGACGTGGACGTGGCTGCCGCCGATCCGGTCGGCGAGGAAGGCCATCGGGTAGAACGACGCCACGACGTCGAACTTCCCGGTCTGGGCCGCCGTGGCGGCGCCGCCGCAGGCGGTGAGGGCCGCCATGCCGAGTGCGGTGACGGTGGTCGCGGCGGCCGCGGATATGAGGCGGCGTCGTACGTTCATGAGAGTCATTTTCAACAAACATGGAAACCGTTGTCAACAAGCCTGGGTGAGGGGTCGGTAAGCGGAACCGATTTGGTTGAGGGGGAGGCCCCGCCGGTACCCTGAAGCATTCGCTCTGAAGCGTCTTTGCTTCGTCGCCCGTCGTCGTAATGAAGAGAGCACCGTGGCCGCCGACAAGATCGACACCATCGTCAGCCTGAGCAAGCGCCGTGGCTTCGTATTCCCGTGCAGCGAGATCTACGGTGGCCAGCGTGCCGCCTGGGACTACGGCCCGCTGGGTGTCGAGCTCAAGGAGAACCTGAAGCGCCAGTGGTGGCGCTACATGGTGACGTCGCGCGAGGACGTCGTCGGTCTCGACTCGTCCGTCATCCTGGCCCCCGAGGTCTGGGTGGCCTCCGGTCACGTCGCCACCTTCACGGATCCGCTGACCGAGTGCACCGCCTGCCACAAGCGGTTCCGGGCGGACCACCTGGAGGAGGCCTACGAGGCCAAGCACAACCGCCTCCCGGAGAACGGCCTGGTGGACGTGAACTGCCCGAACTGCGGCAACAAGGGCCAGTTCACGGAGCCCAAGCAGTTCTCGGGTCTGCTCTCCACCCACCTCGGCCCGACCCAGGACAGCGGCTCCGTCGCCTACCTGCGCCCCGAGACCGCGCAGGGCATCTTCACCAACTTCGCCCAGGTGCAGGTCGCTTCGCGCAAGAAGCCGCCGTTCGGCATCGCGCAGATGGGCAAGTCCTTCCGCAACGAGATCACGCCCGGCAACTTCATCTTCCGCACCCGCGAGTTCGAGCAGATGGAGATGGAGTTCTTCGTCAAGCCGG
>NZ_JAEKKT010000075.1 GCF_019510245.1 Streptomyces sp. | reverse complement strand
CAGGCCACCTGGAAGAAGCTCCCCGCGGTGAAGGCCGGGCAGGTCATCGCCCGCTCCCCCGAGCCGATCTTCTCCTACGACAAGTGCGTCGCGATGGTGGCGAACCTCGCCGAGGCGATCGAGACGGCGAAGAAGGTCAGCTGACCGCCCGGCAGCAAGTCCGCACAACTTCCTGACCCCCAGGAGCTCATATGACGACGGCCGTAGCCGCCCCGTTCCGTTTCTTCTCCCTCCAGGTCGTACGGACGAGGCGGCTCGGTCCGTCTCTGGTCCGGGTCACCTTCGCCGGTGCGGACCTGGCGCACTTCCACTCCGACGGACGCGACCAGTCGCTCTCCCTGTTCATCCCGGCCGAGGGGCACACCGAGCCCGCCGTACCGATCGAACTCGGCGACCACTGGTGGCAGGGCTGGCGCGAACTCCCGGACGGCGTACGGGCCGTGATGCGGTCGTACACGCTGCGGGCGCTGCGCCGGGACCCGGACGAGATCGACATCGACTTCGTGCTGCACGGGATCGAGCCGGGCGCGGCCACCCCCGCCGGGCCCGCCTCCCGCTGGGCGTCACGGGCGGCCGCCGGGGACCGGGTCGTCATCCTCGGCCCGGCGGTCGCCGACAACCGGGCGATCCGCTGCCGGCCGCCCGAGGACACCGGCCTGGTGCTGATCTGGGGTGACGAGACCGCCGTACCGGCCGCGACCGCCATCCTCGAATCGCTGCCCGCGGGCACCCGGGTACGCGCCTGGCTGGAGGTGCCGCACGCCGGGGACGTGCAGGACGTGGCGACCGAGGCGGACGCGGAGATCACCTGGCTGGTGGGCGGCCGCGACGCCGTGGCGGAGCTCCGCGCCGCACGACTCCCCTCCTGCGCGCGCCCGTACGCCTGGATCGCCGGGGAGTCCGGGCGGGTGAAGGAGCTGCGCCGGCACCTCGTCGGCGAGCGCGGGATCGACCGGCGCCGGGTCACCTTCGTCGGGTACTGGCGGCAGGGCCTGACGGAGGAGCAGCTCCGGGCGGCCGACGCGTAGTTACGACCGCCGGCGTGACGGCTGTCACGGGAGGGGCAGCACCCTACCCATGTTACTTAGGTTAGGCTAACCTAACTGGAGCCGACCGCTCTGCTCCCCCGCACGGATCGCCCCGGAGGACCCCCTCATGCGCTCGCACCTGCTCAATGACCTCACCGCGGAGCACTACCGCCGCTCCGTGACCGAAGCAGTAGAGCGGGTGGCGGCCAAACTCGCCACCACCGACCGTCCGTTCACGGGTGTCACCGTCGACACCCTCTCCCCCCGCATCGACGGCATCGACCTCGACCGGCCGCTGCACGACACGACCGCGGTCCTGGACGAACTGGAGGACGTCTACCTCCGGGACGCCGTCTACTTCCACCACCCCCGCTACCTCGCCCACCTCAACTGCCCGGTGGTCATCCCGGCGGTGCTCGGCGAGGCGGTGCTCTCCGCCGTCAACTCCTCCCTGGACACCTGGGACCAGTCGGCCGGCGGCACCCTCATCGAGCGGAAACTGATCGACTGGACGGCCGCCCGCATCGGCTTCGGGGACGCGGCCGACGGCGTGTTCACCTCCGGCGGCACCCAGTCCAACCTCCAGGCGCTGCTGCTGGCCCGCGAGGAGGCCAAGCCGGGGCCGGGCGGCTGGGAAGGACCTGCCGGCCTTGCCGGCCTGCGCATCTTCGCCTCCGAGGTCAGCCACTTCAGCGTGCGGAAGTCGGCGAAACTGCTCGGCCTCGGCCAGGACGCGGTGGTCTCCCTCCCCGTCGGCACCGACAAGCGGATGCAGACCGTCGCCCTCGCCCGCGAGCTGGAGCGGTGCAAGGACGACGGCCTGGTGCCCATGGCGGTCGTCGCCACCGCCGGCACCACCGACTTCGGCTCGATCGACCCGCTCCCCGAGATCGCCGGGCTGTGCGAGCAGTACGGCGTGTGGATGCACGTCGACGCGGCCTACGGCTGCGGGCTGCTCGCCTCCCTGAAGCACCGGGACCGGCTCACCGGCATCGAGCGCGCCGACTCGGTCACCGTCGACTACCACAAGTCCTTCTTCCAGCCCGTCAGTTCGTCCGCCGTACTGGTCCGGGACGCGGCCACCCTGCGGCACGCCACCTACCACGCGGAGTACCTGAACCCGCGCCGGATGGTCCAGGAACGCATCCCCAACCAGGTCGACAAGTCCCTCCAGACCACCCGCCGCTTCGACGCCCTCAAGCTGTGGATGACCCTGCGCACCATGGGCGCCGACGGCATCGGCGAGCTGTTCGACGAGGTCTGCGAGCTGGCCGAGGAGGGCTGGAAGCTGCTCGCGGCCGACCCGCGCTACGACGTCGTCGTCGAGCCGTCCCTCTCCACCCTCGTCTTCCGCTACGTCCCGGCGGCCGTCACCGACCCGGCCGAGATCGACCGCGCCAACCTTTACGCCCGCAAGGCGCTGTTCGCCTCCGGCGACGCGGTGGTCGCGGGCACCAAGGTCGGCGGCCGCCACTACCTGAAGTTCACCCTGCTCAACCCCGAGACCACGACGGCCGACATCGCCGCCGTCCTCGACCTGATCGCCGGCCACGCCGAGCAGTACCTGGGAGAGTCCCTTGACCGCGCGTCCTGAACACCCGACCAAGACCTATGACTTCGTGGGCATCGGGCTCGGGCCCTTCAACCTCGGCCTCGCCTGCCTGACCGAGCCGATCGCCGAGCTGGACGGCGTCTTCCTGGACTCGAAGCCCGACTTCGAATGGCACGCCGGCATGTTCCTGGACGGCGCCCACCTCCAGACCCCGTTCATGTCGGACCTGGTCACCCTCGCCGACCCGACGTCCCCCTACTCCTTCCTCAACTACCTGAAGGAGAAGGGCCGGCTGTACCCGTTCTACATCCGCGAGAACTTCTATCCGCTGCGGGTCGAGTACGACGACTACTGCCGCTGGGCCGCCCACCGGCTGACCAACGTCCGCTTCGGTACGACGGTGACGGAGGTCCGCCACGAGGACGACGTCTACGTCGTGACGACGACCGCCGGGGACACCTACCGCGCCCGTCACCTGGTCCTCGGCACCGGCACCCCGCCGCACATCCCCGAGGCCTGCCGGGGCCTGGGCGGCGACTTCATCCACAACTCGCGCTACCTGCGGCACAAGCAGGAGCTCCAGTCCAAGGAGTCGATCACGCTGGTCGGCAGCGGCCAGTCCGCCGCCGAGATCTACCGGGACCTGCTCGGTGAGATCGACGTCCACGGCTACCGGCTGAACTGGGTGACCCGCTCCCCCCGCTTCTTCCCGCTCGAATACACCAAGCTCACCCTGGAGATGACCAGCCCGGAGTACGTCGACTACTTCCACGCCCTGCCCGAGGCGACCCGCTACCGGCTCGCCGCCGAGCAGAAGGGCCTCTTCAAGGGCATCGACGGCGACCTGATCAACGAGATCTTCGACCTGCTCTACCAGAAGAACCTCGGCGGTCCGGTCCCCACCAGGTTGCTGACCAACTCGTCCCTGCGGGCGGCCGCCTACGACAACGGGACGTACACGCTGGAACTGCGCCAGGAGGAGCAGGGCAAGGACTACGAGATCGAGACCCAGGGCCTGGTCCTGGCCACCGGTTACCGGTACGCCGAGCCGGAGTTCCTCAGGCCCGTCCGGGACCGGCTGCGCTACGACACGCACGGCAACTTCGACGTGGCCCGCAACTACGCGATCGACGTCACCGGCCGGGGCGTCTTCCTGCAGAACGCCGGCGTCCACACCCACAGCATCACCAGCCCCGACCTCGGCATGGGCCCCTACCGGAACGCCTGCATCATCCGCGAGCTGCTCGGCTCGGAGTACTACCCGGTGGAGAAGACGATCGCCTTCCAGGAGTTCGCGGTATGAGCACCACGACGAGGGCCTTCACCTTCCGGCCCGTCGACCCCCTCCAGGACGCCGAGCTGCTGCACCGCTGGGTGACCCACCCCAAGGCGGCCTACTGGATGATGCAGGACGCCCGCCTGGAGGACGTCGAGCGGGCGTACCTGGAGATCGCGGCCGACGAGCACCACCACGCGCTGCTGGGCCTCGGCGAGGACGGCCGGCCGGCCTTCCTCATGGAGTACTACGACCCCGTCCACCGGGAGCTGGCGGGGCTGTACGAGCCCGAGCCGGGCGACGTCGGGATGCACTTCCTGACCCCCGCCACGGACACGCCCGTGCACGGCTTCACCAAGGCCGTCATCACGGCCGTGGTCGCCCACCTCTTCGAGGACCCGGCGGCCCGCCGGATCGTCGTCGAGCCGGACGTCGGCAACAAGGCCGTGCACGCACTGAACGAGGCCGTCGGGTTCGTGCCCGTACGGGAGATCCAGAAGCCGGAGAAGAAGGCGTTGCTGAGCTACTGCACCCGGGAGCGGTTCGAGAGGGCGGTGGCCGCCGTATGACCCTCGCCGACGCCGTGGCCCACCTGTCCCCCCAGCGCTGGGAGAAGGCCAGCCGGCTGCTCATACGCAAGGCGCTCGCCGAGTTCGCCCACGAGCGCCTGCTCACCCCGGAGGCGGACGGGCCGTCGTACGTCGTCCGCAGCGACGACGGGCTCACCCGCTACCGCTTCACCGCCGTCCGCCGCGCCCTGGACCACTGGCAGGTGGACGCCGACTCGATCTCCCGTACCCGGGACGGTGCCGAACTTCCGCTGGCGGCGCTGGACTTCTTCATCGAGCTGCGGAAGTCGCTGGGCCTGAGCGACGAGATCCTGCCGGTCTACCTGGAGGAGATCTCCGCCACCCTCTCCGGCACCTGCTACAAGCTCGCCAAGCCGCAGATCCCGGTCGCCGAACTCGCCGGCAGCGGCTTCCAGGCCATCGAGACCGGGATGACCGAGGGCCACCCCTGCTTCGTCGCCAACAACGGACGGCTCGGCTTCGGTGTCCACGAGTACCTGTCGTACGCCCCCGAGGCCGCGAGCCCGGTGCGGCTGGTGTGGCTGGCGGCCCACCGGTCGCGGGCGGCGTTCACGGCGGGCGTGGGGATCGCGTACGAGTCCTTCCTGCGGGAGGAGCTGGGCGAGGGGACCGTCGAGCGCTTCGACGGCGTCCTGCGCGACCGGGGCCTCGACCCCGCCGACTACCTCCTCATGCCGGTCCACCCCTGGCAGTGGTGGAACAAGCTCACCGTCACCTTCGCCGCCGAGGTCGCCCGCGGCCACCTCGTCTGCCTGGGCGAGGGCGACGACGAGTACCTGGCCCAGCAGTCCGTCCGGACCTTCTTCAACCGCTCGCACCCCGAGAAGCACTACGTCAAGACCGCGCTCTCGGTCCTCAACATGGGCTTCATGCGCGGGCTGTCGGCCGCCTACATGGAGGCCACCCCGGCCATCAACGACTGGCTGGCCCAGCTCGTCGACAACGACCCGGTGCTCAGGTCCACCGGCCTGTCGATCATCCGGGAGCGGGCGGCCGTCGGCTACCGGCACCTGGAGTTCGAGAAGGCCACCGACCGGCACTCGCCGTACCGGAAGATGCTGGCCGCGCTGTGGCGGGAGAGCCCGGTCGCCTCCCTCCAGGAGGGCGAGTCCCTGGCGACCATGGCCTCCCTGCTCCACGTGGACCACGAGGGCGCCTCCTTCGCGGCCGCGCTGATCGAGCGGAGCGGGCTGCCGGCGCGGGAGTGGCTGCGCGCCTACCTCCGGGCCTACCTCACGCCCCTCCTGCACAGCTTCTACGCCTACGACCTTGTCTTCATGCCGCACGGCGAGAACGTCATCCTGGTCCTGGCGGACGGTGTGGTCCGACGGGCGGTGTACAAGGACATCGCCGAGGAGATCGCGGTCATGGACCCGGACGCGGTGCTGCCGCCGGCGGTGGAGCGGCTGCGCGTCGAGGTCCCGGAGGAGAAGAAGCTCCTCTCGATCTTCACGGACGTCTTCGACTGCTTCTTCCGCTTCCTCGCCGCGAACCTCGCGGCCGAGGAGGTCCTGACGGAGGACGGCTTCTGGCGGACGGTCGCCGAGGTCACCCGTGAATACCAGGAGTCGGCGCCGGAACTCGCCGACAGGTTCGCGCGGTACGACATCTTCGCGCCCGAGTTCGCCCTGTCCTGCCTCAACCGGCTCCAGCTGCGCGACAACCGGCAGATGGTGGACCTGGCGGACCCGTCGGGCGCCCTCCAGCTGGTCGGAACCCTGAAGAATCCCGTCGCCGGGTTCTGATCCGGACGGACGGGCTCCCCCGAGTACGGTCCTCGGGGGAGCCCGTCGGTCGTTTCCGCGGTGGAACAATCCCCGCATGGCGGAAATCATCCAGAAGGACGGCATCTGGGTCTTTGCCGGAGACGCCCTGCGGCTGACTCCCGGGCGGGACAGGAACGTGAGCGTGCTGCGCCGTGCCCTGGGTGAACTGGTCGTCCCGCTGGACGCGTTGGCGGGGATCTCGTCCGAGCAGGGCCGTCGGCAGGGGCGGCTGCGGCTGCGCCTGCGGGACGGCGCCGATCCGCTGCTGCACGCGACCGGGGGCCGCCTGACCGAACCGCACGACCCCTACCGGCTGACCGTCGAGTCGGACCGCTACGGCGTCGCCGAGTACTTCACGGACGAGGTGCGCGACGCGCTGCTCCTTGCGCAGGTGCCGGGCACGCCGGTGCGCGAGTACCTGCTGCCGGGGCCGCCGCTGCCGCTGTCGGTCTCCGCCGGGGACGGCACGGCGTCGTTCGACGGGGAGCGGGTGCGCCTGGAGTGGAACTGGAAGACGGAGGACGTCAAGGCCGCGGCGGGCCCGCGCGCGCTGGCCCTGGCGGACATCCTCGGCGTGCAGTGGCAGCCGTCCGCCGGGCTGGAGAACGGCCATCTGCGGTTCCGGGTGGCCGGGGCGCCGGCCCGGGAGCGGGCCAAGTACGACCCGAACGCGGTGGAGCTGTGGGGGTTCAGGCGGGATCCGCTGATGGCGCTGGTCGCGGCGGCGGTGCAGGCACGGCTGCCGCATCCGTCGGTGGCGGCCGTACCGGAGGATCCCGGGAAGCCGGGGGCACCCAGGGCATCCGAGGCGTCCGAGGCCGATCACGACGCGTTGCTGCGCCGGCTGCGTGAGCTGGGTCGGCTGCACCGCGAGGGGGTGCTCACGGACGAGGAGTTCACGACGGCCAAGCAGGCGGTCCTCAGACGCATGTGAGGACCGCCTGTGGGGGCCTTACTTGGCCTTGCGCGCCACGGTGAAGTGGTCGATGCGGTCGCCGGTCTCGGCGATGCCCGACACCTTCAGCTTGGCGTACTGGCCGCGAGGGGCGGGCTCGACGTCCACACGCAGGAAGGAGTAGTTGAGGTAGCGCACCCGGGACCAGGTGACGGTCTCGTTGACCTTGCCGTCCTTGGTGTTGATGAAGGAGGCGACGGAGTCGACCTCGTTCAGGTGGCCCTCGTAGGAGTCCGGGGCGGTGAACGCGTAGAGGCTGCGGCCGGCCGCGCCCGCGGTGACGTAGACGACACCCTCGGTCTCGGAGTAGGCCGTCTCGCCGATCGGGAGCTTCTTGACGACGGTGTTGCCCTTGATGACGTCGGTGCGCTCGTACTGGTGGTTGTGGCCGTTGATGACCAGGTCCACCGTGTACTTCTCGAACAGCGGCACCCACTCCTGTCGCACGCCCCCCTCCGAGGCGTGCGCCGTGGAGGTGCAGTAGGCGCAGTGGTGGAAGAACACGACGATGAAGTCGATGTCCTTGGAGGCGCGGAACTTCTTCAGCTGCGCCTCGAACCACTTGGTCTGGGTACCGCCAGAGATGCCCAGGTTCGCCGGGATCTCGAAGGAGACGTCGTTCGGGTCGAGCGAGATGATCGCCGTGTTGCCGTGGACGAAGGAGTAGACGCCCGGCAGGTTCTTCTTGTCCGGCCCGTTGTCGGGCAGGGTGAAGCGGGCCTCCTCGCCGCCGTAGCCGTTGGGCGAGTACCAGGCCTCCATGTCGTGGTTGCCGTACGACACCATCCACGGCACGGACTTGGCGACCGACTCGGTCTGGGCCAGGAACTGGTCCCAGGTGCGGGAGTCGAAGCCGGTGTCGGTGGACTTGCCCTGGCCGGCCGGGTCGCCGTAGGCGATGTCGCCGGCGTGCAGGTGGAAGCTGGGGTTCTGGCCGAGGATCAGGCTGTCGTTGGCCAGGGCGTGGTAGCTGACGCCCTGGTCGCCGAAGGCCGTGAAGGTGAACGGCTGCTTGTTCCGGGGCGCGGTGGTGAAGGTGCCTATCGTGCTGGCGAACTGCGGCGAGGCCGGGTCGAAGCCCTCGTGGCCGACGCCGTAGAAGTACTGCCGGCCCGGCTTGAGGTTGGCCAGCTTGGCGTGCACGTAGTACTGGGTGTGGTCGCCGCTGGCGCCGATGCCGGCCGGGGTGTACAGGGTGCGGATCTCGGCGTCGATCTTGACCGAGAGGTGCGAGGCGTGGGTGCCGATCCGGACGAAGGGCTTCTTGACCGCGACCGGGACCTGCCAGGAGATCGTCATCTCCGTGCCGGCGTCGTTGCCGAAGGCCAGGTGGCGGCCGAACGGGGCGACGTAGGCGCCGTCGACGTACTGGGTGGCGGGGGCGGAGGACTGCGTGGGGACGGCGGCCTGGGCGGTGCCGCCCAGGACGAACGAGCCGCCCGTGACGGCGCCGAGCGTGACGGCGCCGCCTCTGATCATGGAGCGCCGGGAGAACTTGGCGCGGAGGTACTCGTGCTGCTCAGCCATGCTCATGCGGTCGGCGAGCTCATCGGGTACGCCCATACGAGGAATGTCCATGGCGTCTGAAAATCGTCTCCACAAGCGACGTGGCGCAAGACACAGGATGGACAGCGTCCGAACAGAACCCCATAAGAGATTCAACAGGCTGCTGCCCGGAATCGGGCAGGATTCTTGCGAAACCGACGTCGGTACTCCAGGATCTACCGGGTGCACGACGAACTCGTTGATCATCTGATGCGGTCCTCGCCCCTGAGCCGGGGCGAGGCGCTGCGGGTGATCCAGGAGGTGCTCGCCTACTTCGACGAGACGACCGCGGACTACGTCCGTCGCCGCCACCGCGAACTCCAGGCGGAAGGCCTGGTCAACACGGAGATCTTCGACCGGATCGCGGCGGATCTGAAGTACAGGGCGGTCGCCCCGCCGGAGCTCACCCTCCGGCAGCTGCGTCGCATGGTCTACGGATGACTACGGCTTAGGGATACGGAACACCTATATATGTGCGGAATTGTCGGATACATCGGTAAGCGCGACGTCGCCCCCCTGCTCCTCGAAGGTCTCCAGCGGCTGGAATACCGCGGTTACGACTCGGCGGGCATCGTCGTCTCCGCGCCGAAGACGGCCGGTCTGAAGATGGTGAAGGCCAAGGGCCGGGTCCGCGACCTGGAGGCCAAGGTCCCGGCGCGCTTCAAGGGCACCACCGGCATCGCCCACACCCGCTGGGCCACCCACGGCGCCCCCTCCGACGTGAACGCCCACCCGCACATGTCGGCGGACCAGAAGGTGGCCGTCGTCCACAACGGCATCATCGACAACGCCTCCGAGCTGCGCCGCAAGCTGGAGGCGGACGGTGTGGTGTTCCTCTCGGAGACCGACACCGAGGTCCTCACCCACCTGATCGCCCGCTCCCAGGCGGAGACCCTGGAGGAGAAGGTCCGCCAGGCGCTGCGCCTGATCGAGGGCACCTACGGCATCGCGGTCATGCACGCCGACTTCCCCGAGCGGATCGTGGTCGCCCGCAACGGCTCCCCGGTGGTCCTCGGCATCGGCGACAAGGAGATGTTCGTCGCCTCCGACATCGCGGCCCTGGTCACCCACACCCGTCAGATAGTGACCCTCGACGACGGCGAGATGGCCACCCTCAAGGCCGACGACTTCCGGACGTACACCACCGAGGGCACCCGGACGACGGCCGAGCCGACCACCGTGGAGTGGGAGGCCGAGTCGTACGACATGGGCGGCCACGACACCTACATGCACAAGGAGATCTTCGAGCAGCCCGACGCGGTCGACCGCGTGCTGCGCGGCCGCATCGACGACCGCTTCTCCACCGTGCACCTCGGCGGCCTCAACCTGGACGCCCGCGACGCGCGTGCCGTGCGCCGGGTGAAGATCCTCGGCTGCGGCACGTCGTACCACGCGGGCATGATCGGCGCCCAGATGATCGAGGAGCTGGCCCGCATCCCGGCCGACGCCGAGCCGGCCTCGGAGTTCCGCTACCGCAACCCGGTCGTCGACCCTGACACGCTCTACATCGCGGTCTCCCAGTCCGGTGAGACCTACGACGTCCTCGCCGCCGTCCAGGAACTCAAGCGCAAGGGCGCGCGGGTGCTGGGCGTGGTGAACGTGGTGGGCTCGGCGATCGCACGGGAGGCGGACGGCGGGACGTACGTGCACGCGGGCCCGGAGGTCTGCGTGGTGTCCACCAAGTGCTTCACGAACACAACGGTCGCGTTCGCGCTCCTCGCCCTGCACCTCGGCCGGATCCGCGACCTCTCGGTCCGCGACGGCAAGCGGATCATCGAGGGGCTGCGCAAGCTGCCGGCCCAGATCTCGGAGATCCTCGCCCAGGAGGCGGAGATCGAGAAGATGGCCGCGGAGTACGCCGAGGCCCGCTCGATGCTCTTCATCGGCCGCGTCCGGGGCTACCCGGTGGCCCGGGAGGCCTCCCTGAAGCTCAAGGAGGTCTCCTACATCCACGCGGAGGCGTACCCGGCGTCCGAGCTGAAGCACGGCCCGCTGGCGCTGATCGAGCCGGCCCTGCCGACGGTGGCGATCGTCCCCGACGACGACCTCCTGGAGAAGAACCGCGCGGCCCTGGAGGAGATCAAGGCCCGCAGCGGCAAGATCCTGGCGGTGGCCCACCAGCACCAGGAGAAGGCGGACCGCACGATCGTCGTCCCGAAGAACGAGGACGAACTCGACCCGATCCTGATGGGCATCCCGCTCCAGCTCCTCGCGTACCACACGGCGAAGGCGCTGGGCCGCGACATCGACAAGCCGAGGAACCTGGCCAAGTCGGTGACGGTGGAGTAGGGCCGTTGTGACTGTGCGGGCCGGTGGGGGCTGGTCGCGCAGTTCCCCGCGCCCCTAAAGGGGCGTTCACCCGTGGTTTTTTTGGGGCGCGGGGAACTGCGCGAGCAACCCCCACGCAACTGCACGGGCCGGACGACCGAACGGACCCCTTCGTATGCCGCCGGCAACGAAGGGGTCCGCTCATTGGATCGCCGGGGACGCCCAACTCCCCGGCGTCGGCTGCCGTATCAGCCGTGGGCCGTCACCCCCCGGCCGGCAGCCCGCCCCGGCAGCACCGTCGGCCAGTGCGCGAGCGCGGCCGTCGCGGCGTACCAGGCCACCGCCCCCGCCGCCACCGCAACCCAGCCGCCGACCTTGGTCAGTGACGAGCTGTCGGCGAACTGCGCGACGGCGAGCACCAGCATCGCCAGGAACAGCAGCCCGTGCATGGCCTGTCCGAGCTGGTCGCCGCCCGCGAGGGTCAACGACAGGGCCACGAGAGCGAAGAGGAGCAGGAAGAGCCCGGCGCCGTTGGCCGAGGCGTGGCCACCGGACGAGACGGCCCAGGTGAACCAGAGGGCGCCGAGGGCCACATAGCCCGTGCCGTTCACGGCGTCACGGTCACGGAAGGCCAGCAGGCCGACGAGGAAGAGGGCGACTCCGCCCACGTAGTGGGCGATTGACACGGCGTCAGAGGTGGTGACGTTGTCGATGACACCGGTGGTACCGAGTCCGAACGCCAACAGGGTGATTCCCAGGGCGAGTCGACCGGCCACGGTGGTGGTTCCGCTTCCCGCAGAGACGTCGTTGTCCACGGCGGGCTCCCTTCATGCCTTGTGCAGTTGTGCGCGGTGACCGATATATGCCCTTCACAAGGGCACAAACACCTCTGCACGCCAGGAATTTCAGGCGCGGGACGAAGAGAGCCGGACCGTTCCCACGGCGCATCTCACCTGGGAGAACGTGGAGTTACGGAATGACAACGACAGGGCGCTTGGCCCGCTTGGCGAGTCTGCCCGCGACGGAGCCGAAGATCCGGCCGACGATCCCGTGGGTCGACCCCACGACGATCGCGTCGGCCTCGTACTCCCGCCCCACCTCTTCGAGTTCGTGGCAGATGTCGCCGCCGCGCTCGACGAGGATCCAGGGCACCTCGGCCAGGTACTCGGCACAGGCGAGTTCGAGCCCGAGCACCTCCGTCCGGTGGTCCGGTACGTCGACGAAGACGGGTGGCTCGCAGCCGGCCCACACGGTGGTCGGCAGTCGGTTGGCGACGTGGACGATGATCAGCCCCGCGCGGGAGCGGTGCGCCATCCCGATCGCATAGGCGAGGGCGCGCTCACTGGAGGTGGAGCCGTCGAAGCCGACGACCACTCCGTGCTTGAAGGCGGGATCGCAGGAAGGGCGTGCCTCTTCCGCCGCCAGCGCATCGGCCGCCGTGGGGTCGGCGACCGGCCGCTTGCGGTCCGCTGGATCGAAGAATTCGTGACCGGCCATGGCTGTCTCGGCGTTGTGATCCTTGTGTGGGAGGGACGACAGTGTGCGGCGAGCTTGTGTCCGGGAAACATCTTCCCGACCCCATACCCCCAAGGGTACGGCGGCACGCCTCCTCAGCCCAGATCCCGCGCGCTCTCCGTAGGGGACCTTCCCCGGAGTCGGTTAGGGGTTCCAGGGAGCATGCACGAGCCGCGCCCGTAACGCAATGGTTGCTGCCCCGTACAGGCGGTTTGCACAGGATTCGGACAGCACCGGAGCCCACGCACGGTGACCGACCGCTCGAACGCGCGTTGATCCCGGTACGAGTGCGCCACGAGGGAGCACGAGGGAGTATGACCATGTCCGGACCGCACCGCGCCCCCAGCCCGCACCGGGCCCCCAGCCCACGCCGCACCTCCAGCCCGCACCGCGCGCCCGACCCACGGCGCACCCCCGAGCCGCACCGTCGCGCCCCCGATCCGCACCGTCGCGCCCCCGATCAGCACCGTCGCGCTCCGGACACCGCCGGCGACGTGGTCCGCTGGGCCGCGTTCTGCTGCGCGCTCGTCCCCGTCGTGCTCCTCTGGTACGGCACCTCGCCGGCCGGCGCGGCCGGCACCGCCCTCGGCCTCGCCGCCGTCACCACCGCGTGCCGCTTCCTGCTGCGCCGCTCGGAACTCGGCGCGAGGCTCGGCGCCGAGCGCGGGACGGCACCCCGGGGAGGCGGACGTCACACCCGGAGCAGTACACCGGTCGACTGACCGGTTTCCGCGCACGCCAACGCTTCTTTTCAGCCAACTTGGCGGACTCGTGCAAGAGGGTCACCAACCACCCCCCAACCCCCGTTCCACCTGCACGGAAAGGGTCTGCGGGGCCCTCCGTACCCTACGCGGTTTGGCCACTGCGACGAGGCGCACTTCCCTGCACGGCCCGCGAGTGCAACCCTTCGTGATCGAATGCTTCACGCCAAGTTGTCATGTCGACAATCGACGGCGTGTCGAACTGGTCAACGCGAGACCGCGGAAACCAGTAGATTCGATCTTGACGTCTTACGGCGGGGGACTCGTGCAGGACCGAGGGGAAACGTGCAGGAGCGACACAACCGAGGAGCCGCGACCACCAAGGGGGGCTTAGCAGGATGAGCCACGACTCCACTGCCGCGCCGGAAGCCGCGGCCCGGAAACTGTCCGGGCGACGGCGCAAGGAGATCGTCGCGGTGCTGCTGTTCAGCGGCGGCCCCATTTTCGAGAGTTCCATACCGCTGTCGGTGTTCGGGATAGACCGCCAGGACGCCGGCGTACCGCGCTACCGACTGCTGGTGTGCGGTGGCGAGGAAGGCCCGCTGCGGACCACAGGGGGCCTGGAACTCACCGCGCCGCATGGCCTGGAAGCGATCTCACGCGCCGGCACGGTCGTCGTACCGGCCTGGCGCTCGATCACCGCGCCGCCACCGGAAGAGGCACTGGACGCGCTGCGCCGCGCCCATGAGGAGGGGGCCCGCATCGTCGGGCTGTGCACCGGCGCGTTCGTGCTGGCCGCCGCGGGTCTGCTGGACGGCCGCCCGGCCACCACCCACTGGATGTACGCGCCGACGCTGGCCAAGCGCTATCCGTCGGTGCACGTCGACCCACGGGAACTCTTCGTGGACGACGGCGACGTCCTCACCTCCGCGGGTACGGCGGCCGGCATCGATCTCTGTCTCCACATCGTGCGGACGGACCACGGCAACGAGGCGGCCGGCGCGCTCGCCCGCCGCCTGGTGGTCCCGCCGCGCCGCTCGGGCGGTCAGGAGCGCTACCTCGATCGATCTTTACCAGAGGAGATCGGCGCCGACCCGCTCGCCGAGGTCGTCGCCTGGGCACTGGAGCACCTCCACGAGCAGTTCGACGTGGAGACGCTGGCGGCGCGCGCGTACATGAGCCGCCGCACCTTCGACCGCCGCTTCCGCTCGCTGACGGGATCGGCCCCGCTCCAGTGGCTGATCACGCAACGGGTCCTCCAGGCGCAGCGCCTCCTGGAGACGTCGGACTACTCGGTGGACGAGGTGGCGGGCCGCTGCGGCTTCCGCTCCCCCGTCGCCCTGCGCGGCCACTTCCGCCGCCAGCTGGGTTCGTCCCCGGCGGCGTACCGGGCCGCGTACCGGGCACGCCGCCCGCAGTCCGACCGCTCCGACACCCCGGAACCGGCCCCGCTGCCGCAGACGGGCCCGCTCGCGGTCCCGTACCCCGAGGGCGTACTCCCGATGCAGACCCGCAGGACGGCCACGGTAGGCCTCTCGGCCAGCCTCCCCGGCCCCCGCACCGGCAGCTGACCCACCCCGGCCCACCCGACCAGCTCGGGTGGGCCGACCACACCCCCTCGCCCACCCACCACCCGACTCGCTCGGACAAAGAGGCGAGCCCGAAAGACACCGCCGCGCCGGCTTCCACACCATCCACCGAGCCAGTACGACGGCACCGGGCCCCACCCAGCCCGTCCGGTGTTCGAGAACGACGACGCTCAGCCCACACCCAGCCCGTCCGCTGTTCGAGGACGACGGCGCTCAGCCCACACCCAGCCCGTCCGACGCCCGAGAACGAGGGCACCGGGCCCCCACGCAGCCCGTCCGGGGTTTGAGGACGACAGCGCTCAGCCCACACCCAGCCCGTCCGGCGTTTAAGGACGACGGCCCCAGCCCCCACCCAGCCCGTCCGGCGCCGAGAACGACGACGCTCAGCCCACACCCAGCCCGTCCGGCGTCTGAGGACGAGGCCGTAGGCCCGATGATGCGGGGGTGCGGGGGCGGCAGCCCCGCAGGCGTCGGCTCTGCACCAGGGGCACCCAAACGCCGACGTCAGCTTTAGGGTGGTCGCATGAACGATCGCATGGTGTGGATCGACTGCGAGATGACCGGCCTCTCGCTGTCCGACGACGCGCTCATCGAGGTGGCCGCGCTGGTCACCGACTCCGAGCTGAACGTGCTCGGCGAGGGCGTGGACATCGTCATCCGTCCGCCGGCCAAGGCACTGGAGACGATGCCGGAGGTGGTGCGGCAGATGCACACCACCTCCGGCCTGCTCGACGAGCTGGCCGGCGGCACGACGCTCGCCGAGGCCGAGGAGCGGGTCCTGGCGTAC
>NZ_JAEKKT010000361.1 GCF_019510245.1 Streptomyces sp. | reverse complement strand
GCCCGCCGGCTCGCCGGGGCGGGCAGCCGGGTGCGGCTTGTGAAGGGCGCGTACAAGGAGCCCGCCGAGGTCGCCTACCAGCAGAAGCATGAGATCGACAAGGCGTACGTCCGGGTCCTGCGCATCCTGATGGAGGGCACGGGATACCCGATGGTCGGCTCCCACGACCCCCGCCTGATCTCCATCGCCCAGGAACTCGCCCGGCAGGCCGGCCGCAAGCCCGACGAGTACGAGTTCCAGATGCTCTACGGCATCCGCGGCGACGAACACCTCCGGCTCGCCGCCGAAGGCCACCGCATGCGCGTCTATACGGCGTACGGCACCGACTGGTACGGCTACTTCATGCGGAGGCTCGCGGAGAGGCCGGCGAACCTGCGTTTCTTCGTCCGCAGCATGATCAGCAAGGGCTGAGCCCCACACCCGCTCAAGTTCAAGGAGTACGGATCTCATGGACGCTGTGACCCAGGTCCCCACCCCCGTCAACGAGCCGGTGCGCGGCTACGCCCCCGGCTCGCCCGAGCGGGCACGGCTGGAGGTCAGGCTCAAGGAGCTGGCCGAGAACCCGGTCGATCTGCCGATGACCATCGGCGGCGAGAAGCGGCTGGGCGGCGGCGAATCCTTCCAGGTCGTGCAGCCGCACAACCACAAGGCCGTGCTGGGCACTTACCGCAACGCCACCCAGCAGGACGCCCAGGACGCCATCGACGCGGCGCTCGCCGCCGCCCCTGTCTGGCGCGCGATGTCCTTCGACGACCGCGCCGCGATCATCCTGCGCGCCGCCGAACTGCTCTCCGGCCCCTGGCGCGAGACGCTGGCCGCCTCCACCATGCTCGGCCAGTCCAAGACCGCCCAGCAGGCCGAGATCGACACGCCCTGCGAGCTCGTCGACTTCTGGCGCTTCAACGTCAAGTACGCCCGTGACCTGCTCGCCGAGCAGCCCCCGGCCAACGCCCCCGGCGTCTGGAACCGCCTCGACCACCGCCCGCTCGAGGGCTTCGTCTACGCGATCACGCCGTTCAACTTCACGGCGATCGCGGGCAACCTGCCGACGGCGCCCGCGCTCATGGGCAACGTGGTCGTGTGGAAGCCGTCCCCGACCCAGACCCACGCCGCCGTGCTGCTCATGCAGCTCCTCGAGGAGGCCGGTCTGCCCAAGGGCGTCATCAACCTCGTCACCGGCGACGGCATCGAGGTCTCCAAGGTCGCCCTGGAGCACCGGGACCTCGCGGGCATCCACTTCACCGGTTCGACGAAGACCTTCCAGCACCTGTGGAAGACGGTCGGCGCCAACATCGAGAAGTACCGCACCTACCCGCGCCTGGTCGGCGAGACCGGCGGCAAGGACTTCGTCGTCGCCCATCCGAGCGCCGACCGCGCGATCCTCAAGACCGCCCTGACCCGCGGTGCCTTCGAGTACCAGGGCCAGAAGTGCTCGGCGACCTCCCGGGCCTACATCCCGGCGTCGATCTGGAACAGCGGTTTCCGTGAGGAGTTCGCCGCCGAGGTGGACGGCATCGCCATGGGCGACGTCACCGACCTGTCCAACTTCATCGGCGCGGTCATCGACGAGCGCGCCTTCGCCAAGAACAAGGCCGCGATCGACCGCGCGCAGTCGGACCCCACCTGCACGATCGTCGCGGGCGGTTCCTACGACGACTCGGTCGGCTACTTCGTCCGCCCGACCGTCGTCGAGTGCACGGACCCGGCGAACGAGGTCTTCACCACCGAGTACTTCGGCCCCTTCCTCGCGGTGTACGTCTACGAGGACGACAGGTACGAGGAGATGCTGACCCAGATGGAGTCGGCGTCCGACTACGCGCTGACGGGCTCGGTGATCTCGTCCGACCGCGCGGCGGCCGCGTACACGATGGAGAAGCTGCGCTACGCGGCCGGCAACTTCTACATCAACGACAAGTCCACCGGCGCCGTCGTCGGCCAGCAGCCCTTCGGCGGGGGCCGCGCCTCCGGCACCAACGACAAGGCCGGCGCCCCGCAGAACCTCCAGCGCTGGACGCTGACCCGCGCCATCAAGGAGACCCTGGTCCCGCCCACCGACTACGGGTACCCGCACATGGGCTGACGTCCCGTCAGTCATCAGAAGGGGCCGGGCTGTTGCCCGGCCCCTTCGTGCGCGCACAATGCGGGCATGACCGTGTTCACCGAGGACGGCGTACGACTGTGGGCCTCGCGTTCGGGTGAGGGTGACCCGCTGGTCCTGTGCCACGGCGGGCCGGGACTGTGGGACATGTTCGGGGACATGGCCGCGGTGCTCGGCGACCGGGACCCGGTGATCCGCTGGGACCAGCGCGGCTGCGGCCGCTCGCAGCGGTGCGCCGGACCGTGGACGACCGACCGGTTCGTGGCCGACCTGGACGTCGTACGGCGCCACTTCGGTCTGGACCGGATGGCGCTGCTCGGCCACTCCTGGGGCGCGCAACTGGCGTTGAGCTACACCCTTGCCCACCCCGAGCGGGTGAGCACCCTGGTGTACGTCAGCGGGTCGGGCATCGTGCCGACGTCGGAGTGGCACGCCGAGTACACGGACAACCTCGCCGCGCGCCTCGGCGAGGATCCCCAACGGATCGCCCACTGGCGGGAGTTGCCGAAGAGGGACCCGGAGCGCGCGATCCTGCAATGGACGGCCGACTTCACGGACCGCGAGCACGCCCTGGAGCACGCCCGCCGGATGGCCGACCCCTGGTTCGACATCAACCACGAGTGCAACAAGGCCCTGAACGCCGAGACCGTGGGTACCTGGGGCAGCCCCGTCCTGCGGACCGCCTGCGCGTCCCTGGACGTGCCCGTCCTGATCATCGACGGCGCCGAGGACATCCGCCCGCGTTCGGCGGTGGACTCACTGGAGGAGGCATTGCCACGCGTACGGCGGGTGGTGCTGCCGAAGGCCGGCCATCTGCCGTGGGTGGAGGCCCCGGAGGGATTCCGGGACGCCCTGGAGATCGTGCTCGACCGTACGTCGAGGCCGGCGCGGAGGTGATCTCGGCCGCTGTATATCACCCCGCACCGCCCGCCCTCACCAGGGTCTTCCCGGTGTTCCCGCCGCGCAGCATCAGCAGGAACGCCTCCACGATCCGCTCGAACCCGTCCACCACCGTCTCGTCGGGAGTGAGTGCCCCGCTGAGCAGATGCGGTACGGCGAACTCGTACAACTCCTCCTGCACGTCCGCGTAGTCGCGCACCAGGAAGCCCTCGACGCGCAGGCTCTTCTCCACGACGTCCGCGTGGTCGAAGACGACCGGCGGCGCGTCCGGGGTGTTGTACTGGCCCACCGTGCCGATCCGGACCACTCGGCCGCGCTCCCTGAGCGCACCGATCGCCGCGCCCAGGTGCTCGCCGCCGACGTTGTCCACGAACACGTCGATGCCGTCGGGTGCGGCTTTCGTGAGGAGGTCCGCGACCGGGCCGGACCGGTAGTCGAACGCGGCGTCGTAACCGACCTGTTCGATCAGATGTCTGACCTTCGACGGCGATCCCGCGCTTCCGATCACCCTGCCCGCGCCCAGCAGCCGTGCGAAGCGGCCCGTCGCCGTGCCGACCCCGCCGGCCGCGGCGGAGACGAACAGGTCGTCGCCCTCCCGGAGCCGGGCGACGCGAGTGAGCCCGACGTAGGCCGTCAGGCCCGTACCGCCGAGAACGCTCAAGTACGCGGAGAGGGAGACGCCTTCATGGAGCGGCAGGCGTCTGGTCTCGGCCGGGGTCACCACCGAGTGGGTCCGCCAGCCCTTCCGGTGGAAGACCAACTCGCCCTCCGGCAGGGCCGGTTCGCGAACGGCGACGACTCTGCCGAGCGCGCGGCCCTCCAGTGGGGCGTTCAACTCGAAGTCGCCGTCCATCATTTCGCGGTGGTAGGGGTCGACGGACCAGTACAGGTTCTCGACGAGCGCCGTGCCGCTGGCGGGCTCCGGAACACGCGACTCCACGAAGCGGAAGTGCTCGGGGGTCGGGAAGCCGGTCGGGCGGGCGGTCTGGTGCACGGTGAGCGCGGTCATGACCGGGACGTTAAGGAGGAATGCGCTGGTGCGGGCAGAGGGTTGGGCTCATGGAACGGGCGGATCCATGAGCCGCCCTCATGGGGGGGGCGGAAATGAGCAGCGCTGTCGATCTCGCTCCGCAGGAGCTTCGCGTCCTGGTCGCGGTCGCCGAAGAAGGCGGCTTCTCGCCGGCGGCGGTCCGGCTGGGCACGACCCAGTCGGGCGTCTCGCACGCCGTGCGCGGCATCGAACGCAAGGTCGGCGTCGTGTTGTTCGAGCGAGGGCGGTTCGGCGCCCGGCCCACCCCCGCCGGTGCGCGGGCGGTGGCGCACGCCCGCCGGGTGCCTCGCATGCTGGAGACCCTGGTCAGGGAGGCGCACGACATACCTACGGGCGAGGTCGCCGGGCCGCTCCGCGTCGCCGCGTTCCGCAGCGTGGCCCTGTATCTGCTGCCGCCCGTCCTGGAGCGGCTGTCCGCACGGCACCCGGGAATCGAGGCGACCGTCACCGTCG
>NZ_JAEKKT010000360.1 GCF_019510245.1 Streptomyces sp. | reverse complement strand
AGCCGCGGTACTGGATCTCGCGCAGTCCTCGGCGAACTGTGGCGATGAGGTGTTCGGGGCCGGTGAACGCGGCGTTGGCCGGCGGGCCGCGACGGATCAGGGACCAGATGCCCTCGACGGGGTTCAGGTCCGGAGCGTAGGCGGGCAGCTGGTAGACGGTCAGCCAGTCGTGCTCGGCGATGAACGTCTTCATGCCGGCACTCAGGTGGGTCTTGAGATTGTCCCAGACGAGCACGGATCTGCGGCAACGTCGCCGGGCCTTTGGACAGCGACGCCGGCTCGCCGTCGGCGGTCCACTGCGACATCACTCATTCAAGGTCAGTAGTCCAGGAACGGCAGGAGGTGGCCCAGGGTGTCTGCCGGTGCCTCCTCGGGGAGGAAGTGCCCGGCCGCTATCGCGGCGCCGCGTACGTCGTCGGCCCACGCCCGCCAGATGCCGATCGGGTCGTCGTACCACTGCGCTACCGCTCCGGTGGCGCTCCACAACACCAGCGTGGGACAGCTGATGGTGCGGTAGGCGCGCCGGTCGGCCTCGTCATCGGCGACGTCGAGCGTGGCTGCCGCGCGGTACTCCTCACAGATCGCGTGGACAGTGGCGGGATCGGTGAACGGCGCGATATACGCCTGGCGCAGGTGCGCCGGGAACGCGTCCGATCGGTCCGACCAGGAGTCGAGCATGTGCTCCACCAGCACGCGGGGAGCTGCCCCGATAAGCGTCTCCGGCACCGGCGCCGCCGCCGCGAGGAACGACCAGACCCAGTAGCCCAGGCTGAAGTTCCGATCCGCACGGGCATACGCCTCACCAGTCGGCACAATGTCGAGAACGGCCAGCCGATGGACGACTGCCGGATGATCGAGCGCCATCCGGTAGGCGCAGCGGGCACCTCGGTCGTGACCGACCACGGCGAACCGCTCGAAGCCGAGTGCGGCCATCACCTCGACTTGGTCGATCGCCATGACCCGCATCCGGTACGGCTCGTGGTCGGGGGCGCTGGGCGGTTTGCCGCTGGCGCCGTAGCCCCGCAGGTCGGTCGCGACGACGGTGAACCTTTCGGCCAGCGCGGGCGCGATGCGGTGCCACATCAGGTGGGTCTCCGGGATGCCGTGCAGCAGCAGGACCGGGGGACCGGCTCCACCCCGCACACCATGGATCGTCGTCTGCGAAGTCGCGAGGTCGAATTCGTCGAATCCAGCGAACACCACCATCACGTTACGCCCATGGAAAGGCCTGGGTGTCGCTGAACCTGACCGGCGCGGATGCGGCCGTGCTCGGTCTTCATGGGTAACGCAAGTTGCGCACGTTCCGCCGTCTCAGATGGACTTGATCGCCCGGACGGCACAGCGTTGTCCTCGCCGGCGGCGAACCGCTCGGCCGTCTCCAGCCGGATCTGCTCCCGGAACGTCCGGCGCTCAGCCGTCAACCCACCACCTTGCGGATACCTCATGAGGAAGGCGTACCGCCGGACACAACCGATGTCAGCCCACTGCGACATCACTCATTCAAGGTCAGTAGTTACTTCACCACCCCCTGCGAACGGCTGGCTTACCGGGGGTGTCGAAGATACGGCTTACGAGCGCGGCGGAACCTTTCTGACAGCCATCCGCGGGGCCTGCCGCGCCATCGCCGACAGCGGCGTCGAGGACGGCGCGGCCGGATACCCGAAGGCCGATCGTGAGTAGGCGGCGGTACGTGGCCAAAGGCGTTCCCGGCGGCTATCGAATCTGGGACAACAAAGTTCGCCGGTGGTGGGGCGATCTTTACGAGCTGTGCCCCGATGACCTGCTCACCGAACTGAATGGCAACGCCGCCCCTGAGAAAATCACCGAACTGCTCAGACGCTACAGAGCTCTGAAGCGCTGACCAGCTGGGAGTGGCAACCCGCGCGCATGCGACTCCGGAAATACACCCGGCTCCTTCGACAACCGCTGTCGTGGGACCCGAACGGCACGCAGCTCTCTGAGGCCGGGGCGGAAACCCACCGAAATAGACGACCGCCGGTTGGCCGCGCTGCTCTCGGCCCAGGCGTTCATTGAGATCCGGATGCTGGCCGGTTCCAACCCTGTAACACGAGAGGTCTCACCCACGGCCCGCCTCGAGCGCATCAGGTTCCTGGCCAACCTCTGCCACAACCTGCCGGGCGTCGCGAATCCACCGAAGATGCAGCCCGTGCGCAAAGGCTTGGTCAGCAGCAGGGATCGGGCGATGGCCGAACGGCCAATGATCTGGACATGGCATGTGCTCGGCGAGCGTCCGGTAGATGCTGGCGACGGTCGGGCTCTGTCTCTTGCGCTTGCCGGTAGGGATGATCAGGGCAGGCCGGATCTGCTCGACGGACTCGCCGAGCGCCTTGCGCCGCAGCACGGTGTGCAGCATGTCGTCAGTGATGACCGGGGCCGGCCGCCGTATTTGCCCTTGCGGGCCGCGGTCTCCAGCCCTTCCAGCGTCGACTCCCGGATGTTCTCCCGTTCCCTGCTCTCGGATCGCGTGTAACTGAGCGTTGGGTCGGCCCCGGAGGTTCGGAGGGCTTGAGCGGCGTGGTGAGTTCTGTTCTCACCGCGCCGGGCCGGTCTCTGGTCTTGTGGTGCGGGCGGCGTGGGCGTAGCGGGCGGCGAGGTCCCCGAATGCGGTGGCCAGTTGGGGTGGGCCGATGACTTCGATATCGGTGTCGAAGCGGCCGATGGCGGCGGCGAGTCCGGTCCATGACCAGGAGCCGAGGATAAGTCGGCAATGACGGGAGTCGAGTTCCTCAACGATTCCGTCCTGGGTGAAGGGCGCGACATCGGCGGCCGGGAGGCGGAGGATGACTTCGCCTTGGCAGGGCCAGTCGGTGGTGGTGCCGTCGTTGCCGCGGAACCTGCTGGTGATGAAGGTGGAGACGGTGCCGCCGGGGAGGTCACGAGGGGTGAAGCGGGGGCCGGTGGGTGTGCGGGGCCGGATGCGGTCGACGCGGAAGGTACGCCAGTCCTCGCGGTGGAGGTCCCAGGCCACGAGGTACCAGCGATGACGCCAGGTGACCAGGTGGTGGGGTTGTACGCGGCGGACGTCATCGGCCGAGGTGCTTGGACCCGGGGCGTAGTCGAAGCGAAGTTCCTCGCGGGCGTGGATGGCGCGGCTCAGGTCCACCAGGACCTGGGTGTCGACCCGAGGAGTGTCGGGGGCCGCGGGCGGTGGGACGGCGGTGATGCGCAGCAGGTCGATGCGGTGGCGTAGGCGGGGTGGCATGACCTGGCGGAGGGTGGCCAGGGCGCGGGTGGCGTCTTCGGCGACGGTGGTGCCGGTGGCCGCGGTCTGCAGTGCGACGACCAGGGCGACGGCCTGGTCGTCGTCGAACAGCATGGGCGGCAGGTGAGTGCCGGCCTCCAGGCGGTAGCCGCCGGCCGGTCCCTTGAAGGTCGTGATCGGGTAGCCGAGTTCGCGCAGGCGGTCGATGTCACGCCGCACCGTGCGCGAGGTGATGTCGAGACGCTGAGCGAGATCATCGCCGGACCAGTCACGGTGCGTCTGAAGCAGCGAGAGCAGCGCGAGCAGCCGGGAGGATGTCTTCTGCATGGGATCCATTCTTCCCGTAGTACAGGACACAACCTGTCCTCTACCTCCGCCATGCTGGCGTACGAGCCGTTCGGGAGGCATCGCCCCTGGTCGGCAGCCGCCACTCGGACTTGGACAGTCGGCGGCGTATCTGTCACATCGAGGCAAGGAGCAGGTCATGTCCGTCACGACCACCACTCACCTGAACTTTCGGGGCGCCGCACGTGAGGCGCTGGACTACTACCAGTCCGTCTTCGGCGGACGTACTGTCGCGGTCACCTACAAGGACGCGGGCGCCGTGCAGAACGAGAGCGAGGCGGACTGGGTGATGTGGGGCGAGGTGGCCGGCGACAACGGCTTCCACGTCATGGCCTACGACGTGCCGTCGCAACTGCCCTGGAACCAGGGCGAGAACCCGTTCTTCGTCTCCGTACGCGGTGACGACACCGAGGAGATCAGCGCCCTGTGGGGCAAGCTCGCCGAGGGCTCGACCATCGTGCGTCCGCTGGAGCCCGCGCAGTGGGCACCGCTGTACGGCATGCTCACCGACCGCTTCGGCGTCACCTGGGTCCTGGACGTCACCGCCCCGTACAACGGCTGAACCAACCGAACGACCTGACATGCCTGCGCAGCCCGGGCCGCCACAGCCACGGGCGGCCGGGCGGCGCGGGCACCGAACACGTACGGCAGCGGAAGGAAACGGGCACCGTGAGAATGCGGAAGCTGGGACGGACCGGCATCGAAGTCAGTGCCTACTGCCTGGGCACCAGGGTGTTCTGGCGACAAGATCGACGCAATCCTCCCGCCCGGCACCGACATCAGCCCTCTGGACGTCTCCCACACACCCCTCTCCCTCACCCGCACCGGCCGGCGCCGACGCCCGCCCCACGAGCGGGCCGCAGCCTGAGAACGCCATGACCGTCCTCGACAGCCGCGCCCTCAACCGCGCCACCCTTGCCCGCCAGCACCTGCTCA
>NZ_JAEKKT010000074.1 GCF_019510245.1 Streptomyces sp. | reverse complement strand
TCATGTCGTCCGCTCCGGAGTCTGCGTCGCGTGAGGATCTCCTCGCGCTGATCGGTCGCGTCCCATGAAGTGGTGTAGCCGGGCAGGGTCCCGGAACGCGCGGGTGTCTGCTCGGGGCGTGCATCCGCTGGCGGTGCATGCTCCCTGAGCAAGAGCAGGCCATCGCGTAAGTCTCCGTGGTGAACGGGCAGTTCAACCGGAGGAGCACGCGATGGCCTTGTCCCAGTCTGAGCTGATGCGGCTGCTGGAGTCACTGCGTCGGGCCGATGGAGTTGAAGCAATCAGGGTGGTGTGCGAGCGCATCCTGCAGGAGCTGATCGAGGCCGCGAGGCCACCGAGGTGATCGGTGCCGCGCCACGTGAGCACTCCGAGACGCGCACGGCCTGGCGCAACGGACACCGGGAGAAGCTGCTGACCACGCAGGCCGGCGACCTGGACCTGAAGAGCCCCACGGTGCGCAGCGGGTCGTTCTTCCCATCGCTGCTGGAGGGTCGGCGGCGGATCGACCGGGGGTGTCGGCGTACACGTGAACGTGGCCCTGGCAGGATTTTCGTGAAACGGGGCTGTGCAACCGTGCGCCGGTGACGCTCCGTCACGGGTTGCGGGACTTTCGGCGAGTGTTGATGACCTCGTACGAACTGTGTCGCCGCACCTGGATGTGGTGCGGGTGGAACGGGTGTGGTCGTCGGGTGGTGTAGTCCGTATCGCTGCCTGTACCCGCGAGAGTCGATGGCGGCGTGTCCGGACTGCCGGTGCGCGTCGGCGCGGGTGTACAGCCGATATTCCCGCACGCTGGCCGATGTCGCTGCCGGGGGCCGCCCGGTGCTGATCACTCTGGCGGTGCGGCGGTTGTTCTGTGACAGTGCGGACTGCGGCCGGCGGATGTTTGCCGAGCAGGTGGAGGGGCTGACGGTGCGCTATCAGCGTCGCAGTCCGCTGGTGCAGAATCTGGTCGAGATGGCCGGGGTGCTGCTCGCCGGCCGTGGCGGGGCCCGGCTTCTGCGCTTCTTGAAGACGCCGTTGTCGCGGACGAGTGTGCTGTTCCAGTTGATGCGCATGGAACTTCCGCCGGTCGCGACACCGCGGGTGCTGGGCGTGGATGACTTCGCCCTGTACGCGGATGTCTACGGCACGCTGCTCGTGGATGCCGGCACGCGGATGCCGATCGAGTTGTGGGCCGGGCGCGATGCCGAGCAGCCGGCCTCCTGGCTGGGTACGCATCCCGGCGTCGAGGCGGTGTGCCGGGACGGTTCGCTGGTCTACAGGCAGGGCATCACCGAGGGAGCCCCGGACGCGGTGCAGGTCAGCGACCGTTTTCAGTCACGGCAGCTGTAGTTCCGATCATGGCTGGTCCTGGAGTTCGTGTCGGTGCTGGTGACAGGTTTGCGCGACGGCTTGATGGCGGCGGCGCCAGGCCATCCAGTGCAGGACGTGTTCCGCTTTCCGGACGGGTGGCATGAGGACGAACGTCCGGAGAAGCCTGACGAGTTCAGGACAGGTCAGCGGGACCAGCCGGACCGGTCCGGCGGGGCCGACAGTGATCGTGGCAGCGGCTGTGAGTGCGAGGACGGCGGAGGCGATCAGGGAGAACAAGGACCAGCGCATCCAGGAGTTCCAGCAGGTCACCTGGCCTTCGTCCAGGCCGGTGAAGGTCTTGCCAAGTTGGAAGGTCTCCTCGATCCGCCATCTGCGGCAGATCACCTCCACCAGCTGGGCGAGGGTGACATCTTCGGGCGTCCAGCAGCGGTAGAAGGAGAGCTCGCCGGTGTAGCGGTGCCGGCGGGCGACCAGGGTGCTGGTGCCGTTCTCGTCGTGTCCGTCGGGGGTGTCGTCCGCGCGGACGTCGAGCCAGGCCCAGTCATACTCGCGGGTGCCCTTTGTTCCGTGTCCGGTCTGCATGCGCATCCACTGGTGCGGCGGCACCTTGTTGATCATCTGGCGGGCCTTTCACCTGCGGCCCGCTCCGTCGGTCACCACGTGTGTATGGGACACGCCGACTGCATAGCCGAGTCCGAACACCCGTATTTCCGTGCGGAGTTCGCGGCCGGAATAGACCTCGTCGCCCGCGAACCAGTGTGCGTCGATGCCCGACTGGAGCGCGTTGGCGACCATGGCGGCGGTCTGCTGCGGCTTGGTGGCGAACATGATCTCTTCCGGGACACCGGCCACGTCGCGACGTTCCTCGTCTGCGGCCCAGTCCTTCGGGAGATACAGGGCCCGGTCAATCACGACCCGCGCTGTCGCGGTGACCAGGGCGAGGTGGACGGCGACCTGGCATAGACCGACACCCTTGAGCGCGCCGGAGTACTGGCGGCCGGCTCCCACACAGTCGGTGGAGGACTTGGCGTCGCCCGTCTCGTCCGCCACCAGCACCACATCCTGACCTGCGAGTTCACGTACGACGAGACGAGCGATCTCCGCCCTGGCCCGGTCGTGGTCGAACTTCGCGCGTGACAGCAGGTGCTGCAGCCGGTGCGGGCCCCGATGCCCCAGCGCCTGGGCCAGAGTCCAGCAGTTCCGCGTGTCCACCTCCGTCAGCAGCCCGGCGATCATCTCGGCCGCAGTCGTGCGCGTCTCAGGCCGCACGAAGCAGTCCGCGATCACGTCCATCGCCGCCCGGAACACCCGGCCCCAGATTGCCTGGGCTATCGTGACCTCCACGGCCACCGCTTCTTGAAACGTCATCCCAAACGTTCATGATCACGGTGGCCGTACCCATACCCCCACTCAGCCCCCGCAAGCTGCTGACCAGCGGAGACGCCGAAACTACAGCTGCCGTGTCTGACATCCCTCACGACATCGTGATCACCGACGGCTACCGGGCGTCACCACGGCAACGGCTAGTGGACGTCGACGTAACCGGTGACCCTGGCGCTTCTGAGGTAGTGGTCACCGGTCTGGCGGTTGACGGCGAGGGCCCAGTTTCCGTCCTTCTCGGCGCTCGCCATGCCGATGAGGTGGCCGTGCTTGGCGGTGTCCATGTCGCGACGTAGTGGTAGGTGCCGGAGTCGCGGGGCTTGAAGTAGAGGGCGGGAGAGCCGCCGTAGAGCGGCTTCCGTCATTCACATGGTGCCCTTCTTGTACTGGAGGGGGGCCTTGGTCAAGGCCCGACGGTGTCGGTGACGTGGTTGATCGGGGCCCTGGGCGAGCCGTTCCCGCGAGCGGTGCAGGAACACCTGGCCGAGCAGTCGACCCGCCGCAGGAAGGCACCTATGCCGGGTAGTTCGCGCAGCAGGCGCTTGCATTCCTCCACGTCGCCGGCGGCGGCCTCTCGGAGCTTGCGCAGGTCGCCGCCGTACCGTTCCAGCAGCTGGTCGGCGGCCTCGCCGAGCTGGGTGGCGGTGCGTTCGTCGTACCGGCGGTAGTGGCCCTTTCCGAGGGCGTCGACGCGTTGTTGCCAGGTGGCTTCGCTCATCCGCTTGGGGATACGCATCCCGTCGTCGAACAGGGCGTGCGCGGCGTCCGTGGCCACGGACGCCCTGATCCGTGCGCTGAGCAGGTGGGCGAGCACCAGCAACTGGTACAGCGGCTGCGGCGTGTCGCGCAGTTTCACACCGGCTTCTCGCGCGTAGGTCTGTCCGTGGCCGGTGAGCAGGGCGTCGGCCCTGGCCCGTTCCGTCGCGGTCGGCATGATCGCATCACTCCTTGCCCCCGGTCCGGTCGCCCGCCACGCGTGTGCTGAGCCGACACGGGACCAGGCCGGTCAGCGCCGCCGCGACCGCCGCGGGCGGCCCCGTGCCGGGTGCCCGTCCGGCCACCGGGAAAACGATGACGCCCCTGGGCGTTCACCGCCGTGGGGGCCGCGCGGGCGGCCAGGAGCCGGCGGCTGCCACGGGCGTCGGATCAGTGGTCGAGGCGGTCGGTCTCTGAGCAGAACGGGACATCCGACCTGGGAAGAGCGACGTCCCTGCTTCCGGTCGATTTCCTGTCCGATTTGCTGTCCGAATTCCTCATGCTTGATTATCGAGCGCTGCCTCGACACTCGCATCTTCCGCAACGGCCTATTTCGTCGAACGGCTGCATCGGCGTCCAATTGCTGTAGAGATGCCCGTGTCGTTCGAGATCGGAATGATTCGTAAAAACGCGAAATGAATTTCGTGTACGACTTGACGTGTCACAGAGAGCGGGATGACGCTGGAGAGGCAGTAGCGGAGGAGGCGATCATGCTGGAACCGTCCGACGAAGTGCCGTACGCGAGCGGGGGCAGCGGCACCCGGTCCCCTCGTTCCACCGCGAGTCTGCGCACGCGGTCCGGCCCGGCCGGAGCCCGCGTGACCGTGGCCGCCAGCGGCGAGTTCCGTCTCGACGACAGCCAGCGCCTCCAGCACGTCGTGCGCGACGCTCTCGCGCGGTCCACGCGGGGAGTGGACCTGGACCTGGGCCGGTTGACGCTCGCGGACGGCAGTGCGCTCAACGTGCTGCTGGCCATGCGGGCGCAGGCCGTCGCTGCGGGGAAGACGGTCGCCGTCACCGCCGTCAGCCCCGCCGTGGAGCGCCTGCTGACCTTCACGGACACCTACTCCCTCTTCTCGTCCTCCTGCCCGCCGCCGGAGGAGGACGAGCCGCAGGACGCGGGCACGGACGACGGGGTCCTCCAGACCGAGGTGGTCCAGCTCCGCCGTGCCATGCGTACCCGCCCGGACATCGATCTGGCCCGCGGGATACTCATGGCGAGCTTCGGGCTGACCGCCGATGCGGCGTGGGAGGTGCTGGTCACGGTCTCCCAGAACATCAACAGCAAACTGCATCGCCTGGCCACCGACCTGGTGGCGACGGTGCAGGGCGAACCGCTGCCGCGCACGGTCCAGCGGCAACTCACCACAGCCGTCGCCACAGCCCGTAGGGCGGACGTGCAGCCGCAGGAAGTGACCCGTGGGGAGCCGACGGCGGTGTGCCAAGAGCGGGGGTCCGGCTCGGGCAGGTGACGTGGTCGGTCGTGTCAGCCTCTTCCGTCGCGGAGGAGGGACCGACCGGCGTCGTCGTCTCCGTCGGCGGGCACCGGGAGGCCGGTTCCTTCGGTGACGTCCTCGCCGACGCCTGCCGGGTCAAGGGGTCCGCCGGCCGCGCGGACCGCGCACCACGGAGCAGTCGGAGGCGTTCCTGCCCGCCGCCGACGGCACCCATCCGTCCGACGTCCCCGACCGCACCGACGAGATCGTGCCGCCCGGGGTGACGGTCCACCCCGCCGACAGCCGACAACCGCTACGACGGCTTCGGGTTGCGAGCCGGCCGGCGGCGCCGCTGACCCGAACGGTCCGGACGGGGGTTACGTACACCCCCCGTCCGGTGGGAAATCCCATGTCCCCGCGCTCACGGTTCCGGTTGGCTGGTGGTCGTCACCGACCGGGACACCGAGAAGCAACGGGGGATACGAACATGCAGATGCCGTCGTCGAAGAGGGCCGGGGCCGCCCTGCTGACCGCAGCGCTGCTCGCACTGGCCTCGCCCATGAGCGCGACCGCCGTCACCGCCGGACACCACCCGGCCGCGCGGCACTCCTACGGCGCGGCCACCCTCCGGCAGGACCTGGCGGCCGTACGGCGGGCCGCGGGGGGCGATGTGAACGTGCTCGCCCGGGTCGACCGGGCGGACGGGGCGCCGCTCATGGCACGCATCGGCACCCGGACCGCCGGCTCCTCGGACCCGGTCCCGTGGAACGCCCACTTCCGCGTGGCGAGCACGACGAAGACGTTCACCGCCACCGTGGTCCTCCAACTCGCCGCGGAGAAGCGGCTGTCGCTGGACGACACCGTCGAGCACTGGCTGCCGGGGGTCGTCGACGGCAACGGGAACGACGGCAGCCGCATCACCGTGCGCGACCTGCTCCGCCAGACCAGCGGCCTGTACGACTACGTCGACGACCCGGAGGTCCAGGACCGGCTGATCAACCACTTCGACGAGAACCGCTACGACACCACCCCGGCCGCCGACCTGGTGGCGGTGGCGATGAAGCACCGGCCGCTGTTCGTGCCGCAGCCCGGCGGGGCCACCCGGTGGGCCTACTCGAACACCAACTACCTGGTCGCCGGGATGATCGCGGAGAAGGCAGGCGGCGCGAGCTGGCAGGACCTGGTCGCGCACCGGGTGATCGCGAAGCTGGGCCTGCGGAACACCTCCGTCCCCGGGCTCGACCCGTACCTGCCGGAGCCGTATGTGCGCGCCTACCTGACGACCGCGGACGGCACGCGCCTCGACGTCACCGAGCACAGCTTCCAGCACACCGCCGACTCCGGCGTGGTCAGCACCACCGCCGACCTGAACACCTTCTTCCGCGCCCTGGCCGGCGGCCGGGTGCTCCCCGCCGAGCAGTGGCGCGAGATGCGGCAGACCGTCGAGCGGACCGACGACCCGGAGGACGTCGCCGAGATGCCCGAGGGCACCTACGGCCTCGGGCTGCGCGAGATCCCGCTCTCCTGCGGCGGTTACTACTACACCCACGAGGGCGACGGGGCGGGCGTCAACACCCGCCCCGCGGTGAGCGCGGACGGCAGGCGCGCGGTGACCGTCTCCCTCACCACCACGACCGCGCCGCCGGACCTCGCCGCCCTCAACCGGGCCACGGGCATCCTCGTCGACCACGCCCTGTGCGACCGGCCGCAGGGCTAGATTCGGCCCATGTCCCCCTGCGTGAGGGCGTCCCGGAGCTGGGCTCTGGCCGTGATGCCGAGCTTGGGGAAGATCTTGTGCAGGTGGTAGCCGACCGTGCGGGGGGAGAGGTAGAGGCGGGCCGCGATGTCGCGGTTGGTCAGGCCCTGGGCGGCCAGTTCGGCGATCTGGCGTTCCTGCGGCGTGAGTTCGCCGGCGGGGGCCAGGGCGGTCGCCGCCCCCGCGGCCCGCAGCTCCGCCGTCGCACGCTCGGACCACGGGCGGGCGTCCAGGCGCTGGAAGCACTCCAGGGCCGCGGTCAGGTGCGGGCGGGCCTCGGCGCTGCGGCGGCGCCTGCGCAGCCACTCGCCGAAGTCGAGGTGGGCGAGGGCCTTCTCGAACGGCCAGCAGTCGGTGGCCGGGTCGTCGAGGGCGGCGCGGAAGTGCCGCTCGGCGTCGTCCGTGTCGGTCAGCAGGGCGGTGGCCCGGTGCAGTACGGCGGCCAGCCGCGGGGAGGGGTCGGGCTTCAGCTCCTGCCGTACGGCGTCGGCCACCGTGCGCGCGTCGTCCGCCCGCCCGGCGCGCACCGCCGCGGCCGCCAGGTCGCCCAGGTAGTAGAGCGAGGCGTGATAGTGGACCGGGGCCGGGCTGAAGTCCCGGGTGAAGGCCGCACGCAACTGCTCGTAGGCGTCCGTGTGGTCGCCGGCGACGAACGCGGCCATGCCCATGGCGTGCCGGTGGCGGACCTGAAGACTCAGCGACCTGCGCAGGTCCACGCCCCGCACGGCGTGCGTCGCCTCGGCCCGGGCGGCCGCGGGGTCGCCTCGCAGCGCGCGCAGGGTGGCCCGCAGGAGGCCGGCGCCCACGGTGACGTTGTCCGCCCCCGCCTCCGTCGCCATCCAGAACGCCTCGTGCGCCGCGTCCTCGGCCGCCGTCCACGAACCGTTCTCGAACAGGGCGAGGGCGAGCGCCTGGGTCACGGTCGCGTTCGTGCCCGCGCTGCCCGCCCGCCGCAGGACGTCCATGGTCCGCCCGAGGATGCGCACCGCCTGCTCGGTCTCGTCCAGGATCCAGGTCGTGCCGCCCAGCGCGGTGAGGTTGCCGAGCGACTCCTCCTGTGCCAGGGCGGCCAGTCCCGCCGCCAAGTGCTCTGCCAGACGCGGCCGTTCGTGAACGGGGTCGACGGCCGCCCGGACCCAAGCACGGCCGGCGGGGTCGTCGTCCCCCTCGATCAGGCCGCTGATCCGCTCGAGTTCGGCGCGGTGGTAGGGCGTGCCGGAGTTGTAGACGGACGTGGCGGCCGTGCTCAGGGCGCCCAGGGCGAGGCCCGGCGCGGAGGTCGCGGTGGCCTCCGCGACCCCCAGCAGCAGTGCCAGCGCCTCCTCGTGACGGAGTGTCACCCCGAGGGCCCAGCCGCCCAGCAGCGAGGCCTTGGCACGCAGCCGGGGATCCTCGGTCATCCCGCCGACGCGGCCGCTCAGCTCGCCGACCCACTGCGGATGACCGGCGAACATCGCCGCCTGCGCGGCCGTCAGCAGGCGCCGGGCCCGCAGGTCCGGCGCCGGGGTCAGCTCGGCGGCGCGCTCCAGCGCGGTGGCGGCGGCCGCGTAGCCGCCCCGGCCCCGGGCCCGTTCGGCGCTCTCCGCCAGGGCGTCGGCGACCTCCGCGTCCTGGCCGGTCGCGGCGGCGGCCAGATGCCAGGCCCGGCGGTCCGGCTCCCCGGCCAGCGCGGCGGCCAGGGCGAGATGGGCCTGCCGGCGCTCGTGGAAGGAGGCCGCGTGGTAGACGGCCGAGCGCACCAGCGGGTGCCGCAGCAGCACCCCGCCGTCCGCCACCCGCACCAGGCCGGCGCGCTCCGCGGGGTCCAGCGCCGCCACGACGTCCAGCTCGGGGGCGGCCCGCATGAGGTCGGTCAGCAGGGCCGGGCCGGCCGCGGCCACCAGGAGCAGGGCCTCCTGGGTGGGCGCGGGCAGGCTGGGCAGGTCGGCGGCGAACAGGTTCTCCAGGCGTGCGGTGAGCGGCAGCGTGGCGCCCCCCGACCCGCCGGCCCCCATGTCCCCGGTCCGGCCCCGGGCCAGGGCGCGCGGCAGCTCGATCAGGGCCAGCGGGTTGCCGGCCGCCTGCTGGAGGATCTCGGCCCGTGCCTTGCCGCGCGGCGGATCCGGCTGCGCGTCCAGGAGCTGCCCGGCCGCGGTCCGGCTCAGCGGGCCCAGGGTGACCTGCGGGAAGGCCCGGTCGAAGCGGGCCGGTACGCCGTCCTCGCGCGCGGCCAGCAGCAGCACCACCGGCCTGCCCTCGAGCCGCCGGGCGAGGAAGGCCAGTACGTCCACCGAGCCGAGGTCCAGCCACTGGGCGTCGTCCACCAGCAGGAGCAGCGGCCGGCGGGCGGCGGCCGCGGTGATGAGCCCGAGGACGCCGACGCACAGGGACAGCTGGTCGGGCTTCAGCTCGTACTCCGCCGCGTCCGGACCGAAGGCGCGGTCCAGCGCCTCCCGCTGCCCCGCGGGCAGACCCTCGCCGGGCAGCAGCGGATGCAGCAACTGGTGCACGCCCGACAGCCCGAGACCCGCCTCGCCCTCGCTGCCGCGCACCCGCAGGATCCCGAGGCCCCCGTCCCGGCCCCGCTCGGCCGCCCGGTCCACGAGGGTGCTCTTGCCCGCCCCCGGCTCCCCGGTCAGCACCAGCACCTGCGGGCCGCTGCCGTCCACCGCCGCCAAGAGCCGGTCGAGGCGCCCCAGCTCGGCGGCCCGTCCCAGGATGCCCGGATCGGAGGGGTGGTCGGTGGTGCCGGCGTGCATGAACCGTCCTTGTCGTCGAGCCGCTGATACGGCAATCCTGCCAGCGGCCCGCGCCAGGACCGGAACCGCGGGTGCGCACCTGCGGCCGGACCGGAATCGCGGGGGCGCGCCTGCGGCCGGACCGGAACCGCGGGTGCGCGCGAACCGGCCGGCCGCGGGCGCGGGTGAGGTGACTGGTCATGTGACAGAAGCGCCCCTCCCCGGCCTCCGCGAGGATGGCACCGACCAGGGAAAACGCGCACCGCCCGGGGAGTTCGTGCATGTCGGTCCACCCACCCCAGCAGTCCACGACCGGGGACGAGGCCACCGTCCTGGGCCGGGACGGCGAGATCGACCGGATCCTGCGGTGCGTGCGGCGCGAGCCCGGCACTCCCCAGACCCTGCTGCTCCTCGGCGAGGAGGGGACCGGGCGTACGACACTGCTCCGGCACGTCCGGGACCGGGCCACCGCCGACGGCGTGCTGGTCCTGGCGGCGCAGGGCTGGTCCGAGGACCCGCGGCACGCGCACGCCTGTCTGCACCAGCTGCTGACGCCGCCGGTGCGGGACGAGCTGGCCGCCCTGCCCGCCGACCGGCGACGGGCGCTGACGGCCGTACCGCCCGCGGCCGGCCCGGTCGCCGAGGCCGAACTGCACGCCGCGGTGGCGGCGTTGCTGGACCGGCTCGCCGGGGCCGGTCCGGTGCTGGTGTGCGTGGACGACGCCGACCTGTGCGGCCGTGCCTTCCCGGAGGCGCTGTTCGCCGCGGTACGGCAGCTGGCCGGCCGGGCGCTGACGGTGCTGCTCGCCGCACGCCACGAGGCGGCCCTGCCCGGCCCGCCGCCCGGCACCGAGACCCTGCGGCTGGGCCCGCTGAGCGGTTCCGCGGCCGCGGCCCTCCTCGACCGGCAGCCGGGGGCGCCCACCGGCGGGCACCGGCTGGAGCTCATCGCCGAGGCCGCGGGCAACCCGCTGGCCCTCGTGGAACTGGGCCGCGGCGCGCCGGGCCCCGCCGAAGCCGTACGGCGCGCGCACGTCTTCGGCGCCCGGGTCGACGCGCTTCCCGCCGAGACCCGCCGGGCCCTGCTGTACGCGGCGGCCGCGGCGCCCGGCGAAACCGTCGCCACCGTCATGGCCGCCCTCGGCACCGGCGACCTGGCGGTGTGGGCGCCGGCGGAGGCGGCGGGGCTGATCGCGCTGGCCGAGGACCGGTACGGCTTCCGGCATCCGCTGGCCCGCTCGGCCGCCTATCTCGGGCGCCCGGCCGGCGAGCGCCAGCAGGCCCACCGGGAGCTCGCCAGGGTCGCCGCGCGGCCCGAGGCCCGGGCCCGGCACCTGGCCGCGGCCACGGTGGGCGCCGACGCCGTCGTCGCCGCCGCGCTGGAGGCCTCCGCGTGGCGGCGCGGGGACGCGGTGGAGGCCGCACGCGCCCTGGAACGGGCGGCCCGGCTCAGCCCACGGCCGCCGGACCGCGCCCGCCGGCTGGCCGAGGCCGTGACCGCGGCCCATGCGGCGGGCGACCCCGGCTGGGTCCGCGAGCTGTACGAACGGCTCGTCCGGGAAGGCGCCGGGCCGGAGTTCGGCTGCGCCGCGGCCGGCGCCCTGGCCTCCGCCCTCTCCCAGGAGTCCGCCCAGCGTGAGGCCTTCGAGCTGCTGGCCGAAGCCTCGGCGCACTTCCCCGTCGTCGACCGGGCCCTCGCGCTCGCCCTCGCCGCACTGGCGGCGGGCATCGCCGCCCAGTCCGGGCTGCCGGAGCACACGGCGGCGCTGCCCGCGCTGCTCGACCGGGCCCGGCAGGCCGACGCGTCCGGGCGGTGGCGGCCCGCCACGGCCGGCCCACTGGCACGCCTGGACACCCCGCACACCCGCCGGGCCCTGGCCACGCTGGACACCGCGGCCGCCCAGCCACCGACTGCGACTGCGACCGCCACCGCGAGGGCCGCGACCGCAGCCACCGCCCACGCGACCGCTGCCAACGCCCCCGTGCCCGCCCCTGCCCGCTCGCACCGCACCCCGCCCGGCCTCGGCCACTTGTACGACGCCCCGTACGACGGCCTCCACGCCGCGCCGCCCGGTGCCCCACCCGCCCCCGCGGCCCCCGCGGCCCGCCGGGTCCACGCGCTCCTCGCCGCCGTCGCCCACCAGACGGACGAGGCGGACGTCGACCTGGGACAGTCGCGGACGGCCGACGAGCGGCTGCGCGGTGCCCGTGCCTTCGGGCTGCGCGGCTGGTCGGTGCTTCCGCTCGTGGACACCCTCCTGGCCACCGGGCGGTTCGCCGAGGCCGGGAGCGTGGTCGAGGACGCCCTGACGGAGGCCGCGGTGCTGCGCCTGCCGCGGCTGCGGGCCGACCTGGAGACGCAGGCCCTGACCGTACGGGCGCTGCGCGGCACCCTGCCGCCGGAGCCCTGGTTCACCCCCTCCGTGTGGCGCGCCGTCTGCCTGGACGAGAACCGGGCCACCCACGCCCGGCTGCTGCGCGCCCGCGGCCTCGCCTCCTTCACCCGCGGCGACATGGAGGACGCCTGGCGGCAGCTGCGCGACCTGTTCACCGCCGACGGCGCCCCGCTGCACCCCTTCCTGTCCGCCCGGGCCGTCGCCGAACTCGCCGTCACCGCCCAGCGCACCGGCCGGTCGGCCGAGGCGCTGCCGATCCTGGAGCGGGTCCAGGCGGAGCAGGGGGACCGCCCGAGCACCCGGATGACGCTGCTCCTGCACCACGCCACCGCCCTGGTCGGCCCGGACCGCGAGGCCGAGCAGCACTTCCAGCTCGCGCTCGTCAACCACGGGGCGAACCGCTGGCCCGGGGAGTGCGCCCACGTCCGCCTCAACTACGCCATCTGGCTGCGCCGTTGCCGCCGCACCCTGGAGGCGCGCCAGCAGCTGACCGCCGTCCTGGAGACCGCCGAACGCCTCGGTGCCGGCGCCCTCGCGGCCGCCGCCGGCAGCGAACTGCGCGCCAGCGGGGCGGCCCCCGCCCCGGCGGACGCGGGGCCGCTGGAGCAACTGACCGCGCAGCAGCGGCAGATCGCCCAGCTCGCCGCGCGCGGCCTGTCGAACCGTGAGATCGGCGAGCGGCTCTTCCTCTCGCCGCGTACCGTCGGCTCGCACCTGTACAACGTGTACCCCAAGCTCGGCATCAGCAGCCGCCACCAGCTCCGTGACCTGGTCCAGGGCCGGTGAGGGCGCCCGAGGGCCGGTCGGAGGAGCGCCCATGACGCCCGCAGGACCGCGGACCGCGGTCGTCCTCGACCCGGTGGTGCAGCGCCTGGTCAGCGCCGCCGCCGTGCCGCCCGCTCTCGACGACCTCGGCCCGGACGCGGCACGGCAGGCGCTGCGGGAGACCCAGGCCGACCGGTTCGAGGACTTCGCCGTGGACGCGGTCTTCCACGTGGCACCCGTCGGCCCCGCGCGGCTGCTCGGCTTCTGGACCGTACGCCCGGCCGGGGCGCGCGGCCCGCTCCCGGCCCTGCTGTACCTGCACGGCGGCCGGTGGACGCTCGGCGACGCCCAGACCCACGCCCGGCTCGTCAGCGAACTCGTCACCGGTGCCGGCGTGTGCGCCGTCGTCCCGGAGTACAGCCGCGCCCCCGAGGCCCGCTACCCGGTGGCGCTGGAGGAGTGCTACGCCCTGCTGGCCTGGGCGGTCGCGCAGGCCGGCGCGCTCGCGCTGGACCCCGGCCGGCTGGCGGTCGCCGGCGACTGCGCCGGCGCCACGCTGGCGGCCGGCGTGACCATGCTGGCGAAGGCGCGGCACGGGCCGCGGATCAGCGCGCAGCTGCTCTACTACCCGCTCACCGACCCTCGTTGCGACAGCCCCTCGCAACGCCGGTTCGCCACCGGCTACCTGCTCACCCGCGGTGCGCTGCGCGCCTATTGGCAGCGGTACGTCGCCGACCCGGCCCAGAGGAGCGAGCCCACCGCGGCTCCGCTGCGGGCGCGCCCGCAGGAGCTGGCGGGGCTGCCGCCTGCCCTGGTCGTCACCGCGGAGGCCGATGTGGCCCGCGACGAGGGCGAGCAGTACGCACGGCGGCTGACCGAGGCCGGTGTGGACGCGCTGTCCGTGCGGTTCCTCGGAACCGTCCACGACTTCGTCGCCCTGCACGTCCTCGCCGACAGCGCACCCACCCGGGCAGCGGTGCTGACCGGTTCCGACTTCCTGCGGGCCCGGCTGTGGTGACGGCCCGGCACCGGCCGAGATCCAGTCGCCGGTGCGGCCGAGGACCAGTCGGCCGACTGATGCGCCGGTACCGGTCGATCGGCGACGCTCACTCCATGGCAACCGCGATCGGCTCCTGCGAGGAGGCAAGTCGCCGGCGTCCGGCCGGCGCGGCGAGCGAACGGACCAGGGTGCTGACCACGCGCTCGGTTCCGCCGGACGAGAGCCTGGAGTACTGGCACGACGCCGTGTTCGACACCCTGGTGGGGATGGACATCGCCGCCGAGGGCCGGACCTACGACGCCACCCTGCGCACCGACCGCCTCGGCGACCTGCGGATCACCACGGTGGAGGCGGACCCCGGCCGGGTCCACCGCGCGCCGCGGTTCATCGCCCGCGGCGACGGCCGGGAGATCTTCGTGGCCGTCCAGAGCACCGGCCGCGCCCGGGTCGAACAGGACGGCCGCACCGCCGAGCTGCGGACCGGCGACATCGGGTTCTTCGAGACCCTGCGACCCTTCCGGACCGCCTTCCCGGACCGCTTCCGGATGAAGATCTTCGCCGTACCGCGCCCGCTGCTGGAGCTCCCGGAGGCCGACCTGCGACGGCTCACCGGCCGCGCGATACATCCGACCGACGGGCTCCCCGCCCTGCTCGGGCCGCTGCTGGAACGACTGGCCGACACCTGCGCGTCGTACCCGGCACCGACGGCCGAGCGGCTGGCCCGGAGCGTCGTCGAGCTGATGGCGGCCACCGCGGCGGACCGGCTCGGGGCGGACCCCGCAGACCTGCCGGGCGCCGACGGTGTGCTGTTGCATCGCATCAGGACGTACATCCGCTGGCACCTGTCGGACCCCGGGCTGACCCCGGCCGTCATCGCCCGGGTGCACGGCATCTCGGTGCGCTGTCTGCACCGGCTGTTCCAGGCCGAGGGCACCACCGTCTGCCGGTGGATCCGCGAGCTGCGGCTGCGGGAGTGCCGCCGGGAGCTCGCCGCGCGGTCCCCGGGCTCGGTCACCCTGGCCCAGGTCGCCCGGCGCTGGGGGTTCACCAGCGCGGCCGGGTTCGGCAAGGCCTTCCGCAGCTCCTTCGGGCTCTCCCCGACGGACTGGCTGGACCGGGTGCGGACGGACGGTCCGCCATGCTGACCGCGCTGTCCTGGGCCACCCGCGACCTGGCACCCGGCGACCGCCTCGACGCCTGGCGGCGCGCCCTGTCCCGGACCTTCGTGGACGTCGAGGTCACCGTGGAGCGCGGCCGTCCGTGGACCGGTGAACTGGCCGCCGAACGGTTCGGCGCCCTCCAGATCGCCACCGAGGCCTTCGGCCCCGGCACGATCCTGCGCGGCGCCCGTACGGCCGCCGCCGATCCCCGCACCCACATCCTGGTCCGCCGCCAGCTTTCCGGCACCGCCCTGCTGCTCCAGGACGGCCGCACCGCCGAACTCCACCCCGGGGACCTGGCCTTCCACGACGCGCGGCGCCCGTTCCGGATCGTGCTCCCCGAGCCACAGCGGGCCCGCGTCCTCATGGTGCCCCGCGCCCTGCTGCGCCTGGAGGAACGGCAGCTGCACGCCCTCACGGCCATCGCGGTGGACGAGGCGGAGGGAGGCGCGGCGGCCCTGCTGCTGCCGCTGCTCGACGGACTCGTCGACGAGGTCACCCGGGCCACCGCGACCCGGCGCGAACAACTCGCCCGTACCCTCGTGGAGATCCTCGCGACCCTGGCCCTGGAGCGGACCGGCGGGCAGCCCGAGCCGGCCCTGTGGGAGCGGATCACCGCGTCGGTCCGGGCCCGGCTCGGCGAACCCGGGCTCACCCCCGGGGACATCGCCGACCAGCACGCCATCTCGCTGCGCTACCTGCACCGGCTCTTCCAGCGCCAGGGCACCACCGTGGGTGCCTGGATCCGGGCCCGCCGGCTGGAGGCGGCCCACGAGGAGCTGGCCCTGCCCGGCGCCGCCCACCGGTCGATCGCCGCGGTGGCCGCCCGCTGGGGCTTCACCAGCCCCTCCCACTTCAGCCGGGCGTTCCGCGAGACGTACGGGATGTCGCCGGCGCAGTGGCGGCGGGCGGCCGGCGG
>NZ_JAEKKT010000550.1 GCF_019510245.1 Streptomyces sp. | reverse complement strand
CGCCTGCTGCATCCGCAGCGCTTCCCGGCCGAGCGCCTCGGTGCCGTCCTCGGTGAGCCGGTAGTAGGGCCGCGCCCGCCCGTCCACGATCTCCTCATGGCCGGCGGCCACCAGCCCGGCCCGCTCCATCCGCTCCAGCGCGCCGTAGAGAGTGCCGACAGCGATCCGGAGCCGCCCGTCGGTGGCCTGCTCGGCAGCCTTGATGATGCCGTAACCGTGCAACGGACCATCCATGAGTGCAGCAAGGATGAAGTACTGCGGTTCCGTCAAGGGCGGATTCTGTCTGGTCATGCATCGAGCATATATCGAGCTACGAAATATATCTGCCAGCCATGGGTGATCACCGGCAGCACTTCCAGGCCCGCGGCGAGCGTCGCCCTGTCTCGGGGGTTCGGCGAGGTGGCCTTGTTCGAAGCGGGCGCCGGCCGGCGGGCTGTGCACCGCGATGAGCGGCCCTTGCCGCTCGTAGTGGCCGGCGCACGGCGGGCACTGAGACGCCGGCACCTCGTGCCACCTCGCCGATGCGGATCGATCGCTCGGCCGCGGCCACTGTGACGGTCATGGGGATCATGGGTGATTCCTCTCACCCGTGGCCCTGACGATTAGCACTTGCCTCTGACGCCAGCGTCAGGTTTTAGCGTACGGCCATGGATATCAACAACTCCGTCGCCCTTGTCACCGGAGCCAACCGCGGCCTGGGCCGCGCCTTCGCCCAGCGCCTGCTCGAACGGGGCGCCCACAAGCGTCGACCGGAGACCGTGGACCTGCCGGGGGGCGAGGTGCTGCCCCTCGACATCACCGATCCGGCATCCGTGAGGGCCGCCGCCGAGGCCGCCCCGGACGTCTCGCTCCTCATCAACAACGCGGGAATCAGTACGGGGACCGACCTGGTGACCGGTTCGCTGGACGCGGTGCGGCACGAGCTGGAAACCAACATGTTCGGCCACCTGGGAATGATCCGGGAGTTCGCGCCGGCGCTCGCCGGGAACGGCGGGGGCGCGATCGTCAACGTCATCTCCGCCATGTCGTGGTTCGGCGGCAAGGGCGCCAATGCCTACCACCTCACCAAGGCCGCCGCCTGGGCCATGACCAACGGCGTCCGCCTGGAGCTCGCCGAGCAGGGCACGCTCGTCACAGCGGTACACCTCGGTTTGGCCGACACCGACATGACGGCGGGCTGGTCCGTGGACAAGCTCGCTCCGTCTGACCTGGCCGACGCGGCGCTCGACGGTGTCGAGGCGGGCTCCGCCGAGGTGCTCGCCGACCAGTGGAGTCGGGACGTCAAGTCCCGTCTGCCGCTGACGCCGGAAGAGTTCAACGCCGCAATGGACCGCGCCCTGGCGGCGCTGATGGCGGCCTGAGGCGCCCCTCGGACCGCACCGCAGGGAGTGGTGTCGTGTCGCCGATCAGGCGGATCCGATGGTCGGGCCGCTCTCGGCGAGGCGGCCGTCTATGAGGTGACTGCGGTACTGGATGAGGTGTAAGCCGCGTCGGATGCGCTGGTCGAGGTGTTCGGTGGTAGTGCAGGCGACGTTGGAGAGCCATCCGCGACCGGCCC
>NZ_JAEKKT010000359.1 GCF_019510245.1 Streptomyces sp. | reverse complement strand
CATCAGCGCCGCGCTCCTTCCGAAGAAGTCGGAGCGTCTGCGCAACCTCGAAAGGTATCTGCATATGTTCCGCTCATCCCTCGCCCGCCGGTCCCGTACCTCGCTCACCGTTGTCGCCGGGGCCAGCATCGTCGCGGGCCTACTGGCCGTCGCAGTCGCCCCCGCCTCCGCCGACAAGGGCGTTCATGAACAGGGTCCCAAGCCCACCGTCGTCCTGGTCCACGGTGCTTTCGCCGACTCCACCAGCTGGAACGACGTCATCAAGAGGCTTCGCCGCGACGGATATCCGGTCATCGCGGTCGCCAACCCGCTGCGGTCCCTGAGGGGCGACTCCGCCTATCTCAAGGACGTCCTGGCGGGCATCGACGGTCCCGTCGTTCTGGCCGGGCACTCGTACGGCGGCTCGGTCATCAGCAACGCAGCCACGGGCAACAAGAACGTCAAGGCGCTGGTCTACCTCGCCGCCTTCCTCCCCGAGAAGGGCGAAAGCGCGGCCGACCTGTCGGGCAAGTTCCCCGGCAGCACCCTCGGCGAAGCCCTCCGCCCAGTGCCGTTCACCGAGACGGACGGCTCCCAGGGCACCGACCTCTACATCCAGAATGACAAGTTCCGTCACCAGTTCGCCGCCGACGTGCCCCGTAACAAGACCGACCTGATGGCCGTCACCCAGCGACCCATCACCAACGCCGCCCTGACCGAGGGTGCGGCCGAGCCGGCCTGGAAGACGATTCCCTCCTGGGTCCTGGTTGCCACGCAGGACCTCAACATCCCGGCCGAGGCTCAGGAGTTCATGGCCAAGCGGGCAGGTGCTCACACCACGGAGGTCCGCTCATCGCACGCGGTGAGCGTCTCACAGCCCGGAAGGGTCACCGACGTCATCGAGGACGCTGCGCACTCGGTGCGCTGACGCCTTGCGCGTGTCGCTCATGGATCAGGACGGACCAGACGGTCCGTCCTGATCCATGAGCGCCCGTGCCGGCCCTTCGCGGGCGGGCCCCGTTGCATGTCGGGGAGGACGTAGAGCCCGACCTGGATGGGCACACAACAACGGCTCCGGTTCTACTTCGCCTGCCGCGCGATCCAGTCGGCGAGTCGCGTTTCGCCGAGGCACGCGTCCGTACCGGGCATCAGCGTCATCTCCCCCAACAGGGCGCGGAAGTAGAAGCCTTGGAATCGGAGACGACCGTGCGCGGGTCGTTCTTGGCGGCCAGGCCCTTGCGGATCAGCTCGTCCAGCTGGAATGCGTCAGGTCCGGCGACCTCGACGACACCTCCCACCGGCTCACCGACGGCAGTACGGCCCACCGCGGCGGCGTCGTCGGAGTAGACGGGCTGGATCGCGACGGGGCCAGGTGCACTGTGTTGTCGTCCTTGGTGGCGGAGTCCGCGATGCCCTTCATGAACTCGAAGAACTGGGTGGCGTGCACGATGGAGAACGGAACATCTGAGTCCCTGATCAGCTGCTCATGCGCCTGCTTGGCAGGGAAGCAACCACTCTCCTGGAGCCGCTCAGTGCCCACCACGGACAGCGCGAATGGTGCGTGACACCGGCGTCCTTCGCGGCGCGCGGCGCGTGGTGGCGGCATGGCCCGGACCACGCTCCTCGACGCTGTGTGTCACAGATCCGACGCCTCGCCTGTCTCATGTACGAACCGGCCCGGCCCGCATTAAAAGGGGCGCACCGCGCCGTGTGCCGCATCATGCCCCTCCTTCTGATCAGATGACGCGACCCAGACTCAGCCAACTCATCGGGTGCTGAGCGCTTGCCGGAGGGTGTCGGGAGAAGTGTCGACTTGCCACATGAGAGACCTCATATGATCAGCTCTTTCCCATGGCCGGACGTGCCTGCCGGCCTTGCGTGCCGAGGGGATGTCGAGCAGGATGCCCGTCCGCTGGCGGACTTCGCCTTCCGCCGCGACGTCACCCTGTTCCTGCTGTCGCAGGACGAGCAGGACGCAACCCTCGTCCGGCGCCTTCTGGCGCCGAGCCGGCTTACCGAGTCGCTGGTCTGGCATCGTCACCTCCGGGACGCCCGCCTTCTGTCCTCCTCGCGCGGCGCTCCGGTGTGCATCCTGGTGGGAAGTACACCCGTGGGGCAGTCGTTGTCCGATGTCGTCCGCTGGATACGCCGCAGAGCCCCCCGCGCGGCCGTACTCCTCCTCGGCGGCACGAACAAGCAGACCGCCACGAAGCCGCACGTCGGCATCACCCCTCTCGCCGGGTGGGTACAGGGCTGGGTCGATCACCGGCGGACGGCACCCCACGAGTTCCGCCGGGAGATCTGGCTGGCCCTTCAGCGTGCCCATCGGGACACAGCACCGGTCACCGTACGGGTCGAGGAGCTGATCGCACAGGACAGTGCCTTGCTGGAGCGGGGCCTGCTTCCTGACGTGACCCTGCGCGGCGACGGCTTCACCACCGGCCTGCACTATGCGCCTGGTCGCTCGCACGCCCTGCTGGGGGGCGACTTCTGCGACGTTGTGCAGGCTGAGGACTCCACGGTCCACGTCGTGATGGGCGACGTCTCCGGGCACGGCGCTGCCGAGGCTGCCCTGGCCGTTCACTTGCGCCTGGCTTGGCGCACCGCCGTGCTGTGCGGGCAGAGTCAACTGGGACAACTGCGCCTGCTCGAACGGATTCTGGTCGACGAACGACCGGACGAGGACACCTATGCCACCGTCGTCTCCTTGGTGTTCCCTCCCCACGGGCGGTCTATCCGAATGGTCAGCGCAGGCCACCCCGGGCTGCTGCACCGGCACTCGGGCAAGGTCAGCTGGGTGGAGCCGCAGCCGGGCATCGCGCTGGGCCTCTTTCCCGGACGGGGGGACTGGTCCGAGACCGAGATGGCCCTCGCAGACCGGGACAGCGTGGTGCTCTTCACCGACGGACTCTACGAAGGCCGTACCGCAGGCGGAAGGCTCGGTGAGGAGGGACTGCTTCGCCTGGCGGCCCAGTACGCCCACCTGGAACCCCAGGCTTTCGTCGATGCCCTGGTGCGGGGCGCGTCGCTGCTGGCCGCCCCCTTCGGGGGACTGCTGGACGACGTGGCTGTCCTGCACCTGGGCTGGAACAGGCCCGGCCGAGTCTGAGCCCCGTGGACCCGGGCGCCGTGGAGAATTCCGCACACGTGCAGCCGGTCCCGGTTCCCCAGTGAAGAGAGCCAGAACCGGCCGGTGGGACGGGAACACCTCACCGTCTCCGCGAGAGCCGGCGTGGTCCGTCGACTCACCGGCATGCCTCACCCCGCGGCAACAGGCAGCCCTCGAACCGGTAGCCTCCGGGATGCCCGTGACCGTCATCGGACAGCGGGCCACGTCCGCTCCGTCCACCAGCCGGTGGTCGACGGACAGCGGCCGCTGCCGTGGGTGTCGGGGCGGAATCGGACGGTGGCGGGGGCGTGGGCGCCGGGATAGCGCTCGGCGTGCCGATGACGGCAAGCCTGACGCGCCGACCTCGGCGGCCTCGTCCGCACCGAACATGTCGACCACGGTCCGCGTCACGCAGGCCCCGGTTGCGACACCGCCCGCTCACTGGTCGAGGCCGTAGCGGGCACGGGCCTGCGCGACGGTTTTCCGGGCGACCTGCCCGGTCCTGACCAGCCGGTACAGCGCTGTCACCACGTGCCGCCCTGGTGGAGGCAACGCACATTGAGCCGGTGACCGGCACGATCTCCACCCCGTGGCCGCGGAGCCCGGCGACGGTCCTCGCGGTGATGATGCCGGCGGCGCATGCCACGACGACTCCCCTCCGAACGTCTGTGAGAGGGGCGAGGCCGCCGATCACGCTGCTACTCGACGAAGTACGAGTCGTGCCTGTCGAAGAACGCGGCACGCTCCTCCTCCGAGGCGTGCGCCAGCTGCGACACCTGTTCGAAGTACTCCTCACGTGGTGCGCCCGGTGTGAACAGCAGCAGCATGTCGGCCGGGGCGTCGGAGTCGTTGCGGAAGGCGTGCAGCCCGCCCTGGGGCACATGCAGGAAATCACCCTTGCGCGTGTCGACCCACTGCACACCGTCGAACACCCGCACCGTGCCGTCCAGGATGTAGAACGACTCCGAGATCCGCTTGTGGAAGTGTTTCTTGGGTCCTCCCGCCCTCGGCCTCATCTCCACCCGGTACAGGCCGAACTCACCCCGTGTGGTGTCAGTGGTCGCCAGATAGTGAGTGGCGTCCTTGCCGGTTCCGCTCTCGCCGATGGCCGGAGGTGTGGTGGCAGGCCGGAAGACGGCGCTGACCTCGCCGTCCTCTCCCCAGTACTTCTGCTCCGGATACGGGTACGACATGTCGCGTTTCCTTTCGTGCGACGGACACGCTGTGAGGCATCGGCGCGGGCCGCTCAACAACGTTCCTCTCAACAAGGAGACCGATGAACACCCACCGATGTGACACAGGACGCCCCACGGGGGGACGTCAGTCGACGACGTGGTGATGGGCGAACCGGGACACCAGCGGCGGCTCCATCAGCCAGCCGTGCGCCCGCCCGCCCAACGGACAACGGGTCGTGTCGGCCTGCCGCAGCGTGC
>NZ_JAEKKT010000358.1 GCF_019510245.1 Streptomyces sp. | reverse complement strand
GACCAGCTGGCCGCCGTCCCGGCTGTCACGGACGCGGCGTTTGCCGATGCCGTCGAGGTAGACCAGGTAGGCACCCGGGGGACTGTCGGGGGCCGCACCCCGGGCGTAGGGGACGCCTTCCGGGAGCTCGGTGACAGGGGCCCGCCAGCCGGCACCGTAGGCCAGAACCTCGTAGCGGGCCAGCAGGGCTTCGGCCAGCAGGGCAGGCCCGACCACACAGGCCCAGAGCAAGAAGTCGTTCATGCGATCGACTCTTCTGCGCTGGTGGCGCTGATCCTCACGACAAGACGCCGGACGGTCTCTACTGCGAGAGCGAGACCTGTCCCGGCGACGGCGACGCAACCGGCGGCGCTCCACCAGTCCAGCCCGCTTGCCGCGGCGAGCGGACCGACCAGACCGGTCCCGACCCCCACAAATAGCACCAGATGGAGCAGAGGGCCGAGCAACGGAAAGGCGAGGACGGCGGCGAGCACCAGCGGGGCGACCACGCCTGGTGTCCATGCCAGGCCGGTTCCTGGCGACGGAGAGGACACCACCAACTCGGCCATGGTCCACGCGCTCAGCGGCCACAGGGCGAACACCAAACCCTCGACCAGGCCGGCGGGCAGCAGCAACGCGGCCACGAGAGTCCGCGGCATACCAGGCCGGCGCGCTACGAGAGGCAGGATGCGCCCGGCGGCCTCCGACAGCCCGGCGAACACCAGCAGGACAACGACGGCGGGGGACATCACTCGACCTCGCTGTGCCGGACCGGCGGAGACGACTGACCGGCCGAGCCGGTGGTATGCAGGTACCGCTCGAGTTCGTCGGCGGCGCGCCGATATCCCCCCGCTTCGCGCTGGGCGATCCGCAGGGTACGCGCGGCTGCCCGGAACCGGGGATCGTGGAGCAACAACTCGGCGAGGATGTTCACCGAGCCCCTGGCGACGTCCTGGGTACGGATCGACAGGCCGGCGCCGAGCTCGACGACACGCCGGGCCACCATCGGCTGATCGGCACCCTGAGGGACCACCAGCAGTGGAACCCCGGCGTACATGGCCTCGTTGACGCTGTTCATCCCGCCATGGGTGACGAACAGCGCCGCACGGGCCAGCACCTCCGGTTGCGGCACGAAGCGGCGGGCGAGCACGTTGGCCGGCAACGGCCCCAGTGCCTCCGGGTCGGTCTGCCCGGTGGAGACGATCACGGTGCCGCCCAGCGGGGCGAGCTCGGTGGCCAGGCTGCGCAGCAACTGGGGGTCGGCGTTGAACACCGTGCCCAGTGAGGCGAACAGCACCGGGTCCCGCAGTTGGTCGGCCGGGAACGACGGGTCGGCCGGCCGGGCGCCGATGCACGGGCCGACGAACCGGTAGGACTGGTCGAAGCTCTCGACGGCAGGCTGGAACGTCCGCGAGGTGTAGACCAGGTTGAGCGGCTGGCGGACGTTCGCCACGTCGAGCAGGGGCAGCCCACGCGCGTCGAAGCGGCGGTGCAGTGCCCAGCGGGATCGCAGGTAGCCCCGGACACTGCGGGGTTGAGCCGTCGCCGCCGACAGCAGGTCCAGGGAGCCACGGGTGGGGCTGGGGACATGCCGGTTCAGGGCGAACGTGGTGAACGAGGAGGCTGCCGGCACCCCGAGTTCGCGGGCGGCCACAGCTCCCCACAGACAGGCGCTGTCGTGGACGATCAGATCGGGTCGCTCGCGGCGCAGGTCGGTGAGCACGGCGGGCAGCAAGTCGACGGCCGTGCTCGCGAGTGACTCCATCCACGAGACCGGTGTCGGCGGATCGGGGAGCGGCTGGTCGCCCCCGGGGTACAGGTACACGCTCGCGCCGGTCGCCTCGATCTCCTCTCGGAACGCGGGCGAGGTGTGATACGTGACGGTGTGGCCGCGCCGGACCAGCTCGGCCACGATCGGCAGCGTCGGGTTGACGTGGCCGTGCATGCCGATACCGAGGAACGCGATGGTGCTCACAGGCCGACCTCCGCTGTCGAAGAAATTGTTGTTTCGTCCGGGCCGCGCGGTGCCGCCGAGGAGTCGTCGGCCCGATACAGCCCCGGCCCGCTGATGCGCAGCCCGTCCAAAAATTGCTCGGCTGTGCGGCACGCGGTGCTGATCAGCCGTTGGGACTGGCCGAAGTCCCACGGTGCGGGCCAGGCTTCGATGCCGGTCGGCAGCACGACGGTCGGGATGTACCGGGACACCTCGCGCAGGTCCCGCTCGATCTGATGGTGCAACAGCAGCAGCCCGGCCCTGGCGGCGATCGCACTGGCACGTCGGCGCGGAATGGTGGGGCGCAACGGCGAGCTCTCCGGCCCGGTCGCCACCACGACCACGCTGGCCGCCCCGGCCTGTAGGGCCGCCAGTACCGGGACATAGGCGATCAGCCCGCCGTCGACGAGGGTTCGCCCGGCACGATCCACCGGAGGCAGCATCCCGGGAATGGCTGCGCTGGCCAGCAGCGCGGACTCCAGGTCCCCCCGGTCGAGCAGCACCGGAGCACCGGTGACCAGATCCGTGGCCACCGCGGTGAACGGGACCGCCAGTTCCTCGATCCGCGAGGGCAGCCCGGCCCGGGCGATCAGCCGGCGCAGGCCGCGATCGGTGAAGACGCTGCTCCGTGAGGACAGGTAGCCGAGTGGATACACGTCGCGGCGTCGCAATTGGGTCCACACATGGTCCAGCCACGGTGCGGCCCGTTGGGGGTGGGCGGCCGCGATGGCCCCGTTGAGGGCACCCACCGAGGTCCCGATGATCATGTCCGGGGCGAATCCGTGGCGCTCCAGCGCGTAGCCGACACCGATGTGCGCCGCTCCGAGCACGCCACCGGCGCCCACCACCACGGCCACGGGACGGGGAAGGGTGTGCAGACCCACTGCGGTGGGGTTTCCCCTCATGGTTCACCTTTCTCGCCACGGACACCGAGTCGGACTTCTCCCATCAGGACCGGGCTGCCACAAGATGTATGACACCGTTGGTCACCGACATCGCGCACATCCCGAAGCCCGGTGTCAGTGGTGGCTGAGCAGCATGACGGCCGTGCCCAGGGCCGTCGATCCCTGCCAGAAGCGGTCGCAGGGACCACCGAGGTCGGTGGACATGCCCGCGCTGCCCGGAGTTCCGAGCAGCGCCGGCATGTCCCGGGTCAGCGACCGCAGAGCGTAGGCCAGCAGACAGAGCGTCAGTACGCCGGTGACCATTTCGCCGGTGTGCGCGTCCGTGACGCCGCCGTGCCGCACCGGCATCCATGCCATGGCGAGCATGCCGACCGCGTGGGGCGACCTGTGTACGAGGCCGGACAATCTGGGGCCACGGAGGCCGAGGACCGCGGTCAACGGGAACCACAATGCCGCGGCGGCGAAGAAGAAGGCCGTCCGTCCCGGTGGCGGCCCATCGTCGATCAGGTGCCACGGCATCACAGCCATGGCCGACGCCATGACGGTGTGCAGGAGACTGTCGCCTCGGCCGCGCCATCCGGAGCCCCGTGTCAGCACGGCCTGCCGCAACGTGTAAACGGCCGCGGCCGCGAACAGCGCTGTCAGCATGCCGCGCACGGCATCAGCGGCGCCCATGCCTCACCAGGCCCTCCCACGGAGCGGACGGGTCCCTTCGTAACCGCCTTGTACGGGGCGGGCAGTGCACGGTCAGTCGGTGGGCCGTGGGGCGCGGAGGTGGGCCCGCTGGGCCAGTTCCTCCTTCTCGACCAGTTGCACCATGGGCTTGCCCGGCGCGCACAGCATGGTCACGACGAACCGGGTGCGCGCGTCGGACAGCGCGTTGCCGTCCTGGTAGTGGATCGCGTCGCCACCCGGTTCCCAGAACGTCCCGCCCGCCTCGATCACACGCTCCGGCTCACCCTCGAGTTCGAAGCGGACGGCGCCCTCGAGGACGTAGCCGAATGCCGGTCCTGGGTGGCGGTGCGGCGGGGTTCCCGGGTCCCCGGGCTCCCACTCGACGAAGATGGTCATCCCTGACGCGCCTTCCGCGACCGTGAGCGGATCGGTGTCCTGCAGCATCGTCGCCGCCGTCTTCCATCCTTCCGACTCGGTCCGCGCTCCGGTCTCCTGCGCTGAGTCCTTGTCCGACATGTGTCAGCCTCCCTTGGATCCGCCTGGGTTCACCGGGCCATGGCTGCCATGGCCTTCTCCAGTGATGACCGGGCTCCGGACGGATCTGTGACACTCACGGCCACACCGGTGTCACAACATTGGTTTGAGTCCTGTCCTAGATGTTGTGAGGGACCGACATCACCGCCGCCTCACGAAGGCATCAGCGGGGTCACCGACCCCTCGACGGAAAGGGGCCCGGGAATGCGAGTCGTTGTAGCAGGAGCCACCGGTCTGATCGGTTCCAGGACGGTCGCCAGACTTCGGAACCACGGTGTGGAGGTCGTGCGCCTGTCACGCGGTGAGGGCGTCGACGTCACGACCGGCAAGGGCCTCGACGAGGCCATGCGCGGCGCCGATGTGGTGGTGGACGTCACCGACACGCCCTCCCGCGGGGAGCTGGAGAGCCTGGAGTTCTTCGGCACGGCGACCCACA
>NZ_JAEKKT010000357.1 GCF_019510245.1 Streptomyces sp. | reverse complement strand
TGCTGGTCACCTACCGCAGCGAGTCCGGCAACGAGTGGGAGGCCGAGGTGGACCCCTTGGCGGTCGTCGTCCGCTACGGCCGCTGGTACCTCCTGTGCCACTCCCACCGCGCGGACGCGATCCGCACCTACCGGATCGACCGGGTACGCGCGGTCCGGGAAACCACCCACGGTTTCGAGGTGCCCGACGGCCTCGACCCGGTGGCGGCGCTGGAGGAGAACCTGGGCAAGGGGTGGGAGTTTCCCACGCGGGTGGCGTTCGACGCCCCGATGGCCGAGGTGCTGCCGTCGATCCGCCCGCCGATGGGACGGCTCGAACCGTCGGGAGACGGGTGCGTGCTCGTCGGCAGCACGAGGAACCCGACGATGTACGCGCAGGAGTGGCTGGCTCAGCTGCCGCTCGCCTTCCGTGTCGAGGGCGGGCAGGAACTGCGCGCGGCGGTGCAGGCACTCGCCGCGCGTTTCACCGCCGCCGTGACGGACGAGCCCTGAGCGTTCCTCGCGAACAGGTCCTCCTGCGAGGCCCGACAACCAAGTCCTGGCCATGACTTGCTCTCCGTCAGTCCCGTCGTAATCAAACATTCAAGAAAGGGTTCTCCGTGACCGGCAAAAGGGTCTACCCGCATAGACGACTCGGATGCTGTCATGCTCACGACCGCCCGGAACTCCTGCCGGGCACCCCTCCGGGAGACCCCCCCCATGCCCCGAATATCCCGCTCCCTGGTCACCGCCCTCTCCTCCCTGGCCCTCGCCGCCGCCGGACTCACGGTCGCAGCCGGCACCGCGCACGCCCAGAGCTGCAGCCAGGACTACCTCCCCCTGCCCGACCCGAGTTGCCAGCCCGGCGACTTCAACCCGGACGTCACCCAGTCCACCATCGGCTCCACCATCTGCGTCTCCGGGTGGACCGCGACCGTCCGGCCGTCCAGCTCCTACACCACCGCGCTGAAGAAGACACAGATCGTCGAGTACGGCTACACGGACACCAGCACCTCGGACTACGAGGAGGACCACTTCGTCCCCCTGGAACTCGGCGGTTCTCCCAAGAGCGCGCTGAACCTCTGGCCCGAGCCGGAGTACGGCACCAAGACCGCCGCCAACAAGGACACCGTCGAGAACAAGCTCAAGAAGGCCGTCTGCGCCGGCACTGTCACCCTCGCCGACGCACAGGACGCGATCGTCACGGACTGGACGACCGCCCTGTCGGACCTCGGCCTGAGCTGATCCCGTCCGCTCGACGCAGGGGCCGGTCTCCTCCTGCGGGAGCAGCCGGCCCCTCTCGGCGTGGCGCCTGTCGTGCCGGAGCCGTTTCGCACGGGGCGGCGACAGGGGTGGGACGGCGGGTGCGGGGTAACCGCGTCTGTACGAAGGCCTTGTCGTGCAGGAGTTGTCGTCGACCTTCTCAGGAGGACAGTCGTGCCTGGCATGTTGGAGAAGATCAAGCAGTTCAGCAGGAGCCCGCAGGGGCGACGTGCCGCCGAGCAGGTGCGCCGTGCCTCGGCCGATCCGCGTCGCCGAGCCCAGGCCCGGCAGCTGCTCGGCAGGCTCCGGGGACGGGGCCACTGAATCGACGTGCGGGGCCACGACCCGTACCGCGCCTCACCCCGATGGGCCCCGCACACCGTGCGGGCCCCCACTGTCAGCAGGTCGAGTTGCTCTGGGTGAGCAGGCCCAGCCGCCACGGCAGGTTGTTGTAGTCGCCGCCGGCGTTGGGGTCCTTCCCCTGGTACAGGTACTGGAGCTTGCAGGCCGGGATGGTGAGCGTCTGGTCGTAGCCCGCGCGGATCATCTCACCGTGACTGATGTCCCGGGTCCAGCCACCGGCGGGGAACGTCACGTTGCCCGACTTCGCGAACGGGTTGCTCTCGGACGCGGCCAGGGGTGACCAGGAGCCGGCGAGGCTGCTCGCGGTCCAGGAGCGGAAGTAGCGCCGGCCGTCCGAGCCGATGGCCTCGACGAGGAGCAGGTATTGGTTGCTGCCCTGCACCTTGTACACGTTGCTCGCCTCGAACAGGGCGTACTTGGAGTCCTGCGCCGCGATGACGGTGTTGGTGAACCCGTTCGGGAACTGTCCGGCAGTGGTCTGGGAGCGGTAGAGGTGGCCGTTGTCGTCGGAGGAGAACAGGTAGCAGTTGGCGCTGTCGCAGATCACCCACATGTCGACCCAGTAGCCGTTGCCGATGTTCTGCCTGATGATGTCCGGCATCGACGAGTAGAAGTTGCGCGGTGCGCTCCACCCGTTGGGGTTGCTGATGTCGGGGTTCGTCGAGTACGAGGCGTTGCCGGTCTGGTAGACGAGGTACCACAGGCGCTGCTGTGTGTTGTAGAAGACCTGGGGCGCGGCCCGGTACCCGGCGCCGATGGCGGTGCGGTCCAGGTAGTGGTGCGTGGCCGAGCCCGCCTGGGACCAGTCGGAGAAGCTCAGGTACACCAGGTTGTACCCGGCCGAGCTCGCGGTGCTCGCGAACACGTGGTACTTGCCGTTGTAGTAGACGACCGACGGGTCCTTGATCCCCGCGATGTTGTGCGTGGAGTCCGGCTTCGGCGCGATCAGCGGGCCGCTCGAACTCCAGCGGAAGGACGAGGGGAGTGCCGCGGCGGACCGGGGTGTACGGGAGCCCGTCCGCGGTGCCGCGGCGCTGCCGCCCAACGCCGTGAGCGTCGACTGGTAGGCGGGCTTCTTGTTGCCGTTGCGGTCGAAGAGCAGTGGGTTCTCGCCGCTGCGCCAGGAGTCGCTGTCGCGGATGCCCCAGACGGTGATGCCGGTGCAGCGCGCCACGTTCATGCAGGCCCGCATCGTGTTCGCGTACGCGGCTGTCGGCGCCTGCGCGATGTCCAGTTCGGTGATCTGGACGTCCACGCCGAGCGCGGCGAAGTTGGACAGGGTGGTCTGGAAGCCGGCCGGTGGTCCGCCCGCCCCGAAGTGGGACTGGAGGCCGACACAGTCGATGGGCACGCCGCGCGCCTTGAAGTCGCGCACCATGCGGTAGACGCCCTGGGTCTTGGCGTCGCTCCAGTTCTCGATGTTGTAGTCGTTGTAGCAGAGCTTGGCCGACGGGTCCGCCGACCGCGCGGTGCGGAAGGCCTCCTCGACGAAGCCGGTGCCGAGTACGTCCCGGAAGACCGAGCTGCGCATCTGGCCGCTGCCCCCGTCGGCGAAGGCCTCGTTGACCACGTCCCAGGCGTAGACCTTGCCCCGGTAGTGGTTCGCCACCTGGGTGATGTGGTTGTTCATCACGCTGCGCAGGGTGTTGGCGTCCCTGATGGAGCTGACCCAGCTGGGCAGTTGCTGGTGCCAGACCAGAGTGTGTCCGCGCAGGCGCTGCCCGTGCGCCGCGGCCCGGTTGGCGATCTGGTCGCCGGGGCCGAAGTTGAACGAGCCGCGGGAGCGCTCGACCGTGTCCCACTTCATCTCGTTCTCGGGCGTGACCGAGTTGAACTCACGGTCCAGGATCCCGGTGTACGTGCCGTCGCCGAGCCGTCCGGCGGCCACGGCGGCACCGAAGTACCGTCCGGACTGGGCCGCCTGGGCGCCCAGCGTGGAGGCGCGGACGTCGTCGGGCGCGGCGCTCGCGGCGCCGGGGGTGACCAGGGCGGCCACGGCCAGCAGGGATAACACCGAGGCTCGACGACGGCCGAGCCGCTTCAGCGGGTTCATGGTTCTCCTCGTACGGTCGGGTGGGGGGTTGCGCCGTGCGATCGGAGGGATGGGATCAGGGCGTCGACAGTTCGAACCGCAGGACGCGGACCGCACCGCCGAGTGCCTGGGTGGCGTGGTTGAAGAGGGCGAATCGGTGGCCCATGAAGAAACGCCAGTCGTTTCCCAGGGACAAGGGGGGCCCGAGCCGCGCCCGGGCGGATGTCCGCGCTCGCCCGCAGCCAGATGACGCCCTGGGACAGCGGCGCGCTCGCGAGTTCGGAGCCGGTGCCGGTGGTGTTCCAACTGCCGTCCATGGTGAGCCCGTTGACCATCGCCACCCGGGTCGTCCCGCCGTCGCGCCTGAGGCCGATCCACGCGGAGGAGTCACGCAGCAGCGCGAGTCCTGCCCGGTCGCCGTCGCGCATCGCCGAGTGGTCGATCCGGACCGTGGCGGTGGAGGTGGGGCCCTGGATGCGGTGGGTGAGCGTGTTGCGGGCCCAGTACAGGTCGTTGGTGACGGTCGCGGTCCGCAGGGTCAGGCCGTTGCCGGCCGACCACTTGGTGTTGTCCGGGTTGTGGTTCCACTCCCACCTCGGATTGAGGGCCGTGTGGTCGAAGGTGTCCACGCCGGTCATGGGGGTGACCTGGCGGGGCGGGGTGGGCACGGCGGGGCGGGGATACGACGCGCCCCAGGCGCCGTTCACCAGTTGGACCACGGGCCAGCCGTCCGAGGTCCAGCCGACCGGTGCGAGGACCGGTACCCGGCCGCCGGGATAGGCGTCCACGAAGGCCATGTAGTACCAGGCGCCACCCTGGGTCTGCACCAGCCCGCCCTGGTGCGGGACACCGCCGCCGGAGATCGGCCCGCGCAGGTCGAGGAGGACCTGTCGCATCGTGTACGGACCGAAGGGGCCGCCCGACGATTTCAAGATGTACTGGCCGTTGGCAGGGCGGGTCAGGAAGATGTAGTACTGCCCGTTGATCTTGTAGAAGCGTGAGCCCTCAAGGGTGCCGACACTCGACGGTGTGGTGAACACCTGCTGGGTGCGGACCTGGTTGCGGCCGTCGGGCGAGAGCTGGGCCACGCTGATGGTGGTGTTGCCGTACGCCACGTACAGGGTGTCGTCGGTGTCGACGAGCAGCCCCGCGTCGTAGTACGGGGTGCTGATCGTCGTCAGTCTGCTCCACGGCCCCTCGGCGGCGGTGGCGGTGTAGACGTATGTCCTGGCGAAGTCGATCTGGCCGAGCCAGTAGAACGTCCTCTTGCTCGGACGGTAGGCCAGTGAGGACGCCCAGATCCCTCTGACGTAGCCGCGGGCGCCGTTCAGGTCGTACTTGGCGCCGAAGTCCAGGACGGGCACAGAATGACCGGCGATCTCCCAGTTCACGAGGTCGTACGAACGCAGGACGGGTGCGCCCGGTGAGTAGTGCATCGTCGAGGCAGAGGCGTAGTAGGTGCCGCCGACGCGGATGACGTCGATGTCCGCGAAGTCCTGCCAGATCACCGGGTTCGTGTACTGCGCGGGGGCCGCGGAAGCGGCGATGGGGGAGGGTCCCACCAGAGACAGGAAGCCACCGGCGACCAGGCCGCCGGTGGCGGTCAGTGCCTGGCGGCGATCCATGAATTGGCGAGGACATGACATATCCATGTGTCGTTCTCTCTGCGAGGGAGCGCTGTGGGGGCGAGGCTGTCCTGCTCGTTCGAGAGTGCGAACGTCGACTGACGCGTCGAGCAACCAGGATGATATGCGCCTGACACATCCCGTCAATGCCTCTCGCACGATTCGCTGTTGGCGCCGAAAGGTTTCGATGATCTGGGCCCTCCGGGTGCGCCGAAGTGAACGGGAGGCCGCCCGTCAGGTGTTGACATGTACTGGATCCTCCCTAGCATCCGTACAGCCGACGATCCGAAACTCGACCGAAATTTCGAACTGCAGACGGATGTCATGTACCTGATATGGGACCAGTCAGCGTGGTTTCATCCACTGTCTTGAAAGGAGTCACCGGTGCCCCGACCCTCAGGCAGACGACTGCTCCGCGTCCTCGCGGCCACCGCGCTGGCCGTCACCGCGTCCCTGACGGCTTCCGCCCACTCCACCGCTTCGGCCGCTCCCGGCAGCCCCGCACTCACCCCGCCCCTGGGCTGGAACAGCTGGAACAGCTTCGGGTGCGGGATCACCGAGGCACAGGTCCGCCAGGCCGCCGACGCGATGGTCTCCTCGGGCATGCGGGACGCCGGTTACCGGTACGTGGTGGTCGACGACTGCTGGTTCGACCCGCAGCGTGACGCGGCAGGCAACCTGCGGGCCAGTCCGGCCAAGTTCCCGAGCGGGATGAAGGCGCTCGGGGACTACATCCACGGCAAGGGCCTGAAGTTCGGCATCTACCAGGTGCCGGGAGAACGCACCTGCGCACAGACCAGCGGCGCCTATCCGGGATCGACGGGCAGCAGGGGGCACGAGGCCCAGGACGCCGCGACGTTCGCCTCGTGGGGCGTCGACTACCTCAAGTACGACTGGTGCTCCTCCAGCGGCACCCGCGACGAGCAGGTCGCGCGCTTCTCGCTGATGCGTGACGCCCTGCGAGCCACCGGACGGCCGATCGTCTACAGCATCAACCCCAACAGCTTCCACGCCATCACCGGCGCCACGTACAACTGGGGAGAGGTCGCCGACCTGTGGCGGACGACCGAGGACCTGCTCGACATCTGGCAGAACGGCAACAGCAACAGCTACCCGATGGGCGTCGGCAACGTCCTGGACATCACCGCGCCGTTGGCGGCCCAGTCGGGCCCGGGACACTGGAACGACCCCGACATGCTGGTCGTGGGCCGCCCCGGCCTGTCGCTCACCGAGTCCCGCTCCCACTTCGCCCTGTGGGCGCTGCTGGCCGCACCGCTCATGGCCGGCAACGACATCCGCACCATGTCCGCCGACGTGAGCGCCATCCTGCGCAACCCGCGGCTGCTGGCGGTGAACCAGGATCCGCTGGGCGCCGGCGGGCGCAGGGTGCGCGACGACGGCAGCACCGAGGTGTTCGCCAAGCCCCTGTCCGACGGCTCGGTCGCCGTGGGCCTGTTCAACCGGGGAGGCGGCACCGCGACCCTCACCACCACGGCCGCGCAAGTCGGCCTGTCCGGCGGGTCGTTCACCCTGACGGACCTGTGGACCGGCGGTACCGCCGGCACGTCCGGGCAGATCTCGGCGAGCGTCCCCGCGCACGGCGTGGCCGTGTTCCGGGTGACCGGTGGCAGCCCGGTGGCCGCCACCACCTCGCGACTGCGCGGCAACGCCTCCGCCCGTTGCCTGGACGTGGACAACGCCTCCACCGCGGCCGGAGCCACCGCACTGCTCTGGGACTGCCACACGGCCGCCAACCAGCTGTGGACCACATGGGCCGGCGGCGAGATCCGTGTCTACGGCGACAAGTGCCTGGACGCCTACGACCAGGGCACCTCCAACGGCACCCGTGTCATCACCTGGCCCTGCAACGGCCAGGACAACCAGAAGTGGACCATCGGCTCCGACGGGACGGTCCGCAACGTCCACGCCGGGCTGTGCCTCGACGCCGACCAGTCAGGCACCGCCAACGGAACGCCGCTGGTCCTGTGGACCTGCACCGGGCAGGCCGGCCAGAAGTGGACCCGCGCGTGAAGGGACGTCGCGCTCCTGTTCCACCACCAGGAAAGCACCGACCGGACAAGGGGAGTCGCACGATGACAAGCGCACGGTTCCGCTTATGGCACGCCGTTGTGGCGGTGCTGCTCGTGCTGGCCACGGGAGGCTCGGCACTGGCCGCCGGCCGTGGCGGGAACGCCACGCTCACCGCCTCCGCAACAGCCGCCCCGACCGCGGGATGCGGCAAGGCCCCCACGCTGACCAGCGGTACGTACACGATCCAGAGCGGCGGCAAGAACCGCAGTTTCATCCTGAAGGTCCCGGACGGCTACGACCGCGATCACGCCTACCGGCTGGTCCTCGGATTCCACTGGCTGGGCGGCACCTCCACCGACGTCGCCACCGGCCGCACGGTGGAAACGGGCACCTGGGCCTACTACGGGCTGCAGCGACTGGCGAACAACAGCGCCGTCTTCGTGGCACCACAAGGCCTCAACAACGGCTGGGCCAACTCCGGCGGAGAGGACGTCGCCTTCGTCGACGACATCCTCCGGCGGATCGAGGCGGACCTGTGCGTCGACACCACCCAGCGCTTCGCCCTCGGCTTCAGCTACGGCGCCGCCATGTCGTACGCCCTCGCATGCGCCCGCGCGACGGTCTTCCGCGCGGTCGCGGTGCAGAGCGGCGGGCAGCTCAGCGGATGCAGCGGCGGAACCCAGCCCATCGCCTACCTCGGAGTTCACGGCCTCAGGGACAACGTCCTCGCCATCTCCGGCGGACGGGCGATGCGGGACACGTTCGTCAGGAACAACGGCTGCACCCCCCAGAACCCGCCCGAACCCGCCCAGGGCAGCCTGACGCACTGGGTGCCGGGAGAGGTGTGGAAGTTCTTCACGCAGTTCCAGACCTCCGACCCGTCACCGGGCACCGCCACCTGCCGGGTCACCGACACCGTCAGCGCGTGGAACAGCGGCCTGACCTCGAACATCACCATCACCAACACCGGCACCACCGCGATCGACGGCTGGTCCCTGGTCTTCACCCTGCCCGGCGGCCAGGCCATCACCTCCGGCTGGAACGCGGACTACTCACCCGCCTCCGGCCAGGTCACGGCCAGGCACCTCTCCCACAACGCCACCATCGCGCCGGGCGCGTCCGTCGGCATCGGCTTCCAGGCCGTCCACGCCGGTGACACGGCCGCGCCGGGCTCCTATACGCTCAACGGCAACACCTGTGCCGTATCGGGGAGTTGACGGAACCGACCGCAGAGGGCGGCTACACGGCCGTGAACGTCCACAGCAGGTTGGCGCTGCTGTCATAGGTCCACTGCTTGGTCACGGAGCCCGAGGCGACGTTGCCGCCGCCGTCGAGGACCAGGCCGGTGGTGCGGTTGGCGATCGAGTAGCGGTCGCCGCCCCGGTGGGTGATCGTCCACTGCTGGTTGGTGCCGCCGTTCCAGGGAGCCTGCCGGGCCGGGGAGCCGTCCTCGGTGGCGCCCCATCCGTCGGCGACCATGCCGTTCGTGCGGTTGACCAGCCTGTAGTAGCCGTCTCCGACAGCCTCCGCATGCCACTGCAGGTTCGAACTGCCGTCCCACGTCCACTGCTTGAGGTTGGAGCCGGAGGCGACGTCGCCGCCGCTGTCCAGCGCGAGACCGTCGGTGGCGTTGACGATCCGGAAGTATGTCGCCGGGTTGAACTGGACCCTCACGGAGGTGATCCGGTCGTTGTTGCCGGTGACCCTGAGGTCGGGGTTGTCGGCCGTGAACGTCCACGAGGTTCCGGTGAAGTCGTCGCCGGAGTAGCCGATCAGCTGGTAGCCGGGGGCCGGCCGGAGGGAGGAGAGGGTGCCGGGCCCCACCCCGGCGGCGCTCAGGTCCGCCGCGGTGTGGTCGCCGACGGTGAGCACGGCGGCCTTGCCGGTGTAGCCGACGTCCGTGAAGACGACGGCGCCGGCGAGCGGCCGCAGACCGGGGACCGGGCCGGAGAAGGCGAGCTTCAGCACGTAGGCGTTGGCGCTGTAGGGCGCCGAGGACGGCAGGGCGACGGTGAGGCCGGAGTCGTTCTGGGTGGGCGTGGGCAGGTCGATGTAGGTGCCGGCGGTGGAACCGAGGAGCTTGACCGAGGTCAGCGACGAGAGGTTGATCCGGTCCGAGCCGAGGGTCTTGATCGTCAGTGAGCTGCCGGGCCAGCCCAG
>NZ_JAEKKT010000155.1 GCF_019510245.1 Streptomyces sp. | reverse complement strand
CCCTACACCTCAGACCGCGAACGACAGGCCGCGTTCCCCGACTGGCTGGACTGGTACAACTACCACCGACCCCACACCGGAATCAGCGGCCACACCCCAGCCAGCCGCGTCACCAACCTGTCCGGACAGCACATCTAGGGGAAGTCGATGCCGGCGTCGGCGCGGGCCGGGCCGCCGCTCAGTGGGCGGGCCGGGGACTTCTGCGGAGCAGCCAGCCCCGCAGGCCTCGGGCGTGCGCCGGCCGGTCGGGCGCGGGGTGCCGGGAGGGTACGGCGGGGCCAGGCGCCGGCCGGTGTGCGCGAGCCTGGGCCGCCTCCCGTGCCAGGTCGTGCCGGAACCACTCGATCTCGTCCGGGTCGGCCGCCGTCATGAGGTCCTCGGCGAGCTGCGCGGTCGGCGAACCCGGTGCGCCGTGGGCGGGCGGGGCCGGCCTCAGGGACGTCACGTGGGCGCGCTCGCGCGGGTCGGTGAGCACGTCGTCGATCTCGCCGGGGTCCAGGAAGCCGGCCACCACCCCGGCCCGCTCCCACGGTCCGTCCGCCTGCCTGAGCAGGAAACCGCAGTGGCGTCCGCGCCAGTTCCGGGCCCGCTGGTCCGTGCCGGCCTTCAGCCGGTCGCTCAGGTCGGTGGGCGTACGGCCGGTGAGCAGCCGCGCGTTCTTCTCGTCGGCCGCGAACCGCCGCAGCTCCTCCGCCAGGTAGAGCCAGACCACGGCGCGGTAGCGATTGGGGTACCACTTCACCGGAGTCACCAGGCCGAGCCTCGCGACGCGGGTGAACCTGCCCGCCGGGATGCCCATCAGGGCCGCGGCCTCGGTCGTCCCCACGACCTGCACGCTCTCACCGAGGGATTCGGATCGGCTCCGGAGCCGGTCGATCTCGCTCCGTGGTACACGGCGGCCTCCGCCGCCTCCCTCGTCGGGCACGGTACGGATTCGTCCGAGGTGTACCGCGAGGTCGAACTCGCCCCGCTTGAGGCCCAGTTCGCGGGCGGCGCGGCTCGGTGCGCAGGTGAGCGGGCGGTTGTGGGCAAGGGTGGTGCCGGACATGGTCGTTCTCCCCCGTGGAGCGGGTGGCTCGCGCCGGATGCGCTCGCCGTGCAAAAAACCGTAGCCGGTCCGGCGAGACCCGTGGCGGGCCTGTGGATAACTCAACGGTGGGGGTGAATTCGCTGGTCAGAGGTCCATCGCGGAGGAGCGCTCCGGTTGCCGGGCGTCCACTGCGAGGTGCTCGCCGACGCGGTTGACCAGCAGGGTCATCTCGTAGGCGATCTGACCGATGTCGGCCTCGGCACCGCTGAGCACGCACAGGCAGCTGCCGGTTCCGGCCGCCGTGACGAACAGGACCGCCTCGTCGTACTCGATCATCGTCTGGCGGACCTGGCCCGCCCCGAAGTGCCGTCCGGAGCCCTTGGCGAGGCTGTGCAACCCGGAGGCGACGGCGGCCAGATGCTCCGCGTCCTCCCGGCGAAGGCCGGTACTCGCTCCCGTGACCAGCCCGTCGTTGGACAGGACCAGCGCGTGCCGTACGTGCTCCACGCGCTCGGTCAGGTCGTCGAGCAGCCAGCCGAGTCCCTGGTTCTGCGCCATGTCGTAGCGTCTCCCCGTGTGCGGTCTCCCCCTGGCTGGAGGATCTCCCCGCCAGCCTTCCCCACCACCGGCGTCCGGGCAAGGAGGATGGGGACATGGCAGAGAAGATGACCGACGAGGAATGGCGGGCGTTCGTCTCGCACGGCACCCGCACCGGCAAACTGTCCACCGTCAACGCAGACGGCAGCCCACACGTGGCCCCCATCTGGTTCCTGCTCGACGGTGACGAGCTGGTCTTCAACACCGGCAAGGACACCGTGAAAGGGCGCAATATCGCCCGTGACGGGCGTGTCGCCCTCTGTGTGGACGACGACCGGCCCCCTTTCCACTTCGTGGTGCTGAACGGGCGCGCCCGGCTGTCGGAGGACCTGGGCGAACTACGCGATTCGGCCACCCGGATCGCGGCCCGTTACATGGGAGCGGAGCGCGCGGAGGAGTTCGGCGCCCGCAACGGCGTCCCGGGCGAGCTGCTGGTCCGGGTCACCGTCGAAAAGGTGGTGGCGCTCAAGGACCTGACGGGCTGAGGCTCAGCCCACCGAGTCGAGGAGCCGGGCGGTGTGCATCCGCCCGGCGTACTCGACGAGCCGGATCAGCACCTCCTTGCCGGAGTCCCGGTCGCGGGCGTCGCACAGGACCACCGGCGTGCCCTGGTCCAGGTCGAGGGCGCGGGAGACGTCGTCGGCGCCGTAGGAGCGGGCGCCGGCGAAGCAGTTGACGGCGACGACGAACGGGATGTGCCGGTGCTCGAAGTAGTCGACCGCCGGGAAGCAGTCCTCCAGGCGGCGGGTGTCGGCGAGGACGACGGCTCCGAGTGCTCCTTGCGACAGTTCGTCCCAGAGGAACCAGAAGCGGTCCTGGCCCGGGGTGCCGAAGAGGTACAGGGAGAGTCCGGAGCGGATGGTGATGCGTCCGAAGTCCATGGCCACGGTGGTGGTGACCTTCTGGTCGACGCCGTCCGTGTCGTCCACCAGCTGGCCCGCTTCGCTGAGCATCTCCTCGGTGCGCAACGGCCGGATCTCGCTGACGGCGCCGACCAGGGTCGTCTTCCCGACGCCGAAGCCGCCGGCGACCAATATCTTGAGCGCCATGGCCGACGTGTCGTCGGTGGTCGGCTCGGAGTGCTCGGAGACCATGATCACTTCTCTCGGGAGGGCCTGCGGGAGTGCCTGGAGGACCTGCTGCGGCAAACGTCGGGACACCGGCGGAGCGGCACCGGACGACGCGAAGTCAGCATCATGACAACTGCGGCCCCGTCGCGGGCCGTTGGACCGGAACCCGTCTGTTCTGACCGGCTCGGGCCCGGTTGGTTCCGGATGCTCATCTACAGTGCCCGCAATCCCTTGATGACCTCGCGCAGAATCCGCTCGTCGGGCAGCTGGGCCGGTGGCACCGGACGGCTCACGATGACGCGGCCCAGTTCCAGCAGGTCGCCGAGGAGCACCCGGACCACGCCGACGGGGAGGTCGGCGCCGGCGGCGAGTTCGGCGACGGACTGTGTCTCCAGTCGGCACAGGTCGACCAGCGCACGGTGTTCGGGGCCCAGTGGCGTCTCGTCGTCGGCGCCGGACCTGCCCGGGTCGAGCGTGACCAGGGCGATGAGGTCGAACTTGACGCCGGTGGGGCCGGGTTCGGTGCGGCCGCCGGTCATGGCGTAGGGGCGGACCAGGGGCCCGGCCTCGCTGTCGTACCACTGGCTGCCCGGCTCGGGCGGGGTGCCGGTCATGTACTCGGTCATCGGTGGCGGTCTTCCGGCTCAGCCGGCGGCGGGCGGCCTGGCGGCGACGCGCGGCGCGGTGTACAGGTGCTCGCCGACGCGCTTGACCAGGCGGGCCATCTCGTACGCGACCAGGCCGATGTCGGCGCTCACGTCGGTGAGCAGGGCGAGGCAGGAGCCGTCGCCCGCGGCGGCCACGAAGAGGAAGGCGTCGTCCATCTCGACCATGGTCTGGCGCACCCCACCCGCCCCGAAGTGCCGTCCGGCGCCCTTGGCGAGGCTGTTGAAACCGGAAGCCACGGCGGCGAGGTGCTCGGCGTCCTCGCGTTTGAGGCCGGTCGACGCGCCGACGGCGAGGCCGTCGTTGGAGAGTACGACGGCGTGCCGTACCTCGGTGACGCGCAGCACCAGGTCGTCCAGCAGCCAGTCGAGTTCGCCGGAGCGCCGGTCTGCCCTCGTGCTCGGGTCCTGGATCATGAGCGGTCTCCTTCGGTGCGGTCGGTGCCCGATTCGGGTTCCGGGGCGGCTCCGCGGCCGGGTCGTCTGCCGCCGCCGCGCGCCCAGCCGTCGCGGTAGGCGGCCATGCGGTCGCGGACGAGTTCGGGGGTGCGCTCGTCCCGGCCGCGCACGGGCACGGGCTCCTCGGTGCGGGGATCGCGCAGTTGGGGGGCGAGGCTCGCCTGCCGCACCCGGCGTGGCAGGCCGTCTTCGGAGTGATCGGAGTGATCGGAGTCCTGCGGTGGGCGGTGCGGCCTCAAGGTGGTGACTCCGGGGGGCGGCGGTTCGGGCGCGGGGCGCGGTGAGGTGTGGGTGGCGGCGAGGGCCGGCCGGCCGGCGGGGGCGGGCTCCGGGAGGGCGGCGGTGCCGGGCACGCGCGCGTAGGCGCGTGCCGGTGCCTGCTCGGTGTCGGCCGCCGGGCGGGCGGGACGCTCCGCCGGGCCACCGTGCAGCAGTGCCTTCGGCAGCAGGACCACCGCGGTGGTGCCGCCATACGGTGACGTGCGCAGATGCACCTTGATGCCGTGGCGGGCCGCGAGCCTGCTGACCACGAAGAGGCCGAGCCGGTCGCTGTCGAACAGGTCGAGGGCCTCGGACTGCTCGATGCGCCGGTTGGCCTCGGCGAGGGTCTCCTGGCCCATGCCGAGCCCGCGGTCCTCGACCTCCAGGGCGTAGCCGTTGCCGACGGGCTCTCCGGTGACGCGCACGCGCGTGTGCGGCGGCGAGAACTGTGCGGCGTTCTCCACGACCTCGGCGAGCAGATGCGTGAGGTCGGCGACGGCCGCGCCGACGACGGCCGCCTCCGGGAGCTGTCGTACCTCCACGCGCGCGTAGTCCTCGACCTCGGACACGGCGGCCCGTACGACGTTGGTCAGGGACACGGGCATCCGCCAGGCCCGGCCCGGGGCGGCGCCGGAGAGGATGATCAGGCTCTCCGCGTGGCGGCGCATGCGGGTGGTGAGGTGGTCGAGGCGGAAGAGGTCGCTCAGTTCGCTGGGGTCGTCGGAGCGGCGTTCCATGCTGTCCAGCAGGCTCAGCTGCCGATGGACCAGGATCTGACTGCGGCGGGCGAGATTGACGAACACTCCCGAGATGCCGCTGGCGAGTTCGGCGCGCTCCACGGCGGCGCGCAGGGCGGCGCGGTGCACGGTACCGAGGGCCTCGGCGACCTGTCCGGTCTCGTCCTCCGCGGGCGGCCCGGGGGGCGCCTCGGCACGGACGTCGATCTCCTCGCCGGCCCGCAGTCTGCGCATCGCCTCAGGGAGTTTGCGGCGGGCGATCTCCAGGGCGCTGTTGCGCAGACTCACCAGTTCGATGACGAGGCCGCGTCCGATGCGTACGGAGATGACGAGCGAGGCGACCACGGCGAGCAGTCCGAACAGGACGGCGGCGCCGGCCGGGGTGATCAGGCCGCGTGCGAACGGATCGGCCCTGCCCGCCACCGCGCGTGCCGTGTCGGCCTGGACGCTCCGCATGCCGTTCTGCACGCGTGCGTGCGCGGTGTTCCAGGTGGCTTCGGGGGCCGCGCCGACCGCCTTAGCTCCGGGTGAGCTCGCGAGGATCCTGTCCTCGGCGGCGCCCAGCGCGGTGTAGTCGTCGCCGCCGGCCAGCCGGTGCCAGGCAGCGCGCTGGGCAGCGGGCAGGTCGGCGACGGCCGCGTCCGTGAGGACCCGGCGGGTGTCCACGGCGCCGGTGAACAGCCGCAGCCGCTCGCCGTCGAGGCCGTCGGCCAGCCGGGCACCGCCGAGGACCGCGTCCTCCTGGGCCAGCGCCTCGCCCGCCCGGGAGAACTCGAGCAGCACGCGCGCGTCGGAGCCCATGTCGTCGGCCTGGACGCCGGTGAGGGCGCCGTCGACGGCGAAGGCCGAGGAGATGGCCTGCGTGTACTGCCGGTAGGCCGCGTCCCAGCCGGCGCCGCGGCTCTGCACCGCGCGCCGCAGGGTGCGCAGCTGCTCGGCGCCGGTGACGAAGGCCTTCAGGCGCTGGGCGACGCCCTCGGGCAGTTCCTCTCCGTCTGCGACGGTGCTGTCCTTGCCGAGCCGTAGTGCCGAGACGGCCTGGTCAGTGTCGGTGCCCAGCCTCCGGAGTTCCGCGGCCTGTTCGGCGGCGGGGTCGGTCGCGTAGCGGACCGCGGCGGCCCGCTCGGCCTGGAGCGCGGCGACGGCGGTGGCGACCGGGGTGCGCAGCGCGGCGTCGACGTGCTGGGACTGGCGCAGCCGGGCGACGTCCTGTGCCGTGGTGACAGTGGCGTACGCCCAGAGGGCGAGCAGGGACATCACCGGCACCATGAGCAGGCAGACGACCTTGGCCCGCACGGTCCGTGGGCGGATCCGCCAGCCGCCGGGCCGGGTGGCCGTGTTGTCCGCCGCGGTGCCGACGAGGTCGTCGACCGGTTCGTCGGCGGGCGGTCCGGCGTGCGCGCGACGGCCGCGCACCGGCCGCGGTGACGGTGTCTCGGGACCTGCTGTCGGGGTCCTACGGGGTGTACGCATGGCCTCCTCGCTCAGTAAAGATGAACTGCATCGCCGTGGCCCCGGGCAGGGGGCTGCCGGAGGGCGTGACGTGCACGCTGACCGCGAACATGCCGGTGTAGTGCATGCTGCTGACGGCCGCTCCCATGACCAGCGAGGCGACGGTGACGGCGACGGGCGACCTGATGTTGAGCGCCGCCCACAGGGCCGCGGTCGCGGCGACCACGGCGATCAGGACGGAGAGTCCGACGAGCATCGGGTCGTAGCGCACGGCGCCGTGCAGGCGGACGGCCGCCATGCCGAGGTAGTGCATGCTGGCCACCCCCAGCCCGGTGGTGAGTCCGCCGAGCAGGAGTGCCCGGCTGCGGTCGCGGCTGTAGCCGACGGCGAAGACGCCGGCGCTGACGACGACCACGGCGACGAGCAGGCTGAGGATGGTCAGCGGTACGTCGTAGCGGATGTCGGTGCCGCTGACGCTGAAGCCGAGCATGGCCACGAAGTGCATGGTCCAGATGCCGGTGCCGAGCGCGGAGGCCGCGGTGAGCAGCCAGTTGCGGCGCGAGCGGCCGGTGCTGCCGAGCGCGCGGACGGTGCAGCGCAGCCCCAGTGCGGCGCCTATGCAGGCCATGACGTACGACAGCACGGGGGTCAGCCAGCCGAAGGTGGCGTGGTGCAGATGTCCCATGGCCCAGGGACGCTAGGGGGCACGGGCGCACAAAGGGGGCGCATTTCGAAAGGTGTTGCAATATGACTCAGAGATGTGCCGGAATGATCGCGTCCCGCTCGAACGTGCGCGCAGGGTCGTCCTCCGTGACGGTGAGGGATCATGCGGACCATGAGCGATGACCACACACACGTCCGGGAGTTCTTCGCCGCACGGGCGGCGGACTGGGACAGCAGGTTTCCCGACGACGGTCCCGCGTACGCGGCCGCGGTCACCGAACTGGGGCTGCGGGCGGGTGACCGGGTCCTCGACGCGGGGTGCGGCACCGGGCGCGCCCTCCCGCCGCTCCGCCGGGCCGTGGGGCCCACCGGCGTGGTCCTCGGGATGGACCTCACGCCGGCGATGCTCCAGGCCGCCCGGCTGGCCGGCCGGGACCTTGACGGGCAGTTGCTGCTCGGCGACGTCGCCGCGCTGCCATTGCGGTCGGGGTCCCTCGACGCCGTGTTCGCCGCGGGCCTGATCGCCCATCTGCCCCGTCCGGCGGAGAACCTGCGGGAGTTGGCGCGCGTGGTCCGCCCCGGCGGCACCCTCGCCCTGTTCCACCCGATCGGCCGGGCCGCCCTGGCGGCGCGCCAGGGACGGCAGATCACTCCGGACGACCTGCGCGCCGAGGGCAACCTCGGTCCGCTGCTGGCCGGTTCGGGCTGGCGCATGACGTCGTACGTGGACGAGGACGCCCGGTTCCTGGCGCTGGCGGTCCGCGGACGCTAGCCCGGCCACCGCCACCGCGTCCGCCCCGGGGCGGGCGCGGCCGACGGCACCGAGCCCGCCCCCGTGACCGCGCCGCGCCATGCGGCCCTCTTCTGTTGCCGGAGCTTCAACCTTACGTTCGTCGGAGGAAGGCAGATGTTCGCAGGCGAAGGCCGACAAGGGGAAGGAGACCCGCGTGTTCGACCGGATCCGCAGGTACGCAGGCAGACGGCGTGGCGCCGACGGCGGAACGGTGCCGGAACGGCGTGCGAGCCGTGAGCAGCGCGCGCACAACTTGTTCGAGGCCGCGGCCGCCTATGTCACGGCCCGCGCGGAGGACGACCAGGACCGGATCGAGGAGGCGGCGGGCTGGGTGTCGCCGGAGGCGCTGTCCTTCGGGGTGAGCGAGCTGGCGTGCCGGGCCGTGGTCGCCCTGGCCCGGGAGCGCGAGGAGTCGCCGGCCGCGGTGGCGCGCGACCTCCTCGGGCTGCCGGTGGCCTGACCCTCGGTACCGCCGAGGTCACGAGGTTTCCCCTGCCCGCGAGGTCGTTTCGTCCCGTCCCGGTGGAAACCTGCAGCTCGTATGGAGGCCGGCCGTGACAACGGCCTTCCCGTCGCACTAGGGTGCGCGCCGTTGGACGAACCACTGGGGAGGCAGGGATGGCCGGGACCGATGAGGAGGCCGTCGCCGCGGACGAGGCACTGTACGTGCTCACGGCGGTGCTGCTGACGCCGGCGAAGTTTCCGAGTGTGCTGGGCGACGACTATCCGGAGGCGTGCGCGGCACTGCAGCTGGCACCGCGCGCCGACGGGTACGGTCTGGTGCTCGGCCAGGACGGCGAAGGAGCGCGCTGGACGGTCGTGATCGACGACGTCTCGCTGGTCGCCGTCGCGATCGCGTCCTGGGACTGCGGCATGGAGTACGACCTGTCGCCGGACGAGCGCACGGTGGTCGCCGCCCTGCCCGGCTGGCCGCTGGCGGTCGCCGTGGCGGCTCCCGACGTGCCCGCGCCGCACGACCCCGGCCCTGAGGTGGCGGACCAGACGCCGCTGGCCCCGCCGGACACCAGTGTCTGGGGTCCTGCGCAGCGGCGGCTGGGCGCCGACGAGATCGCCCTCCAGTGGGCGATCTGGCGGGAGCAGATCGGCGACGACTTCTTCCCGGCACCGGCGGCGGCCGGGGCTGCCCCAGAAGCCCCCGAGGAGGCTCCGCAGGACGACGAGGCGGCCCCGAGGGCCCCGAAGGGGCACGCCGGAGTCCGGCGGGTCCTGGCCGAGGCGTGGGCCTACGTGGACACGCCTCCGCCGCTGGGCCGGGTGCGCTCCTCGTTCGCCCCGGGCGACGCCCGTACCCTGCGCGCCGACGGGCCCGGCTGGTCGCTCGTGGCCCGGACCGACGACATCGCCTTCGTGCTCCTCGACGAGGAACCCGGCGAGGTCCTCCCGGTCGGCCGGGGACCCGAGCTCCCCGGCCTCCTGGAAGCCCTCGACAAGATGGCCGTACGGCCTCTGTGAGCCTCCCGGGCCGTATCCCCCCGCAGGCCTGTCAGGGGCGGGGCACGGCCCCGGGCAGGTGGCTCAGTGGCCGATCTCCTTGCGCGTGACCCGGCGCAGCCTGCGCCGCTGCGAGGGGTCGAGCGCGAGGTACGCGGCCACCGGGACGCCCACCACGATCAGGAACGTCACCCACCAGGGCAGCCATATCAGCAGGATGAGCCCGACCGCCACACCTCCTGCGGCGATCTTCGCGTTCTTCGACATCAACGTCGCCTCCTTCGCGGCCCTTGCCGCTCTCTGATGTGAGAACGGGTCCGCGCTTCCCGCGGTTCCGGACCACGACCCTGAGACATCCCTGACGAGCCACCCCTACTGGCCCCCGAGGACCGACTCGAACAGATCGTGAAGCAGCCGCGCTCTCAGCGTGATCACTACCGGTCGCCTGCCGCGCCGGACGTCCGGAGACGGCTGGCTACCCCAGCAGCGAAGGCAACAGCGAGTCCAGACCGCTCGGCAGCTCGCTGGGCAGCTCCGAGGGCCACTGCGAAGGGAGTTCGCTCGGCAGGCCCGACGGCAGGCTGCTGGGCAGCTCGGTCGGGAGGCCGAGCGAAGGGCGGGGCGAACCGGAGTGGCTCGGGCTGCTCGTGCCCGGTTTCCCGTCGGTCGAGCCGTCGCCGCCGGACGCCATCAGGACGACGGCCGCGACGGCCCCCGCGGCCACCAGCAGGACCAGCACGGCGAACAAAGGGCCCCTGCGCCGGCGCGGCGGCTCCGGTGGGCGTGGTGGCATCCACCCGACGGCGGTGGGCGGCTCCTGGTCGCCGGGCGGGGCGCCGAAGCCGGCGTGCGGGGGCGGTGCGGAGCCTTCGTGGGGAGAGGGGCCGTAACCCCCGTGCGGAGGCGGGCCGTAACCTCCGGACGAAGGCGGGTCGTAGCCCTCGTACGGAGACGGGTCGTAGCCTCCGCCTGGCGGCGGAGTGCCATGTGGCGGGCCGGGCGGTCGTGGCGGTACGGGCGGCATGGCCATACCGCCAAGAGTCACCGCGTTCCGGTCGTCGCGCGAGCCCGGCGCGGGAGTTGGCACGGATTCATGCCATGGACCGCACGATTCCGGAGCATTCCCCGTGCGAACCGGTCGTGCGGATGCGGAATCGGGGCAGGGCACGGCACGCGCGCGTGAGGGCGTCACCGCTGGAGCGGCCTTCACGCGCGCGCGTGTGTGTTCAGCCCCGCGCGCCCAGCAGGTGGTCCATCGCCAGCTGGTCGAGGCGCTCGAAAGCCATTCCGCGTGCGGCCGTCGCGTCCACGTCGAACTCCTCGAAGGCCGTACGGTCGGCGAGGAGGGCCTGGAGGCCGTCCGCGGCGGTCGGCTGGGCCAGCTGGTCCAGACGGGAGGCGCGCAGGGCCTCCTGGACCTCCGGGTCCGCACGGAAAGCGGCCGCGCGCTCCTTGAGGATCAGGTAGTTGCGCATGCAGCCGGCGGCCGACGCCCACACGCCGTCGAGGTCCTCGGTCCGCGGCGGCTTGAAGTCGAAGTGCTTCGGGCCCGCGTAGCCGGCGCTCTCCAGGAGGTCGACCAGCCAGAAGGCGGCGCGCAGGTCACCGGCGCCGAAGCGCAGGTCCTGGTCGTACTTGATGCCGGACTGGCCGTTGAGGTCGATGTGGAAGAGCTTGCCCGCCCACAGGGCCTGCGCGATGCCGTGCGGGAAGTTCAGGCCGGCCATCTGCTCGTGGCCCACCTCGGGGTTCACGCCGTACAGCTCGGGGCGCTCCAGGCGCTCGATGAAGGCGAGGGCGTGGCCGACGGTGGGGAGCAGGATGTCGCCGCGCGGCTCGTTCGGCTTGGGCTCGATGGCGAAGCGCAGGTCGTAGCCCTGGGAGGTGACGTACTCGCCGAGGAGGTCGAAGGCCTCCTTCATGCGGTCGAGGGCGACCCGGACGTCCTTGGCGGCGCCGGACTCGGCGCCCTCGCGGCCGCCCCAGGCGACGTACGTCTCGGCGCCCAGCTCGACGGCCAGGTCGATGTTGCGGATGGTCTTGCGCAGCGCGTAGCGGCGCACGTCACGGTCGTTCGCGGTGAAGGCGCCGTCCTTGAAGACCGGGTGGGTGAAGAGGTTGGTGGTGGCCATCGGCACCTTCATGCCGGTGGCGTCGAGGGCCTGCCGGAAGCGCTTGATGTGCGACTCGCGCTCGGTGTCCGAGGACCCGAAGGGGATCAGGTCGTCGTCGTGGAACGTCACACCGTGGGCGCCCAGTTCGGACAGGCGCTGGACCGTCTCGACGGGGTCGAGGGCGCCGCGGGTGGCGTCGCCGAACGGGTCCCTTCCCTGCCAGCCGACGGTCCACAGGCCGAAGGTGAACCTGTCCTCGGGGGTGGGCTGGAAGCTCATGCCGCGGCTCCTTGCTCGGGGGTTGTGCTCGATGACTGCGGTGGATGACTGATGGATGACTGTCGTGCCGACTATTTCGTCATCGCGGTTTACAAATTAGTATGCCAACGCGTCCCTGGGAAGGGTCACCCTGTCCCCGAAGGACGAAAACCGGGTCGCGACACCCCGACGAACCGGAAAAACTGCAGGTCAGGTAAACCGCGAGCCGCGGAAAAAGGGAGAGCTCGATGTCAGCAGCCGAGGGTCCGCTCGTCGTCGGCGTGGACACGTCCACCCAGTCCACCAAGGCGCTGGTCGTCGACGCGTCCACCGGCGAGGTCGTCGCGAGCGGCCAGGCACCGCACACCGTGACCACCGGAGCGGGCCGGGAGAGTGATCCGCGCCAGTGGTGGGACGCACTGTGCGAGGCGCTGCGCCAGTGCGGGGACGCCGCGCACGAGGCGGCGGCCGTGTCGATCGGCGGGCAGCAGCACGGTCTGGTCACCCTGGACGAACGCGGCGAGCCGGTACGACCCGCACTGCTCTGGAACGACGTCCGTTCGGCGCCGCAGGCCCAGCGGCTGATCGAGGAGCTGGGCGGCCCGAAGGCCTGGGCGGAGCGCACCGGGAGTGTGCCGGGCGCGTCGTTCACGGTCACCAAGTGGGCGTGGCTCGCGGAGCACGAACCGGAGGCGGTGCGCGCGACCAGGGCCGTACGGCTCCCCCACGACTACCTCACGGAGCGGCTGACCGGGCAGGGCACGACCGACCGCGGCGACGCCTCCGGCACCGGCTGGTGGGCGTCGGCGACCGAGGCGTACGACGAGGAGACCCTGGCCCATGTGGGCCTGGACCCGGCGTTCCTGCCCCGGGTGGTCCGCCCTGGCGAGGTCGCCGGCACCGTCCGGGACAGTCATGACCTGCCGTTCTCCAAGGGCACCCTGGTGGCGCCCGGCACCGGTGACAACGCGGCGGCCGCGCTGGGGCTCGGGCTGCGACCGGGCACCCCCGTACTGAGCCTGGGCACCTCGGGCACGGTGTACGCCGTCTCCAAGCACCGCCCCGCCGACCCCACGGGCACGGTGGCGGGCTTCGCCGACGCGCACGGCGACTGGCTGCCGCTCGCCTGCACGCTGAACTGCACCCTCGCGGTCGACCGGGTCGCGGCCCTTCTCGGCCTGGACCGCGAGGCCGTCGAGCCCGGCACCTCGGTGACCCTGCTGCCGTACCTGGACGGCGAGCGCACCCCGAACCTGCCGAACGCCTCCGGCCTGCTGCACGGACTGCGCCATGACACCACCGCGGGCCAGCTCCTCCAGGCCGCCTACGACGGCGCCGTGCACGCCCTGCTGGGCGCCCTGGACCTGGTCCTCGACGAGGACGCCGACCGGACCGGCCCGCTGCTGCTGATCGGCGGCGGCGCCCGGGGCCGGGCCTGGCAGGAGACGGTGCGGCGGCTCTCGGGACGGCCGGTGCAGGTGCCCGAGGCCAAGGAGCTGGTCGCCCTCGGCGCCGCCGCGCAGGCGGCCGGGCTGCTCACCGGTGAGGACCCGGCGGCGGTGGCGCGGCGCTGGAACACCGCCGCGGGGCCCGTGCTGGACGCGGTGGAGCGGGACTCCGCGACGCTGTCCAGGATCTCCGGGGTACTCTCCGACGCGGCCCCGCTGCTGGAGCGGGCGCCGGAGAATCGCTGATCGGCAGAGGACTGCCGAGAGGATTCAGAAAGTCCCAGAGGATTGATGGAGGCATGACCGCACCGCTGCACGAGGCCCGTCCGACGGCCACCGGCCGTGCCCTGCCGGACACCCAGCAGGGCATGCGCCGGCGCAACCTCGCGCGCGTGATGCACGCCGTCAGTGCGGAGGGCTCGCTGTCGCGGGCCGCGGTCGCCTCACGCATCGGCCTCACCAGAGCGGCGGTGTCGACCCTGGTGGACGAGCTGATCCGCTGGGGGCTGCTGGAGGAGCTGGGTCCCGAGCGGCCCAACCGCGTCGGACGGCCGGGCTCGGCACTCGCGGTGAGCGGGCACGGACCGGCCGGTCTCGGGGCGGAGGTCGGGGTCGACCATCTCGCCGTGTGCGCGGTCGACCTGCGCGGCGAGGTACGCGCGCGTGCCGTGCGGCACGGTGCGAACCGGGGCCAGGACCCGCGCCCCGTGCTGGCGGAGCTGACCGAACTGGTCCGGCGGGTCGCGGCGGACGCGGAACGGGACGGCCTGTGGCCCGCCGGTCTCGCGGTCGCCGTGCCCGGCCTCGTGGCCCGCGACGGACACACGGTCGTCCACGCCCCGAACCTCGACTGGCACGGCACCGACCTGGCCGCCCTGCTGCCCGCCGGCCTCCCGCTGACGGTGGACAACGAGGCCAACTTCGGCGCCCTGGCCGAACTGTGGCTCGGGGACGCGACGCCGAACGACTTCCTGCACGTGTCGGCGGAGATCGGCATCGGCGCCGCCGTCGTGGTGGACGGACAGCTGCTGCGCGGGAAACGCGGTTTCGCGGGCGAGCTCGGCCACGTGCCGGTCCACCCCGACGGGCCGCGGTGCGCCTGTGGCGGGCGCGGGTGCCTGGAGCAGTACGCCGGCGAGGAGGCGGTGCTGCGTGCGGCCGGCCTCGAACCCCGTGAGGACGCGGTGGGGCTGCTCGCGCAGCGGGCGGGCGCGGACCACGAGGGCGTACGCCGCGCCCTGCGGGACGCCGGTACGGCCCTGGGCATCGCCCTGACCGGCGCCGTCAACCTCCTCGACCCCGAGTCCGTGGTGCTGGGCGGCGCCCTGGCGGGCCTCGCCCCCTGGCTCCTGCCGTCCCTGGAAGCGGAGCTCGCCGACCGTACAACGGGCCCTGCCCTGCCGGTCTCCGTCTCCCGCCTCGGCTCCGAGGGCCCCCTCCTGGGCGCGGCCCACTCGGTGATCCGTGCCGTCCTGGACGATCCGGCGACCGTGGCCGAGCGGGTCTGACCGAGTCACGGCCGGAAGTCTCCACCTTCGCGCCCGGTGGTTCGGGTCGCCATGCCGTGGGGACGGCGGAGGGCGAGCCCGGGTGAGGCCCGCGCTCCCCATCGCCCGTCCGGGTGGCGCGGTTGTCCACAGTCGCCGCTCCGTCCACGGAACCCCCAGGCGCCCTTCTGCCCAACCCGCAAGCGCCGTACCGTGATTCACGCGAGGCATCCGCCGGAACGAGGGGAACACGCACGTCAGGGGGACGTATGTCGGGAGAGGCGGCCGCGGGCCTGCGGCGGGACGCGGTGGGGTTGCGGGAGGTGCTGTTCCAGAGCGTCACGGCGATGGCGCCCGCCGCCGCCGTCGCCGCGTCCATTCCGGCGGGGGCGGCGTTCGCCGGGGGCAGCCTGCCCCTGGCCGTGGTGATCGCTCTGGTGGCCTGCCTGTTCACCGCGTCGTGCGTGGCCGAGCTGGCGCGCGAGTTGCCCGCGGCCGGCTCCGTGGCCACCTATGCGGCGCAAGGGCTGCATCCGGCCGTGGGGTTCCTGGTCGGCTGGGGCTACGTGTTCGTGGAGGCGCTGGTTCCGCCGTTGCTGCTGCTCCAGCTCGGGTTCACCGCGGCGGGGACCCTGCATGACGAGTGGGCCTCCTACCCGGCCGGCCTGTGGTGGCCGTGGGCGCTGGCCGGCGCCGCCGTCGTCGCCGTCGCCGGATACCTGGGCGTGCGGGCCTCGGCCCGCTTCGGGACCGTCCTCGGGGTCTTCGAGGTCGCGGTGTTCCTCGTCTTCGCAGGATGGCTGATCATCCGCGCCGGTGGCCACAACACCCTCTCCGTGTTCGGAACTTCGCACACGGCGGACGGCTACGGAGGGGTCAGCGGGGTCTTCGCCGGTTCCGTCTACACCGTGCTGGCGTTCGCCGGCTTCGAAGCGGCCGCGCCGCTCGCCGAGGAGACCCGTGACCCGCGCCGCACGATGCGCCGCGCGGTGCTCGGCGCGGCCCTGGGGATCGGCCTGTTCTACGTGGTGACGACCTATGCGATGAGCGTGTACTTCGGCCCCGGCAGGTTCGCCTCCTTCGGGGCGGCGGGCGAGGCGTCCTGGGAGGGGGTCGCCCGGGCCTCCTTCGGGCTGTTCTGGGTGCTCGTGTTCCTGGCGGTCGTGAATTCGACCGTCGCCAACGCCAACGCCTGCGCCAACGTCTCCACGCGGACGGCCTTCGCGCTGGCCCGCATCCGGGTCCTCCCGCGCGTGCTCGCCACGCTCCACCCCCGGTACCGCTCCCCCGTCGCCGGCATCGCGGTCCAGACGGTGGTGGCGGTCGGCGCGATGCTGGGGCTCGGTTTCGGCTACGACCCGGTGACCGCGTTCCTGCTGCTGGCCACAGTGATCGTCACGGTCGTCATCGGCGTCTACATCGTCGTCAACCTCGCCTGCGCCGGCTACTTCCTGCGCCGCGGCCGTCCCTCCCTCAAGCCCGTACGGCACCTGCTCCTCCCGCTGCTGGGCATCGTGGCCTTCGTCCCCGCCCTGCTCACCGCGGCCGGCCTGCCCGTCTTCGACTTCGTGACGAAGCTGACCGCCCCGGTGTCGTACGCCGGTCCGGTGGTCGGGGTCTGGATGGCGATCGGAGTGGTCGTCCTCCTGGTGCTGATCCGGCGTCACCCCGGGCGCATAGCCGAGACCGCGCGGGTCCACCTCGAAGAGGACACCCCCGGCACCGTCGCCGCACAGAACGGAGCACCACCGCGATGAGCGACCCCCGTATCCTCACCGTCCGTCCCGGACCGGACGACTACGCCTGGACGTTCGGCGGGGCGCCGCCGGTGGCGCGGATCGCGCCCGGCACGGTCCTCGACCTGTACACGGAGGACTGCTTCGCCGGACGGGTGCGGTCCGAGAAGGACCTGGTGTCCGAGGTCTGCGAGTTCCCGTTCCTCAACCCGCAGACCGGCCCCTTCCACATCGAGGGCGCGGAGCCGGGCGACACCGTCGCCGTGCACTTCGTGTCGATCGAACCGGCCCGGGACTGGGCGGCGTCGACGACGGTGCCGCTGTTCGGCGCGCTCACCTCCACGCACACCACGGCCACCCTGCAGCCGCCGCTGCCGGAGACGGTCTGGATCTGGCAGCTGGACCGGGCCCGGCGCACGGCCCTGTTCCGGGCGCACGAGGGCGGCATCGAGCTGGAGCTGCCGCTCGACCCGATGCACGGCACGGTCGGGGTGGCCCCCGCGAATCTTGAGGTCCGTTCGGCCCTGGTGCCGGACGCGCACGGCGGGAACATGGACACGCCGGAGATGCGCGCGGGCGTCACCTGCTATCTCGGGGTCAACGTGGCGGGCGCACTGCTCAGCCTCGGCGACGGGCACGCCCGGCAGGGCGAGGGCGAGACCTGCGGGGTGGCGGTGGAGTGCGCGATGAACACCGTGGTGATCGTCGAGCTGCTGAAGGGGATCGCGACGCCGTGGCCCCGGCTGGAGTCGGACACGCACATCGTCTCGACGGGTTCGGCACGTCCGCTGGAGGACGCCTTCCGGATATCGCAGCTCGACCTGGTGCAGTGGCTGGTGCGCGACTACGGGTTCGGCGAACTCGACGCGTACCAGTACGCGACCCAGACGGTGGAATCACCGTTGGCCAACGTGTGCGACACCAACTACACGTGTGTGGCCAAGCTCCGCAAGGAGTGGCTGCCCGCGCGCGAGACTTACCGCGGACTGCATGCGCGACTGCGCGAGACGGCGGCGTCCCTGGGCCGCTGACCGACCCTCGACTCCCCGTGCTTCGAGCACGCTTCCGAAAGGCGCCCCATCCATGGACCGGGTACGACCGCTCCCCAGCAGGCGACGGCTCCTGAAGGGCGCGGCTCTCGCCGCCGTCCCGTACACGCTGCTGCCCGCGGGCCGGGCGGGCGCGCAGACCGGGGTCGTCGACTATCCGTCGGCCGAGTGGCAGGCGGCGAGCAGCGAGAACCGGACACCGGCCCTGCGCCCCGACGAGTACGCGATCGACCGGGTGATCATCCATGTCACACAGCAGGCGTACGCCGGTACGCTCTCCATCTTCCAGAACCCGAGGAAACGGGTCTCCGCGCACTACCTGGTGCGCTCGGCCGACGGGCATGTCGCGCAGTGCGTGCGGGAGACGGACGTGGCCTGGCACGCGGGGAACTGGGACTACAACACGCGGAGCATCGGCATCGAGCACGAGGGCTGGGTGGACCGGCCGGAGTACTTCACCGACGCCCTGTACAGGGAGTCGGCGCGGCTGACGGCGTCGATCTGCGAGAGATACGGCATCCCGAAGGACCGGGAGCACGTCATCGGGCATGTCGAGGTGCCCGGGACCGACCACACCGATCCGGGCAGGCACTGGGACTGGGCCCGGTACATGAGACTGGTGGGACAGCCGGAGTGAGGCAGCGGGGCCGGTCCCCGGAGGGAGGCCGGTCGAAACGGTTGTCGGCGCGAACACCCCGCGTGACGATGTCCCCAGCCGCATCGCCGTCGGGAGGCCGAGTTGACCGATCCGTGGGTGGCCCTGGAGCCCGGGGCCGACCCTGCCGAGCGCGTCCGGCTGCTGCGCCGGGCGCACGAGACGTTCACCACGGCGGGCACCGTGCCGCGCCCGGTGCGGTCCGTGGTCGCCGAGTCGTGGCGGCGTTCGGCGCGGGCCGGGGTGGGGCCGGACGGCGCGGCGCGCGTGGAGCTGACGGACGATGACCTCGGGGCGTACCGGGCGGAACATCCGCTGGCCCGGGTGATGCCGCTGTTCCGGGAGCTGATGGGGACGTTCGCGGCGGACGGCGAGCATCTGCTGGCGGTGTGCGACGCGGACGGCAGGCTGCTGTGGGTGGAGGGGCATCCGGCGACCCGGCGCCGGGCGGACCGGATGAACTTCGTGCCGGGCGCCCGCTGGTCGGAGAGCGCGGTCGGCACCAACGCGCCGGGGACGGCGGTGGCCGTGGACCGGCCGGTGCAGGTGTTCGCGGCGGAGCACTTCATCCGCCGGGTGCAGCCGTGGACGTGCGCGGCAGCGCCGGTGCACGATCCGCGCACCGGGCGCGTGCTGGGTGCCGTCGACATCACCGGCGGCGACCGGCTGGCGCACCCGCACAGCCTGGGTTTCGTGCAGGCGGTGGCGCGGGCCGCCGAGTCGCAGCTGGCGCTGCTCGATCCGCCGGCGACCGCCGACGAAACGCCCGCGCTGACGGCGCTCGGCCGGGACGAGGCCGAGCTCCGGCTGGACGGCCGCCGGATCCGGCTCGGCCGCCGGCACAGCGAGCTGCTGGTGCTGCTGTCCCGCCACCCGGAGGGACTGACCGGTGACGAGCTGCTGTACGCGCTGTACGAGGACGAGTCGGTGACGCCGGTGACGCTGCGGGCGGAACTCGTCCGGCTGCGCCGGCTGCTGGGCCCCGGGCTGCTCGCCTCCCGGCCGTACCGGCTGACCGCACCGGTCGAGTCGGACGCGACCGCGGTGGAGCGGCGGCTGGAGGCCGGCGCGGTGACGGCCGCCGTGGGGGCGTACACCGGCCCGTTGCTGCCGGGCTCGCAGGCACCCGCGGTCGTACGGCTCAGGCAGCGGCTGGTGGACGGGCTGCGGGCGGCGCTGATCGGGTGTCAGGACCCGGACCTGCTGGCGGAGTGGGCGCATGCGCCGTGGGGAGAGGACGACGTCGAGGTGTGGCGAGCGCTGGCGGCGGTGCGGCCGACGGCGGTCGTGCGGTCCCGGCTGGCGGCCCTGGAGGCGGAGCTCACGGCGCCGGCCGGCTGACCTGCCGCGCAACGTGTTCGCAACGTCCGCTCCCCTAGCCTCCGCGCCGGGAGCTGCCCGACGGAGGGCAGCGCATCTGCAAGGAGGCAGGCCACCATGACCCGTTTCGCGGCGCCCGGCACCGAGGGCGCGATCGTCTCCTACCAGGCGCGCTACGACCACTTCATCGGCGGCGAGTACGTGCCGCCGGCCCGGGGGCAGTACTTCGAGAACCCGTCGCCGGTGAACGGGCAGCCGTTCACCGAGGTGGCGCGGGGCACCGCCGAGGACGTGGAGCGGGCGCTGGACGCGGCGCACGCGGCCGCGCCGGGCTGGGGCCGCACGTCGGTGACGGAGCGTTCCGACATCCTCCTGAAGATCGCCGACCGGATGGAGGCCCACCTCGAACCGCTCGCGGTCGCCGAGAGCTGGGAGAACGGCAAGCCGGTGCGTGAGACGCTGGCCGCCGACATCCCCCTGGCCATCGACCACTTCCGGTACTTCGCGGGGGCGATCCGCGCGCAGGAGGGGTCGCTGGGCGAGGTCGACGACGACACGGTGGCGTACCACTTCCACGAGCCGCTCGGGGTCGTCGCGCAGATCATCCCCTGGAACTTCCCTATCCTGATGGCCACCTGGAAGCTCGCGCCGGCCCTCGCCGCCGGCAACGCGGTCGTCATCAAGCCCGCCGAGCAGACCCCAGCCTCCATCCACTACTGGATGAGCCTGATCGCGGACCTCCTGCCGCCGGGCGTGGTGAACATCGTCAACGGGTTCGGCGTGGAGGCGGGCAAGCCGCTCGCGTCCAGCCCGCGGGTGGCGAAGGTCGCCTTCACCGGCGAGACCACCACGGGGCGGCTGATCATGCAGTACGCCTCGGAGAACATCAAACCGGTCACGCTCGAACTGGGCGGCAAGTCCCCCAACATCTTCTTCGACGACGTCTGGGCGCACGACGACGACTTCCGCGACAAGGCCCTCGAAGGCTTCACGATGTTCGCGCTCAACCAGGGCGAGGTCTGCACCTGCCCGTCCCGGGCCCTCGTCCAGCGCGGCCACTACGCCGAGTTCATGGAGGCGGCGGTCGCCCGGACCCGCCAGATCAAGCCGGGGCACCCGCTCGACACCGACACGATGATCGGCGCCCAGGCCTCCAACGACCAGCTGGAGAAGATCCTCTCCTACCTGGACATCGGCCGGCAGGAGGGCGCGAAGATCCTCACCGGCGGCGAACGCATCGACCACGACGGCGAGCTGAAGGGCGGCTACTACGTCCAGCCGACCATCTTCGAGGGCGACAACCGGATGCGTATCTTCCAGGAGGAGATCTTCGGCCCGGTGGTCTCGGTGACCTCCTTCGACGACTTCGACGACGCGATCAAGACGGCCAACGACACGCTGTACGGGCTCGGTGCGGGCGTTTGGACCCGCGACATCAACACCGCGTACCGCGCGGGCCGTTCGATCCAGGCCGGCCGGGTCTGGACCAACTGCTACCACGCGTACCCGGCGCATGCGGCGTTCGGCGGCTACAAGCAGTCGGGGATCGGCCGCGAGACCCACAAGATGATGCTGGAGCACTACCAGCAGACGAAGAATCTACTGGTCTCGTACTCGCCGAAGAAGCTGGGGTTCTTCTAGAGAAACAGAAAAAGGGCGCCTGAGCTGGGAAATCTCCCGTCAGGCGCCCTTCTCGGTCACTGCCTCAGACAGCAAAGCGAAATGATGCCTTACTCCCGATTTGCCCCACCGGTGTACCAGTGTTGCCCACCTGGTCCGGAATACTTCCGGACCGGATTCCGGTCACCCCGCCTCGCCAGAAGATGGGGAACCCTCCCAACGATTCATCGACTCCTCGATCAACTGGTTGGCATGGCCTCGGGTCCCGGCCAGGAACTTCGCGTAGTAGCGGCGCGCGCGTCGAGGCCGGCCCGCGCCATGGCCACCTGGCGCAACTCCTCACTCTGTGACGCGCCCATGGCGGTTGTGCACTGCCGGGGGTTCCCTGCTGACGCGCGTGGCTGGGGGTCAGCCGGTGAAGACGCATCCAACAAGGACGAGGACCCCAGCACAGGCATGGTGTACCGGGGAGGTGCGCCTCGAAGTGGAGTCGCCACCCGTGGGCCCGACCACGTCAGCCCCTCGTTGTCCCAGTGAGAGAGCTGGCCGAGGCCGGCTCTGTGCCCTCGAAGGGTTCCTGGACGTCGGGGCGCTTGATCACGAGGTAGGCAATCAGGGCCACGAAGAGGATAAATCCACCCAAGGCGACCGGCCCTGCTCCGAGATCGACACCACCGCCCCCGGTACCGGTGTCGTGGACGGGCTTGTCGAGCCAGTCGGCCACCGAGGCGCCCAGCGGCCGGGTGAGGACGTACGCCGACCAGAAGGCCGCGATCGAGTTGAGGTATCCGCGACGGTGGAGGATCCACGGAACCAGGATGGCGACGCCGAACAACACGCTCGAGCCCAGGAAGCCGACGTGCAGCGGGCCCGCCGTCAGGTCACCCAACGCGGTGCCCATGGCGAAGGTGCACGTCACGGTCCACCAGTAGAACTTCTGCCGGCGCCGCGTGGTGATGCTGTGAACCGAGAGCGTCCCTTCCGATCGGTACCAGCGCCGGAGCACCAGGGCGGTGGCAGCGGCGTACCCCAGGGTCACCAACAGCACAGGCAGCAACGCCTGGAAGTCACCCCCGGATATGAGGTAGGCCAGGAGGACGGTCACGAGGTCGGCGGCGGCCGTGCCGAAGACGGCGATGCCGGCGACCGTGGTCCAGTAGGGGATCGCCTGGTAGTGGGGCGACCGGAGTTGCCGGCGGAACGCCACGACGAACACGACGAGGATGACGGGTATCAAGTACGGGACACTCGCGAAGGAGTCCGAAACCGCCTCTCCCAGAGCGGTAGTGATCACCTTGACGATCCAGAAGATCGCGGCGATGGCGGGAACCTTGGCGTACGGCGTGTCGTCGTCGCGCGCCTTGCCGGTGGTGGTCACGAATTCTCCCGGGGGAGAGTGACGGTAGACGCGCCGGGCAGCGAGTCACCCTCGGTGTTCAGCCCCGGCAGTCCGGGCTCGGCCACGAAAAGGGGTTCGTCCGGCGGTTCGACGGAGAGGTGGGGCATGGTGCGCTCCAGCCAGGCGGGGAGCCACCAGTTGGCCTTGCCGAAGGCGTGCATGGCCGCGGGGACCAGGATGGTGCGCAGGATGAAGGCGTCCAGGGCGACCGCGGCGGCAAGCCCGATGCCGAACTCGGCGATCACGCGCTGTCCGCCGAAGACGAAGGCGAGGAAGACGCAGACCATGATGGCGGCGGCAGCGGTGATGACCCGGGCGGTCTCCACCTGACCCACCCGCACGGCCCGGGCGTTGTCCTTGGTATGCAGCCATTCCTCGTGCATCCGGCTGACCAGGAACACCTGATAGTCCATGGACAGTCCGAACAGGATGGAGATCATGATCACGGGGATGAACGCGTCCACGGGCCCCGCTTTGCCGAGCCCGAGTGCGTCCGAGCACCAGCCCCACTGGAACATCGCGATCAGGATGCCGAAAGAGGCCCCGGCGGCCAGCAGGTTCATCACCGCGCCGGTGGCCGGGATGAGCAGGCTGCGGAAGGCGAGCATGAGCAGCAGCCCGCCGAGGACGACGATGACCGCGATGAACTCCGGCAGCTTGCTGGTGAGGACGCTGGCGAAGTCATCGAAGATGGCTGTCTGGCCGCCGACGTAGACCTTCAGGGTGGTGCCCTTCTCGGCCGCGGGGATCACGTCGTTGCGCAGGTGGTCGATCAGGTCGATCAGGTCGGAGGTCTGCTTCGCCTGGGGCGAGGTGGTGGGGACGACCTGGACGATGCCCACCGTGGAGCCGGACTGCATGGGCAGGGCGGCCACGCTCGCGACGCCGTCGACGTTCTTCAGCCGGGTGGACAGGTTGGTCAGGGCGGCCTTGTCGGCGGCCGTGGGGGCCTGGGCGACGAGTTGCAGGGGACCGTTGAAGCCGGGGCCGAATCCGTCGGCGAGCAGGTCGTAGGCCTTGCGGGTGGTGCTGGACGACGGGTCGTTGCCCGCGTCCGACGATCCCAGCCGCAGGGAGAACACGGGGATGCTCAGGGCGGCCATCACTACCAGGGCGACCAGGGAGAGGGCCCGGGGACGGCGTTGGACCACAGCGGCCCAGCGGGACCACAGCCCGGATGCGGAGTTCTCGGCCAGGACTTCACCTGCGGCCAGCCGGCGCCGGGCGCGACGGCCCAGTACCCGGGTGCCGAGCAGGGCGAGCAGGGCGGGAAGGAGGGTGACGGCGGCCAGCACGGTCGCCGCGACCGTCAGCGCTCCGGCCACGGCGACACCGTTGAGGAAGTTCACCCGCAGGACGAACATGCCGAGCAGGGCGATGCACACGGTGGCGCCGGCGAACAGCACCGCACGTCCTGAGGTGTTGACCGCCCTGGTCAGGGCTTCGGGTACATTGAGCCCGGACTGCAGGCCCTTGCGGTAGCGGGTGACGATGAACAGGGCGTAGTCGACGCCCACGCCCAGGCCGATGAGGGCGGACAGGGTCGGGGCGATGCTGCCCATGCTGATCGCGTGGCTGAGCAGGCCGGTGGCGAGGATGGCGGTTCCGACGCCGGCGACGGCGGTGAGGATGGGCAACGCCATGGCGATCAGTGAGCCGAAGGCGATGAACAGCACCACGGCGGCCGCGAGCACACCGCCCACCTCGCTGAGGGAGGTGGGCGCCTGTTCGGTGCCCTCGATCGCCTGGCCGCCCAGTTCGACCTGCAGACCGTCGGTCCTGGCCGCCTTGGCGGTGTCGATCACCCGCTGGATGTCGGAGTCGGCGAGTTCCTGACCGGCCTTGGCGAAGTTCACCTGGGCGTAGGCGGTACGGCCGTCCGTGCTGATCTGGGCCGCACCCTGCCGGCCGTAGGGGCTGGTGACGCCGGTGACCTCGGGCAGCTTGGAGATCTTGTCCAGGGTGGTGGTCATCCGCGGGCGATGTCGGCCCGCCCCGACCGGAGCCGTTCGAGCTGGTCCTCGGGGGTGCCGACGATCGCTCGGGCCGGTCGCGGCGGAGCGGTGTCGTTGTACGACCTGACCAGCCGGTCCAGCAGCGAGGCGTCGCACCCCGGACCGGTCACCGTCAGCACGGCGTGCCGTTCGGCCGCCCGCCGCACGCGCGAGGTCATGTCGGCCACCCTGCACAGGACGGCAGGCAGACGCTGCGCGACCTGACGCGGTGTGGAGACGGGTTCGGCCACGTTGATCATCGGTGTGTGAAGACAAACGATCATGCGGTGGTCGCAGGTCACAGCGTAGACCCTGCCTGCTGGCAGGAGGCGTTCGAGGGCCTGATGAGCCGGATAGCGGGACACTTCACACGGGTCGAATCCCGACGCCGGGCCCGGAAGTTGGTACTCGGCCTGTTGTCGGACCTGCCGCGCAAGAACTGAAAGAGCATGGAGCCTTCACGCAGCGGATTCCCTTTCGGGCCTTGCTGGACACCGGATGTGTCTTGTTATCAGGGCCGAGTGAATCCAAGGGGCTTGACATCGGGGTTGCCTGCCGGAGACAGCAAGCGTCGCGCCGAGGCCCACGAACTGGATGACCACGGCCTCCGGGCCGAACAGTGTCGACGAGGTCGGTAGCGGCCCTTCGGCATCCTGGATGGTCAGTGACGGACACCGGCCTGATGTTCGGCCGGAGTGCCGCCGCTCGCGACGACGGCACCGGGGGCGTGTCCGTGGCGTTCGAGGACTGTCGAGACAAGGGCGAGAAACAGAGCGGCCAGGGTCATGAGGGCGCCGACCCAGTTGGGGGCGGTGTAACCGAGGCCGGCCGCAATGACGAGGCCGCCGAGCCAGGCGGAGAGGGCGTTGCCGAGGTTGAATGCGCCGATGTTCACGGCCGAGGCCAGCGTCGGGGCACCGCTCGCCTGGTCGAGGACGCGTTTCTGGAGCGGTGGCACGGTGGCGAAGCCAAGGGCTCCGATCAAGACGATCGTGACGGCGGCAAGAGCCTTGTGATGTGCAGTGAGCGTGAAGAGCGCGAGCACGATGGCCAGGCCGCCGAGGGAGACGTACAGGATGGGCATCAGGGCGCGGTCGGCGAAGCGGCCGCCGACGAGGTTGCCGCCGACCATGCCGAGCCCGAAGAGGACCAGCAGCCACGTCACCGAACCGTCGGCGAAACCGGCAACGTGGGTCATCATCGGCGCGATGTAGGTGACGGCCGCGAAGACGCCGCCGAAGCCAAGGACGGTCATCGCCATGGCGAGCAGGACCTGGGCGTTCTTGAACGCGGCCAGCTCATGGCGCAGGTGCACGCCCTCCGGCCTGGGCATCTCGGGCACCAGCACGGCCACACCGAGGAGCCCGATCACTCCGAGCCCGGCGACTACGCCGAAGGTGGCCCGCCAGCCGGCGTGCTGCCCGACAAGGGTTCCCAGGGGCACGCCGACCACGTTGGCGACCGTGAGGCCGCTGAACATCATCGCTATGGCACCCGCCTTCCTGTCCGAGGCGACCAGGTCGGAAGCGACGACCGAGCCGATGCCGAAGAAGGCGCCGTGGGTGAGCGAGGCGACCACACGGCCGATCAGCATCACGGCGAAAGTGGGCGCGACGGCGGAAAGCAGGTTTCCGGCGATGAACAGGCCCATGAGCAGCATCAGCATGCGCTTGCGGGAGACCTTGGTGCCGAGCACCGCCATCAGGGGAGCGCCGAACACGACGCCGAGCGCGTAACCGGTCACGAGGAGGCCCGCGGTGGGGATGGAGACCCCGAAGCTGCCGGCGACCTCGGGCAGCAGGCCCGTGATCACGAACTCGGTGGTTCCGATGCCGAAGGCTCCGATCGCGAGTGCCAGGAGCGCGAGAGGCATGAGGGGTACACCTTTCCATTCGATACACGCAAAAGCGCCCAATTGGGCAAGTGTCTTGTCCTTGATTCAGTCGATCCCAGGACGGGCCGACACCCATGGCAGCGACGGACGCCAGGCTCGCCTCCCTCGCCAGGGCTGGTGCGTCCTCTCTTCTGCACGGACGGATCGAGGCTCGCATCGAGCGCGCACTTCAGAAGAGACAGGATCTGGGCGTGCGCGAGTACTCCCTGCAGCAGATCGCCGACGCGCTCGTCCTCGGACAGAGCGCCACCACGCGGCCCGTGACCCGCCTCAAGGGCTGAGGGCTCCTTGAGCGTTACCTGTGCGCCTCACCGGCCGGCGCGGCGTCTGCACGAACGTGACAGACGCGCTGTCGACTTCCCGCGGCGCCATGACTCCAGCCAGACAGGCGCGGCTGGAGCGACGGGTCATGTGTCGCGCCCTTCGACGCGCGCCAGTGCACTCCGCCCTTCCGGTCCCGCCGCACCGCGCCCCGCATCACCCTCCCCGCTGTCCGGGCGTCGGGGCAACCCAGTTTCCGCATCTTCAGTAAGTCCGCGGCGCAACACCCTGTTCATAATTCGAAATCACCAGCTCAGGACGGTACCGGACGACCTGTCAGGCTGGGAAAAGGATGCGAACCGCTGAAGTAGCCCCACGGTTGCCGAACAACTACCGGAAGGAACCGAATCGTAGTTAGGTTCTCCAACATGACCAGTAACCGCCGCATAATGAAAGCGGTCATACCGGCCGCCGGGCTGGGCACGCGGTTCCTTCCGGCAACCAAGGCCGTACCCAAGGAAATGTTGCCGGTGGTGGACAGGCCCGCCATTCAGTACGTGGTCGAAGAAGCCGTGTCGGCCGGCCTCTCTGAAATACTGATGGTGACCGGGCGCAACAAACGCCCGTTGGAGGATCACTTCGACCGCAGCTTCGAGCTTGAGAACGCATTGCAGGAAAAGGGAGACGTCGCAAAGCTCTCTCGGCTGGAATCCCCCTCCTCGGTCGCGAACATCCACTATCTGCGTCAGGGCGATCCCCGAGGGCTGGGCCATGCCGTGCTGCGCGCGGCGTCGTACGTCGGTGACGATCCGTTCGCCGTGCTGCTCGGCGACGATCTGATCGACGCCAGGGACGACCTGCTGACGCGCATGACCGAGGTCCACGAGCGCCATGGCGGGAACGTCCTGGGTCTCATGAAGGTGGGCCCGGACCAGATCTCCCGGTACGGGTGCGCGGCCGTGACCGCGACCGAAGAGGACGATGTGCTGCGCGTGACCGGCCTGGTCGAGAAGCCCTCGCCGGCCCTGGCGCCGAGCAACTTCGCGGTGCTCGGGCGCTATGTGCTGGCGCCGGACGTCTTCGCCGTACTGCGCCGCACGAAGCCGGGGCGTGGCGGGGAGATCCAACTCACCGACGCGCTGGGCGAGATGTGCGAGAACGGGACGACGGGACCGGTGCACGGCGTGGTGTTCTCCGGCCGCCGTTACGACACCGGGGACCCCGGTGACTACCTGCGCGCCGTGGTCCGGCTGGCCTGGGAGCGCGAGGATCTGGGGCCGGGATTCCGGGCATGGCTCGGCGAGTTCGTCGGATCGCGCGTCGGCCTCACAGCCGTGCCGGAGGAGCTGGGTGCCGCGTAGCCGCCCATTGTCGGAACCAGAGAGGAAACTCCGTTGGACCTCCAGCTGTCCGGCACTGTCCACATCGTCACCGGGGCATCGGCCGGGATCGGCGCGGCCACCGCGCAACTTCTCGCCGCGGAAGGCGCCCTGGTCGTCGGTGTCGCGCGCAGTGCGAAGGCCATCGACGTGATCGCCGAGAACGTTTCGTCGGTTTCCGCCGACGTCACCGATCCGGACGCCGCCCGGCGCTTGACGGACGCCGTTCTCGAGCGTCACGGACGCATCGACGGACTGGTGAACAATGCCGGCGGACTCACCTCCCGCCAAGGTTTTCTCGACACCACCGACGCGGACTGGAAAGCCACTTTCGAACTCAACTTCCATTCGGTGGTCCGGTTCACGAGGGCGGTTCTGCCCACGCTCGTCGAGCAGGGTTCGGGGAGCCTGGTGCACATCGCCAGCGAGGCCGCCCGATTCCCGGACGCGCCGCTGCTGGACTACGCGGCGGCCAAGACCGCGCTGCTGTCCGTCTCCAAGTCCCTGTCGGCGGAGTTCGCGCCCCAGGGGGTGCGCTCCAACGTCGTCTCCCCCGGCCCCACCAGGACGGCACTGTTCGACGCCCCGGGCGGCTTCGCAGAGCAACTCGCCGAACGCTACGGGATGTCCCCCGACGACGCGGTCGACCACTTCATCCGCGAAGAGCGCAGGCTGCCCAGCGGGCGCATCGGCCGGCCCGAGGACGTGGCCCGGATCATCGCCTACCTCCTCTCACCCCTGGCCAGCCAGGTGACCGGCGCCGAGTGGGCGGTCGACGGCGGCGCACTGCGCCAGATCTGACCCCTGCCGTCCCGACCCGCTGAATCCGCCTCCCGTCACGCCGAGTCTCTGATTGAGGTGTCCATGACTGCCACCCAGCCCCCAAATCGCCGCTCCGTCCTCACCCGCGGCGCCGCCCTCGCCGGCACTGCCACGGCGGCCGCCACTGGATTGACCGCCGCCACCGCCACCCCCGCCAAGGCCGCGGAGCCAGCCGGGGTCGGCGCACTCATCCGCCCCGACGACCCCCGCTACCCCCTGCTGACCACCGGGAACAACCAGCGGTACGTCGCCGCGCCCGAGTACGTGAAGATGATCCGCTCGACCGCCGACGCCGAACGCGCACTGCGCGTCGCCCACCGGGCCGGCAAGCGGGTCTCCGTACGCAGCGGCGGCCACTGCTTCGCCGCCTTGGTCTGCAACCCTGAGGTCGAGGTCATCCTGGACTTCTCCGAGATGACCGACGTCGGCTACGACCCGGCCAGACGCGCCTTCTACGTCGAGCCCGGCGCGCGCCTGCTCAACGTCTACGAGGCGCTGTACAAGGGCTGGGGCGTGACCGTTCCCGGCGGCATCTGCTACAGCGTCGGCGCGGGCGGTCACATATCCGGCGGCGGTTACGGCCTGCTCTCCCGCGCCCACGGCCTGGTCGTCGACCATCTGTACGCCGTGGAGGTCGTCACCGTCGACGCGCAGGGCAAGGTGCGTACCACTGTCGCCACCCGCGAGGAGAACGACCCGAACCGCGACCTGTGGTGGGCGCACACCGGAGGCGGCGGCGGCAACTTCGGCCTGATCACCCGCTACTGGTTCCGCTCGCCCGACGCTCACGGCGCCGAACCCGGCGACCAGCTGATCTCGCCACCGTCCAAGGTGCTGGTGCATGCCGTGGATCTGCCCTGGGCCGACCTGGACGAGGCGAAGTTCGCCCGGCTGCTGAAGAACTGGGGCACCTGGCACGAGGCCAACAGTGCGCCGGACTCGCCGTACCGGCATCTGTCAAGCCTGTTCAACGTGAGCTCGAAGGCGCACGGCAGTCTGGGCATGTTCACCCAGGTCGACGCCACCGTGCCCGACGCCCGAAAGCTGCTGGACGACTTCTTCGCCGCGATCACGGCCGGCACCGGCCTCACGGCCAAGCCGATGGCGAAGGCGAACGGCGAGATCCCGCACCTGGCGGATCTGGCCGAACCGCGCGAGATGCCCTGGCTGAACGCCACCCGGATGGTCGGCACCAACAATCCGACCATCACCAACCCGACATCCCGGGCCGTGCACAAGTCCGGGTACATGCGGAAGAACTTCAGCGACCAGCAGATCACCGCGCTGTACCGGTACATGACCCGCCCGGACTTCGAGAACCCCGACACCATGCTGGTGCTGTTCTCCTTCGGCTGCCAGGTCAACGCGGTCGGACAGAACGACACGGCCAACGCACAGCGCGACTGCGCCTTCAAGATGACCTTCCAGACGTTCTGGCCCGACGCAGCGGACGACGACTTCTACCTGGAGTGGATCCGCGGTCTGTACGCCGAGTTCTTCGCCGAGACCAAGGGCGTTCCGCTGATCGGCGACCGCACGGACGGCTGCTACATCAACTACTGCGACACGGACATGGCGGACCCGCGCTACAACACCTCGGGCGTCCCCTGGCACACCCTCTACTACAAGGACAACTACCCGCGCCTGCAGCAGGTCAAGAGGCGCTGGGACCCCACGAACTTCTTCCACCACGCCCTCTCCGTCGAGCCCGCCAAGAGCTAGGGCCCGACCGGCGGACAGGCCCAACGGCCCGTCCCGCGAGGCCCGCCGCAGGCGTCGGGCCCGCTTGCCCGAATCAGGGCGTTCGCCGTCGTACATACGCGACACCTCTATCGGGAGACACCTGATGCGATCTGTTGCCGTGGTCCTGGGCACACGCCCGGAGGCCATCAAGTTCGCCCCGGTCATACACGCACTGCGCGACGACCCCCGCTTCGACCCGATCGTCATCTCCACCGGCCAGCACCGGGAGATGCTGGACGAGACCATGCGGGCGTTCGATCTGAGCCCCGACATCGACCTCGGTGTCATGGTCCCCCAGCAGACGCTCTCGCAGACCACTTACCGTGCGCTGCGCGAACTGGAAGCCCGGCTCAGCACCCTGGAGGCGGAGGCCGTGCTGGTGCACGGCGACACCGCCACCACCATGGCCGGCGCTCTGGCCGGCTTCCATCTCCAGATCCCCGTCGTCCATGTAGAGGCTGGGCTGCGCAGCGGCTTTCTCGGGTCCCCCTTCCCCGAGGAGGGCAACCGCCGCATGGTCGCCCAGGTCGCCGCCCTGCATCTGGCTCCCACGCCGGGCAATAAGGCGAACCTGCTCGGCGAGGGCATCGCAGAGGAGACCATCGCCGTCACCGGGAACACCGTCATCGACGCCCTGCAGTGGGCGAGTCATCGTGCGGAGAGCTTCGGTCACCCCGCACTGGCGGACCTGGAGACCGACCCCCGGCGGGTGGTGGTCGCCTCCGCGCACCGCCGGGACGCCTGGCCCCATCTCCCGGAGATCGCCCGGGCGTTCGCCGACATCGCCGATGAGCCCGACACCCGGGTCGTCGTACCGCTGCACCGCAATCCCGCCGTACGGCAGGCGATGCTGCCGCGCATCGGCGACCACCCGAACATCACGATCGTCGACCCGCTGCCCTATCTGAACTTCTGCCGGCTCATGCGGCGCGCGGACCTCATCCTCTCGGACAGCAGCGGCGCCCAGGAGGAAGGCCCCGCCCTGGGCAAGCCGACCCTGGTGATCAGCAATGTCACCGAGCGGTCGGAGGCGGTGGTCGCGGGCACGGCCCGCCTGGTCGGCACCGCGTACGACGGCGTGTACGGCCACACCGTCCGGCTGCTGCGCGACCCGCGAGAGTACGCCCGGATGGCCTCGGCCGCCAATCCGTACGGCGACGGACGTGCGACACAGCGCACGGTCGACGCGATCGCGCACTTCTTCGGCGACGGACCCGCGCCGGAGCCGTTCGTACCGGAAACCGAAGTCGACGGCATCGCCGTCGAGTTGGCCAGGTCCGCGGAGTACGTGCGGACATGACGAACGGAACGCACATGACAGACACCGTGGAACGCACGCTGGACCTGGGCGGCTCCTTCGTCGCCACAACGGTCATCGCCGGCGCCTCGGAACACCACGTCGGCGGCCGCGCGATCGTCGTAAACTGCGCGCCGGGCGATGCCTGGGTCGCGGAGGCCCCAAGGCGCCCGATCCCGCCGCTGACCTCGACGATCGTGACCGACACGACGATCGAGGACGCCGAACTCCTGGTCGTCCTGCGCACGGACGACGAGAAGGCGGAGCGGATCGCCGACATCACGGACGAGCCGGACTGGGCGCTGCTCAGCGAGTTGCTGGGCGACCGGATCGGCGACGGTCCCGGCACCACCGGCGGCCTGCCGTTCGACAAGGGCATCCCGCTGTCGCGGGGCCCGCAGGACACCATCGGCAGGGTCGAGTTCGACCCCGCTCGGGTGCTGCGGGAGCGCCCGGCGGCCGGAACTCCGGACGCCTTCGACGTGCGAGTCAACCTGTGGTTCGCCCCCGCGGGCACCGACTGCTTCATCCACAACCGGCACGACTTCATCGAGGTCCACACACAGGTGGCCGGCCTCGGCCGCATGCAGAAGTTCAGGGAGCAGGACCACACCACGCTCTACCAGGACCTCCCGATGAGCCCCGGCTACACCACCCCGGACCCGTTCTGCACCCTCGGGCCCGACGACACCTACGTCTACCCCTGGCACCAGTACCGCGCCGACACCGACTGCGTCTGGCTGGCCATCGAGTACCACCGCGTCCCGCGGTGACCGTCGAGCGGAGACATGACATGAACGAGATACGGATCCCGCAGTTCACCCCGGAGCTGGTGGCCGACCAACTACGCGACGGCTACTGGCTGGAGGCCCCCGACATCGACGGCGACGGCCGCCCCGACCTGTTCGGCTACGGGCTGCGCCTGGGTGAGATCTACTGGTACCAGAACGACGGCGGATGGACCCGGCGGCTGGCGGCGGACGGCTTCCGGATGCCGGTCGGCGCCGACTTCGCCGACGTCAGCGGCGACGGTTCCCCCGACGTCATCGTCTGCTACGAGCTGTACGGCCCGATCGGCACGATCGTCGACCCCGACCCCGAGGGCGGCAAGATCGCCTGGCTGGAGAACCCCGGCTCGCCCGACAAGGACCCCTCCCGCTGGAAGAAGCACTACGTCGGCCGGGCCACCGGTATGCACCGGCTGCGGGCCGGCCACTTCACCCAGTCCGAACGCCTGGAAATCATCGGCCTGCCGATCGTGGCCGAGGCGGATGTGCACGCGGTGCTGCCGGTGGTGCTGTTCACCCGGCCCGACGACGTGCTTGGCGCCGAGGAATGGCCGATGACGGTCATCGACGACAGCAACTTCCGGATGATCCACGGCGCGGAGAAGAAGCGGGGCCTGATCCCCGGCTCCGACCGGGACTCTCTGCTGCTCGCCTCCGACGAGGGCGTCACCTGGCTGTACTTCGACGCCGAGCGCGGCGAATGGGTGCGTGAACTCGTCGGCACCGGCGAGCTGAGCCAGTTCGAGAAGACCGGCTTCCGGGGCAGCGGCGACCTCAACGCCGGGCGGCTCGGCGACGACCCGATGGCGTACGTTGCCGCGATCGAACCGTTCCACGGCAACACGGTCGCCGTCTACACCAAGGGCGACGGCGACGGCTGGAAGCGGACACTGCTGGACGTGTACGGCGACCCGAACGAGAACGGCGAGGGCCCCGGCCACCAGATCGTGTGCGCCGACTTCGACGGGGACGGCGACGACGAGTTCCTGGTGGCGCTGCGCGGGCCGTGGCCCTGGCAGGGCGTCATGTACTACAAGGCCGTCGACGCGGCCCGAGGCGTCTGGGCGAAGTGGCGGGTGTCCGACGAGTCCGTCGCGCGGATCGCCACGGCCGACTTCAACGGCGACGGCCGGCTGGACTTCGCCACCATCGCGTACTCGGTGCAGAACTACTACGTGGCCAAGGACGCCAAGATCGTGCTCCACCGGAACGAGATCGACCTCGCCGAGTAGGCCCCCTTCCCCCTGGGTCCCGGGGCGGCCGGGCACGGCCGCCCCGAGGCCTTTCCCCCAGAGGAGCATCGTCATGGCTCGCACCCGCGTCGCCACCCTCCCCTCCCTCACCGGGCTGCGCTTCTTCGCGGCCCTGCTGGTCTTCTTCTTCCACTCCTCCCTCACCAACTCGCCCATCCCGCCCAACGATCCCATCAACCCGTTCGCCGACTCGGGCGTCGCGCACGCCTACACCAAGGCTTTCCTGCACACCGGCTACATCGGGGTGTCGTTCTTCTTCGTGCTCTCGGGCTTCGTGCTGACATGGTCGGCGCGGCCGGGGCAATCCACGGTGGCCTTCTGGCGCCGCCGTATGACGAAGATCTTCCCGAACCATCTGGCGGTGTTCCTCGCCTCGCTGCTCCTCTTCGCGGGCGCCACCATCACATCGGTGAGCCAGTGGCTGCCCAACCTGCTGCTGGTGCACACGTTCTTCCCTCCGGCGGACATCAACCTCAGCATGAACCCGCCTAGTTGGTCCCTGGGCAGCGAGCTGCTGTTCTACGTCCTCTTCCCTCTCCTCATAGTGCCGATCCGCAGGATCCGCGAGGGGGCGCTGTGGGGCTGGGCCACAGTAATGGTCGCCGGCACCGTGGCGGTCCAGCTGATCTCGACCTACCTGGTCCCCAACACCCCGAAGTCGGCGATCACCCCGATCTCCGACAAGCAGTTCTGGTTCGGCTACCTGTTCCCGCCCGGCCGCCTTTTCGAGTTCGTGCTGGGTGTCCTGCTGGCGCGCCTCGTACTGGCCGGCCGCTGGCCCCGCTGGATGGGCACGGGCAAGTCGCTGGTGCTGTGCGCGCTGGGGTACGCCGCCGGTTTCGTGGTGCCCTTCCAGTACACGTTCGTCACCGTGACGATCGTCCCCATCGGCGCGCTGATCGCCTCGGTGGCGGCATCCGACGTCGCCGGCCACCACACCTGGCTTCGTAGCCACCCGATGGTCTGGCTGGGCGAGATCTCCTTCGGCTTCTACCTCGTCCAGGGCGTGGCGATCTTCTATCTTCGCTCCCTCCTGAACGGCGCCACCTACTCGGTGCCGGCGTCGATCCTGCTCATCATCGGCTTCTTCACCGCGTCACTGCTGGGCGGCTGGCTCCTGTACCGCTTCGTGGAAATGCCGGCGATGCGCCGCTTCAGCCGGAGCCGCCGCACGACGGAGCCGACCACGCCGACCCCGGCTGAGCCCCAGCCGACTTCGCTACGGGCACTCTGAGCCCGTACGAAAGAGATGGGGGCCGCGGCTTCAGACCCCGGCCCCCATGAGCGCCTCTTCAGAGACGCGGAGAGGTATCGACATGCTGCTCCGCCGCGTGGGCGCGACCAGCCACAACGCACCCGCAGCCGACGACGGCCCACCTACACCCGCACGGCCCGCGCATCCCCCGCGAAAGCCTCCGCAAGCAGCTCGTGCGACCGCAACCGATCCTCCGGCGTACAAGTCAGCGTGTTCACCATGACCTCGTCGACCCCGTGCTCGGCCGCCAGCTCGGTCAACCGCTCCCGCACCTGCTCCGGCGTCCCCCACACCAGGGAACGCCGACGGACATCGGCCCGCTCGGCCTCCAGCGAATCCCACCGGTGCTTGCGCGCATCCTCGACGCTGGGCAAGGGCAGGTCCTCACCCAGGTCCTTGCGCGCCCGCCACAGCAGCACACTCTGCGCCAAAGCCTCGGCACGTTCCTCACTCTCGGCCGTGACCACGCGTACGGCGAGCACACCCCCGCGGCCCGCCCGGCCGTGCTCGACGAGCGTCGCCCGGTAGGAGGCCAGGGCCTCACGGGCCGGCCCGGGCACAAGGAAGTGCGCGAAGGCGTACCCTGTCCCCAACTCGCCCGCCAGAAGCGCCGAACTCGCCCCGGCACCCAGCAGCCACACCTGCGGCCGCACGGGTGGGACCAGCCCCGTCTCGCCCCCGGCAAGCGGGTCGGCGCCGTCCAGACCCAGCAGCACCCGCACCGCCCGCACCCGCTGCGGATAGTCGTGGGCGGGACCGCCGCTGCGGCCCAGGCCCAGGTCCACCCGGCCGGGGAACACCGACGCCAGGACCGAGAAGACCTCGGCCACCTTCGCCGGCGAGTACCTCGGCAGCAGTACTCCGCCGGTACCGACCCGCATCCGCCGGGTGTGGCCCAGCAGGATGGCAGCGAGGATCTCCGGGGCGCAGCCCGCGAACCCCGGGGAGCCGTGGTGTTCGGCGGTCCAGTAGCGGACGTACCCCAACTCCTCGGCGGCCTGGGCCAGTTCGACCGACGCTCGAAGCGAGTCGGCTGGTGAGAAACCCGCACCGACAGGCGACTGGTCCAGCACCGACAGGCTCGGGGCCGACGCCGCCGCCCCGCTCATCGCGCGCCTCGCGTGATCGCCGGCACGATCCGGTAGTCGCGCTGGAAGACCAGGTTGTGCAGATCACCGGCGGCGATCGCGCGCAGCGTGGGCACCTCGGCCGCCGCCTGCTCGGGCGTGAACACGTTCAGCGGCCAGTCGTGCACGGTCGCGCCCCGCAGATGCGGGTGGTGGAAGCCGCCGCCGTAGTACGCGACAAGCGTGATCGGCGCGATCCCGGTCCCCCGCTGCTCGGGCCAGGACAGCGTCCAGCTTGCCCCGAGTCCCCGGTCCCGGGTGCGCTGGGTCCCGCTCGCCGTCACCTCGCCGGTACCGAGGAGCAGGGCTGTGTCGAACTCCTCCAGTACCTGGACGGCGTACGGGTGGAGCAGTTCGACGGCCTGCTCGAAGTGCCGTTCCTTGCCCTGGCGCGACACGGTGTCGCCGTCCTCGCCGTGGGTGCCGTCGCGCAGGTCCCCGAAGTGACGCAGCAGGGCCGCGAGGTGCGGCAGCCCCGTCTCGGGCCGTGTGGTGGTCATGGTGTCTCCTTCCGTCGTTCGAGTTGCTCGCGCAGCGCCGTTCCGAGCCAGCGCCGCAGCCCCGGGTTCCCCGCACCGGGACCGCCGGCGGCGAGGAAGGCAGCGTGCGGGGTGCCGGGGAAAATCTTCAGCCGTAAGGTGTTGCCCGCCTCGCGCAGCAGCCGGGCGTACTCCGTGACGTCGTCACGGACGGGATCGAGGTCGCCGACCGCGAGTACGGCCGGGGCCAGGCCGTCCAGCCGCTCCGCCGCCAGGGGGGTGCTGTACAGCGGGGTCCCGCCGCGTACGGCGGTTTCGATCCCATCGCGGTACGTCTCCCAGGCCAGCCGGAGGTCATCGGCTGCGGGGAAGGCGCCCGGCTCGCTGGTGTAGGAGGTGGCGGCGCAGTCGGGGTCCAGTGGCGGGTAGGCCAGCACCTGGGCGGCGAGCGACTGGTCACGGTCGCGGCGGGCGAGAGCCGCACAGGCAGCGATGGTGCCGCCCGCGCTGTCGCCCCCGACCGCCAGCGGCTCACCGTCCGCCGCCTGTTCCCCGGCCCAGGAGAGCGCGGTCAGCACGTCCTCCAGCTGGGCAGGGTGCCGGTAGCCGGGGGCCAGCCGGTAGCCGGTGCTGACCACCGTGCACCCCGAGGTCCTCGCCAGGTCCGCGACGGGCCCGTGCCAGTGCTCGACCGACCCGGCCTGCCAGCTGCCGCCATGCGCCCAGACCAGCCAGCCGTACGGCCGCGGTCCGGGCCGGTAGATCCGTACCGGTATGCGATGGGCACCCGCGTCCAGCCAGTCCGGCCGCCACTGCACCTCACCGGACCATCGGACGTCCGGACGTACAGCCCTGTCCTTGTCCGGAGCGGCCAGACCGGCGCGGGGTTCGTACCGTCGTGAGTTACTGCGCACTCGACCGCGCACCACGCAGGAACACGGCGCTGGTGAGGGCGCCGAGGAGGACGAGGGCGGCGTTGACCGCGATGGCCGTCTTCAGTCCGCCGAGGACGGCCGCGGCGCCCGTGCCGGTCATCGCGGCGGTGGCGATGGCGCTCATGATCGGCGTGCCCATGGTGATACCGACCTGCTGGGTCATGGTCGCGAGTCCGGTGGCCAGGCCCTGTTCGTGGTCGGCGAGACCGGAGGTGGCGGTGACCATGAAGCCGACGATGACGAGCATGTTGCCGACACCGCCGGCGAAGGTGGCGACGAGCAGCAGCCACAGCGAGGAGTGAGTGGCGCCGAGGCCGAGCAGGGCGGCGGTGAACACGGTCTGCAGGATGCCGCCGGTGATCAGCGTCTGCTTGGTGCCGATCTTCCCGATGACCTTCGGGGCGACCGAGCCGCCGACGACCGTTCCGATGCCCAGCACACCGAAGGACAGACCGGCGGCCAGCGGGGAGAAGCCGAGCACCTCCTGGAGGTAGAGGGTCAGCAGGAAGACCAGGGAGGTCTCGGTGAGGAAGGCGATCAGGCCGGCGACGTTGCCCCAGGCCACCGAACGCTTGCCGAGCACGCCGAGCGGCACCAGCGGGGCACTCACCTTGCGCTCGACGGCCCAGAACACGATCAGCAACAGCACACCGGCCGCCAGCGAGAGCAGGGCGTTCGCGGAGCCCCAGCCGTGCTCACCGGCCTGGGTGAGGCCGAAGACGACGGCCAGCAGACCGAGGGTGACGCTGATGGCGCCGGGCACGTCCAGCTTCGGGCGCTCGTCGGGCCGGGACTCCTTGATGACCGTCGGGGCGACGATCAGGACGGCGAGGGCGACGGGCACGTTGATGAAGAACGCCCAGCGCCAGGAGAGCAGGTCGGTCAGCAGGCCGCCGAGGATCGCGCCGGTGGTGAACCCGGCGGACATCAGAGCCCCGTTGAGGCCGAGGGCCTTCTCCCGCAGCGGGCCTTCCGGGAACGAGGTCGTCATGAGTGAGAGGCCGGCCGGAGTCACCGCGGCGGTCGCGAGGCCCTGGAAGACACGGGCCGTGATCAGCACCTCCGGGTTCTGTGCCAGGCCGCCCACCAGCGAGGCCGCGCCCAGCACCACCAGACCGCCGAGGAAGAGGCGGCGACGGCCGAAGAGGTCCGCGACCCGGCCGAACAGCAGGGTGAAGCCCGCCGCGCACAGGGCGAACGCGGTGCCGATCCACTGCAGATGCGCCAGAGAGAAGCCCAGGCCCTCACCGATCACCGGCAGCGCCACGTTCAGGATGGAGAAGTCCACGGCCAGCATGAACTGGGCCGCGAGCAGCAGCACCAGTACCAGCCGCAGGCGCGGGGTGAGGACGGCCGGGGCCGTTCCTACGGCCGTACCGGCCGTGTCCGAATCAGTGACGGACATGACGTCGAGTCCCTTTCGTTCGAGCTTCTTCGGTGCGTCTGTCGTGCGCACCGCTGGGAAAGAGACTCGTCTCGGCCCGGGACCCCAGCCAGCACCCTGTCTCGCACAGCCAACGCAAGGGTGGTCATCACATGACCACCCTTATGGCTCACGACCGACACGGTGGGCGGGCATCATGGAGGGGAGTGATCGGGAGGCATCGATGGACGCTCCGTCCGAACTGGGAGACTTCCTCAAGTCCCGCCGTGCCGCGCTGCGCCCGGAGGACGTCGGCATCACCCCGCATCCGACCCGCCGCCGGGTCAGCGGGCTGCGCCGGGAGGAGCTGGCCATGCTCGCGGGGGTCAGCATCACCCACTACACCCGTCTCGAACAGGGCCGCGCCCTCAGCGCCTCGGACTCCGTGCTGGACGCGATCGCACGCACCCTGCGGCTGACGGACGACGAGACCGCGCATCTGAAGGATCTGGCCCGCCCCACCGCCACCACGGCCCGCCCCACCACCCCCCGTGCGGAGCAGGCCAGCCCCTCGGCTCGGCAGCTGCTGGCGGCCATGTCGGAGGTGCCGGCGCTGGTCCTGGACCGCCGCAACGACGTACTGGCCTGGAACCGGCTGGGGCACGCGCTGCTCGCCGCGCATCTGCCCGCGGACAGCCCCGAGACACCGGGCACCCGGCCCAATGTGACGCGAATGCTGTTTCTGGACGACCGCTACCGCGCGCTGTACACAGACTGGCACGACGAGGCGCAGCTCGCGGTCGCCTCGCTGCGGCTGATCGCCGGCCGGCACCCCGACGACCGCCGGCTGACCGAACTGGTCGGCCAACTCACCGTTCAGTGCGACGAGTTCGCCTCCCGCTGGGCCCGCCATCCGGTGCGCACCTGCACCTCGGGGGTGAAGCAGCTGCGTCACCCGTCGGTCGGCACGATGGACCTGAGCTTCGAGAACCTCGTCATCCCCGGCTCCTCCGGCCAGCGCCTGATCGCCTACACGGCCGAACCCGGCTCACCCTCTGAGGCGGCTCTGCGCCTGCTGGGCAGCGCAACCGCACCTGAGGTCGAGAGCACTTCCGCGACAGTGTGAGGCGGATCGCGCCGATCGGCCGGGAGGGTACAGCGCCTCCCGGCCGGTGCCCTTTCAGGCCCCGCGCTGCCTGGCCAGATGTGGCAGGGACGAATACCCGGAGTGTGCCAGGCGCAGATGGGCGTACGCCGCCGACGCCATGGTCATGTGATGGTGCCAGGCGGGGAAGGAGCGCCCAGCGAAGTCCAGCAGCTCGTAGCGACCGTCCATACAGTCGGCCGTGACCGTGGAACTGGCGTAGAGGCGGGTCAGCTCGAGAAGCTCGTCCAAGCGATGGTAGGTGAGGTTGGTGAACCAGATCCGCGAACCTGGCCGTCCGTCCGCGGCGAGCTCGGTGAACAACCTGTAGGGCCCTTGGTCACCGCCTCCCTGCTGCGACTTCCGAGCAGGCTGCCGAATCAGGGTGGACAGGATCTGGGCCTGGCGGAACCTCCCGTCGAAACCCGTGACGGCCGCGGTGTGCCGGCTCCACGTGCGCCGCACGTCCGGCCCGATCGGGCGGTCGCCGGCCACGAGACCGATCCTCTGGCGGGGTCTGTCATGTGGAGTCCTCCGCAGGCGGTTGGGTGAGCGTTGTTCCGGCACCTTGCCCTCCCAAGGGAACACCAGCCGGGGATTGACGGCGACGAGGAAGTCGCGCCCGGTGCTGTCCAGAAGTGCCGTCAGCTCCACGAGGTCGGTTGCGTCGCTCATGTCGGCCACCACCGGCACGTCGCGTGAAGAGGTGCTGCCGACATGGTCGGCCAGCAGCTCCACCATGTGTCTCCACTGCGGACGGAAACTCTCGGTCTCGGGTATGCGGGCACGCCGGCGCAGTCCGGGCTCGTCTGTCCATTGCCGTGGAAGCACGAGTCGCCAGTCGACAGGAAAATTGGCCCCCGGGCAGGACAGGAAGAGGCCAACTGCAAGTTGGCAGTTGATGGTTCGCCCGCAAGAGACGTCGAATCGCTGGTGCACGCCCACAGACTGGTTGCCGCGCTTGGGCAGGATGACGGGTGTGATGGTCAACGCCCGTACAGATGACCGCTCCTCGATCCACCGTGTCAGAGCGTCACGAGCCTGTTCCCACTCCCATGGGCTGCTGTTGATGAACTGCTGTAGCGAGTACCAGACTGTGGGCGAGCCGGACACGGACTCTGCCACCCGCCGCATCGACTTCCTGCCGTCGGTGAGCAGCAGCCCTTTCAGATAGGTCTGGGCCCATCGGCGCTGGTCGGCTCGTGGCAGGTACCCGAAGACCCACTTCGCGAAGGCGTCAACGGACTGGGCACCCGGTCCTGCCAGGACCTGCTGTGGGCGCGATAAATGCATGGCCAGCGTCCCCCTTTACGCTTCCAGTCGGATTCAGTCGATCAGCCAACCACCCCCGTCCACGCGTTCGCTGTGACGTGCGCCTCAAAGAGAGATAATTGTAAGTTAAAGCTTCATGACGCTCTGTGACTCCCTTTGGGTCCAGTCAGCGTCCCGGATTCAGCGCCCAACCCTGGCACACACCGCCTGCGGAGCCCTGCCGCACAGATCCGCCGAGACGGTCGCGGGCGCTTTCACCGATGACCAGAGTCGTCCAAACGCGACGAGGTCAATGATCGTATCCAGGGGCTCGCTCGACGCACCTCGTAGCCCGGCAGCGTCTCCACCTCAGCATGTGTCAAGCGCCTGGCTCGCGGCGCCCGCCCCGTCCACCGTTCCGACCCAACCTATGCCGCACCCGCACAGGCCACCCGAACCACTGCGTGCCCCGCTGCCGAGGGCTCGCGCATGGCCGCCGCCGACACTTTCCCTGCGCGCCATTGCAGCAAGCGCAGTTGCTTGTCGCGTGGCCCGCAAGGCAGCTGCTGCCCAACCCACGGCCGAAGGGTAGCCCGGGTCACTCTGGTTTCATGCATCCGAAGAAACTTGGGTTCTTCTAGAGCCTGACGTCGGTTGCCTGGGGGCGCCGTTGCGCTCCAGGCAACCCCATAGGGCCCTCCCCCGCATAGTGGTGGGCAAGGTTGGTGGCGAGGTCACGGAGGTGAGCCCTGGCTTCGGTGGGGCCGTGCACAGTGATGGCGCTCCCGAACGGCAGTAGTGTTCGCACGTCCTCCAGGTGCAGGAAGCGGATCCTCACCTTGTGGCCGGTGCCGGATTCCTCATGGTCGTCCTGGACGAGTCGTTGGCCAAGGATCCGTCGCGCTCGCTCGATCTGGGTTGGGTCGATGGTGGCGCTCACCTCTATCGTGTGGTTCTGTTCCCACTGATCAGCGAGCGCTGCGGCGACGGTGGCCAGGGTCTGGTTCTCGCGGATCCGCCGTGGCTGGTCGACTTCTTTCCACGTCGTGATCCGTTCGAGTCGGTACATCCGTGGCACTCGGGCACAGTCGGCGACGAGGTACCAGGTGCCGGCCTTGGCGAACAGTCCGTAGGGATCCACCACCAGGTCGCGTGAGCATGACTCGCGGGGGCTGTCGTACCCGATCCGTAGCCGGCGACCTCGCCGCACCGGGCCGATCAGCGAGGCCGGAGTCGTGCCGGACGTATGTGCCTGGAGCCAGGGACGGCTGTCCACGTGCACTACGTCGGTGAGCGGCAGGAGCTCATGAGCGCGACGTGACTGCACAGCGGCGACCTTGGAGAGCGCGCGCCGGCTTTCGACGGATGCGTCGAGCTCCGCACGTTGCTTCTCATCCAGCCCGGTGAGCGACAGATGATCACGCTCGCCCGGCGTGAGTCGTGTGAGGTCGAGCCCGGACCCGGGCAGCATGGTCACGCCTCCGAGGCGGCCCCGTTGCGCGGTCACCGGCAGACCGGCGTCGCGGAGCCAGTTCAGGTCCCGGGTGATGGTTCGAAGGGACACCCCGAGCGCCGAGGCAAGTTCCTGGGTGGTCACGGCACTCCTTGATGCGAGGAGCAGCATCAAGGAGAAGAAGCGGTCTGGGGTCACACACCAATTTTTTCAGGAATTGCGACATGATGCGGCGCATATCCCGGTCAAGGTGGTGGATGCGTACCTACGACCTGTGAGAAGGAACAACCATGCCCACATCCGTCGTGTCCATCGTCTATGTGAACGACGCTCCCGCCGCAGCGCGCTTCTACGGCGACCTCCTCGACATGAGGCCGTCGTTCGAGACGCCGGGATACATCACCTTCGACCTCGGGCCAGGCGCTGACCTCGCTCTGTGGTCTGACCAGTTCGAGGATCTGTCAGCGGACGTCCCACGTACCAGTGAGGTCTGCCTGGCCATCGACGGTGGGCCCGACAAGGTCAATGCGATCTTCAAGCAGTGGCAGTCCAAGGGCGTCACGATCCTGCAGGAGCCCCACGATGCGGGGTTCGGGCTGACGTTCCTCGCAGCCGATCCTGACGGGAACCGTATCCGCGTGGCACCGCGGGACTGAAAGGCCGCAATGCGGCATGCGCGCACTCGCCCGCACTGCCGGGCCGCACCCACCACCTGACCGCGGCCCGCACCCCACGAGATCATCCGGATCTGCTAAGCCAGGACGGTCCCTCCGCCCCCCCTCGAACTCCATGCCTTCACCATTGCTGTGGCGGCGCGCCCCTGTTGCGCTGATGTTCTCAGTCGGACTGCTCAACCGTGCTCTGAAACGGCATCGCTTGCAAGCTGCCACATTTCATGGTTCCCGCATTCTGCTGTGATCTGGGCCGTCGCCTGAGCCGCGGTGCAGAAGTCGTCGACCAGCGGCGAGATGCGCGACGCCGCCACCGCGAGGCACACCTGTTCGGGCGCCAGATCCGGGATGGGCACATAGATGACGTCCGGATGTGAGTAGAACACGGTCACCGAACGGGCCAGGAACGAGATGCCCCGGCCGGCCGCGACATGCTCGAGCGTCTCGTCCACCCCGCGCACCTGGTACCCGGCATTGGGGTGCGGGCGCCTGGTGGGCTGCGTGCTCGGGTCGGCATGCCAGACCAGCGGTTCGCCGGCCAGGTCGGCCTCGGTGACCTCCTCCTGGCCGGCCAACCGGTGACCGGCAGGCAGCACCGCCACCCGCGGCTCCGTGTACAGCGGGGTGACGCGCAGGCCGGCCTCGTCGACGGGCAGCCGCACATAGCCGACGTCGATGCGGCCGTCGAGCAGCATCGGGGCCTGGTCGTCCGATTCGATCCGCTGCACGTCCACGACCACGTCCGGGTGCTGAGCCTCGAACGCCCGCGCCGCCGGGATGACCGGGATGCCGGCCCGGAAACCGACCACCAGCCGTCGGCCGCCGCGGGCAGCCACGGACACCCGGCGGCGGACCGCGTGCGCGGAGGCGAGCAGCGGACCGACGTCGGCCAGCAGTTGTCGGCCCGCGTCGGTCAGCGCTACGCCATGGCGGTCCCTGGTGAACAGCGAGGCGCCGAGATCCTGCTCGAGCGCGCGGATCTGCCGACTGAGCACCGGCTGTGCGATATGCAACTCGTCGGCGGCGCGGCCGAAATGCAACTGGTCGGCCACGGCGACGAAGTAACGCAGTTTGCGCAGGTCCAGATCCATGGCACCTCCCGGTCCGGTGATGCCTCCAAGGTATCACCACGGTTGAAAGAGGTCTTGGACACCCACTCGGGCCAATGGCAGCCTGAATAGGCGCCTAATGGGGCCCGGGCGAATTCGGCGCAGGAATTCGGCGTCGGAATGTGAAGGCAGGGTCCAGGCCCAGAATGAGCACACCAGGAATTGACCGCCGCCCATCGCGTCATTCGACGGCGTCGACGAGACGACCGTCAACCACGAGGGGGCATGACGTTCTGTCCAGCTTCAGAAAGCAGGCACACCCATGAGCAGCATCAGCATCATCGGCCTGGGGAACGTGGCCCGCGCCCTGGCCGCGCGGGCGCTCGCCGGCGGCAACGCCGTCGAGATCATCGGCCGTAACCCGGTCAGGACCAGGGAATTGGCCGCCGCGCTCGGGGGCGCCACGGTCGGGACGGCCGGCGCCGCCCCGGCCGGGGACATCGTTGTCCTCGCCGTGCCGTACGCCGGCGCGGCGGCGGTGGTGAGGGAGTACGGGGACGCGCTGCAGGGCAAGGTCATCATCGACGTCACCAATCCCGTCACCCCCGATTTCAAGGGGTTTGTCATCCCCGACGACAGTTCCGGCGCACAGGAGATCGCCCAGGCCGCGCCCGCCGGAGCGCATGTCGTGAAGGCGTTCAACACCCTGTTCTCCCACGTTCTGGCGGTCGGCCCGGCCGAGGGTCGTCAGTTGGACGTGTTCATCGCCGGCGACGACGCGCAGGCGAAGGCACGCGTGTCGGCGTTCGTCGAGAGCCTGGGGCTGCGTGCCTGGGACACCGGGGATCTGTTCATGGCGCGGGCGCTGGAGAACGTCGGTTTGCTGGAGCTGGGCCTCATGAACCACTCCGTCAAGCACGCCAATTTCTCCCTCGGTATCACCCTTCTCGGCTGAGTGCACCCCTACCACCACCTCTCGTGCCGCATTACGCCCGTTCACTTACGGCACGGGAAGACCCTCGCCCAACCTCACAAGGACAGTTTGATGCGCGTATTCGTCGCTGGGGGGACCGGCCATTCCGGTTCCTACATCATCCCCGAACTCATCGCCGCCGGGCACGAGGTCACCGGCCTGGCCCGGTCGGACGCTTCCGCGGCGGCCCTGTCCGCGCTCGGCGCGAAGGTGCGTCGCGGTGACCTTGAGGATCTCGACGGGCTCAAGGAGGCAGCCGCGGGCTCCGATGGCGTCATCCACGTCGCCCACAGGCAGGATCTGCTGCCCGCCGGCGGGATGGACGCCGTGGCCGCTGCAGAGCTCCCGATCATGCTCGCCTACGGCGAGGCACTCGCGGGAACCGGAAAGCCGCTGGTCACGGCGGGAAGCATAGGCTCGCCCGGGAACCTGGAGCGGCCGGCCACCGAGGAGGACCCGGCTCTCCCCGCCGGCGAGGAGCACAGGGGCACCCTGCGGGTCCGCAACGTCGTGGAAAGGGCCGTCGTCGACCTCGCCGAGCAGGGGGTTCGGTCTTCGGTCGTGCGGATCGCCAACATCGCGCACAGCACGACCGATCGTGCCGGCTTCCTCCCCATGCTGATCGCGCTCGCGAAGGAAAAGGGGTTCATCGGCTACCACGGCGACGGCGCGAACCTGTGGAACGCCGTGCACATCCGCGATGCCGCCACCTTGTTCCGCCTGGCGCTGGAGAGGGGTCCGGCCGGCAAGTACTGGCACGCGGTCGAGGACGGGGGTATCCCGTTCCGCGACATCGCCGAGGCCATCGCCGGCCGCCTGGGCGTGCCCGCCGCGAGCGTTCCCGACGATGCCCTGATGACGCCGGGGTACTTCGGGTTCCTCACGAATATCGCCACGCAGAGCTACCCGGCGTCCAACCTCATCACCCGCCGGACCCTCGGCTGGGAACCCACCCGGCCCGGCCTGCTCGCCGATCTGGACAACGGCCATTACTTCCCAGCCGGCTGACGGCAAGGACCCGGATCGTAACGAGTCCGGCAGCCGGCAAGTTCGGCGCTTCTGAGAGACGTTGATCTGGCTTCTGCGGTACGTCCCGGACGCCCTGCTCGTAAGGGCGTTCAACAACATCTCCTCAAGCACCTGCTGTCACTCGCCCGCCCGGCAGGGGCGGCCGACCGCTCCTACTACCGATCGCCGGGGACTCCGCACCGGCGAAGGCGACGGAAACCCTCTTGGCGAACTCATCCGCGTTGAACACCTTGGTGCGGCCCGGGCACTTCTCCGAGCCGGGCAGGTGGACGAGATGGAGGTCCACCTGGTTCCGGTCCTCCTCGGGGACGGTCGACGGCTGTTCGACCACCTGGGCAGCGAGCACAACGAACTCGACCTCGCCCGACGGCTCGAGGATCGAAACGTGACGCATCTCCGCTACCGGGTGCGCCGGCCCGAGACCGCATTGGGCCACGCCGAACCGGGCAGGGTCGAGGGCGGCGATGTGGCTCACCTCGTGATCCGCAAGTTCCCCGACGAACCTCGCGATCCACGCGCGGTTGAGTTGCGTGCCCGTTGTCGGATGCGATGCTGGAAGTGATTACCCCGATCGGGGTATGCGCGGCACGCCCTTCATGCGTTGCCGCACTCTCCCGCCCGCACCTCGGCCAGTACTGAGTGGCGCGCGGCGGCTTCCCCTCACCGGAAGGGCAGAACCATGGCCCAAGCGGCTCGAGTGCGTCGTGACACAACGAAAATGACGGACATCTGGGACGGCCAACTCCTCTGGTACGCCCGAGCGGTACAGAAGATGCAGGGCAGGCAGGAGAGTGATCCGACCAGCTGGCTCTGGCAGGCCAACATCCACGGCGAGAAAGCGGAAAACCCCGGCCCCAACCCGGAATGGAACAACTGTCCGCACGGCGGCTGGTTCTTCCTGCCCTGGCACCGCGCCTACATCCTGTGCTTCGAGGAGATCGTGCGCGACGTCATCCGGAACGAGCTGAGCGGTCCCGACGACTGGGCACTGCCGTACTGGAACTACACCCGAGTGACGAACGGCGACCCGGACAGCCCGGAATCCCAGGAATGCCGTCGCCTGCCGGGCGCGTTCCGCAGTCCGGACTGGCCCGACGGCGAAGGGGACAACCCGCTGTTCCTGGCGGAGCCCGATCGCAGCCCGGGTGCCGCCCTGGGAGCTTCCGTCGGATGGGCCGAGGTCAACCCGTACAAGGCCATGCAGGCACCGCGCTTCACCGGCGTGACAGAGTTCGGCAGCGAGTACACCGACAGCCATCTGCTCCACAGCAACGGGCAGTCCGGTCTGCTGGAGATGCAGCCGCACAATCTCATCCACGGTTACGTGGGAGGGGTGATGTCGCAGTTCTTCTCGCCCCGGGACCCCATCTTCTGGCTGCACCACGCCAACATCGACCGTCTCTGGGCCGCCTGGATCGCGGCCAACTCCGGGCACAAGAACCCGACGGACGCGGACTGGCTCGGCTTCACCCACACCTTCCGCAACGCACAGGGCAACCAGGTCACATTCAAGTCCGAGGACCTTCAGTCCGAGGAGGCACTCGGGTACGTCTACGAGTCGCTGACGGACGGCATCGGTCTGAAGCCGCCCGACCGGCTGGTCGCCATGCTGGCGGCGGGCATCGACCCCCCGCCGGAGCAGGTGGCGGCCACCTCCGGCCCGACCGACCTGGGCCCGGACACCGTCGCCGTCCCCCTGATCCCCGAGCCCGGCGCCCGCGCCGAGGCCCTGCCGGAGGCCGCCTCACCGCAGACACCGAACCGCGCCGTCCTCACCCTGGACGACGTACGAGCCGACGCGCCGCCCCAGACGAACTACCGCGTCTTCGTCGGCGCCCGCCCCGACCATGAAGAGGACCTCGACCCGGACGGGCCGTACTTCATCGGCCACGTGCACTTCTTCGGCGCGGTCGGTGCCAACGTCCACCATCACGGCGGTGGAGGGCTCACCTTCAAGTTCGACATCACCGAGCACCTGACCCAGCTGCGCCAGCTGGGTCTCTGGGACGGCGAGGGCATTCCGCCGGTCGTGGTGACACCGGCTCCGCTCGGTCCGCCACCGCCCGACGCCGAGAGGGAGGCACACGCCCTCGCGGCCGCGCCGACGCCACCGCCCGACTCGCGTCCCCGTATCGGCAGCATCTCCCTGAGCACGACCTGACCGAGCCACGGAGGCCGGAATGGACGCAGCAGACCTGGCCGGAAGCTACACCTACCGAAGCTTCCTCGACCTACCCGAGCCAGTGGACGACTTCAACCGGCTGCGGTTCGCCCAGCTGGAGCTGAGGCTGACGGTGGAGCCCGGCGGGGCGATCAGCGGAGCCTTGGTCTTCTCCGACGCACCCGATGACTTCCTCGCGATGGACATCACCGGGAAGGCCGCGAACGGGCCCCTCGTGCACTTCACGCTGACCGGCAAAGGACAGCCGGACACGGCCATCCGGGACTTCCACTACGAGTACGACGGCATCATCCTCCCGCACTGGCCGACGGGAGTGAACCAGCGGCCGACCCTGGCCGGGACCGTGTTGCGTGCAGCGGACCACGGCAGCGGTCCCGACCTGGCACCGGCCGGCCAGACAGCCGGCTTCCTCGCGGTCAAGCGGGACGGCTGATCCGGCACGCACGGGCGTCGGCGGCGGACGAAAAGGTCCGCCGCCGACGCCCAGCCCTGTCGGAGGGGGACGTTGAGCAGAGTGAGGCCGGCCCACACTCGCCGGGTCTCGCGAAGCCACGTTCCGCGCGCGCAACTCCGCCTACCGGCGCAGAATAAGAAGTACGGGACTTTTGCGGCTGCGTGAAAACGCGGCCCCTCGCTCCGAGTCCCCTGCGCAGGGGACTCGTGACTCTCCTCGGACAACCCGCTCCCTTCCAAGGAGGGACTCCCATGCGCGCCGTCTGCGGCATCCTCCCGCCGTACATCCTCGAAAAGCTGGCCGAGGCGGACCATCCCGACGTCCGCGAGGCCGCCCGGGAAACGCTCTCCGTCGCCGCCGGCTTCCGGCAGAACCGGATCGACACACCGAGCCTGACGGCACCCGCCCCGCCCACGCGGTTCGACCTGGAACGGACGGTCTACGACGCCGGCAACAGCACGGCCCTGCCCGGCACCGAGGCCAGAGGAGAAGGTCAGGCCCCCGCGCTCGACGGCACCGTCAACCGTGCCTACGAAAGCCTCGGTCTCACCTTCACGTTCTTCGAGAAGGTCTACGAGCGCCACTCCATCGACGACGCCAACCTGCCCCTCGACGGGACGGTCCACTATCGTCGCCGGTTCAACAACGCGCTCTGGAACGGAAGCCAGATGATCTTCGGGGACGGTGACGGTCTCGTGTTCAACGACTTCACCCTCGTCGTCGACATTCCCGCCCACGAACTCTTCCACGGGGTCACGCAGTACACCGCCGGCCTCGTCTACCAGGACGAGGCCGGGGCTCTGAACGAATCGGTCTCAGACGTCTTCGGCTCGCTCGTGAAGCAGTACGGGCGGCAGCAGACCGCCGCTCAGGCCGACTGGCTGATCGGGGCCGGCCTGTTCACGCCGGCGGTGCGCGGCCAGGCTCTGCGGTCCATGAGGGACCCGGGTTCGGCGTTCGACGACCCGAAGCTGGGCGGCAAGGACCCGCAGCCGAAGCACATGACCGACTACATCCACACCAGGAGCGACAACGGCGGTGTGCACTTCAACTCGGGCATCCCCAACCACGCCTTCTACCTGACCGCGATCGCCATCGGCGGCTTCGCCTGGGAGAAGGCCGGACGTATCTGGTACGAGACGATGACCTCCGGTCAGCTCCCCCAGGACTGCACCTTCCGTCAGTTCGCGGATGCCACGGCGAACACCGCCAAGCGGCTCTACAACTCGGGGAGCGAGCTGGTCGCGGTGGAAGACGCGTGGCGGGCCGTCGGCGTGTGAGGTCCAGCGACATGCACATCCGGCTGATCAGAAGCGGTGGCCTGCTCGGCATGCCCCGTCGGGCCGACACGGACACCTCCGGCCGGACCGACGGGGCGGAGCTGGAACGGCTCGCGCACCAGGTCCTCGCCGAGCCGGACGCCCGGCCCCCAGCCGGGCCGGGCGTACCCGACGCCTACCACTACACGCTGACCGTGGACGACCAGCCCCCGGTCGAGTTCACGGACCCCGGACTGACCGAGAGCGAGCTCCAGCTGGTCGAGCGGGTCCTCGGGGAGGGCTTCTGAGCCGAGCAGGGCTTCTCTCAACCAGGGTTGACGATCCGTCGCGGTACGGCTCTGCACGAGGACGACACCGGCGCCTACTTCACCTTCGGCAAGAACCCCGTGCTCCTGCCGCCGACGCCGGCTCGTCTCATCGAACGACGGATCGCTGAGGGCCGAAGGCACTCGGCGGTGGGAGCCCTGCCCGACAGCGAGCACAAGGAGCTTCTTCTCCCGGGCCGTCTCGCCGGCCGCCCGCGAAGCCATGGAGGTCCGGCGGCGCAGCTCCCGAAGCACCGCCTGCCCACCCTCGCGGCCCGCATCACGGCGTTGTTCGGCATGGCCGGTGAACTTCCGCCGATCATCATGTGCGACCTCTTCGGGATTCGCAGAAACACCGCCACCCAATGGGCCGCCCTGGCTCAGAACAGTTGGGCCGGTCACCTCGCCGCCCTGCACAGCGAAGCTGCTGGCAAGTACGAGTAGCGGGTGATCTCGGTACTGCCCGGCGCCCTGGACGCCCCCTCCCGAAGCTGCACGAAGACCGAGAGGAGGGCGACCAGGTTCATTGAGCACCGGAGGTCACGCTGGCTGCACGTCCTCGTGAAGGCGAGGGAACAGTGGCTGTGCCGCGGGCAGAAGCCCCTCGACCGGTGTCAGCTGTCCGGTGATCCGTGTGGCGGCATCTGGGATGAACGGGCGTAGTTCATCGGCCAGCACGCGGCACGCTGCGACCAGCGTGAGGAGGACGGTGTCGAGCTGTTTCGCCGCTTCACCGTTGCCCCTCCGCTCTTCCCGAGCAAGCTCCCAAGGCCGGATCGCGTCAATACATCGATTGGCCTCCTCCACGATTTCCCAGACAGCGTGGATGGCACGCCGGAAGTCGAAGTCGGCCAAGGCGGCATCGACGAGGCCAGGCACCTCCCGGCAACCATCCGCCAACGCCAGTCCCCCGGGATTTACAGGCGCCGAGGCGGGGACAACTCCGCCGCGAAAGCGGTGAACCATGGTCACGATGCGGTGGACGAGATTGCCTAGCCCTCCAGCGAAATCCGCATCCGCGCGGGTGGTCAGCCGGTCGGGTGTGAAGTCCGCATCGCCTACCCGGGGCACATCGCGCAGGAGCCACCAGCGCACCGCGTCGGTGCCATATGTCAGGGCCAGCGCAACGGGGTCGACACTGGTTCCAGCGGACTTACTGATCTTGCGTCCGTCGACGGTGAGGTAGTCGTGGACCAGGATGTCGGTGGGCAGCGGGAGCCCCGCCGACAGCAGCATGGCCGGCCAGTAGACGGCGTGGAAGCGCACCACTCCCTTGCCGACCAGGTGGACGCGGCGCTCGCTGGTTTCCCACCACTGGTCGTAGGCACTGTCACCGGTGCCGTATCCCAGGCTGGTGACGTAGTTACCGAGGGCGTCCCACCACACATAGACGACCTGGCTCGGGTCATCCGGCACGGGGATGCCCCAACCGCGAGCGCGGCTGTGCGAGCGGGAAACAGAGAAGTCGTGCAGGCCACGTCCGATGAGAGCGAGGACCTCGTTGCGGCGGGCTGCAGGTTCGATACGCAACTCGCCGCTCGAAATCAGCTGATGGAGACGGTCGGCGTAGCGGGACAGGCGGAAGAACCAGTTCTCTTCCGCGACGAGTTGAGGTTCGGTGCCGTGCTCCGCGCACCGCCCTTCGACCAGTTCGTCGGGGGTGTAGAACTGCTCGCAGCCGACGCAGTACAGGCCTTCGTACTCTTTGCGATAGAGGTCCCCCGACGCGGCGCATTGGCGCCACAGTCGTTCGACTCCGACACGGTGACGTGGGTCGCTGCTGGTGCGGATGAAGTCGTCCAACGAGAGCGCCAGTGGACCACGCAATGCGGCGAACGCGTCGGCGTTGCGGTCGACAAAGGACTGCACGTCGACGCCGGCCGCTTCGGCAGCCAAGACGTTCTTCAGAGAGTTGTCGTCGGTTCCGCTGAGCAGCCGGACCTGCTCGCCCCGTTGGCGGTGGTGACGGGCCAACGTGTCAGCTTGGACGAGCTCCAGGGCAAAGCCCAGGTGCGGGTGGGCGTTGACGTACGGAATGGTCGTGGTGATGTAGCGGCGTCGTGCGGTCATCGGTCCTCCTACCGGGTAGCGAGGCCTGGTCACACAACAATCGAGGCCCCGTCCCGGGGCCTCGGATTCGGTACGCGTCCGTTCTCAGCAGCCCCGTCGACGGGGCATCATCTGGTGCTGAGGCGAAAGCGTGATCATGCGTCCGAGCGTAGCAATACAGCGACGTCGCAGCACGCTATTTCCGCCCCTCCACGGCAGCCGCACCCACAGGGGCACCTGAGGCAGTATCAGGCGAGGCAGGTGTCACCTGGTGGCCGCACGCCGAATAGCGCAGGGTCGGAACACTGTCTCGTCACCAGTAGAGCGGCGTGAGCGTGGCGGTTGACCGCTACTCCAGCACCGCGTGGAGGGTGCGTTCGCCGATGCTTCGCATCAGCGGGTTGTCCGCCGAGTGCGTCAGGAAGACCAGGGACAGGGCGAGCGCCCACCCGCGTGCCCGCTCCCAGGTCGCGTCGTCCGCGTGGCTGTACGCCCGTCGAAGGACGACACGTTGCTCCGCCGTGAACAGCATCCAGGCCACGGACAGGTCGGTGGCGGGATCGCCGGAGGTGATGTCACCGAAGTCGATCACGGCGCTGATCCGGCCGCGGTCGACCAGGATGTTGGCTGGGTGCAGGTCCCCGTGCAGCCATACCGGCGGGCCGTCCCACACAGGCGCAGCAGCAGCCGTCTCCCAGACCTGCAGCGCGGTGGCTCTGTCGGCCGGATCGATGTGCGCCAGCCTGGTCAGTACGCCCTCGGCACGTCCGGCCAGCGGGATCCCGCGAAACGCGTTGACGGGCGCCTGCGAAGAAGCCGGGACATGCAGCGCGTCCAGGAAACCGCCGAGCACCTCCGCGGCCGACCAAAGGTTGTCGGGCTCCGATCGCGCCGCGATCCGGCCGGGGAAGAACGGCACGATGCTCCAGCACCACGGGTACTGGGCCATCGGTTGGCCGACACGCACCGGCGCCGGCACGGGCAACGGCAGACGGCCGGCCAGTTCCGGCAGCCATCGCTGCTCGTGCGCGACGAGCTCGGCGGCCATGGCACGCCGCGGCAGCCGCACGAGGAACTCTTCGCCGAGCCGGCACACCAGGTTGTCCCAGCCGTTGGCCAGCACCTCGACCGACAAGCCTGCCAGGTCGGGGTGCTGCTCACCGAGAAGACGTCGCACCAGCTCGGCAGAGACCGGAACCTCCGCAGCGGGCATTCGCTGGACTGTCACAGCGAGAACCCTACGGCCGCATACGGGAGACGCGTCTCGTCGATCGTCATCCCGGCTCGACAAGAACTCCGCTCCTCAGGAGGCGGGCCGGTAGGTGGCGGCCGGGCCGATCGCGCCGGGCCCGAACTTCTCCCGGATCCGGTCGGCCGCCTGCTCGGCGGTGAGGCGTGCCTGCCGGGCGGCATCGAGGCTGAGCTGCTCGGCGACCTGGTCGCCGTCGGCGAGGTCCGCGGCACGCAGCGCGAGTGCGGTCAGCCGGCCGCGCTGGAGACCTGCGGCGTCCATGAGCTGGTAGGTGAGCTGGCGCAGGTCGTCCTCGTGCCCGGACGGTTCGGGCAGACGGCGGGTCTCCCATGCCGGTCCGCCGGCGAACGTCAGCGTGAGAGTGATGGCACGCGCTGCCTGCCCGCGGCGGCGCAGCTCGGCACCGAGCTGCACGACCAGGCCCAGCAGGGCCGAACGCGCCGCGACGCCATCGAGGACGTCGTGGGGGAAGCGGTGCCGGACACTGACCGGAGGCTGGCAGGCGGCGCGGGGCGTCGGTGCGCGGGTCGATGCCGCGGGCCCGGTCGGCGGCCGTACGGCCGGCCTTGCCGAGCAGGCGCTGCACGGTCGCGGTCGGCAGCGCGGCGAGCAGGCCCACGCGGTCGACGCCGTAGCGCTTGAGGGTGGCGGCCTGGCGGGGACCGATGCCGCGCAGGTCTTGGCCCACTTCGGCTCGTCCAGGACCTCCCGGAGCAGCAGCGTGTTGACGTGCACGAGGCTGGACTGGAGCAGGTGCAGCGCCGGCATCGACGTCTCGGCGCGCTCCTTGTCCGGGCAGGTCAGGCCGCTGTCCTTTGTGCCTCGGAATGCTGCGGAAGGCAGTCTTCTGCTCGCCCCTGCGCCTCAGCGTTGCGCGTCTTCCGGGGCACGCCGGCTGGTCAGCTCGGAGGTCCATGCGAGTGAGGGCTCGAAGTAGCGGCGGGCTTCTCCGTCTTCTTGTGCCTCGGCTTCGCAATCAGCGGGGAGGCGCCCGGGCCGGGGTCTGGGAGAGGTTTGACGGTGAGGTGCCGGCGCAGGTGGAGGTTCTCGGCGTACAGGTTCGCCGTGACGGTGGCCAGGGCGTCGAGCTGGTCCTGGAGTTCGCGTGCGTGGCCGCGGACCTGGGTGAGCTGGGTGCGCAGGGCGGTGATGGTGTCGTCGCGTGCGACTTCACTGGGGGTACGTCGGATCGGACGGGTGACCTGGGCGTTCCATTCCGCGAGGACGCCGGTGGCGCGGTGGACGGTGGCGTGGCTGACGCCGGCTTCGCGGGCGAGGTTCTCCTTGGTGAGGGCGCCGTCGGTGCGCTGGGGCTGTCCGGCCAGGAGGCGGGCCATGGCGGCGCGGAGGCTGGCTTCGGAGGCCGGGGAGACGGTCATTCACAGGTCCTGGGTGAGGGCAGTGGTGATGGGCTTGATGTCGTCGAGGCGGGCGCGCAGGGCGGGGCGGCGGGCGGCCGGCAGGCGGCGGTCGCGCAGTCGTTCGGTGAGGTCGTGCTGTTCGGCCAGCCAGATAGGGGCGTGGGCTGCGGTGACGGCGGAGTTGCGGCAGCGGGCGGGCTGGCAGGCGCCGATCAGTGGTGCTCCGCGCTCGGCTTCGGGCAGATGGCGGGTGCACTCGGCCTGCTCCGCCTGCCACAGGCAGTGGTTGAGGGTGCCGAAGTGCAGGTCGGGGAGTTCGCTGCGCAGCACGTCGGCCGCGGTGCGGGGGTCGGCGGCAAGGGCCTGGAGCTGGTCTGGGGTTTCCGTTGCGAGCCGGGCGGTCACGCGGTCGAGTCCGGCGTGCAGGCGGGCGGCGGCAGGGCCGACGGCTACGGGGACTTTGGTGGTGCGGGCGGCGAGCAGGCTGGTGAGTCTGGCGGCTGCGGCGGTGGCGAGCCGGTCGTCGAACTCCTTCATCCATGCGCCGTCGGGGGCGGCGTAGGAGTGGGTGGTGTCCGGAGCGCACGTGACCAGCACTGAATCGTCCCGCGATGCCCGCGTAGCCCGCCTGCGCCTGGCCCGCCAGGCGGACAGCGAAACCAAAGCCGTTCGCACGCAAGGCGCCATCCGGGACCTGCTCAACGCCGGACAGCGCATCTCCTCGCTCGGGTGGCACGCGAAGCAGACGTGTCGACCTGGTTCGTCTACAACACACCCGCCTTCAACGCTGCGATCCGCAATGCCATGGGCGACCAGGCCCAACACGGCAGGCAAGCAGCCGCACTGCCCCGACCCGAGCGGGCCACGCCCGCCGGTCTGCACACCGACCTCGCACTCGCCCGCGAAGAGATCCAGGAACTCAAACGCGAGCGCGACGCCTTGAAGCGTCGCGTCCAACTCTCCCTGAGTGCGGAAATCGACAACGCGGCCCACACCGATCTCGTCGGCCGGATCCATTACCTGGAACGCCAGAATCAGGCTCTGCCCAGAGATTTCGCCGAGGCCCACGCCCGTGCTGAAAAGCTCGCCGGACAACGGGAGGAGGCGGAAGAGACCATCGGATCGCTGCGCCTTGCGCTTCGCGAGGCGATGCGGGCCGTGCCGTGAGGCTGCCGGTCCGCCCACGGTAACCGGGCGGAGCAGCAGCATCGGTCTCACCAGGGTCAGTAGGCGCGTGCCACGACGGCGATGTTGCCAGGCTGGTCGTCGCTCTCGGGAACGGAGCCGTCTGCGGCGACCAGGCACCGCACGGTGACGCCCTGTTCGGCGAGCTGGGTCTCACCCTCCACTCCCAGCGTTTCCCAGGCAATGCGTGCCCAGCCGGTGCTCGCCGCCTCCGCAGCCTCCTCGACCGTGGTCACCTCGACGGTGCGGTCGTTGCGACGCTTACGGGACTGCGCCAGCAGAAGCGCCTGGTCGTCCTCCAGTACCTTGGGCAGGATCTCGGACAGTGCCCCGATCGGCGTCGGCTCCTTGCTTCCCGCTACGCGGCGGACCAGCACGGCTGTGCCGTTCTCCACGTCACGTGGTCCGACCTCGATGCGTACGGGCACCCCTTTGAGCTCCCAGTCGACCGCGCGGCGGCCGAACGGCGTGTCGGTGCGGTCGTCGACGCGTACGCGGATGCCAGCCGCCTTCAGCCGGTCACCGATCCCGCGGACCGTGTCCAGGACCGCGTCGTCGCCCTTGACGGCCACGATGACCACCTGAACCGGGGCCAGACGCGGCGGGATGCGAAGGCCGTCATCGTCGCCATGCATCATCACCAGTGCGCCGACCATCCGGGTCGTGGATCCCCACGACGTCTGCCAGACGTATTCCTCACGACCGTCCTTCGACAGGTAGCGCGTCTCGAACGCCTTGGCGAAGTTCTGGCCCAGTTCGTGGCTTGTGGTCAGCTGGAGGGCCTTACCGTCGCCCATCATGCCTTCCAGGGTGAGCGTGTTGATCGCGCCGGCGAACCGCTCCCTGACCGTCTTGCGACCCGCTACGACATCCATGGCGAGGACGTTCTCCAGGAAGTCGGCGTACACCTGCTGGTGGATGTGTGCGGCGTAGTCCCGGGCATCCTCGTAGGTGGCGTGTGCCGTGTGGCCTTCCTGCCACAGGAATTCCGTAGTACGAAGGAACACGCGCGGCCTCAGCTCCCAGCGGACCACGTTCGCCCACTGATTGATCAACAGCGGAAGGTCGCGGTAGCTCTGCACCCACTTGGAGAAATAGTCGTTGACGATCGTCTCAGACGTGGGGCGGACGACGACGGGCTCTTCCAGCTCCTTGCCGCCGCCATGAGTGACTACGGCCAGTTCGGGCGCGAAGCCCTCGACGTGCTCGGCCTCCTTCGTCAGGTACGACTGCGGGATGAAGAGCGGAAAGTACGCGTTCTGCGCGCCGGCCGCCTTGATCCGTGCGTCCACCTCCTGCTGCATCCGCTCCCACAGGCCGTAGCCGTACGGTCGGATGACCATGGTGCCGCGCACCGGCCCGTTGTCGGCCAGTTCGGCCTTGCTGACCAGGTCCTGGTACCAGCGGGGGAAGTCGTCCGCCTGGGGCGTGAGAACGGGTGCTTTTGCCATGACGCGCAGAGTAGGACGCGGCTCCACCAGGGCGCGAACCGATTACTTCTCACACGTCAGGACGCCGGCCGGTCCAGTTCGTCACCGATGGCCTCGCGCAGTTGACCAGCCTAGCGACCGCTGATCATCGGGTGGGCGCGTTCTCGGACCACCCTGTTGCCGACGATTGCAAGGTGAGCGTGGCGGGCTACTTGTGCCTCACGCCCCTCAGATGCGTTGGCAGGTTAAGATCGTTGTGCACCAACGGCGTTGTGTACTGATCCAACCCGGGAGTGCAGATAACGCGGGTGTTGCAGCCGTCCTTGTCCGCGTCGGTCCAGTGCTTGGACTTGTCCCGGGAGTAGCCGGCGCGGGACTCGTCCGCGATGGTGAGCTCGGCGACCGCGTCGCGGGACCGGCAGCTTGATGGTCTCGCCGGGCGCGTGCCCTACGGGCAGGTGCCCGGCGACCGCGGTGGCGGCGTGGGCTGTGGTGGGGGTGAGCAGGGCGAGGGGCGCGAACAGCGCGGCGATCAGGGTGCGTCGGGTACGGGCGAGGCACACGGCCGGGTCTCCGTTTCGAAGATCAAAGAACAGGTTGTGATCTTCGTAGTCGCCGGGGCGGCGCGGGCGCGGTCGGATCGGTCGGGGGTTCACCCGGTCGGCGAACTAGTGTGATGCGCCAGAAACCCTGAGGGTTAGTTACTACCCTGTTGGCATGTCGCATTCGGGACCGTCTGCTGTGGCGATCACACTGTCCGAGGCTGAGCGTGCCGAGTTGGTGCGCCGGACGGAACTGCCGCACCGGCGTGCGGCCGAGAAGGCCCGC
>NZ_JAEKKT010000547.1 GCF_019510245.1 Streptomyces sp. | reverse complement strand
ACTCGGTCTGTTTCAGCGTGGGATGGACGGCCACCACGATGCGGTGGTCTCGGCCCCCCTCGGCGTCCGGGGCGTCGTACTTGCGGATCAGGCCGGTGACTCCGGCCGTCAACTCCTCGATGAACGCGGCTCGTTCGGCGGCCGAGGCGAAGCGCACCTCGCCGTCCAGGGCGTACGTCGCCAGCCGCTTGCGGGCCTTCGCCGCGCCGGTGATCAGCGAACCGACGTCCCGCACCAGCCGGGCTCCCAACGCCAGCAGCCAGCGCGCGGAGAGCTGGTCGCGGAAGCGGTCCGGGTCGGGCTGCACGGCGGCGAGGGCGAGCGGTGAGATCACGTACGAGGCCGCGGTCGCCCGCATCAGCCGCTCGGTGACATTGCCCTTGCGGCGCTCCCCCGCGAGTTCCACCAGGCTGTGCCGCTCCAGCGCCTTCAGGTGGTAGTTCACCTTCTGCCGGGGCAGCCCGACCTTTCCTGCCAGCATGGCGGCCGACGCGGGGCCGGCCGCCAGCTCGGCGAGCAGCCTCGCCCGTATGGGGTCCAGGGAGACGGCTGCGGCCTCGGGGTCCTCGATCACGGTGACGTCCAGCATGGGTCCACCGTCTCACCGAACACTTTTTTTGTCCAGACGGTTCGAGTTTTCGGTGGGGGACCTAGCCCGGAACCAGCCCGAGAGCATGGTCGTACCTGCTGACCGTGGTGCTCTTCAGCGCTCTCCCACTCGGCGTAGTTGAGGACGCGGGTGCCGTCGGTGCTGAGGTGGAAGTGGGCGCTGATACCGCCGGGGTGCGGGTTCGGCTCGTTCTCCAGCGCGTCGAGGACGGCGTCCACCCAGGCGCGCTGCCGGTCGGGGTCGGGTCCGTCGAACTCGACGTCGACGATCACGATGCAGCCGGGGACGCGCGGATCACCGTCCCGGGCGGCGCTGCGGTAGCGCCGGTAGCGGCCGAGGCCGAGGCGCTCGATGTCCGGAACGGCGGTGTCGATCTCGTCCACACGCTCCTGCCGGTGAGTCTTGACGAAGGCCTCGTAGGCCTGCTCGCTCGCCCACTGCGAGTAGTGCATCAGGGTGGCGGTGTCGTGCCCCCTGTAGAGGTGATAGCCGAGCAGGCCGTCGGCGGGCCAGGGCCGCCGCTCCCAGACGGCGGCGACGGCCTCGACGGTCTGCCGCTGGCGCAGCGGGGTGCCCACCCGCCAGTGACTGAAGAAGGGTGCACCGACGCGAGGGTCGGTCAGGTCGGGGTGGGTGTCGGTACGACGTGTCATACCGACCACCCTTCGACCTCAACCAGGATTGAGGTCAAGTCGGCGATTCGGGGGGTGGTTTCGGGAGACCCGCCACGGCATGGACGAGCAGGCCGACGACCAGCCGAAAAGCCCCTCCAAGTTGCCCGCGCGATCCTGGCGTGCGGTGCTGCGGCGCACCGGGAAGGAGTTGCTGGACGACGAACTCGCGGACCGCGCGGCGGCGTTGACGTACTACGGCGTCCTGTCGCTGTTCCCCGCCCTGCTGGTGATGGTCTCCCTGCTGGGCGTGGTGGGACAGCGCGCCACGGACAAGATCCTGGACAACATCGGGGATCTCGCGCCGGGTCCGGCCCGGGACATCCTGCGGGACGCGGTGGTCCAGCTCGGCGACAGCGGCGGCACGGGCAGCGTGCTCGCGATCGTCGGCCTGCTCGCCGCGCTGTGGTCGGCGTCCGGGTACGTCGCCGCGTTCATCCGTACGTCCAACGCGGTGTACGACCTCCCCGAGGGGCGTCCGGTGTGGAAGCTGACGCCGCTG
>NZ_JAEKKT010000073.1 GCF_019510245.1 Streptomyces sp. | reverse complement strand
CTCGGCGTCGGTGGCGAAGTTGGCGGGGAAGGACAGACCTTTGAGTGGTGTCTGCCATGCCGCGAGCCGGGTGTCCAGCACATCGCTCGCCGCGTCGATGGCGTCCCGATCCTGCTTGAACGCGGTGGACAGCGGCGTGCCGTCCCAGTAGTCCCGGTTGGCGGCGGTGTGCAGTTGATCGGCGCTCTGGTTCAACGCGTTCTGCGCCAGCGGGACCGTGGAGGTGCCGCCGATCCGCAGCGCGTCGGCCATCAGACACTGGTCCTGGCGCAGTTGCTCGGCCGCCGCGGCGTCGAAGCCGTCGTAGCTGTCCGCCACCTTCGTCATGGCGGGCCTCGTCGGTGCGGGCTGCCGCCCAGCAGCCCCCCGAGAACCGCGGTGATGACGACCAGCGGGACGACAGAGCCGTTGACTCGGCGGCGGCGTGCGAGCCCGCTACGCGGTGAGGCATCCGAAGCCGACTCCGGCTCGGCTGCCGAAGAGCGGTGAAAGGGTCTGTACGGACGTCTGAATCGCAAGGAAGCGCCCTTCTCCATAACGGAGGCGGACAAGAGGCCCGATCGGGCGCGCGGCACGAGACCGACACGTGTCACGCCCCCCGCCTGCGGCAACAAGCCCCCCGTCGCCCACTTGGCAACCCACGAGGGTTCTGCCGCAGCCGAACCCGAACCAAGGTTCCGATCATGGTCACGACAGAATGTGGAGTTCAGGTGAAGGAATGACAACCGAGAGGAGACCAGAAGACGGCTTGCAGGCGCCAGTCCGGCCCTGACCGGCCAATTCGCGTCACCATGCCGCCTTCAGGCCACGGCCCCCGGACGACGCCTTCAGTCACCAGAGTCGCGGGCTGTCCGGGGCGGCGGCTCAGATGCCCGGCCAGGGCTCCTCGTCGCGGAACAGGGGGCGGCCGTCGGGGAGAGTCGTGGGCACATCCGCACCGTAGCCAACGTCCAGGTGGGAAGCCTCCATGTGGGCGGCCTCCGTAGGGGGTTCGTACATGGGTTGCGGCCATAGTCCCGCGGCTGCGTACACGTTGTAGTCGTACATGTTCCCGTACGGCTGCTGGTAGGCGTACCCGTCCCCCTGGGGTGCCCCCACTCCCACGGCCTCTGCCGCCGGGGCCGCGGCGCCCTGTTCCACGAACAGGGGCAGTCGCAGTTCGCCGGTGTCCATCGCCGCGTTGTTCTGGGAGCGGTGGAGGCGGGAGTAGGCGCCGCCGCGGGCGAGGAGTTCGTCGTGGCGGCCGGTCTCGACGATGCGGCCGCGGTCGACGACGAGGATGCGGTCGGCGTCGGGGGCGAGGTTGAGGTCGTGGGTGATCATGATGGTCGTGCGGCCGGCCATCAGGCGGCGCAGTGGTTTGACGACCCGGCGGGCGGCCATCGCGTCCAGGCCGGTGGTCGGCTCGTCGAGGACGAGGACGGGGGCGTCGCGCAGGATCGCGCGGGCGATGGCCAGGCGCTGGAGCTGTCCGCCGGAGAGCCGGGCGGAGTTGGGGTCGACCCTGGTGTCGTAGCCGTCGGGGAGCCGGACGATGAAGTCGTGGGCGTCGGCCGCCTTCGCCGCGTCCTCGAGGGCCTGGTCGCTGGCGCCGGGCCGGCCGCAGGCGATGTTGGCGCGGACGGTGTCGTGCAGGACGAGGGTCTGCTGGGGGAGGAGGGTGACGTACTCGCGCAGGCGGCCGAGGGGGAAGTCGCAGAGGGGGACGCCGTCGAGGAGGATCTCGCCGCTGTCGGGGTCGTAGAAGCGGAGCAGCATCTTGGAGACGGTGGACTTGCCGGCGCCACTGGGGCCGGTGATGATCACGAGCTCGCCGGGGCTGACGGTGAAGGAGAGGCCCTCCAGGGCGGTCCGGTCGGCGCCGGGGTAGCGGAAGCCGACGTCGCGGAGCTCGACGGCGCCGTCCGGGCGGCCGATGTCGGTGCCGGCGCCGCGGCGGGGGTCGGTGACCGACGGCCGCACGTCCAGGATCTCGATCAGCCGTTCCGCGCCCGCCGTGGCGGCGGTGACGGTGAGGCCGAGCTGGGCGAGGCCGCGCACGGGCGGGTAGAGGTAGCCGAGGAAGGCGGAGAAGGCGAGGAGCTGGCCGAGGGTCATGCGGCCGGTGGAGATCTCCCAGGCGCCGATGCCGATGACGGCGAGGACGCAGACGGTCTCGATGACCTGGACGAGCTGTTCGTAGGCCTCGTTGAGGCGGGTGGAGCGCACGGAGGCGCGGAACCAGGCGCTCGCCTCCTCGTTCAGCCGCCGGCGCTCGGCGTCGCGGCGGTCGTAGGCCTGGGTCAGCACGATGTTGCCGAGGGATTCCTCGACGACGGAGGTGATCGCGCCGTCGGCGACCCGGCCCTCCCGGGAGACGTCCTTGATGGAGCCGGAGAAGCGGCGGGCGGCCAGCCAGAACAGGGGCGCGAGGACGAAGGTGGCGGCGGCCAGGTCCCAGCGCAGCCAGAACGCGGCGGCCGCGTAGAAGGCGGCGCTGAACAGGGCGGACGCGGCGCCGACGAGCCCGGAGACGACCATGGTCTCGATGGCCTCGACGTCGCTGGTCAGGCGAGAGAGCAGGTCGCCCTGGCGGTGGCGCTGGAAGAAGTGCGGGGGCAGCTGCTGGACGTGGTCGAAGACGTGTTCGCGCAGCCGCATGACGAAGCGTTCGGGCGAGCCCATCTGCAGGGCGTGGTCGGTGAGGTCGCCGAAGAGCAGGATGGCCTCGGTCTCGGCGAGCGCGGCGATCACCGTGCACACCCAGACGATCACCAGCCAGCGGCGCAGGCCCCGGGTCAGCGGCCAGAAGCGCCGGAAGGCGACGCGGGAGGGGATGGTGGGCGCGTACTCGTCCCCGTCCTCGTCCTCTTCCCCGTCCTCTTCCCCGTCCTCTTCCCCTTCGTACTCCTCGTCATCGACCCCATATTTCGAGTCGGCGACCTCGTATTCGTATTCCGCTTCTGCAATCTCCTTCGTGCGCATTTCACACTACCTCCGTTCTCCGAGCCGGAACCGCTGAATTGAAGAGCAAAAGGCGGCGGGGGCAGCTGCTTCTTGGGCTTGGGGGGCAGCGGGGCGAGCTTCTTGAGGCTCATTCCGACTCCTTGAGAGTTCGAAGTGCAAGTGGTGCGGGATGGTACGAGAATTCTCTTGGGGCAACGTCCGGGGATTTCGGATCGTCATCCTCGGCAATCCCCGCCGCCCGACACCGAGAAACTTACACGTCCCAGAACCCAAGCAACGGCAAAGTCGGCTCGCGAACGGCAAACAGGCGCTGTGAATACCTGGGTAACAGCTGTATAACGACCCCGAACCTGAGAGTTCTCTTATGAACCTGAGAGCCACCTTATGAAGCCGGGCGCGAGGAGCCCCGGCCAGCCGCTCGCCGCACCCCGGGCAGGCCTCAGCGGCGGGCCATGTACAGGTCGAATGCCTTGTGGAGCAGCTTGTTGAGCGGGAAGTCCCACTCCCCGACGTACTCGACGGCCTCGCCGCCGGTGCCCACCTTGAAGCGGAGCAGCCCCAGCAGGTGGTTGGACTCCTCCAGGGTGTCGGTGATGCCCCGGAAGTCGTAGACGGCGGCGCCGAGTTCGTGGGCGTCGCACATCATCCGCCACTGCATGGCGTTGTTGGGCTGGACCTCGCGACGGCGGCTGGTGGAGGCGCCGTAGGAGTACCAGACGTGGTCGCCGACGGTGAGCATGGTGGCCGCGGCGAGGACGTCGCCGTCGTGGTGGGCGAGGTAGAGGCGCATGCGGTCGGGGTGTTCGGCGGTGAGCGCGGTCCACATGCGCTGGAAGTAGGCGAGGGGGCGCGGGATGAAGCGGTCGCGTTCGGCGGTCTCGGTGTACAGGCCGTAGAAGGCGGCCAGGTCCTCGTACCCGCCCCGCACCACCTTGACCCCGGCCTTCTCCGCCTTCTTCACGTTGCGCCGCCACTGCTGGTTGAGCCCGCGCTGGATGTCCTCCAGCGACCGCCCCGCGAACGGCACCTGGAACACGTACCGGGGCTGCCCGGCCGCGAACCCCTCCTCCCCGCCCGCCTCGGCCTGCCGCCACCCCGTCCGGCGCAGCCGTTCGGCGAGGCCGGCGCCACGGGCGTCGTACGACGTCGGCTCGGTGTCCCCCAGCCGCCGGGCGGCCGGATCGGCGACGGCCTCCTTCACCGCCTCCGCGCTCCACCGGCGTACGGCGACCGGCGGCCCCATCTTCACCGCGAACGCCCCGCGCCCCTTCAGATATGCCAGCAGGGGGTCGAGCCACCGCTCCAGCTGCGGGTCGTGCCAGTCGATGGCGGGTCCCTCCGGCAGGTACGCCAGATACCGCTTCACCCTGGGCACCGCCCGCAGCAGCACCAGCCCGGCCCCCACGATCCGCCCCTGCCCGTCGAACCACCCCAGGCTCTCGGCCTCCCAGTCGGGCTTCACGTCTCCCCAGGACGGCAGCTGCATGTGGCTCACGGAAGGGCGGGACTGGGCGAAGGCGAGATGCTCGGCACGGGAGATGGGCTGGAGGCGAAGGACTGCAGTCATGGGCGGAGCTCCTGGACAGGTCGGCGACGGCTCACTGGCGACGCCCACCGGCCGGAACGGCGGACGGCACCGCGGACAGGGCGGCACACGGGACCGGTGGCGTCGGCATCAAGAACAACAGACGCGCGCCTGCCGGGAATCGTTTCGGCGCGCGGATGGGCGAGGGCGTGTCGGCCGTGAGACCCTTGCCCGCCACCGGGACCTGGTCCGCTAGCCGTCCAGCCCCTCCGCCAGCACCTCCGCCAGATGCCTCCCGTGCACCCCCGCCAGCTGCTCCAGCTGGGTCCGGCAGGAGAAGCCGTCCGCCAGGATCACCGTGCCGGACTCCGCCTCCCGAACCGCAGGCAGGAGCTGTTCCTCCGCGCAGGTCCTCGACACCTCGAAGTGGCCTTTCTCGAAGCCGAAGTTGCCTGCCAGGCCGCAGCAGCCGCCCACCAGGTCGCCGGTGAGGGCGGCGGCCTCGCGGAGGCGGCGGTCGGGGGCGTCGCCGAGGACCGCGTGCTGGTGGCAGTGGGTCTGGCCGATGACCGGACGGTCCAGACGGGGCGGGGTCCAGTCGGGGGCCAGGCGTTCCAGCGCCTCCGCGAAGGTGAGCACCCGCGCGGCGAGGCGGGCGGCTCTGGGGTCGTCGGGGAGCAGTTCGGGCAGGTCCGCACGGAGGGCGGCGGCACAGCTGGGCTCCAGGGCGACGAACGGCGGGGTGCGGGGTGCCTCCTCGTCCGGGTCCGCGTCCGGGTCCGGGTCCGGCAGGAGCGGCTCCAGGAGGTCCAGCGTCCGGCGCAGCACCGCGCGGGCCCGGTCCAGTTGGCCCGTCGAGAGATACGTGAGGCCGCAGCAGGCGCGGGTCCAGCGCGGATGCAGCAGGGACCTGCCGTAGCCCTCCAGCCCGCCGTCGGCCGATCCCCGTACCCTCCACCGTCGTGTCGGCAGCTGCACCACCCCCACACCCGCCGACTCCAGCACCCGCACCGCCGCGCGGCCCACCTGCGGCGACAGGTGCTCCGTGAACGTGTCCGGCCACAGGAACGCCGGCCGCCTCGGGAGTTCCGGCTCCCGTCCCGCCCGCGCGTCCGCCCGCCACGCGCGCAGCCGCGCGCGCTCCCGCCGCCGCTCCCAGCGGCTGAACGGCTCCACCGCCAGGCGCGGGATCCGTCGCTCCGGTGCGATCCCGCCCAGTCGCTTCGCGAGCGCCGCCAGGGGGCGCAGGGAGAGGAGCGCGTTGACCGGCCGCGCCATGCGGGTCCGGGCCACCAGGCGCAGCCACCTCGGGAGCCAACCCATGCTGTAGTGGGCGGCCGGGCGGCGCCGGCCCGCGTAGTGGTGGTGCAGGAACTCCGCCTTGTACGTCGCCATGTCCACCCCGACCGGGCAGTCCGACCGGCAGCCCTTGCAGGACAGGCAGAGGTCGAGGGCGTCGCGGACCTCCGGGGAGCGCCAGCCGTCCGTCACCAGTTCGCCCGCCAGCATCTCGTGCAGCAGCCGGGCCCGGCCGCGCGTGGAGTGCGTCTCCTCGCCCGTGGCCCGGAAGGACGGGCACATGACCGACGCGCCGGACGGCTCGGTCGTACGGCACTTCGCCACGCCCACGCAGCGGCGGACCGCCGCCGAGAAGTCGCCGCCGTCGGCGGGGTAGCCGAAGGCGACGGGCACCGGCTCGCGCGGGAGGACGGCGAAGCGGAGGTTCGTGTCCAGGGGGGCGGGGCGGACCAGCATGCCCGGGTTCAGGAGGTCGTCGGGGTCCCACACCCCCTTCGCCCGCTCGAACAGGGCCACCGTCTGCGCGCCGTACATCCTCGGGAGGAGTTCCGCCCGCGCCTGCCCGTCGCCGTGCTCCCCGGACAGGGAGCCGCCGTGCGCCACCACCACGTCCGCCAGTTCCTCCGAGAAACGACGGAAGCGCGCCACGCCCGCCTCGCTCAGCAGGTCGAAATCGATACGGACGTGGATGCAGCCGTCGCCGAAGTGGCCGTACGGCGTGCCGCGCAGCCGGTGGGCCGTCAGCAGGGCACGGAAGTCGCGCAGGTACGCGCCCAGGCGGGCCGGCGGTACCGCGCAGTCCTCCCAGCCCGGCCAGGCCTCTCCCCCGCCGTCCGGCAGCCGCGTCGCCCTGCCGGACGCGTCGTCGCGGATGCGCCACAGCGCGCTCTGCGCGGCCGCGTCGGTGACGACCGTCGCGCCGAGGACGTCCGCCGCCCGGACGATCGTCTCGGCATGCGCGCGTGCCTCCGCGGCCGTCTCCCCGCCCGTCTCGACGAACAGCCACGCGCCGCCCGGGGGGAGGCCCGCGCGCGACGGCACCAGGTCGGCCGCCATGCCCTCGACGGTGAGTGGGCCGTACGGCAGCAGCCCGGCCGCCGCCTCCGCCGCCGCGCTCTCGTCGCCGTAGCCGAGCACCGTCAGCGCACGCGCTCGTGGCGCCGCCACGAGCCCCACGGTCGCCTCCGTGAGGATCCCCAGCGTGCCCTCGCTGCCGCAGAAGGACCGCGCGACGTCCGCGCCCTTCTCGGGGAGGAGGGCGTCCAGGGCGTAGCCGGAGATACGGCGGGGAAGGTCGGGGAAGCCCGTGCGCAGGCGCGCCAGGTCCCCCCCGACCCGTTCCCGCAGGCCGTCCGGCGCCCCGGCCCAGTCCCGCCCCAGCCGCAGCCGCCGTCCCCGCGCGGTGAGCACGTCCAGCTCCCGGACGCTGTCCGCCGTCGTCCCCCAGGCCACCGAATGCGACCCGCAGGAGTTGTTGCCGATCATCCCGCCGAGCGTGCAGCGGCCGTGCGTGGAGGGATCGGGGCCGAAGCGCAGACCGTGCGGGGCGGCGGCCTCCTGGAGGCGGTCGAGGACCAGACCCGGCTGGACGACGGCCGTACGGGTGACGGGGTCGAGGCCGACCAGTCGGTTCATGTGGCGGGTGAAGTCCAGGACCACGCCGGTGCCCGTCGCCTGGCCCGCGATCGACGTGCCGCCGCCCCGGGCCACCACCGGTACGCCACGGGCCCGGCACAGCTCCAGTACGGCCGCCACGTCGTCCGCGTCCCGGGGGGCCACCACCCCGGCCGGAACCCGCCGGTAGTTGGACGCGTCCATGGTGACCAGCGCCCGGGAGGTGACGTCGAAGCCGACCTCACCCCGGACGGCCCTGCGCAGCTCCGCCTCGAGTTCCGCGAATTCCGACATACGTCCACTCAACCAGCCCGCCCGGCGGCACGACCCGCTCGTGGCGCATCCAGTCCGGCGACACGCCCCGCGCGTGGCGCACGCCGGCCCGCCGCCCCGCCCCACGCGGCCGCACCCGCACGCGTCTCACCCGACGGACGAGGTTTCGCCCAGGTTTCCCCCACCGGCTAACCTCACCCCGTGGCTGACATCCAGATCCCCGCTGACATCAAGCCCGCCGACGGACGCTTCGGCGCTGGCCCCTCCAAGGTGCGGACGGAAGCGCTGGACGCGCTGGCCGCCACCGGTACCTCCCTGATGGGCACCTCCCACCGCCAGGCCCCGGTCAAGAACCTGGTCGGCCGGGTGCGCGAGGGCATCAGCGCCCTGTTCTCCCTCCCGGACGGCTACGAGGTCGTCCTCGGCAACGGCGGCTCCACCGCCTTCTGGGACGTCGCCACCCACGGCCTGATCGACACCAAGTCGCAGCACCTCAACTTCGGCGAGTTCTCGTCCAAGTTCGCCAAGGCCGCCAAGCTCGCCCCCTGGCTGGCCGAGCCCACCGTCATCGCCTCCGACCCGGGCACCCACCCGGAGCCGCAGGCCGAGGCCGGCGTCGACGTGTACGCCTTCACGCACAACGAGACCTCCACCGGTGTCGCCATGCCGATCAGGCGGGTCGCGGGCGCCGACGAGGGTGCGCTCGTCCTCGTGGACGCCACCTCCGGCGCCGGCGGCCTCCCGGTCGACGTCGCCGAGACCGACGTCTACTACTTCGCCCCGCAGAAGTCCTTCGCCTCCGACGGCGGCCTGTGGATCGGTGTCTTCTCCCCGGCCGCGATCGAGCGCGCCGAGCGTGTCCACGCGTCCGGCCGGCACGTCCCGGAGTTCTTCAGCCTCCCCACGGCGATCGACAACTCCCGCAAGAACCAGACGTACAACACCCCGGCCCTCGCCACCCTCTTCCTGCTCGACCAGCAGCTGGAGTGGCTCAACGGCCAGGGCGGCCTCGCCTGGTCGACGGCCCGCACGAAGGACTCCTCCACCCGGCTGTACACCTGGGCCGAGGAGTCCAAGTACGCCACCCCGTTCGTCGCCGACCCGGCCAAGCGCTCGCAGGTCATCGGCACGATCGACTTCGCCGACGAGATCGACGCGGCCGCCGTCGCCAAGGTGCTGCGCGCCAACGGCGTCGTCGACACCGAGCCCTACCGCAAGCTCGGCCGCAACCAGCTCCGCATCGCGATGTTCCCGGCGATCGACCCGGCGGACGTCGAGGCGCTCACGAAGTGCGTCGACTACGTGATCGAGAAGCTGTAAGGACGCCGCAACTCCCGTAAGAAGCTGCTGGTTTACCCGGAAGGCATGATCAAGGCAAAGCCTGCCGTGGACAGTTGAGTCTCCTTCATCGCACACCGGACACTGTGTGCCCCATGCGACGAAGGAGATCCACGGGTAGATGAACAGACCGATACCGGGCACCGTCGAGGTAGCGGTGCGCCACATCCTCAGCGACAAGGTCACGGGCTTCCTGGTCCGCACCCGCCGGATCACCTGGAAGGACAACGTCTTCCGGGTACGCCGGCCGCAGTCCGGCAAGCAGACCGTGGAGCTCACCTGCCCCGTCTGCGACGCGTCCCTGCTGGCCGAGGTCCGCACCGAGGCGCGCGCCCGCCGGACCAGGGTCGTCTTCGGCGTCCTGGCCGCCCTCTGCGCGACCGTCTTCTTCGCGGCCCTCGCCTACGCCGTGCACGAGGGCGGCAAGACCCTGCCCGAGGGCCAGTCGCTGCCGACCCTGTTCCCGATCAGCGTCGTCTCGATCTTCGTCGCTTTCGCCGTCACTCCCGCACTCGTCATCCGGAGCCGCGTCTACAACGGCGTCAGCCTGCTGGACGCGCCCAAACCACGCCGCCTGCACGGGATCAAGCCGGTGCGGGTGCGGGGCTGAGCGCCGGGCCCGACGAGGGGCGTCCGGCGTAGGTACACCGGGCGCCCCTCGGGCTGCTACTCCCCCTCGACGAGCTTCGCGTACGCCTTCGCGTCGAGCAGGCCGTTGGAGGACGCCCCGCCCTTGGTCCTGATCCTGAAGAGCCACATCTCGTAGGGGTCGGAGTTGACCTCCTCGGGGCTGTCGACGACGTCCTCGTTGATCGCGACGACCTCGCCGTCGACCGGGCTGAAGATGTCGGACGCCGCCTTGACCGACTCCACCACGCCGACGGACTCACCGGCCTCGATCTTCCTGCCGACCTGAGGCAGGTCGAAGAAGACGATGTCGCCGAGGTTCTTCTGGGCGTGGTCGGTGATGCCGACGGACATGCTGCCGTCGGCCTCGGTGCGGATCCACTCGTGGTCGTCGGTGTAGCGGAGGTCGGCGGGCACGTGGGACATGTCAGCTCCATCAGCCGTCGTGGTGCGGTGTCCGGCCGCCCCTGTCGGCGGCCGGCGGGAACAGCCTGCGGCACCGGCGCCCGTTGCCGTGTATTTCGGGCAGCCCGGTCCGCCACCCGGGTGACGCCCGCCGAACCGGCCCACCGAACCGGCTTACGGCACCAGCCCACCGCACCACGCCACCGCTTCACGAAGCCGTACAGGTCACCGCCGGCACACCCCCGCCCCCCGGAGCGCCCCCGAAGCCGAAGCTCGCCGACCCGCCGGCCGGGATCGCGCCGTTGTGGGAGGCGTTGACCGCCGTCACGGTCGCCCCGCTCTGGGTGTACGACGCGTTCCACATGCTGGTGACCTGCTGCGCCCCGCTCCAGGTCCAGGTCACCTTCCACGAACCGATCGCCGCGGACCCGGTGTTGGTGACCGTCACGTCCGCGTTGAACCCGCTCCCCCAGTCGCTGCTGACGGCGTAGGAGGCCGAGCAGGAAGCGGAGGTACCGCCGCCACCGCCCCCGCCTCCTCCCCCGCCCCCGGTGCCCGGGAACAACGGCGCCTTGACGCTCGCCAGGTATCCGTCCTTCACCGTGTCCACGGTCGTCCAGTCGTCCTTCAGGATGCCGCCGGTGTCACCGGAGTTGGGGTTCCAGGACCAGAAGGTCCACTGGAAGGAGTCGGCACCGTACGTCGACGTCGGCCTCAGGTAACTCACCAGCGCCGCCAGCCACTTCTGGTCCACCGTCGAGGCGAGCGTCGTGCCGAACTCGCCGACCCACACGGGCGCGATGTTCTGCTTGAAGATGTAGCCCCAGTACGAGTCCCACACGCCCGGCATGTTGGCGGGGAACGTGGGATCGCTGAACCAGCTCTGCTGGGCCACGCTGGTGGCGTAGTCGTGGGCGGAGTACACCACCCGGTTCGGCACGGACAGCTGGACCGGATACCGGCCCACGCCCATCAGGTTGCCGCCCCACCAGCCCGAGACGCCGTTGTAGGTCTGGACGCCCTCGACGAAGACCAGCAGGTCGGGGTTGACGGACAGGACGGCGTTCCCGGCGCGCTGGGCGGCCAGCCGCCAGTCGACGGCAGCGTCCCCGCAGCCCCAGCAGGCGGGATCGTGGGGCTCGTTGTGGAGGTCGATGCCGATGACGGTCGGGTCGGCCGCGTACCGCGCCGCGAGCGCCTTCAGGTCGGCGATCCAGGTCGACTCGGGGACGGACGAGGTGTACCAGAGCGCGGACTGGCCGCCGGCGTCCGGCCGGTGCCGGTCGAGGATGACCTTGAGGCCGTCCTGCCCGGCGTACGCCACGATCCGGTCCATGACCTGGAGCGAGTTCAGCCCCTGCAGGTCGGCGTTCTTGCCGTTGCTGAAGTCGATGCTGTTGGGCACGGTCGTGTTCTTGAAGATGTCGTCGCTGTAGGGCAGCCGGATGGTGTTGTAGCCCAGCGATCTCATCTGGTCGATCATGCTCTTGTAGTCGCGCGACCAGAGGCCGTCCACCACGTAGTTGGCGGTCTCGAACCCGAACCAGTTGATCCCTGCGATCCGGACCGGCTGCCCGGCCGCGTCCAGGATCTGCCGGCCGCTGGTGTGCCAGTAGCCGGCGCCGGGGGCGTCCGCCGCGTGCGCGGCGTCCGTCGCACCGGCGAGGCCGGCGGACAGGGGCAGGAGGAGCGCGGCGGCGGCAGCACCCAGCGCCCTTCGCAGGCTGCGTAAGCGGAACATGTGCCTGTTCCTCTCGGAGTCCCACTGGGGAGGCGCGGCCCGGAACCACATGGGAGCGCTCCCATGCACCGCGTACCTCCCAGGAAACTGAGACACCGTCATTACGTCAAGACGTGCGGCGGCTCGGCCTGCCCGCGTCAGGGGTTCAGGGGTCAGGTGTCGGGGTTGCCGACCGTGGCGGTGACGGCGCCGATCGCGCCGGTGCTGCCGAGGGTGACCGAGACCGTGACGGGCCGGATCGGGTTGGGCGGGACGACCGGGTTGGGCGGCACGGCGCGGGAGACCAGCAGGAAGGCGGGCCTGACCTTGAGCGTCGTGGTCGCCGCGGCCGAGAAGGGCAGGGTGTCGCGGTGCGCGCCGACGAGGTCGTACGCCGTGCCGCTCGGGTCGCCGGTGCCGGAGGTGTCGTCCAGGCTGCTGATGATCTGGGCGGTACCGCCGCCGGCGGCGTCGGGGAGGGTGATGACGGAGACGTCGAGGGTGCCCGTGACGGCGATGTTCTCGCTCGGCCCCCTGAAGACACCCTTGATCGGCAGGCTGACCGAGCGGACCTGCGGCAGGGCGGCGGCCCGGGCCGTCCGGGCGGGCCCGGCCGTGGCGGTGCCCGCGGTGGCGGGGACGGTCAGGCCCAGGGCGGCCGCGAGCAGGCAGACGTTCCCGGCCAGGCGCAGGGCGTTACGGCGCATGGGTGCTCCCGTTCCGTGCGGCGGGACCCGGTGACCTGTCGCTCCCCCGTCCCGCGGGACGGTTTCCAGCCTGCACGGGCCCGCGGACGGCCGCCCCGCCGGTGAGCCGGAAGAGTGACGTCCGGCGGGCGGCCGTGCGCCCGCTCAGTGCCGGCGCGCGGACGGGCGCCGCAGCCGCCGCAGCCCCAGGAGGGCGAGCACGGCGACCCCGACGGCGACGGCACCGACCTTGGCCCCGGCGCTCGGGGAGCTCCCGCCGTCGCTCCCGGCCGCCGAACCGCCGCCGCCCGACGGCGACGCCTTGCCCGACCCGCCCGGCACGTCCTCGGCCTGCACCGGGCTGTCGGCACCCTCGCTCCCGTACATCAGCCTGGTGCCGTCGGCGGAGTAGGTGATCGACTCGCCCTGCTTCTGGAGCGGGACGTCGAGCCGCCCCTCCCGCTTGATCTTCCCGCCGTTCCAGTCGTAGTAGATGCCGCCGAAGTAGCCGCGTACGGCGAGCTGCGTGCCGTCGGGCGAGAACGCGGCGTCGGTGGCCCAGAGGTCGACGGCGGCGACGGGCCTGAAGATGTTCGTACCGCTCGGGGAGAGGGTCGCCGGGCCCTCGTACAGGTGCCCGCCGTCCTCCTTCTTGTCGATGATGTACACCCGCCCGGTCTTGGGGTGCACGACGAGCGACTCGGCGTTGCGGGCGCCGTTCGCGTACTTGACGACGTACTGCGTGGCCCGGACGGTCTGGTCGACCAGCTTCTTCGGCTCGGGCAGCCGGTAGATCCAGACGTAGGGCCAGCTGCCGTCGAGGTTGTCGCCGATGTCGCCGACGTAGATCTGGTTGTCGGGGCCGATGGAGATGGCCTCGACGTCCCGGGGCGTGCCGACCCCGCTGAGTGTGATCCTCGCGACGGTCCTGCCGGTCGCGCTGTCGACGGCGTAGATGTACGGGCCGTCGCCGCTGTCGTTGTGCGTCCAGTAGATGCCGGGGTGCAGGTGGGAGGCGGCGAGACCGCTGGACTCGGCGATGCGCGGGTCCTTGATCGTGAATCCCTTGTCACCGGTTCCGGCGCCGGCGCCGTCGGCGGCCGAGGCGGGTGCGGCGGCGAGGGCACCCGTGAGCAGGACACCGGCGAGGAGGGCGAGCGATCGTGGACGCATGGGCCCAAGCCTGCCATCCCGCGCTGTGTGCGAACGCGGCGGACGTGTCGGTCCTCACACCCCGCCGCTCCCGCTGATCGTCCATCATGAGCGGATGCTCAGGTTCATGCCCGTCGGGGACTCGATGACGATCGGCAGCGCGGGCGAGCACACATGGCGGTACCGCATGTGGCAGCACCTGTGCGAGACGTACGGCGGCCCGTTCACGCTGGTCGGTCCGCGCGAGACGCTGTACGACAAGGTGGCCGAGGCGCCCACCTCGTACGCCTACGCCGACCCCGGCTTCCCCCGCGGCCACCTGGCCGGCTGGGGCGAGGGCTGGCTGCACATGGTGCCGCTGATCAAGGAGGCGGTGCGCTCCTGCCGCGCCGACGTCCTCCTCGTCTCCCTCGGCCTGATCGACCTGGGCTTCTACACGAACGCGGAGCAGACGGCGGCGAACGCACGGTCCTTCGTCGCGGCGGCGCGGCAGGCCAACGCGGGCATCCACCTGGTGCTGCTGCCGGTGATCCCGAACGTCCGCGCGACGACGGACGAGCCGTTCGCGGAACAGGTGGTCCTCTTCAACGAGCTCCTGGCGAAGGCGGCGGCCGACCTGGACGAGCCCCGCTCCCCGGTCCTCATGGCCGCGCCGCCGGAGTCGTACGACATCCGCACGGACACCTACGACGGCACGCACCCGAACGCGAGCGGCCAGGCCTTGCCTAGAGCGCACTCCACGCCGTTGGCTGGGTGACCATGAAGTACACGCAGCTCGGACGTACCGGACTCAAGGTCAGCCGACTCGTCCTCGGCACCATGAACTTCGGCCCGCAGACCGACGAGGCCGACAGCCACGCGATCATGGACGCGGCCCTCGGCGCCGGCATCAACTTCTTCGACACCGCCAACGTGTACGGGTGGGGCGAGAACAAGGGCCGTACCGAATCGATCATCGGCAACTGGTTCGCCAAGGGCGGCGAGCGGCGCGACAAGGTCGTGCTCGCCACCAAGGTGTACGGCAACATGGCCGCCGACGGCGACGCCTGGCCCAACCACGACAAGCTCTCCGCGCTGAACATCCGGCGCGCGGTCGACGCCAGCCTCAGGCGGCTGCAGACCGACTACATCGACGTCTACCAGTTCCACCACGTCGACCGGCGGACCCCCTTCGAGGAGATCTGGCAGGCGATCGATACCCTGGTCGCCCAGGGCAAGATCCTCTACGTCGGGTCCTCGAACTTCCCCGGCTACAAGATCGCCCAGGCCAACGAGATCGCCGCCCGGCGCGGCGGGACCATCGGGCTGGTCAGCGAGCAGTGCCTCTACAACCTCGCCGAGCGCCGGGCCGAGATGGAGGTCATCCCGGCCGCGCAGGAGTACGGCCTCGGGGTCATCCCCTGGTCGCCGCTGCACGGCGGGCTGCTCGGCGGTGTGATCAAGAAGGAGGTCGAGGGCGGGCGCCGGGCGAGTGGCCGGGCCGCCGACTCCCTCGCCAACACCACCATCCGCGCCCAGATCCAGGCCTACGAGGACCTGCTGGACAAGCACGGCGTGGAGCCGGGCGAGGCCGCCCTGGCCTGGCTGCTCACGCGTCCGGGGGTGACCGGCCCGATCGTCGGCCCCCGCACCGCCGAGCAGCTGGAGTCGGCGCTGCGGGCCGTGGAGCTGGAGCTGAGCACGGAACTCCTGGAAGGCCTCGACGAGATCTTCCCGGGGCCGGGCCCCGCCCCGGAGGCCTTCGCCTGGTAGTTCCGTCAGGGTGAGCGCCCCGTCAGGGGCGCGGGGAACTGCGCGACCAGCCACAGACGGCCCGCAGCCGACGACGAACGGCCGACCGCAGTTCCCCGGCCCTCACCTCATCGCAGAGGCCACGGCAACCACCACGAACAACAACACGAGCGCACCGGCCATGATCCGGTTCCTGGTCTTCGGGTCCACGGCAACGAGCCTAACCGGCCGCTCCGAGCTCCCAGCGGCCGACCACCTCGTACCGCGGCTGCTCCCCCGGCACCCCCGAGGTCGGCAGGTTGCTCCGCACCAGCGCCAGCTCCCCGACCGTCCAGGTCCGGCTCGCGAACTCCGCGAGCAGGTCGACGTACGGCCGTACCTGCACCGCGTCCCGGCTGCGGGCCACCGTCAGGTGGGCCTTGTAGCGGCGGTGCTCCCCCATCGGCAGGCCCGCCTTCCGGGCCGCCGCCTCCGCGCGGTCGGCCAGCAGGCGGAGGGTGTCCAGGTCGCCGTCGGCCCCCGCCCACAGGGCCCTGCCGTGTCCGAACTGCCCGCCGCCCGCGACGGCCAGCGGGAAGGGCGGGGTGCGGTGGGCGGCGCGGGCGAGGCGCTCCGACAGGTCCGGTACGACGTCGTCGTCGACCTCGCCGTAGAACGCGAGGGTGTAGTGCCAGCCGGGGCCGCCGGTCCAGCGCAGCGCCTGCGCGCCGGGCAGCCGCTTCAACCGGTCGACCTCGGCGGCGAGTTCGGCGGCCACCTCGGGTGGGGGCAGCACGGCTGCGAAGAGTCTCATGGAGGCAACCCTGCCAAAAAAACGATTGCGCGCGGGACGTACGGCGGCGTGAATCGCTGCATGGAGAACAGAGAGAGCACGGAGCGCACGGAGACGAACGGGAAGATCAGGATCCGGGACGGCCGTGTCGACGACATCCCGGTGGTCCTCGGGATGTTCGACAGCGCCGTGGCGTGGCTGGTCTCCCAGGGGCGGACCCGCCAGTGGGGGACGACACCCTGGTCGGAGAATCCGAAGGCGGTGGAGATGATCACCCGGTACTTCGCCGAGGGCAGCCCGTACATCGCCGAGTACGACGGCGTCCCGGCCGCCACCCTCACCCTGACCGACGCGCCCGGCCCCTATCTCGCGCCCGTGGCCGAGCCCGAGCGGTACATCCACATCCTGGCCTCGGACCGCAGGTTCAAGGGCTCCGGCACCGGCGCCGCGCTGCTCGCCCACGCGGCCGCGGAGACCAGCCGGGCCGGGATCTCGCTGCTGCGGGTCGACTGCTACGCGGGCGACGACCGCAAGCTGGTCGCCTTCTACGAGCGCAACGGCTTCACCCCGACCGAGACCTTCACCGTCAGCGTGCCGGGCGACGACGGCTGGCCGGGACAGGTACTGGCCCGGAGGCTGTAGTCGCGGTGCGCCTCCGGGCCGGTCACCGGGTGGGTGCGGGGTCTCACACGGCCGGTGCGAGCTCTTCCTGCTGCTCTCTCGGGACGAAGCGGACCCGGGGGTGGCCGCCGTGCCAGCCGACCGACAGGCGCAGGTTGCCGGCCCGGGCGAGGACGAGGCCGATGACGATCGCCGCGGCCGCGGCGATCGCACCGCCGACGGCGAGGCCCGCCCGGACGCCGTAGGTGTCCGTGATCCAGCCGGCGATGGGCGCGCCGATGGGTGAGCCGCCCATGAACACCATCATGTAGAGGGCCATCACCCGGCCCCGCATGGCCGGGTCGGTGCCCATCTGGACGGTGGTGTTGGCGGTGACGTTGACCGTCATGCCGAACATGCCGATCGGCACCATGAGCAGGGAGAAGAGCCAGAGGGAGGGGGCGGTCGCGGCCACCAGTTCCAGGCCGCCGAAGGCGACCGCCGCCGCGAGCATCACGCGCATCTTGGCCGTGCCGCGTCTGGCCGCGAGCAGGGCACCGGCCAGGGAGCCGGCCGCCATCAGGGTGTTGAAGAGGCTGTAGGAGCCGGCGCCCGCGTGGAAGACGTCGTCCGCGAAGGCGGAGAGGTAGACGGGGAAGTTGAAGCCGAAGGTGCCGATGAACCCGACCAGGATGATGGTCCAGGTCAGGTCCGGGCGGCCGGCGACATAGCGCAGGCCCTCTCTGAGCTGGCCCTTCCCCTTCGGGGTGCGCCGGACGACGTGCAGGTCACGTGCGCGCATGAGCAGCAGGCCGACGAGGGGGGCCACGAAGGACAGGCCGTTGAAGAGGAACGCCCAGCCGGTGCCCACGCCGGTGATCATGAGGCCGGCGACGGCCGGACCGACCAGGCGGGCGGACTGGAAGTTCGCGGAGTTCAGGCTGACCGCGTTCTGCAGCTGGTCCGGGCCGACCATCTCGGAGACGAAGGACTGGCGGGCCGGGTTGTCGACGACCGTGGCGAGGCCGACGGCGAAGGCGGCGAGGTAGACGTGCCAGACCTGGACGTGTCCGGAGAGGGTCAGCAGGGCCAGCGCGATGCCGGTCAGGGCCATCGAGGTCTGGGTGACGAGGAGGGCGCGCCGCTTGTTGAGGCGGTCGACCAGGACCCCGCCGTAGAGGCCGAAGAGCAGCATCGGCAGGAACTGCAGGGCGGTGGTGACACCGACGGCGGTCGCGGAGCCGGTGAGGCTGAGGACCAGCCAGTCCTGCGCGATGCGCTGCATCCAGGTGCCTATGTTCGAGACGACCTGGCCGGCGAAGAACAGCCGGTAGTTCCTGACCTTCAGCGAGCTGAACATCGAGGACTTACGGGCTGCGGGGGTGGTAGGGGCGGTCGGTGCGGGGGCGGAAGGTGTTCCGGGTCCCGTACTCAAACGGATTCGCCTCCTCCTTCTCTCGGCGGCTGTTACAGGTGTGCGAGCTTCTCCAGCACGGGGGCGGCGGCGCGGAGTTTCGCCCACTCGTCCTCGTCGAGGCCGTCGACCAGGCCGGCCAGGAACGCGTTGCGCTTGGCGCGGCTCTCCTCGAGCATCGCCTCGGCCTGTTCGGTCCTGGTGACGACCTTCTGGCGCCGGTCCTCGGGGTGCGGCTCCAGCCGGACCAGGCCCTTGGCCTCCAGCAGCGCCACGATGCGGGTCATCGAGGGCGGCTGGACGTGCTCCTTGCGGGCCAGCTCACCGGGGGTGGCCTGGCCGCAGTTGGAGAGGGTGCCCAGCACCGACATCTCGGTGGGGCTCAGTGACTCGTCGACCCGCTGGTGCTTCAGCCGTCGCGAGAGTCGCATCACGGCGGAGCGGAGGGAGTTCACGGCGGCCGCGTCGTCGCCATGGGTAAGGTCCGGCATGTTCCTTAGAGTAACTCATTACTCTGCCTAAAGACCACTCCGGCGCGCCGATATGCCCGTGACCTCGGCCACTGAACCCGGGGGTCCGGGGGCACCCCCCAGAAAACATCGCATCACCCTTACGAGTGAGCTGGATCCGGAAAGTGACGCACCGGGCGCACGGATGTGGCGCCCTCGTATGCATGGGGACCAGTGTGCTCAGCCTGCGCATAGACGGGGAGCTGCTCGAACGGCTCCGGTGCCATGCGGCGAAAAGAGGAATGAGCGTCCAGGACTACGTGGTCCGGACGCTCATTCGGGACGACTTCGACGAACGGTTCTCGGCCGCCGTCGAGGAGACGGAGAGGTTCTACGGCGACCAGGTGAAGGTCACCTGACCCCGGGAGGTCACGTGAGGCCGAGGGCCGGCATCAGGTAGTAGAAGGCGAACACCGCCGAGACCACGTACATCGCGACCGGGATCTCCCTGGCCCGGCCGGCGGCCAGGCGCAGCACCACGAAGGTGATGAAGCCCATGCCGATGCCGTTCGTGATCGAGTAGGTGAACGGCATCATGACCATGGTCACGAAGGCCGGGATCGCGAGCGTGTGGTCAGCCCAGTCGATCTCCTTGATCGACCCGGCCAGGATCAGGAAGCCGACCGCGAACAGCGCCGGGGTGGCCGCCTGCGACGGGACCATCGTGGCGACGGGGGTGAGGAAGAGCGCCACGGTGAACAGGCCGCCGGTGATGACGTTGGCGAAGCCGGTGCGGGCGCCCTCGCCGACTCCGGCCGTCGACTCGACGAAGCAGGTGGTGGCGGAGGACGAGCTGGCACCGCCGACCGCGACCGCGACACCGTCGATGAAGAGGACCTTGTTGATGCCCGGCATGTAGCCCTGGGCGTCGGTCAGCTTGGCCTCGTCGCTGACGCCCATGATCGTGCCCATGGCGTCGAAGAAGCAGGACAGCAGGACCGTGAAGACGAAGAGGATGCCGGTCAGCACGCCGACCTTGCCGAAGCCGCCGAAGAGGCTGACCTTGCCGAGCAGGCCGAAGTCCGGGGTGGCGGCCGGGTTACCGGGCCACTTCGGGACGGTCAGGCCCCACGTCGTCACGTGCGCGACGGCGTTGATGACCAGCGCGAGCACGGTCATCGCGACGATCGAGATCAGGATCGCGCCGGAGACCTTGCGGACGATCAGCGCGAGGGTCAGCAGCACGCCGAGCACGAAGACGAGCACCGGCCAGCCGTTGAGGTGACCGTCGGCGCCGAGCTGGAGCGGGACGGTGGTCTGGGCGACGTCCGGGATGCGGGTGACGAAGCCGGAGTCCACCAGACCGATCAGCATGATGAACAGGCCGATACCGATCGAGATCGCCTTGCGCAGGCCGTAGGGGACGGCGTTCATCACGCGCTCGCGCAGACCGCTGGCGACCAGCAGCATCACGACGATGCCGGCCAGCACCACCATGCCCATGGCGTCCGGCCAGGACATCCGGGGGGCCAGCTGGAGCGCGACGACCGAGTTCACGCCGAGGCCGGCGGCGAGCGCGATCGGGACGTTGCCGATGACGCCCATCAGCAGCGTCGTGAAGGCCGCGGTGATGACCGTCGCGGTGACCAGCTGACCGTGGTCGAGCTGGTGGCCGTACATGTCCTTCGCGCTGCCGAGGATGATCGGGTTCAGCACGATGATGTACGCCATCGCGAAGAACGTGGCGAAGCCGCCGCGCACCTCGCGGGCCAGGGTGCTGCCCCGCTCGGAGATCTTGAAGTAACGATCCAGCGCGCCGTACGCGGGGGTCGCACCCGGCTGTTCGGGGGCGGGGGCCTGAGTGGAAGCCGGGCTTGACATTGGATGTTCCTACGATAAGAAGTGGTCAGACATAAACGGTTTCAGTATGAACGTATGATGCCTAGATCGCTATCTCCGCGCGTAGACCCTTGGGATGCGTATGCTGAGCGCCATGGCGAAGTGGACCCCCCAGCACGAGGCACCGGAGCCCCTTGAGGGCCCTGTCGTCCCGACGATCATCGGCGGCACGATCATCTGGTTCGTCCTCTTCCTGGCGCAGCTCCCCTTCTACGGCTGGTACTCCGACCACGGCCACACCTGGTGGATCTGGACCTGCCTGGCCGGTGGCGGCCTCGGTCTGATCGGCGTGTACTACGTGAAGCGCCGGGACGCGGCGATCAAGGCGCACCGGGCGACGGCCGAGTAGGGCACCACCACGAGGCCGGCCAGCCAGAGGACGGGGAAAGGGTCCCGGCGTCTACAACCTGCGCACGACTTCGGTCCTCCGCTGGTCGGATCTTCCGGGCACTCGGCAGGTGAACGCGCAAATCCGCACGTACCGTCGAATGCATGCAGCACATCGACGCGGGCGCCGAGCTCGACCCTGTGCATCCCGTACCGCTGCCGGCGCCCGCGCGGGCGACCGGCCTGACGACCGCCGAGGTCGCGGAGCGAGTCGCGCGCGGCCAGGTGAACGACGTACCGGTCCGCAGCAGCCGCTCGTTCGGCGAGATCGTCCGCGCGAACGTCTTCACCCGGTTCAACGCGATCATCGGCGTGCTGTGGCTGATCATGCTGGTCGTGGCGCCGATCCAGGACAGCCTGTTCGGCTTCGTGATCCTCGCCAACACGGGCATCGGGATCGTGCAGGAGTGGCGGGCGAAGAAGACCCTGGACTCGCTCGCGGTGATAGGCGAGTCACGGCCCACCGTGCGCCGGGACGGGGCCGCCGTCGAAGTGAGTACCAGCGAGATCGTGCTCGGCGATCTGATCGAGATCGGTCCTGGCGACAAGATCGTCGTGGACGGGGTCTGCGCGGAGGCCGACGGTCTCGAGATCGACGAGTCGCTGCTCACCGGTGAGGCCGACCCGGTCGTCAAACACCCCGGCGACCAGGTGATGTCCGGCTCCTTCGTGGTGGCCGGCGGTGGCGCGTTCGCCGCGGCGAAGGTCGGCCGGGAGGCCTACGCGGCCCAGCTCGCCGAGGAGGCGTCCCGCTTCACGCTCGTCCACTCCGAGCTGCGCTCCGGTATCTCGACCATCCTCAAGTACGTGACCTGGATGATGGTCCCGGCCGCGATCGGCCTGGTCGCCACCCAGCTGGTCGTGAAGAACAACGGCCTCAAGGACGCCGTCGCCCGCACGGTCGGCGGCATCGTCCCGATGGTCCCCGAGGGCCTGGTCCTGCTCACCTCCGTCGCCTTCGCGATCGGCGTGATCCGGCTCGGCCGCCAGCAGTGCCTGGTCCAGGAACTCCCCGCGATCGAGGGTCTCGCCCGCATCGACACCGTCTGTCTCGACAAGACCGGCACCCTCACCGAGGGCGGCATGGACATCACCGAGCTGCGGGCGCTGGACGGCGTCGACGAGACGTACGTGCGCAAGGTGCTGGGCTCGCTCGGCGAGTCCGACCCGCGCCCCAACGCCTCCCTCCAGGCGATCATCGACGCCTACCCGGACAGCGAGGACTGGCGGTGCGTGGAGTCGCTGCCCTTCTCCTCCGCCCGCAAGTACAGCGGGGCGACCTTCAGCGAGGGGGACGGGGAGCTGAGCACCTGGCTGCTGGGGGCGCCGGACGTGCTCCTCGGCGCCGACGACCCGGCACTGGCCGAAACCGTACGCCTCAACGAGCAGGGGCTGCGGGTGCTGCTGCTCGCCCGCGCCGGGCGGGACCTCGACGACCCGGGGGTGGCGCAGGGCGCCGAAGCCACCGCGCTGGTGGTCCTGGAGCAGCGGCTCCGCCCGGACGCCGCCGACACCCTCCGCTACTTCGCCGACCAGGACGTCCGCGCGAAGGTCATCTCCGGCGACAACGCGGTGTCGGTGGGTGCCGTGGCGGCCAAGCTCGGCCTCACCGGTACGACGGTGGACGCGCGCCGGCTGCCCGCCGAGCGGGACCGGATGGCCGAGGCCCTCGACTCGGGCACCGTCTTCGGACGGGTCACCCCGCAGCAGAAGCGGGACATGGTGGGGGCGCTGCAGTCGCGCGGGCACACGGTCGCGATGACCGGCGACGGCGTGAACGACGTACTCGCCCTGAAGGACGCCGACATCGGGGTCTCGATGGGCTCGGGCTCCGAGGCGACGCGGGCGGTCGCCCAGATCGTCCTGCTCAACAACAGCTTCGCCACGCTGCCCTCGGTGGTGGCCGAGGGGCGGCGGGTGATCGGCAACATCACCCGGGTCGCCACGCTGTTCCTGGTCAAGACCGTGTACTCGGTGCTGCTCGCGGTACTGGTGGTCTGCTGGCGGGTCGAGTACCCCTTCCTGCCCCGGCACCTGACGCTCCTGTCGACCCTGACCATCGGCATCCCGGCCTTCTTCCTCGCCCTGGCGCCGAACAGGGAACGGGCGCAGCCGCACTTCGTCCGCCGGGTGATGCGGTACTCGATCCCGGGGGGTGTGGTGGCCGGCGTCGCGACCTTCGTGACGTACCTGATCGCCCGCCACTACTACACGGGGGCCGGGTCCCTGGACGCCGAGACCAGTGCCGCGACCCTGACCCTGTTCCTTGTCTCGCTGTGGGTGCTGGCGATCATCGCCCGCCCGTACACCTGGTGGCGCGTCGCCCTGGTGGCCGCGATGGGCGTGGCCTTCGTGTTCGTGCTCGCCGTGCCCGCGCTGCAGAGCTTCTTCGCGTTGAAGCTGGTGGGGGTGGCGATGCCGTGGACCGCCGTCGGCCTGGCCGTGGTGGGGTCGGCTGTGCTGGAGCTTATGTGGAAGTGGGTGGAGCGGAGATATCCGGTGTGATGCGGGTGGGGAAACCGCGCGGGCCCGGTGGGGGCTGGTCGCGCAGTTCCCCGCGCCCCCTGAAGGGGCTTACTGCACGTCGACGTAGTCGCCCGTGGCGCTGACGGCCGGGGTGGTCGAGGTGCCCGCGAAGGAGTAGCGGTAGTAGCCGTCGACCGTCGCGGTGGTCGTCGTCTTCAGGGCGCCCGTGGAGGACGTCTTGATGGTCTTCAGCGTGGTGTAGGTGCTGGAGCCCTTCTTGCGGAACTGGAGCTTGACCGACTGGCTCCCGTAGCCCGCGTACTTGCCGGTGTCCCAGTTGGCGCGGGTCAGGGTGCCGGTGACCGTGATGGTCTTGCCCTTCTTCACCGGCTCCGGGGCGGCGTTGGCGGTCAGCTTGGACGCGCGCTGGACCAGGGTGGTGGCGAGGCCGCTCTGGTCCTTGTAGCCGACCTTGCTCAGGTCGGGGTTGGACAGGCTCTGCCCGTTGAAGGCGACGGCCTCGGCGGCCACGTTCCAGCTGCCGGCCCAGACGCTCTCCAGGTCGCCGTCGGCCAGGTGGATGTTGATCTCCCCGGCGCAGGTGGCGGTTGTCGAGGAGGTGGCGGTGCAGGTGGCCGAGTCGGCGTCGCCGTACAGCTCGGGGGCCGAGTCGCTGTAGGAGCCCTTGTAGAGGAAGGCGTCCGTGTAGAAGTCCTTCGCGGTGATGTCCACGTCGGCACCGTGGGTCAGCTTGTACGTGTACTTGACGGTGACCTCGGCGGAGGTGCCGACCTTGATCGCCTTGGCGATCGAGACGTTGGAGAAGCCGGCGTTCAGCGTGTACGGCGTGCCCGAGTCACCGGCGGCCTGTGCGGCCGGGACTGCGAGGGCGGAGAGGGCCAGGGCGCCGGAGACGGCGGCCACGGTGGCACGAATGCGCATGGATTCCCCAGTGGGAACAGTGGGCGCGAGGCCCAAGTGATCTAGGGAGTCTGTTGACTCGGGTGATCAGATCCACGAGGGGGGAGCGAGGTTGTACGGGCGAGACGTAATCCGGCCAGATTTTGTTTCCTTTGCAACCGGATTACGTCTCGTTGGGATTACTCCCGGTGCTGCTACTTCACGTCGACGTAGTCACCCGTCGCGTTGACCGCCGGGGTCGTCGCGGTGCCGACGAAGGAGAAGCGGTAGTAACCGTCCACCGTCGCCTTGGTGGTCGTCTTCAGCGTGCCGGTCGAGGACGTCTTGATGCCCTTGACGTTGGTGTACGTGGTGCTGCCCTTCTTGCGGAACTGCAGCCGCACGGACTGGCCGGTGTAGCCGTGGTACTTGCCGTCCTCCCAGTTGGCGCGGGACAGCTTGCCGGTGACCGTGATGGTCTTGCCCTTCTTCACCGGCTCCGGGGCGGCATTCACCGTCAGCCTCGACAGGCGCTGGACCTGGGTGCTGCCGAGGGCGCCCTGGTCGGCGTAGCCGACCTTGGTGATGTCGAAGTTGGCGTTGGCCGGGTTCTGGCCGTTGTACGCGATGGCCAGCGCACCGGCGTGCCAGAGGCCGGCGTCGGAGTTGAACAGCTCGCCGTCGCCCGGATAGATGTCGATGTTCCCCTTGCAGTTGGCGGTGGTCGCCGAGGTGGCCGTGCACTTCGCAGCGTCGTCGCCGATCAGGAAGTTGGCCGGCTCGTCGTAGGAGCCCTTGTAGATGTAGGCGCCCGAGAAGAAGTCCGCGGCGGTGATGTCGACGTCGGCGCCGTGGGTCAGCGTGTAGGTGACCGACGTGGCGACGTGCGCCGTCGTACCGACCTTGACCGCCTTGGCGATCTTCACGTTGGAGAAGGTGACGTCCATGGCGTACGGACCGTCGTCGTCCGCGGTGGTGGCCGTGTACGCGGTCTTGCCGGACGCCTGGTGAGCGGCCGCGAAGAGCTTCGTCGCATCGGTGCCGAAGGACGAGCCGCCGGCGGCGTGCGCTGCCGGCATCGCGAAAGCGGAGAGTGCCAGGGCGCCGGAGACGGCGGCCACGGTGGCGCGTGTGCGCATGCGTTCCCCCATGGAAGTGATCGGGGAGTCTGAATGACTCGCCCGATCAGACCTCCGCCGGAGAACCAAGGTTGTACGGGATTTGAAAGTTCTGCGCTGAACCAGTGGCGGGTTCTGGCGTCCGGCTGTTCAGTCGAACCAGCGGTCCCGCGCCAGCTCCTCCGTCCGGGACGGGTCCTCCAGGAGGGCCGCCACCTCGAAGCGGCGCGGCCACTGGCCGGCCGCCCAGGCCAGGCCGGCGGCCACGCCCTCCAGGGTCGCGGCGTGCAGGACGCCGTCGCCGGTGAGGCGCCAGTCGATCTCGACGCCGTCGACGACCAGCTCCTCGTGCTCGACGTACGTCTGCGGGGTGCGCGGGCCGAGCAGGACGTGCACCGGCTGGGGGACGTCGTGCTCCGTGCCCTCCGAGTCGACCGAACCCGTCACCGACTCGCTCAGCCGCCGCACCTGGAACAGCTCGGCCAGCTCGGCGGCCCGGGACGGCCTTACGGGGAGCAGGGGGACACCGGAGGTGAAGGGCAGGAGGTCGGGCGAGTCGACGACCACCGCGTCCGCCGCGTCCACGACCTCCACCCGGCCGTCGGTCACCGCCCGCACCTCGTCGGGCAGCGTCACCTGTTCGGGGTCGAGGTCGGCCAGCGCGCCGTACAGCGCGTGCAGTTGGGCGCCGGTGACCGGGCGGTCCGGGTCGGCGAGGCGGTCGAGCAGCTCGGCGGCCCCGCCCGGCTCGTCGAGCAGGGCGGCCACCGAGGTCCGTACACCCAGCGCGCGCAGCACCTGCTCGTCCTCGAAGCCGGTCGCGTCGGCCTCCTCGTAGAGGCCGCGCAGCAGCGGGTCACCGCCGGCCGCCAGCAGACCGGCGGGGCGGCGGCCGTCGAGGACCGGGTGCCCGCGCAGCCACCACGCGGTGTACGGCCGTACCACCTCGTGCGTGCCGTCGGGCAGCAGGATGCGGACCGGCTGGGTGAGAGCGTCGCGCAGCGGCGGCTGGGCGAGCAGGGCGAGGGCCTCGGGCCAGTGGTCCTCGTCGACGAGGTCGAGGTCGCGGACGGCGATCAGTTCGGTGGCGACCGGCGGCACGGGGGTGTCCGGGAAGCGGTCGAGGATGTCCTCGCACCAGACGTCGACGGCGTCGAGCAGGCCCGCGTCGTCGGGCTCGGCGAAGTCGCCCTCGCGGGGCTCCAGTTCGTCCGGGTCGAGGACGACGTCGGTGGCGCGGACGAGCGCGAAGTTCGCGAGCACCCCGCAGGCGGCGAGCGGTCCCTCGCCCCACTTCTCGGCCAACTCGGCGTCGACGGAGGCCAGTTCGCCCTGCCGGATCACCTGGGCGAAGGAGCTGCCGGGGAAGACCAGTTCACCGGCCGGGGCCAGCTCGCCGTCCTCGTCGGGGAGGGCCAGCGCGCCCAGCCAGGGTTCGTCACCGGGCTCCAGTCCGGCGTCCCGGACCAGCGCGAGCACGGTGTCCGCGAGCTCCTCGGCGTCCGGGGCGTCCTCCTCCCAGAGCGCGCCCCCCTCGTCGTCGAGCGAGGCCGCGACCGCGGCCCGTACCTGCGGGGTGGTGAGGACCGCGCGGGGGCTCGCGGGCAGGGCGCCGAGCTTCTCCAGGAGCGGGTGGGCGGCGTCCTGGTGGGCGACCTTGAGACCGAGCCGGGCGAGCACCTCGGGGTCGATGGCGGCCGCGTCCGCGGTGGGCAGCAGGACCTGCCGGGGACCGATGGTGGTCCGGCCGTCTGCCAAGGGCACCGGCAGGCCGGAGAGCCGGTCCGGGTCGACGCCCGCGAGGCTGTCGTAGAGCCGCCACCACCACTCCGGGTCCTTCTCCAGACCGGCCAGGCGGTCGACGGCGTCGGCGAGCGGCAGCCGGGCGACGGACAACGTCCGTAGTTCGACGCGGCGTTCGAGACCGGCGGGCAGCAGGGTGGGCAGCACCTCGGCCAGGACCCGGACGGTCTCCGCACCCGCCCCCTCCACGATCTCGGCGTCGCGCGGCCGCAGCGCCTCCGGAAGGTCGGAGTCGTCCGTCGTGTCGACGGCGGGCGGCAGGAACGCGGTGCGCGGCAGCCGCTCCAGGATCGCCTGGCGCAGCGCGCCGTCCAGCTCGCCCTTGCCGAGCGGGCCGGGCACCAGGTGGATGATCCCCTCTCCCACCGGCCGCCAGTCGGCGAGGAGTTCGGCGTACGCGTCGGCCGCGCGCTGCACCAGGAAGTCGGTGAGCGGGCCCGGGGCGGCGTGCCGGCGGGTGGTGTCGAGGGGGAAGGAGGCGATGAGCAGGGCGGGCACGCCGAGCGGCTCGTCGCTGGGGGTCGGGGCGTGGACGACGGGGGCGGTGCGCGGCCGGTCGGGGGCGCCCTGGCCGTCCGTGGGCACGGCCCAGGTCAGCGACCAGTGCGGCCGCAGCCGCTCCTCGACCGGCCGGTCGGCGAGCAGGTCGGGGGTGAGCGGGCCGTGCGCGGATACGGTACGCCAGTGGGTCGTGCCGGCTCGGGAGTCCTCCACGACGGTGAGCGCGCCGTCGGTGCGGCGGCGCAGGGTGCGCACGGTGTCGGCGGTCTCGACCACGACCTCCTCCAGCCCGGGGAGGGCGAGGAGCAGGGCGTCGTCCACGGCGTCGAGGAGCCGCTCGGCGAGGTCGGCGGCCGCGGTGTCCCGCAGCGGCAGGATCACCACCGTGTCGTACGGGTCCGGGGCGGTGCCCTCGGCGGCGAACGGCAGCCGGAGCAGGGGCACATGTCCGTCCCGCCGACGGATCTCGTCTCCCAGCCCCGGGCTGTGCCGGGCGGTCTCCTCGGCCAGCTCCCGTCCCTCGGCGAGGGACCAGCGCACCCCGCCGTGCCGCCCCACGACCGCGGGTTCGTCGGTCACCGCCAGCACCGCGGCGAAGCCGACGCCGAACCGCCCCACCGCCCCTTCGCCGTCCCCCCGCTTCGCGGAGGCGCGCAGGGTGGAGAGGGACTCGACACCGACCGCGTCCAGCGCGGCGCCGGTGTTGGCGGCGAACAGGACGCCGTCGCGGAGGGTGAGCCGGAGCCGGCCGGGACCACCGGCCCGCGCCGCCGCGTCGGCCGCGTTCTGGGCGAGCTCCACGACGAGCCGGTCCCGGTACCCCCCGAGGACCAGGTCCTCCTCGGCGTTGGCGTCCTCCCGGAACCGGGCGGGGCTGGTGGCCCAGGCGTCGAGGACGCCGCGGCGCAGGCGGGCGGTGCCGAAGGGGTCGGCGCCCTCGGCGGCGGGCCGCACGAACTTGCTCACGTTCACTCTCCTCGTCGGCGTGAGGAGAAGGTACCGCGCGCCGGGGAGTCGCCCGTCCGCCCACCCGGCCCGTCTGGCCGAGAAACAAACGCCCGGCCCCGGCGCCGGACGCCCGGCGGCTGACCGAGCTGTCCGCGGGGACGGCCGGTCCGCGGGTGACTCCGACCGGACGACGACCGGGTCAGCAAGGTAGGCGAGTACCCCCTGATGGGCGTCCCCGTGTACACCGTCTTCGACCCCGCACCGGCACCGGCGTCGTCCTCACCGGCATCCACCCCGCCCCCGGCAGACGGCCTGCCGCTCCACAGGGCGAGAGCGGCACGGAATCCGAGGGGTGGGGGGACGGCCGCCCCGCTACGAGTGCCCGAGCTCCGCCGACGCCTCGTCCTCCGTCGCGGGGACCGAACCGGAGTCGGAGGCGGGGCGGAGGGGGAAGGGGTCGACACGGGTCTCGTCGATGACCGGAGGGGCCACCTCCGGGGGCTTCGGCATGACCGCGGCCTCGGAGTGGCCGCCGCAGCCGTAGGAGAGGGAGACGACCCGGCCGTCGGCCGGGGAGAACTCGTTGGCGCAGACACCGAAGGCCTGGCCGAGGGAGCCGCCGATGGGGGTGAGGAAGCCGCAGCTCACGCAGGTCGCGGGGGCCGCCTGGGCCATGGGGGTCTTGGCGCCGTACGCCTCCTCCCAGCGGTCCGCGGCGATGTGCAGGCCGTAGCGGGACAGGACCCGGGCGCGGCGCATGCCGAGTTCCTGGGCGACCGAGGCGATCGTGCCCCGGGCGGGGACCGTTGGAAGGTGCGCGGGCGTGCCTGCGGTGACCTCGGCGTCCTCCGCCTCCGCCAGCTCCTCCATCTCCTCCGAGATCGGGGCGTTCGGCTCCGGCTCGTCCTCGCCGGTGTAGCCGGGCTCCAGGCGGAGGTCCTCGGCCTCGGTGGGCAGCAGGTCGCCGGGGCCCATGTCGCCGGGGCGCAGCCGTTCGCTCCACGGCACCCACTCGGGGGCGAGGAGGGCGTCGGGACCGGGGAGGAGGACCACCTCGTCCAGGGTGACGACCTTGGCACGGGAGGCGCGGGCCACCGTCACCGCCCAGCGCCAGCCGCGGTACCCCAGCTCCTTGCACTCGAAGAAGTGCGTGACCACGCGATCGCCCTCGGCGACCGTTCCGGCGTGCTCGCCGACCACCCCCGGTGCGGCGGCCTCCTCGGCGGCTCCACGGGCGAGGTCGACGGCCTCGGCGCACAGACGGTCGGGGGTGCGGCTTCGCGTTGTCGCTGCGCTCACAGGTATCGCTTCTCTCCTACGCCGTCTCACGAGTGCGGTTGCCTCCGGCGGTGGGGCGGACGGAGCGGACCTGTGGGCCGCATCGACGTCCGCGTCCGATCGCGCTCGGGCGCACCTATGCCATCCATTCTGCTTTATGGCTGAGATACGCACGCTACCCCGTCGCCGGTGGTGGGGGACAGTCCGGCGTGCGAGCGGGGGTGGGCGAGAGCCGACGGGGGTGGGG
>NZ_JAEKKT010000291.1 GCF_019510245.1 Streptomyces sp. | reverse complement strand
GCGAGCAGCGGCAGGGTGCAGAGCTTGACGATCGCCTCGCGGGCGCTGTTGGCGTGGATGCTGCACATGCCGGGAAGCCCGCTGTTCAAGGCGATCAGCAAGTCCAGTGACTCCTCTTGTCTGACCTCCCCGACGAGGATCCGGTCGGGCCGCATCCGCAGCGCCTCCTTCACCAGCCGGCGCAGCACGATCTCGCCGGTGCCCTCGAGGTTGGCCTGCCGGGTCTGCATGGCGACGACGTCCGGCAGCCCCAGCTTCAGCTCGAAGACCTCCTCGCAGGTGATCACCCGCTCCCGGCCGGGGATCGCGCCAGCGAGGCAGTTGAGCAGCGTCGTCTTCCCGGCCTGGGTACCGCCCGCGACGATGATGTTGAGCCCGGCGATGACAGCAGCCTCGAGGAAGCGCGCCGCCTGCGGGGTCAGCGTCTGCAGCGACACCAGCTCGTCGAGGGTGTTGGCCGTCAGCACGAACTTGCGGATGTTCACCGACCAGTGCCGGCGGGTGATGTCAGGGATGACGACGTGCAGCCGGCTGCCGTCCGGCAGCATCGCGTCGACGAAAGGGGTGCTGAGGTCCACCCGCCGGCCGGTGGTCTTCAGCATCTTCTCGACGAGGTCGCGCACCTGGCCGTCGTCCAGGATCGTGTTCGTCAGCTCCGACCGGCCGCGCCGGGCGACAAAGACGCGGCCCGGCTCGTTGATCCAGATTTCTTCCACAGTCGGGTCGTCGAGGTGCCGCTGCAGCGGGCCGAAGCCGGCGACCGCGTCGTACACGGCACGGGCGGCCTGGTGCGGGTCCGTCAGCGGGCTGAGGTTGCTCGTCAGCGCCCGCTCGTCGTAGTCGGCGACGACCTCCTCGACCAGCCGCCGTACCGCGCCGCGGTCGGTCACCGGGTCGATGCCGCGGCGGCGCACGAGCTCGCGCACCTCGTGCTCGACCGTGTCGACCCCCGTCACGCGCAGCAGGCTAGAGCCTTGTGGACAAACCGGGCGAGGGAGGTTGTGGAAAACCACCGCGAGGTCGCTGCGGAGACATCGGTGACCTGAGCGGGTCCTGGTCCGCTCAGAATTCCGACATCGGCCGGACATCGGCCGTTCCACCGCACCCAGACCCGGCGGAACCACCTTCGTCCCTCGCGACGTCCGCGCGGGGACATCGGTCACCTGAGCGGGTCCTGGTCCGCTCAGGGCACCGACCTCGGCCCGGACATCGGGCGTTCCACCGCGCCCTGACCCGGCGGAACCACCTTCGTCCGCGCGGGGCGCGAGGTCGCTGCGGGGACATCGGGCCTTCCACCGCGCCCTGACCCGGCGGATCCACCTTCGTCCCTCGCGACATCGGCGCGGGGACAGCGGGCGCGGGCACCTTCCGCTCGACGGACAGGACGCCCACGGGAGGAATCCAGCTCGGGCAAACAGGACGACCTGGACGGGTACCGGCTGCTCCACGGCGTGCCGCCGAGCACGGCGGGCGGAGCCCGCGCACCATGAGGACATGACGCTGCCGTCCGTGATCGTCGAGACCCCTGCGCACCAGAACAACGTCCGGGTGGTGGCCGTGGACGACCGTCACCAGCCGCTGTACCTGCGACGTGCCGGCGAGCTCGAGGCCGCGATGCTGCGCACAGCCGCTGCGCTGGGCCTGGAGCCAGAGGACATGCCTGGCCTCCGCGGCCTGTGCGTCGAGGGCGTCCGGTCCGCGGAGACGCGCGGCCGCTGACCGAGGGTCAGCTCGGAAGGGCGAGGGTCAGCTCGCGCCGTCCTCCGGCGGCAGGTGCCCGGCGGCGAGCTCCCGCAGCGGGGCGGGCGTGGAGCTGGGGTCCTGCGACCACCGCAGCGTCACCGCCCGTGCCTGCTCGAACCGGCGCACCTGTGCCGCCGGGCTGCGGTCCTCCGGTCTCCGCAGCAGCGCGACCACCATCAGCAAGAGAACGGCGAAACCGACCACGAACACCGTCGTCGTCATGGGACCTCCCGCGACCTTCTCTCGCGAGAGCGGCGGGCTGCACCCACTGATACTGCGCGGGGCTCAGCCCCAGGCCCAGGCCTGCCAACCGTCGGTCGACCAGCCGGCAGCCGACCAGGTGGAGCCGTCCCAGCAGCTGTCGCTCCAGGCGTGACCGTCCCAGCCCGAGTCGCTCCACGCGTGCCCGCTCCACGCGTGCCCGCTCCAGGCGTGCCCCGTCCAGTCGTTGCTGCTCCATGCGTGCCCGTCCCAGGAGCCGTCGGCTCCGGCGCCGGCGGCCGTCACGTCGTTCCCGCGCCAGCTCCCGCCGCTCCACGAGGTGCGGGCCGCCGACGCCGAGCTCCAGGCGGCGCCGTCCCAGGCGTTGCCGAAGATGTCCTGCTCGCCCACGAGGTCGTCGATGCCGTTGCTGACGTGACTGGAGCCGCGGGCGGCCTCGAGCGACCCGGTGCCCCTCGCGCCAGTGGCCAGCTGCGTCGCGGCCGAGAGAGACGGCAGCGCCGCGCCGATCGCCTTGTTCACATCCGGCACACCCACGCCGACGAGAGTGCTCTTCACCGAGGAGGGGACCGAGGCGGTCGCCATGAGCGCCTTCTTCACCTGGTCCGGCGTCGCCGAGGGGTACTTCTGGAGGTAGAGCGCCGCGAGACCGGACACCACGGCAGCTGACTGCGAGGTGCCGGAGCCGCGGAAGAAGCGGTTGCCGACCCGGGCGGTCGGGCTGCCCAGGTCGGCGCTGCTGCCGGGGTTGCGCAGCCCGAGGACGTGCACGCCCGGAGCGATCATGTCGACGTAGCGGGCGGGAGTGCCCTTCTGCGCGAAGGCCGGGACGGTGTCGTCTCCGACGGAGTCGCTGCCGTTCGGGTCGTCGGCGCCGATGGCCAGGACGAGCGGGTCGTTCGCCGGGTCGGCCAGGGCGTTCCCGTTGGCGCCGTCGTTGCCGCTGGAGACCACGACCGTGATGCCCGCGCGCCAGGCGTTCTCCACCGCGTAGTCGAGCGGGTCGAGGGCCGGGTCCTGCTTCGAGTCGGTGCCGTAGCTGAGGTTCAGGACCTTGATGTTCAGCCCACCGGAGCGCGCGTGCTGCGTCACCCAGTCGATGGCCGCGATGACCTGCGAGACGTCGCTGCCTCCGTCGGCCGCGGCGACCTTCAGGGAGACCAGCCGCGCGTCGGGCGCCACGCCGTTGAAGCTGTGGCTGTCGCCCTTGGCGTAGAACGAACCGGTCGAGGCGGTGTCGCGGCCCGCGATGATCGACGCCATGTGGGTGCCGTGACCGAAGGTGTCCAGGTGCTCCAGCGCGGGGTCCTGCGACTCGAAGGAGAGGTCGGGTCCCTGGATGACGTTGCCGCTGGTCAGGCCCTTCACGGGCACCACGCCGCTGTCGATCAGCGCGACGTCGACGCCCTTGCCGGTCCAGCCGTGCGACCAGGCGTCCTTGGCGTGCGTGATCTGACCGATGTTGTAGAGCGACCCGTCGTCACCGCCGACGTCGTAGCCCAGGGTCGAGTCGAGGCCCTGCAGGTGGCCCTTGCCGTCGACCGTGACGCTGCGGACGCCGGCTGCGGCGCGCAGCTCCGAGAGCGCAGCGGCCGGGACGGTCGCGCTCACACCGTCGATGACGGCCATGCTGCGGTCCACGTGCCCTCCGGCGAGGGTCACAGCACGGGCGACCTCGGCCCGGGCCGCGGGACTGGTGCCCGTGACGAGGACGTGCACCGCAGCAGGCGTACCCGAGGCGGCTGCCAGCGCAGGTGCGGTCAGGGCACCCGACACCGCCACCAAGGAGGCAGCTAGCGCGACTCGTCTCATGGCTCCGGCTCTCGTCTCGTTCGAGGTCACATCTAGTGAACGGATGACAAGGACCTCGGGCGTGCGCCGGATCGAGCAACTTCTGACTATTGATCTTAGGCCTTTCAGACCAACCGCCATGCGGCCCCTTCAGGGTTAGAGGGAATGCGCCGACCTCTCTGATGTGGACGATCCCGGCACCGCCGTGCCTCCGGGCAGGAGGCTGTCCTTCGGCGTCCTGATCGCCCTGATCTCGGCGGCGTGGGCGGCCGTGGCGCTGGTCGGCGTCCTGGTTGCTGGCGACCACCAGCCGCAGGTGCACCGGCCCGTGCCGGCGTTGGTCGTCCTGGTCGCGCTCGTGCTGGCACAGGCGTTCGTCGTCAACGTGCAGCTGCACCGCGAGGCGCGCTCGGTCTTCATCTCCGAGATCCCGGTCTTCCTGGGCCTGATGTCGCTGTCGGCACCGGGCTTCGTCGCCCTGCGCACCGTCGCAGCGGCCATCGGCTTCGGCCTCGTACGACGTCAGTTCCGGCAGCCGCAGAAGCTCGCCTTCAACATCTGCCTGGCCGCCGGAGAGGGCGGGCTGGCCGTTGCGGTCCTGCGCGCTCTGGCCGGACCCGACGCCTCCAAGGCGCACCTGTGGCTGGCCGCCGCGCTGGCTGCCGGCGTCGCCAGCGGCTGCACGGCCGCCGGCGTGGCGCTGGTCATCGACCTGCTCGAGGGGCGGCCGAGAGCACGGGACCTGCTGCGCCTGAGCGGCATCGCCTTCGTCAGCGCCCTGCCCGTCGCGTGCGTCGGCTGCGTGGTCTGGGC
>NZ_JAEKKT010000072.1 GCF_019510245.1 Streptomyces sp. | reverse complement strand
CAGCGGCCCTACACCTCAAACGCCGAACGCCAGGCCGCGTTTCCCGACTGGCTGGACTGGTACAACTACCACCGACCCCACACCGGGATCGGCGGCCAACCACCAGCCAGCCGCGTCACCAACCTCTCCGAACAACACATCTAGAGCGTGTGCGGGTTATCCACAGGTCGGGGAAAACTTCTCGGCGCTGTCAGTGCGCCGCCCTACCGTCGTCCCATGACCTACCTTGAATCCTCCCCTCCCTGAAGGTGGAGGGGATTTCTGGCTCAGGCCGCCTCCCGGAGCAGCGCTCCAGGAGGTCTTGCGCCATCGGCACCAGCCGGGTTGAGACCAGCCCGGACGAGCATCACGCGTGCGGAGTTCTTGTCCCGTGGGGACACCGTCTTGCACACGGTGCAGGTGTAGGTACGCTCACCCAACGGCAGTGCGTGCTTGGCTCTCGCTCCGCACTGCCCGCAGTCCATCGTGGTGTACGCGGGGTGGACCAGGCGGATGTCCCGCCCGTGCTTGCGGCCCATCTCGATCAGAGCCGTCTTGGTGGCGCCGATGGCGGCGTCAGCGGCCTTGCGGGCCATTGTGGTCCTGGCCAGGAACCTCGGCCTGAAGTCCTCCACCGCGACGACGTCATGGTCGCGGACGACCTTCTTGGCCCACTTACGGGCGGTGTCCTGCCGCTGCCGGGCCACCTTCTTGTGCGCCTTGGCCCGCAGGTGCTTCGCCTCGCGGTAGCCCTTCGAGGCGGCGTGGCCCTTCTTCGGCTTGCGGCGGGCCATCATGCGGTCGTACCGGGTCAGCTTCGCCTGGGCCTTCCTGCCGTGCCCGGCGTGGGGCAGGTCGTGGTCGTCGGACGTGGTGGTGGCGGTCTCCCTCACGCCCCAGTCCACGCCTATCACGCGACCGGTCTCCGGCAGGGGTTCGGCCTGGGCGGGGACGACGAAACTCGCGTACCAGGCGCCGGTACTGTCCTGGTACACGCGCACCGAGGACGGCTGGGCCGGAAGATTACGGGACCACACCACCGTCACGACGATGCCGCCCGCCAGATACAGTCTGCCGCCCTTCAACCGGAAGCCGCGCCGGGTGTAGTTGAGGCTCGCCAGCGCCTCCCGCTTCTTCTTATGCCCGGGCATCCTCGCCCGGCGCCCCATCGGCAGCCGGTCCCGAATGTCCTTGTGCGCCTTGGCCCGGGAACGGCCGAAGTCACGGATGACCTGCTGCTGCGGAACCGACGAGCCCTCACGCAACCACGGCGTACGAGCGCGGGCCTCCGTCAGCATCCTGTCGAGCTGCGCCGGACCGCACGTGGCCTTCTGACCGGTGGCTTTGTTATGCCGGTGCACTGCCCTGGACTTGGCGACGCACTCGTTCCAGGTCCACCGGCACCTGTCCCACTCCGTCGACAGAGCACTGCGGGCGGCAGCCGACGCACGCAGCCGGTAGGTGAACCGGGCATGACCCACGCCATCGGTTCCCTCCGCTTCCGCCACGCCGACACCCCCGCTCTCGTTCCCGTCACCCGCCTCTGCCCACACACGACCATACGAGCGAGACTCGCACACCCGCACCCAACTCCCGCCACAAACATCCTCATCAGCGAACGCAGGCACATACGTTCGCCTTCACTCGGCTCCGCCGAGCGAGCGTGTGGCGCTCCACGCTCACAGGCCGGACACGGCTACGCTCCTCGTCGCCGTCACGGGATGCGATTCTCCCCCGCAAGCGGGAGGTGCCCCCACCCCGGCGCGAACACCGAGGCATCCTCGCAAGACACCAGGTGACGTCGTGACCAAGCAGGTCCTGCCCTGGGCCTGCACCACCGTCCTGGCCGGGGGTAGGGGTCACCCTGCTGCTCAGCGCGTTCGGCTGGTGGGGCGAGGTACGGCGGGCCGGGAGATCAGCGCGCAGCGCCGACCGTGCCGGAACCGTCGCCGGTGCTCGCCCCGGTGCGGAAGGTGCGGCGGTACGCGGTCGGGGTGACGCCGAGCGCTGCCTGTAGGTGCTGGCGCATCGACTGTGCGGTGCCGAAGCCCGCGTCGCGGGCCACCTGGTCGACGGAGAGGCCGGTGGACTCCAGGAGGTGGCGGGCGCGTTCGACGCGTTGCCGGGTGAGCCACTGGCCGGGGCTGACACCGGTCTCCTCGCGGAAACGGCGGGTGAAGGTCCGTACCGACATGGCCTCCGGCTCGGCCATGTCGCGCAGCTGGATGGGCTCGTGGAGGCGGCCGAGGGCCCAGGCGCGGGCCGCGGTGGTGGTGGCCACCTGGGGGTCGGGGACCGGGCGGTCGATGTACTGGGCCTGGCCGCCGTCCCGGTGCGGGGGGACGACCGTACGGCGGGCCACCTCGTTGGCGACGGCCGTGCCGTGGTCGCGGCGGACCATGTGCAGGCACAGGTCGATGCCGGCGGCCACCCCGGCGGAGGTGAGGATGTCGCCGTCGTCGATGAAGAGGACGTCCGCGTCCACCTCCAGCTGCGGGAACAGCCGCTGGAGGTGGTCCGCCTCGGCCCAGTGCGTGGTCGCCGGGCGGCCGTCGAGGTAGCCGGCGGCGGCCAGGACGTAGACGCCGGTGCAGATGGAGGCGAGCCGGGTGCCGGGGCGGATGTGGGCGAGGGCGGCGGCCAGTTCGGGGGTGAGGACACCCTGCTCGAAGACCGGCCCCAGCTCGTACGAGGCCGGGATGATCACCGTGTCGGCGGTGGCCAGCGTCTCCGGGCCGTTCGCCACGTGGATCGCGAAGTCGGCGTCGGTCTCGACCGGGCCGGGCGGGCGGACCGAGCAGGTCACGACCTCGTAGAGAGGCCGGCCCCGGTCGTCCTTGGGGCGGCCGAAGATGCGGTGCGGGATGCCCAGCTCGAAGGGGAGCAGACCGTCGAGGGCCAGGACGACGACGCGGTGCGGGCGGAAGCCGGGGTCACTGCTCATGGCCCGATCCTAGCGAATACTGTCCACCGGGCCACTCGCTGGAGGGAACCCGGTGGCCGGATATTTGTGGCGTGACCCAGACAACCGAAGCCGCAGCAGCCCGCCAGGACGCGAAGCCGACCCGCTCGCCGCGCCTCCACCGTGCCTGGTTCGTCGCCGCCGTCACCTTCGTCACGATCATCGGCGCGGCCGCCTTCCGCTCCCTGCCCGGCCTGCTCATCGACCCCCTGCACACGGAGTTCGGCTGGTCGCGCGGCACGATCGGCGCGGCCGTCTCCGTCAACCTCGCGCTGTACGGGCTCACCGCGCCCTTCGCCGCCGCCCTGATGGACCGTTTCGGCATACGGCGGGTGGTGGCCGTCGCCCTGACCGTCATCGCGGTCGGCTCGGGCCTGACCGTCTGGATGACGGCGGCCTGGCAGCTGATGCTCTGCTGGGGCCTGCTGGTCGGCCTCGGGTCCGGCTCGATGGCCCTCGCCTTCGCCGCCACGGTCACCAACCGCTGGTTCACCACCCGGCGCGGCCTGGTCAGCGGCATCCTGACCGCCGCCTCCGCCTCGGGACAGCTGATCTTCCTGCCGCTGCTGTCCTGGATGGTCGAGACCTACGACTGGCGCCCGGCCGCCGTCACCGTCGCCCTCGCCGCCCTCGCGGTCGTCCCCTTCGTCTGGCTGCTGCTGCGCGACCACCCGGCCGACGTGGGCCAGAAGCCGTATGGCGCCACCGCGTTCGTACCGAAGCCGGCACCGGTGACCGGGGCGGCGCGCAGGACCCTCGGCGTACTGTTCTCCGCCGTCCGCACCGGCCCCTTCTGGCTGCTCGCCGGCACCTTCGCGATCTGCGGGGCGTCCACCAACGGCCTGATCCAGACCCACTTCGTGCCCGCCGCCCACGACCACGGCCTGCCGGTCACCACGGCGGCCTCGCTGCTCGCGGTCATCGGCGTGTTCGACGTCGTCGGCACGATCGCCTCCGGCTGGTTCACCGACCGCTTCGAACCGCGCCGCCTGCTCGCCGTCTACTACGCCCTGCGCGGCGTCTCGCTGCTGTTCCTGCCGATGCTCCTCGGCCCGTCGCTCCACCCCTCGATGGTCTTCTTCATCATCTTCTACGGCCTCGACTGGGTCGCCACCGTCCCGCCCACCCTGGCGCTGTGCCGGGAGCAGTACGGCGAGGACAGCGCCATCGTCTTCGGCTGGGTCCTCGCCTCCCACCAGGTCGGCGCGGCGCTCGTCGCCTTCCTCGGCGGCGTCGCCCGCGACGTGTTCGGCACCTACGACATGGTCTGGTACGCCTCCGGCGCCCTGTGCGCTGCGGCGGCCCTGATGGCCCTGGTGATCCGGCGGCGGCCGGTGACGGGGGCGGGGGGACTCGGCACCGTCAACCGGTCGGTGTCGGCGGCTTAGGGTAGGAACCCCGTCGGCACGGACCGGCCGTACAACTCGTCCAGACCGATCAACAGCACTCCGCCCCGAGTCGCCTCGGCGCGGAGAGCTTCGCTGAAACCGGCTGCGCTGAAACAGGCCAGCCCGCAGTGCGAGGTGTCCATGCCGCGCCCGGCCAGCAGTTCCCTTGCACGTGCGAGGCGGTCGAGGTGGTTGACTCCCATGACCGTGCCCCACTTTGCCTCGCCGAGCAGCGCGACCGACGGGCGGTTTCCTCCGGATCCCTGCTCGACGACGGCCACATCGACCTGGATCTGCCGACGTTCCTTCGTATCGGTCACAACGCCGCTGCCCACCTCACCCAGAGACGTACTCAGCAGGGTCCGCCCGGGCCCCAGGACGTACTCACGGCACATCGCCTCGAAGTGCGGACCGGCCACCTGCGCCGCGAAGCGCTGGTCTGCCTGGGCCCACACCTCGGTGGCCTGGCCCGCTTCCAGCCGGGCCCAGGCCGGACGCATGACGGCCTCGTAGAAGGTGATCAGGGGCTCGGTGATGCGGTACTGGGATTTCCCGGCCCGGAAGATGTCGGCCTCCCGCACCAGAAGATGGCTGTCCTCCAGGACATTGAGCGGGTGCGAGATGTCGACGGACTTGCGGCCGATGTAGCCCGCGATGCCTCCACGCGTGGTGTTGCCCTGCGCCACGGCAGCCAGCACCGAGTGGTACAGCGCCGTGTCCCGGATCTCTGCCTCCTCGGCAAGCAGGTAGCGGGCCTCCCGGAAGAGGGGACTGAACGGGGAGAGAACTGTGCGGCAGATCCATTCGCCGAAGCTGTCCAGGTCGGCGGGGACATCGTCCGCCAAGAACTGGCGGCGGTAGGCCGGGGTGCCGCCGAGGATCGCGTGCAACCGGGCCGCCAACGCGGGATCCGTGGCGACACCCCAGAAGTCCGCCGCTGCCCGATAGCCGAAGGGCCGTACGACGAGTTCGAGCTGGGCCCGCCCTCGCAGCGGCGCACTGCTGGCCAGCAGTCCGCCCATGACGGACATGGCCGAGCCGCACAGCAGCAGTCGCATGCGGCTCTCCTCCACCTGGCCCCGGTCGATCGCGCGCTGGATCAGTGAGGGAAGCTCCGGAGCCGCCCGAACGAGATACGGGAACTCGTCGATGACCACGAGAAAAGGGGTGTCCGGTGCCTGGCCGCCGGGTGTCCGGGCGCCGGCGGCGGAGAGCCCGAAGAGATAGGTGACCGCGTCGTTCCAGGTGGCGAACGAGAAGGGCACAGGCGAGCCCACGTGTTCGGCCAGGGCGGCGCTGAACTGTCGGAGAGACTCCGCCTCGGTGGCGTCGGTGGCCCCGAAGTAGAACCCGCCGCACTGTTCGACGAGAGCCCGCAGTAGATACGTCTTCCCCATACGACGCCTGCCGCTGAGGACTCCGAGCGCTGCGTGCGGTACGGGCCGGTCCGCAAAGGCCGTAAGCGCGTCCCACTCGGCGCCTCGATCGAAGACGCGTGACGGCTTGGCCGGCCTCGACTGCTGCATGACCACTCCCGGGGTCTCGCTCGCCAACTACTCTTAGGGATGCACTTCTAAGGAGTGTATCCCTAATCACTCAGGCGCTGAGGAAGCTTCCGATGGTGAGCGCCAGCGTCGCCACCCCGAGGAAGGTGGCAGCCGCCCGCCGCGACTGCCTGGGTGCTCGTCACCGTGATGATCAGGTTCTGTGAGGACAACGGTCTGCTCGACATCTCCCTCACCGGTGACGCGCCGTCGGGTGACCGCGTGCTCCAGGCCGTCGACCGGTTCCGCGATCACCCCGTCATGGGCATGGTGCTCGGGGATGGCAGCAGCCTTCTGGGCGGGATGCGTCCAGGAGCGCGAGCATGCGCCGAACTGCTCGACTTCTGGCGTGGCAGGACACCCGACGGTGCGCTCGTTCACGACTTCACGGACGCGACGCGGTCCACGAGCTTCCTGGCTGACCTCCACTCCTCGCTCGACGACGGCGCGCGTCAGTCGTACGGACAGGTACCCACACCTCGCTTCGTCGTCGATCTTGTACACGACCTCACCCTCGAACCTGCCCTCGCCCAGCAGGCGTCCGAAGCCGGACAGCGGCTCCTCGATCGTGCGGTCCGCATCGGATACGCCGCCAACACCGGATCCGACGACCTCTTCTGCGCCACAGGCGTGTATGCCCTGTACGGCCTGGTCACCGAGGAGGGGCTGACCGCCCTTGGAGAGGTTCCAGGTATCGCCCTGGGCGAGCGGGCCTTCGAGATCGCGTTGGCGAGACGGGTCGCCACGGGCGAGGAACAGACCGATTGGTTCACCCGCCATGCGACGACGCCGGTGACCGATGTTCCCGGACACTGGCCGGCCTCGTACCGGTACCTGGTAGAGCGCCGTGTGCACGCCATCCGGCAAAACCCCCTACTGGCCCTGCTGGAACAGCCCGAGCACAAGCGGCGGTGGGCCGCTCCGCCCTGGGAGGTCCTGATCCACGGCATCCTCAAGGAGCGACTGCTGGACCGGTGCGAGTCGCCGCGACTGTGGTACCGGCAAGCGGCCCAGGACCGGCATCCCGTGACTCTGACGGTCCGCAACCTGGCCGAACTGCTCAGCAGCGACGAGGACTTCACCTCCGTGGCGGCGCTCTATTCGCAGTCCTACGCCCAGGGGGCGGCGAACGTGGGCGAGGTGCTGGTCGAACTCCTCGCCGATGAGCACGTTCCGCAGGCCGAGCCGCTCCGGTACAAGGCGTCCGGCCTCGACAAACGGCGTCGTTGGGAGGAGCTGTGGGAGGCGCAGCGCCGGGACGACGGCCAGGGGCAAGTCGATGGTGAGGTACCTCACCCGGTACCACCGCGCTTCACGTCGGCGGACTTCCTGAGGCCCTCCTACTGGAGGCGGCGCGGGAAGTACGACATGCCGAGCGAGCGTTTCGTCTCGTTCGCGTCGTCGGCGTCGCCGCTGTCCCTCACCACGACGATCGGCTGGGCGGGCTGGAGCGCTCACGAGCGTGCCCTGGCGGTACTGGACCTGCTCGACGCCGAGTCCCATGCCCATACGCACCGCCCGGCATCGGCCCTGCCGCTGCTCAGGGCGCTCGTGGACCAGCTGCCCTGGATCACAGAGCCCGACGGCGAACCTTCCGCTCACGCGCGAGCGGGGAAGGAGCTTCTTGACAGCCTGTACGCCGGACACCTCACCCGTCTCGGCCTGTCCGCAGAGGAAGTGCTGTCCTGGCGTCCCGTCGCTCCGAAAAGAGGCAGGCCGCGCAAGAGCGCTTGATCAGTTACAGGAAGCGTCCTTCGTGGAACAGCAGCGGCGCCCGGTCCGGGGCCTCGCCCGTCCCCAGCGCGGTCACCCGGCCGACCACGATCAGGTGGTCGCCGCCCGTGTGGACCGCGTGGATCGTGCAGTCGATCCAGGCGGCGGCGCCGGTCAGCCGGGGGGAGCCGGAGACCGGGGCCGCGTCGTGGGCGACGCCGGCGAACTTGTCCGCGCCGCTCACCGCGAAGGCGCGGCACAGCTCGCCCTGGCCCGCGCCGAGGACGTTGACGCAGAAGACGCCGGCGCGGGCGATGCGCGGCCAGGTGGCCGACGTACGGCCGACCATGAAGCAGACCAGGGGCGGGTCGAGGGAGAGCGAGGAGAAGGACTGGCAGGCGAAGCCGGCCGGGGAGGACTCGCCCTCGGCGGCCGGCGCGGTGATCACGGTCACCCCGGTCGCGAAGGTGCCGAGCACGCGCCGGAACTCCGCCTGTTCGACCGGCGCCCGCTCGTCCGCGCGCACGCACCGCAGCTCCGGGCGCGGCAGCGCCTCCACGGGCCCCGCCGCGGGAACCGACCTCAGATAGCGGACGGCAGCCGCGGCCGCCCCTGCGTGTCCCATCATCTCTTCATTGAAAGTGACGGAGCGTCAGATGGGAAGGGGCGGGGGCCCGGTATCGCCGTCATCGGCCCTGGAAATCGGGGCTCCTGCGCTCCATGAAGGCCCGCACCCCGTCCTGCGCGTCCCGGGTGGTCATGTTGATCTCCTGGGCCGCGGCCTCGGCGGCGAAGGCCGACGCCCGGTCGGTGTCCAGGGACGCGTTCACCAGCTGCTTGGTCAGGGCGAGGGCACGGGTGGGGCCGGCGGCCAGGCGGGCCGCCCAGTCCCGTGCCGTCTTCGCCAGCTCCTCGTCCGGCACGACCCGGTTGACCAGGCCGAGGCGTTCGGCCTCCGGCGCGGAGAGCGCGTCGCCGAAGAACATCAGCTCCTTCGCGCGGTGCGGGCCGATCAGGCGGGGGAGCAGGTAGGCACCGCCGCCGTCGGGGACCAGGCCGCGCCGCACGAACACCTCGATGAAACGCGCCGATGCGGCGGCCAGGACCAGGTCGCAGGCGAGCGCGAGGTGCGCGCCGAGACCGGCGGCGGTGCCGTTGACGGCCGCGATCACCGGCTTCTCGCAGTCGAGGACGGCGGCGACCAGCCGCTGGGCGCCGAGCCGGATGGTGCGGGCCACGTCACCCGGCACGCGCTCGGCGGTGCCGCCGCCGCTGCCGCGCAGGTCGGCGCCCGCGCAGAAACCGCGGCCGGTGCCGGTGACGACCACCGCGCCGATCCCCGGGTCCGCCGAGGCCTCGCCGAGGAGGTGGATGACGTGGTCGCGCTGGTCGGGGGTGAGGGCGTTGAGCGCGTCGGGGCGGTCGAGGGTGAGGTGGGCGACCCGCTCCGCCGTCACGTACCGGACGGTTTCCATCAGCGGCACACCGCCAGCGCGTCCAGCGCCACCGCGCCCTGGCCCTGCTCCAGCACCATCAGCGGGTTGATGTCGAGCTCGGCGAGCTGGTCGCCCAGTTCCAGGGCCATCCGCTGGACGCGCAGGATCACCTCGACGAGCGCGTCGAGGTCGGCCGGCGGCCGGCCCCGCACCCCGTCCAGCAGGGCCCGCCCGCGCAGCTCCGCGAGCATGTCCCGGGCCTGGTCCTCGCCGAACGGCGGCACCCGTACGGCGGCGTCGTGCAGGACCTCCACCAGCACCCCGCCGAGCCCCACCGTCACCGTCGGCCCGAACAGGTCGTCGTGGGTGACCCCGACGACCATCTCCACGCCCCGCTCCACCATCTGGCAGACCAGTACGCCGTCCAGCGCGACCCCCTCGTAGCGGGCGATGTCGGTCAGGTCGCGGTACGCGTCCCGGACCTGGCTGGCCGAGGTCAGGCCGATCTTCACCAGGCCCAGCTCGGTCTTGTGCGCGATCTGGCCGCCGGACGCCTTCATCACCACCGGGTAGCCGACCAGCCCGGCCGCGCGCACGGCCGCCGCCGCGCTGGTCACCAGCTGCTCGCGCGGCACCCGGATGCCGTACGCGCGCAGCAGCTGCTTCGCCGCGTGCTCGCTCAGCTGCTGTCCAGGCCGCATCAGCGCCAGCGCCTTGCGGTAGGAGGGCGAGGGGGTGCGCGGCGCCTCGTCGAAGGGGGACCGGTAGTCGCTCACGAAGCGGTGGTGGTCCAGGTAGGCGCGGACGGCGGTGAGGCAGTTGCCGACCGTGCGGAAGGTGGCCACCCGGGAGGAGCCGAGCAGGACGTCGCGGTAGGCGGCCTCGGTGCCGACCGGCGAACCCCACACCACGCAGACCAGCTTGTCGCTCGCCTCGGCGGCGTCGACCAGGTCCTGGACCAGCTTGTCGCTGAGCGGCGGGAAGGGACCGGTGATCGGGCAGACCAGCACCCCGACCTCCGGGTCGGCGAGGATCGCGTCGATGATCTTCCGGCCGCGCCAGTCGCCCACCGGGTGCCCGCCGTTGTCGACCGGGTTGGCCACGCTCAGGTACTGCGGTATCCACTGGTGCAGTTCGGCCTGCCGGGCCTCGGACAGCACCGGCAGCTCAAGGCCCAGGCCGGCGGCCAGGTCGGCGACGTGCGCACCGGTGCCGCCCGAGATCGAGTAGACGACCACCCCGTCGGCGCGCGGCGCCCGCGCCCGGGCCAGCAGGGCGGCGGTGTCCTGGAGTTCGTCGAGGCCGTCGACGCGGATCACCCCGTACTGCCGCAGCGCCGCGTCGACCACGTCGTCCGCGCCGGTCAGCTTGCCGGTGTGGGAGGCGGCGGTGCGGGCGCCGGCCTCGGTGCGGCCGACCTTCACGGCGACCACGGGCACCCGGCGGCGGGCCGCGCGGTCGGCGGCGAGCAGGAAGGCACGGCCGTCCTTGAGGCCCTCGACGTAGCAGGCGATGGCGCCGACCTCGGGGCGCTCGGCGAAGTAGGAGATGAAGTCGGCGGTCTCCAGGTCGGCCTCGTTGCCGGTCGGCGCCCAGTGGGAGAGGCGGATGCCCAGCTCCTGCGCGGCGAAGACGGGTCGGCCCTGGTGGCCGGACTGGGTGATGAGGGCGATCGAGGGGCCGTCGAGATCGTCGCGGAAGCGCTCGAAGGCGTTCAGGTTGGTGTTCGGGCCGAGCAGCCGCAGCCCGGAGCGCCGTACGGCCGCCGCGAGGCGGGTCTGGGCGGCCGCGCCCTCCTCGCCGGTCTCCGCGAACCCGGAGGCGAAGGCGACCGCGAACCTCACCTTGGCCTCGGACAGTTCCTCGATCACCGGCAGCGGGTCGGCGACCAGCAGCACGGCGAGGTCGACCTGCTCGGGCAGGTCGGAGACGGAGGGCACACAGGCGAGGCCGAAGACCGAGGGCCGGGTCGGGTGCACCGGGTGCACCCGGGCCCCGACCTGCCCGGCCCAGTCGAGCAGCTGCCGGGTGATGCCGGTGTTGGGCCGCCCCTCGGCGTCCGAGGCGCCGATCACGGCGACGGACTCGGGGCGGAAGAACCTGTCGAGATCCGGTACGTCCGCGTACAGCGGCCGTCCGCTGACGTCCAGCGCGTCCGCGTCGCCCGAGTCGGCCGCACGGCCGTGGACGGCGGGCCCGGGACGCTGCTCACCGCAGGCGATGACCCGGGCCCGGCGGGAGTCGGTGGTGAGGGTGCCGTGGGTTGATCCAAGCATCGTTCCGCCCGCTCCTGTGTGACAGCACAATTACCTGACGCAGTGTCAGATTACTGAACTGACGCTGCGTCAGGAACTGGTCTGCACGCAAAGTTGAGGGCCGAAGCAGTACTTCCTCTCAGCCGAGGGCGGCCAGCACCTCCTTCGCCACCCGCTCGCCCGACCGCACCGCCCCGTCCATGTACCCGGTCCAGAACGTCGAGGTCTCCGTCCCGGCCCAGTGGATCCCGCCCACCGGCGCGCGCAGCGCGGCCCCGTACTCGGTGAGCACCCCGGGCGGCGCGTAGGCCACCGGGCCGCCCCGCGAGAAGCCCTCATTGTCCCAGCGCTGCAGCACGAAGGAAGCGGGGGATTTGGCCTTGTCCCCGAAGTAGTCGGCGTAGTCGGCCAGCACGGCGGCCCTGACGTCGGCCTCGCTCGCCGCGTCGTACGCACGCATCTCGTCGGCCTCGATGAAGCCCATCAGGGCGCCGTAGGAGCCGTCCGGCGGGGAGTTGTCGAAGGTCGAGCGGACCACTCCGGAGTCGCTGACCGCCTGGCCGTTGAGGCCGTCGGCCCGCCAGAACGGGGTGTCGTAGACGGCGATCGCCTTGCCGATCGAGCCCATCGGCATCCGCTGGGTGAGCTGGTCGCGGGCGGCGGGGAGGAGGGGGTCGTACGTGATGCGGGCGGCCAGCGGGGGCGGCAGGGCGACCACGACCCGGGTCGCGTTCACGGTGATGCCCTCCGCCGTGACGACGTACGTGCTCCCGGACCTGACGATCGACCGCACCGGCGCGCTCAGCACCACCCGGTCGCCGAGGGTCGCGGCGAGCTTGATCGGCACCTGCTGGGAGCCGCCGACGAAGCGGGACTCCTGGGCGCCGCCCGCGGTGTCGGTGAGGCGTTCCAGCGTGCCGGCGTTGGACTCGTCGCCGGCGGCGGCGATGTAGAAGAGGACGTAGAGCAGGGAGAGCTCGCGGGGCTGGGCCGAGAAGATCGACGTACAGGCCAGGTCCAGCAGGAACTTGGCGGAGGGCACGATCGCGTGGGCGTTCAGCCAGCTCTCGAAGGTCTGCTTGTCCCACTCCGCGGCCTTGGCGGCGGTCCACGGCGCGTCCACCGGGACCTGTGCGGCCATGCTGTCCAGCTCGGACTGCACGATCGCCGCGTTGGCGAGGCCGGCCGCGTCCACCGGCGGGACCGAGCCGAGCAGGCCGCTGGTGTCGTACGGGGTGCGGTTGCCGTCCTTGTAGAGCAGGTTGTTGCCCGTGTTGTACGTGGTGAAGGTGGCCACGCCCAGGGAGTCGGCGAGGGCCTTGATGCGGTTCTGGGTGGGGCCGATGAACTCGCCGCCGCCCTCGGTGGAACCACCGTTCGCCAGCTTCAGGTTCACCACCCGGCCGCCGACCCGGTCCCGGGCCTCCAGCACGGCCACGGACCTGCCGCCGGCCACCAGGTCGCGGGCCGCGGTGAGGCCGGCTATGCCGCCGCCGACGATCGCGACGTCGACGGTCCGGGACGCGGCGGCCGAGGCGGTGCCCGCGGCGACCGCGGTGAGGCCGACGGCCCCGCCGGCGGCACCGCCGAGAAGGGAACGGCGGGAGAGCCGCGGGGAGGTCCGGGGGAAGAGCTGTCTTTCACGTGCCACGTGCGTCCTCCGTGCTGGGCGAGAGGGGGTGGAACCGGAAAGTTGAGCAGGGCTCACATTCTGGTCCGGGACGCGCGCGCGATGCTACCGCCGGTAACAAACAGCACCCGTCGCATGCGTCACATGGGCAACGGGGTTGCTATGTAGGGGGGTTGAGGCTATCTGCGCCGTCTGCGGCCGCTCGGCGTTCGTCGTCTGCGGTCGTGCGGCGTTTGCGGTCGGCGGCCGTGCGTTGTAGGCCGTGGGCGATCGCTCGGCGTTCGGGGTCGGCGGCGGTTCGGCGTACGTCGTCTGCGGTCGTGCGGCGTTCGCGGTTCGGCGGCCGTGCGTTGTACGCCGTTCGTGACCGCTCGGCGTACGCCGTCGGCGGCTGTGCGGCATTCGCCGTCGGGCGTCGTGCGGCGTACGTGGTCCGCAGTCGTGTGGTGTTCGCCGTCGGCGGGCGTGCGGCCTACGCCGTCGGCTGCCGTTCGGACCGGGCCTGCCGTTGGCGTTCGGCGGTCCGCTTCGCGGCCGTCCTGGCGACCGCCTTCGCGATCTTCTCCGCGTCGATGGCCATCTCGCGGATGTTGCCGCTGATGGGGTTGGTGTAGCCGGTGAAGTAGAGGCCGGGGGCGTTCTTCGGGGTGCGGGGGCCGTGGGTGACCGGGCGGCCGCGGTCGTCGAGTACGCCGAGGTGGCCGACCAGGTCCTCCAGGGCGCGGACGTATCCGGTCGCGGCGATCACCGCGTCGGGGGAGATGCGGGTGCCGTCGGCGAGGACGACCTCGCCGTCCTCGAAACCCTCGACGGCGGCCACGATCTCGACCTTCCCCCGGCGCACCGCCTCGATGAGGCCGACGTCCAGGATGGGGATGGCGCCCTGCTTCACCCGGCTGTAGAGGCCGCTGTCGGGGCGGGGCAGGCCGTGCGCGGCCAGGTCGGGCACGCTGACCTTGGCCATGGTGCGGGCCAGCCGGTCGACGAAGGCGGTCGGGAGCCGTCGTACCAGGATGGAGTTGTACTGGGCCGCCCAGCCGGCGGTGGAGCGGCGCACGATGTGCGGGACCGTGCGGACCGCCAGCCGCACCCGGGCGGCGCCGCCCTCGGTCAGGTCCACGGCGATCTCGGCGCCGGTGTTGCCCGGGCCGACGACGAGGACGTCCCGGCCGGCGAAGGGCTCGGCGTTGCGGTACGCGCCGGCGTGCAGGAACTCGCCGCGGAAGCCGTCCCGGCCCGGCCAGTCGGGGATGCGCGGGGTGTGGTTGAAGCCGGTGGCGACCACCACCGCGGAGCCGGTCAGCTCCCGTCCGCCGGAGGCGTGCAGCAGCCAGCCGTCGCCGTCGGGCGAGCGTTCCACGCGGGACACCTCGACGCCGGTGACGATCTCCAGCTCGTGGTGCTCGGCGTACTTCTCCAGGTAGCGCACCACGTCGTCACGGGAGACCCAGCGACCGAAGCGGCGCGGCACGGGCAGTCCGGGGAGCGCGGACAGACGCCGGGTGGTGTGGAGGTGGAGGCGGTCGTAGTGGCGGCGCCAGGACGCACCGACGCCGTCCGACTTCTCCAGGATCACGGCACGGATGCCCCGGGCCCGCAGCGCGTACGCGGCGGCGAGCCCTCCGGGGCCCGCGCCGATGACGTAGACGGGCGAAACGGTGGGGGGGAACACGGCCATGAGCGCGAGCGTAATCACGCCTCACGTTGATGGGTCTCGGTCAAGACCGGAATTGGTTGCGGATTGATCACACCCGTAGGAGAAGTGGGTGGGACCTGTGACTTAGCCCACCTCATTTGGCGGAAGCCGGCCCGAATCCGCCGGAATCCGGTCCGGAATGCGAAAGGCCCGTGACGACGAACCCCGGTGCGCCGAGGCCCGACGTCACGGGTGGGCGGTGCCCTTGGACAGACGGGGAAAGGCCACCGCGTTGGGGAGGCTGTCGCGGCTTCGGAAGGGCCCTCACGATGGCGAGATCTTCTTACTTCCGCGGTGGCCCGTTCATTCCGCTTGCCCTTCCTGCCCTTGCCGTAGCCCGTCACCGTGGCGATCCAGGCGATGAAGTCGCCCGGGTCGGTGTCGGCGCCGTGGCCCTCGTGTTCTGCCCACCCGGGTCTAGGCTGCGCTTCGGGATCTGACGTAACGTCAGATTCATGGACGCGACGAGTTCCGACGGCATACGCAGCGAGCGCCCGCGACACGACCGCCCCGAACCGGACGCCTTCACCCGCCCCTACTGGGAGGCCGCGGCCGAAGGCCGCCTGCTGATCCGCCGCTGCCGTGCCTGCGGCCGGGCCCACCACTACCCCCGGGAGTTCTGCCCGCACTGCTGGAGCGAGGACGTCACCTGGGAACGGGCCACCGGCCGCGCGACCCTCTACACCTGGTCCGTCGTCCACCGCAACGACCTCCCGCCCTTCGGCGACCGCGTCCCGTACGTGCCCGCCGTGGTCGACCTCGCGGAGGGGCCGCGCATGATGACGGAACTGGTCGGCTCGGATCCGGCGACCCTGCGCGCCGGCCTGGAGCTGGAGGTCGCCTTCCGGGAGGGGGCACCGGTGTTCCGCCCGGCACCGGCGCGGCCGTACTGAGGCAGGCCGGGCCGTGCGGGAAGACCCGCCGGGGCCTCGCCCGCCGCCCGCGTTTGAATGGCCCCATGGCCCTCACCGACGAACAGCCCGCAGCCCACCGCCCCGACGCCACCCCGCACGGTCACGGTCTGCGGCTCGACCGCTGGGACCCGGACGCGGAGGCCCAGGTCGAGGCGTGGCTGCGATCCCGTACCGACCCGGACTTCCGCCGCTGGAGAGCGGCGCGACCCTCGGTCACGTCGGCGTCAACATGATCGACCGGACCTTCCGTACGGCGAGAGTCGGCTACTGGACCCTCCCCGAGGCCCGGGGCCGCCGGGTCGCCACCCGTGCCCTCGCCCTGGCGACGGACTGGGCCTTCGCCGCACTGGGCCTCCACCGCCTGGAGCTGGGCCACGCCCTCGGCCATGACGCGTCCTGCCGGATAGCCCTGACGTGCGGCTACGGCTACGAGGGGACCCTGCGCGGCGCGATGTTCGAGGCCGGCCGGCAGGACGCCTTCCGCGACGTGCACCTGCACGCCCGGCTGGCCACGGACCCGAGCCCGGACGTGGACCAGGTCCCGCCCGCGTCCCCGCCCCGGTCCCCGGCGCGGGACTAATTCACGTGCGGAGCACGGCGATCCGCGGCCACCATCGACCATGGCTCCCGAATCCTCCGCCCTCGCCTGGCACTTCACCGCCGACGTCGACGAATTCCTCAACCGCGCCCACGACTTCCTCCACTCCCGCCCGGACCTGTGCACCGTTCACCTCACGGTGACGGCACAGCTCCGGCTGCGGGGGCCGCGGGCGTACGGCGACGACCCGCCGTTCTTCGGTTTCCTGACCCGCGGCGACGGCGGCGTGGCCGCGGCGCTGCTCCACACGCCCCCGTACGCCCTGAACGTCACCCGCCTCACGGCCGACGAGACCGAGGCGCTGGCCGAGCGGCTGCTCGCCCTCGGCCACCCCGTGTCCGGGATCTCCGCCGAGCGCGCCACGTCGGAGGCGTTCGCGGCGGAGTGGGAACGCCGGACGGGGGTGTCGGGAAAGCCGCGCGAGCTGCAACGCCTGTACCGGCTGGCCGAGTCGACGCCGCCCGTCCCGGTGCCGGAGGGCCGGGCGCGGCCGGCCGGCGCGTCCGACCGGGACCTGCTGATCCGCTGGTACGAGCGGTTCGTGGCGGACGCGGGCCTGCGGGCCGGCCGGGACGCGGCGGAGTGGGCCGACTTCCGCCTCTCGTACGGCGGCGTCACCCTCTGGGAGACACCCGACGGCACCCCCGTCTCCATGGCCGGCGTGACCCTGGCAGTCGCCGGCCAGGTCCGGATCGCGCCCGTCTACACCCCGCCGGACCTGCGCGGCCGCGGCTACGCCGGTGCGGTGACCACGGAGGTGGGCCGGGCGGCGCTGGCCGCGGGCGCCGCCGAGGTGCTGCTCTTCGCGGACCTCGCGAACCCGACGAGCAATGCGCTCTACCAGCGCATCGGCTACCGGAAGGTGGCCGACTGGGCGGTGTACGACCTCGGGGAGGGGGCCTGAGCGCCGGCGCTCACGGCCACAGCAGTTCCCTCCGCCATCCGCCGTCCGGCTCCGCCGCGTAGCGGAGCCGGACGTGGCGGCGGTCCGGGTCGCCCTGGAAGAACTCCGCCTCCTCGGGGCGCAGGTGGTAGAGGGTCCAGGTCGGGGAGGGGGCGGCCGGGTCGGCGTGGGCGCGTCGCCAGGCGGCCTCCGACTCCGTGCGCAGTTCCTCCAGTGAGGACAGGGGGCTGCTCTGGCGGCCGGTGAGGGCCGCCGCCAGGGCGCCCGTCGAGCGGGCGTGCAGGTCGGCCTGGCTCTCCTCGGCGGGGGCCGCGGTGACGGGGCCGCGGAGCCGGACCTGGCGGCCCAGGACCGGCCAGTAGAAGGTCAGGGCCGCGTACGGGCGGGCGCTCAGCTGGTGCCCCTTGCGGCTGGTCGCGTGCGACGCGAAGGACCAGCCGTGCGCGTCCGCGCCGTGCAGCATCACGATCCGCACGTCCGCCCGGCCCGCCTCGTCCGACGTCGCCAGCGACACGGTGTGCGGCTCCGGCTGCCCGGCCGCCACGGCCTCCGCGAACCACGTGGTGAAGAGGGGGAGCGGTGCCTCCGGAGCCGCCGCCGGGTCGAAGGGCCGTAGCTCGGTGGCCTCGGGGGACCAGACCCGGAGCGACGTCAGGAGCGCGTGGAGATCCGTTGCAGCCATGTGCCGAGTATCACTCGGCACCTCCCGCAACCGTGTCATCAGCCACCTCGTACGGTGGCCCCGGGGCCTCGCGGCCAAACCCCGGGGCACAACCGCGCGAACCGCTGCGAACACCTGTGCCCCGGCCCCACACTGTCCGGCATGAGGGGACCGAAGACCGTGAAAGTGGCCGTACGCCACGTAAACGGCGATGCCGGACGGCGCAGGACACGGGCCGTCACCTGGGCCGCGCGCGACTTCCGGCTGGTGCGGCCGGCCGAGGGGCGGGACCGGGTCGAGCTGGAGTGTCCCGTCTGTACGGCGGCCGTCCTCGCCGAGGTCGCCGACCACGCGCGCACCCGGCGGGTGCGGAACGTCTGGGCGGCCGTGTCGGCACTCTCCCTCCTCGTGTCCGTCGCCGCCCTTGGCTACGCCGTCCACCAGGGCGGCAGGTCCGTGCCCGCGGGGCAGGCCGTGCCGGTCCTCCTCCCGGTCAGCGTGATCGTCGCCGTCGCCGGGCTCGTCATGACGCCCACGGCGTGGGTGCGCGGCCGCCACCACATCGGCGTCGTCCTGCTCGACGGCCCGGCGCCGCGGCGCGGCCACCGGATCGTGGCGGTGCGCCAGACGCTTCGCTGAGGAGCGGCGAGATGGGGCGGGACGGGTCCGTCGGTCGGGTGCGGCGCCTTCGTGGCTGGTCGCGCAGTTCCTCCCCCAGCCTTCGGCTGGGGGTACCCCCAGCGCCCCTGACGGGGCGCTGTGCGGGGGGCTTGTCAGTGTCGGGTGAACTGGACCCCGGTTCGCTGGACCACGTTCGGGCGGACGGGGAGGGCCGGGACGGTGAGTTGCTCGCCGTAGATGTCGGTGAGGCGGAGCTCGGCGCCGCAGCCGGTGCCCTGCTCGGAGAGGAAGTAGTTGTAGCCGGTGCGGGTCAGCGCCAGCCAGCTGCCGCCGGTACGGACCTCCAGGCGGGCCAGCGGGTTGCGGTGGCCGATCGCCTGGATGCCGCACCAGTACTGGCTGGAACCGGTCTTGTAGCGGATCGAGACGGTGTCGGAGGTGGCCGGGCTCAGCAGGCTCCAGGTGATCGCGATCCGGCCCGCCGACAGGGGGGCCAGTTTCGCGAAGGCCTGCTGGCTGAGGTCGAGTTGGCCGACCGCGCAGGGTGCCGGGCACTCGTTGGTGATCCGTACGGTGATGGCCGTACCGCTCGCCGCGCGGACGGAGACGTACGCGCCGCAGGCCTTCGCCGTCTCGTAGTCCGCGGTGTTCATCGCCGCGGTCATCACGTCGGAGGTCGGGCCGAAGGAGCAGGCGCCGTCGCCGTTTCCGGCGTCGTAGGAGGTGGCGACGCCCTGGTAGGTGGTGCCGGGGCGGATCCGGCCGGCCGCGGGGGCCGTGGTGGTGGCCGAGGAGGCACCGGCCGCCGAGCGCCGGGCCGGGGTGGCGGACGGGGTCGCCGGTACGGACGCGGAGGCCGGCGCGGTGGTGTGCCTGCTCGCCGTGCGGGACGGCGTGGGCGTCGCGGACGGCTTTCGCGACGGGGCCTTCGGGGTCGCCGCCGCGCTCGTCACGGCGTCCGACGCGGCTCCGGAGACCGCACGGTCCCGTCCGGTGGCGCCGGCCGCGGCGCCGGGGCGGAAGGCCACGACCAGGGTCACGACCAGGGCGACGGCGGCGACGGCGGCGACCGCGAGCAACGGACCGCGGACCGGGCGCCATGCGAAGTCCCGGTCCGGCTTCGGCTGCGTGCGGCGGCGGTGTGAGGAGGGGGCCACGGAGTGTTCCTTACGCGATTCGGCGGTGCACGTCCTTCGAACATCGAAGCTTCCGGTACGACAGTTGCCGCCGGGTCGGAAGAGGTTGCCGTCGATGCGCGAGAAAGTTGCCGCCGATCGGTGGGGGACGGTCCCGTGGCTACACCCGCCCCAGCACCACCGTCCCCGAGGAGCAGAACCAGCCCCCCGTCCCCGACGCCACCCCCAGCTCCGGCAGCCCCCCGTCCGCCCGCCGCACCTGCCGGTCCCCGGCCTCGCCGCGCAGTTGCCGTACCGCCTCCACGAGGAGGAACAGACCGCGCATGCCGGGGTGCTGGGCCGACAGGCCGCCGCCGTCCGTGTTCACCGGGAGTTCCCCGCCCGCGACCTTCAGCCGCCCCTTCTCCACGAACGCGCCGCCTTCGCCCTTCGCGCAGAAACCGAGGTCCTCCAGGGTGACGAGGGTCATGTAGGTGAACGCGTCGTAGATCTCGGCGAAGTCGATGTCGGCGGGCGTGACGCCGGCCCGCCGGAAGGCCAGCCGGCCGCTCACCGCGGCCGGGGAGACCGTGAAGTCCTCCCACTCCGACATCGTGGCGTGGGAGAGGCACTCGCCCGTGCCCAGCACCCACACCGGGGCGGACCGGCAGTCCCGTACGTACTCCTCGGCCGCCAGCAGGACCGCCGCGCCGCCGTCCGAGCGGATGCAGCAGTGCAGTTTGGTGAAGGGGTCGGCGATCATCGGGCCGGACAGGACCTCGTCGACGGTGACCGGGGTGCGGAACATCGCGTCCGGGTTCAGTGCCGCGTTGGCCCGTGCCTGGACCGCGACCTCGGCCAACTGCTCGACGGTGGTGCCGTGTTCGATCATGTGGCGGCGGGCGGCCATCGCGTACTTGGCGATGAGGGTGTGGCCGTAGGGGACCTCGAACTGCAGGGGGCCGCGGGCGCCGAAGGACAGGTTCCCGGTGCGCCGCCCCGCCCTGATGTCGGCACGGGCCGTCGAGCCGTACACCAGCAGGACCGCGTTGGCGTGGCCCGCGGCGATCGCGTCGGCGGCGTGGGCCGCCATGACCTCCCAGGTCGAGCCGCCGACGGAGGTGGAGTCGGCCCAGGTGGGGCGCAGGCCCAGGTACTCGGCCACCTCCACGGGCGCCAGGGTGCCCAGCCCCGCCGAGGCGAAGCCGTCCACCGCCTCCCGGCCGAGGCCCGCGTCGGCCAGCGCACGGCGGGCCGCCTGGGCGTGCAGGGCGTAGGGGGTGGCCTCGTCCACCCGGCCGCAGTCGGAGAGGGCCACGCCGACCACGGCGACCTTGCGGGGTCCAGTCATGAATCTGACGGTACATCAGATACGGTGGACTCCACCCCTGTGCATCTGCATCCGGCGCCCCTAGCATGACGGGCCGTCAGATCGTCAGGAGGTCCGGTCATGGACGCCCGCTTCACCGACGAGCAGGACGAGATCCGGCGCGCCCTGCGTGAACTGCTCCACAAGCGCTGCGGCACGGAGGAGGTGCGGGCCGCCGTCGACAGGCCGCAGGGGTACGACCCCGGTCTGTGGACCGCCCTCGGCGAACAGCTCGGCCTGCCCGGCCTCGCCCTGCCCGAGGCGTACGGCGGCGCCGGCTGCTCCCGTACCGAAGTCGCCCTCGCGGCGGAGGAGTTGGGGCGGGCCCTCGCCCCCACCCCGTTCCTCGCCACCGCGGTGCTCGCCGCCCCGCTGCTGCTCGCCCTCGGCACCGACGCGCAACGCGCCGACCTGCTCCCGAGGATCGCCGACGGCGGCCTCACCGCCGCCCTCGCCGTCCCCGGCACCCGGCTCGGCACCGCCCTCGCGCTCACCGGGCCGGGCGGCGCCGACTGGGCCGGCGGCGGGCGGGCCGGGGGCGTCCAGGCGAGGCGCACGGGGGACGGGTGGCGGCTGTACGGGGAGGCCGACCAGGTGCTGGACGGGCACAGCGCCGGGTTGCTGCTCGTCCCCGCGCACACCGGCGGGTACGCCCGCTCGCGCGTCGTCCTCTTCCTGGTGGCGGGCGACGCGGCCGGCGTCGTACGGACCCGGCGGACCAGCCTCGACGCCACCCGCAGCCAGGGGCGGGTACAACTGCGCGACGTACAGGCCGAGCTGCTCGGTCCCGACGAGGACACCGACGTCCGTACCGCCCTCGCCGCCCTCGGCGACTTCGTGGCCGCCGTGCTCGCGGCCGAGGCCGTGGGAGCCGCCGACCGGGCGCTGGAGCGGACCGTGGAGTACGTGAAGCAGCGGGAGCAGTTCGGGCGGGCGATCGGGTCGTTCCAGGCGGTGAAGCACCGGCTGGCCGACGTGTACGTGGCGGTGCGGGCGGCCCGGTCGGCGGCCTACTATGCGGCCTGGGCGACCGTCCACGAAACAGGTGGTGCGGCGCGAGGCGCCACCTTGGACGCGCGGTGGCGGGCGACGGGCGGGCAGGTCGGCGGGCTGGCGCTCGCGCAGGCGCTGGAGGCGCTGCGGATCGCCGCCGGGGAGGGGATCCAGTTGCACGGCGGGATCGGGTTCACCTGGGAGCACGAGGCGCACCTGTACTTCAAGCGGGCCGCCGGGGACGAGCTGCTGTTCGGGCCGGGTCACCGGTTGCGCGCGCACGCGGCGGACGCGGCCGGGCTGTTCGAGCGCGGGGAGGTGGCGGTGTGATCGGCGAACGGCTGGTGCAGAAGGTGTCCGCCACCCGGGGGTTCGCCAAAGTGGCCCCGCACGTGGTCCCGGCGCTGGACCGGGCCGTGCACCGGCTCAGCGGCGGCCGGGTGCTGCTCAGCGCCCAGATGCTGCCGGGGGTGATCCTCACCTCCACCGGCGCGCGCAGCGGGCGGCCCCGCCGGACGCCGCTGGCGTGCATGCCCGAGGGGGACGGCTGGCTCCTCGTCGGCTCCAACTTCGGGCGCACCGGGCATCCCGCCTGGACGTACAACCTCCTCGGCCGTCCCGACGCCGAGATCAGCTGGAAGGGCCGGGACATCCCGGTCATCGCCCGGCTCCTGGAGGGCCCGGAACGGGAGGATGCCTGGCGGCGACTGCTGGTGTTCTGGCCGCCGTACGCCGCCTACCAGAACCGGGTGGCCCGCCAGATCCGCATCTTCCACCTGACCCGCCGGCAAAGCGATTGAGCTCCGCTGGAAGCGCCGCCGATGTCGACCGCGGCACCGTCGTGGCCGCTCGCGCAGTTCCTCCCCCAGCCTTCGGCCGGGGGTACCCCCAGCGCCCCTGACGGGCGCTGCAGCCGCGGTTTCTTTCCAGCGCCCCGTAAGGGCGCGGGGAACTGCGCGATCAGCCCCCGCGGACCCGCGGCCGAGGGACTACCCGCCGGTACGCCCGCAGCCGGAAGGAGACCGCGGGCGAAGTGCCCCATCAGGGGCGCGGGGAACTGCGCGATCAGTCCCCCGCGCGCCCGCGGCAGGGGGACTACCCGTCGTGCCGTACGGCCGTCGGTGTTCACGTCGGCCGTTCCGCGGAGCGGCACCCGCGTTTCGTCGGCGGGCGGTCGGAGGCTGGGATGACGCGTTGCGCATTCCCGACCCCGAAAGGCCGACGAATGAACACACGGCCGGCGGCCTGCCTCGTGGGCGCCGTGACGGTGGCGGTGTCCGCGCTCGCCGTGCCGCCGGCCGGCGCCGCGGCCGGGCCCCGCTGCGCCGACCTCGCACGGACGGTGCTCGCCGGCTCCCACGTGAAGAGCATCAGCTCGGAGCTCGTACCCGCCACCGCGACGCTCCCGGCGTACTGCCAGGTCGACCTCGTGCCCACCCGGGCCGTCGACGTACGCGTCACCCTCCCGCTCAGCCCCGCCGACTCCGGTACCGGCGGCACCTACATCGGCGCCTGGAACGGCCGGGTCCTGAACACCGGCGGCGGCGGGTACGGCGGCGACCTCGGCGACCTCGGTGTGCCGGTCCTGCGCGGCGAGGTCGGTTCCGTCACCGACACCGGCCACAGCTCCGCCTGGTGCGACGCGACCGACCCGAAGACCGGCAAGGCCAACGCCCAGCCCGCCTGCGGCGAGGCCGGCGGCGGCTTCGTGCTGTCCCCCTCGGGCGAGCTGAACACCCAGCAGGTCGACGACTTCATCGACCGCAGCCTGCACGAGCAGACGGTCTGGGCGCTCTCCCTCGCGAAGAGCTACTACGGCCGGGCCGCGCAGCGGAACTACTGGGTCGGCGGCTCCACCGGCGGCCGGCAGGGCTGGGAGATGGCCCAGAAGTACGGCGACGAGTACGACGGCTTCCTGCTCGGCTACCCGGCGGTCAACTGGAACCGGTTCATCATCGGCGAGGCCTGGCCCGCGGTCGTCGTCAACGAACTCCTCGGCCCCGGCGGCCTGTCACCCGCGAAGAGCGACGCCGCGAACGCCGCCGCCGTCGCCGCCTGCGACCCCGCGGACGGCGTCACCGACGGGGTCGTCGCGGACCCCCGCCGCTGCGCCTTCGACGCCCGCGAGGTCAGGGGCCTCACCGCCGCGGAGGCCGAGGCCGTCGACCTCATCTGGGACGGCCCGCGCGACGCCCACGGCAACCGGCTGTGGGGCGGCATCACGCGCGGCACCACCTTCGAGGTGCTGCTGCCCGGCGGGAACACCATGAGCCCGCTGATCGAGACGTACGTCCGCAACTGGCTGCAGCAGGATCCGGGCTACGACTGGCGCAAGAACCTGACCATGGAGAACTTCCCGCGGTTCTTCGAGGCGTCGTACCGCAAGTTCGAGAAGACCGCCGCCACCGACAGCACCGACCTGTCCAAGGCCCGGAGGAAAAACGCCAAGATCCTCGCCTACACGGGGACGAACGACCCCCTGATCCTGCCGTTCAACTCCTACAACTACCAGCAGCGCCTCTTCCGCCGGTACGGCGTCCAGGGCACCCGCTCCTTCGTCCGCACCTTCTACTTCCCGGGCGTCGGCCACACCGAGCCGGACCTCACCGGCACCACCGACGCGCGCTCGCGGCTCCTGGACGTCCTGGAGGCGTGGACCGAGCACGGCCGCGCCCCCGAGTCCTTCGGCCAGAAGGGCCCCGTCACCGGCACCGGCCGCACGATCTGCGCCTACCCGGACACCGCCGCCGCCCCCGGCGCGGGTGCCCCCTGCACGACCAGGACGAGCGTGCCCGCCGACCTGGCCGCCGAGTCGACCACCGTCCTGGACCGCCCCTGACGGCCGCGCCCCGAAGGCGGAGCGCTCAGAACAGGCGCTCCCCCAGCAGCAGCGCCCCGATGCCCAGCATCGCCGCCCCCGAGGTGCGGGTCACCGCGCGGGCGGCCCTCGGGCGGGCGGCGAGCAGGACGTGGGAGAGGGTGCCGACGGTCAGATAGAGGGCGGCGCAGGCGGCCATGTGCAGGGCAGCCGAGGACGGCGGTCTGGGCGGCCACCGGGAGGTGGGCGCCCGTCGTGACCAGGAACTGGGGGAGCACCGAGAGGTAGAGCAGCAGCGCCTTCGGGTTCAGGCCGCTGATCGCGGCGCCCCGCCAGAAGCCCTGCGGCCCGGCCTCCGCCTCCCGCGGGACCGTCGGGCGGCGCAGCACGCCCCAGCCCAGCCACAGCGGGTATCCGGCACCGGCCACGGGCAGGACCGTGAGCAGCTGCGGCGACCGGGCGACCGGGCGACCGGGCGACCAGCACCGCGAGCCCCGCGACCGCCGGCGCGGTGTGCAGCGCGTACCCCGCGACCAGGCCGGCCACGGCACGCGGCACCGAGCGGCCGCGCACCCCGGCGGCGATCACGTACGCCCAGTCGGCGCCCGGCACGCACACCAGCAGCAGGTCGACGGCGAGGAAGGAAAGGAGACGTCCGGTGTCCATGGGGAGGGACATGAGAGTGCGACAGGCCCGAAAGTGTTCCCGAAATTTGCTCGGGGGCGGCGATTCCGGGGGAGAATCTTGCGCATGGACGACGTGGACCGGAAAATCCTTGCCGAGCTCCAGCAGGACGGGCGGCTGACCGTGACCGAGCTGGCCGGGCGGGTGCGGCTGAGCGTCTCGCCGTGCCACCGGCGGCTGCGCGAGCTGGAGCGGTCGGGGGCGATCGGCGGGTACCGGGCGGTGGTGGACCCGGCGGCCGTGGGGCTGACCTTCGAGGCGCTGGTCTTCGTGTCCATGCGGCAGGAGGACCGGGACACGGTCGCCGACTTCGAGCGGGCGCTCGCGGAGATCCCCCAGGTGCTGGACGCGCAGCGGCTGTTCGGCGAACCCGACTACCTGCTGCGGGTGGCCACCGCCGACCTCGCCGCCTTCCAGCGGCTCTACGACGAGCGGCTCGCGACCCTGCCGGGCGTGCAGCGCCTCACCTCGACGCTGGTGATGAAGCACGTGGTGCGGGACCGGCCGTTGCCGGCGTAGGACGACAGGCGGTGGTTCACCGCTGCACGTGAACCACCGCCTGCCAGACAGGACCCAGGGCGCGGGCTACTTCGTGGGCTTCTTCCCGGTCACGCCCAGGTACACCAACAGCGCCAGGTTCGGCTTGAGTTCGGCCTGCTTCACGCCCCAGGTCTGGAAACCCTTCTGGTGCGCGGCGACGGCCGCGAGCATCGCGACCAGCGAACCGGCCACGGCGGCCGGGTTCACGTCCTTGTCCACCCTGCCCTTGGACTGCAACTCCGCGATGGAGTCGGTCAGGGAGTTGTTCACCGAGTTCAGGATCTTCATACGGATCTTGTAGAACCGTTTGTCCCCCTCGGCCGCCCCGAGGTCGACCACGCGCAGGATCGCGTCGTTCCTGCGCCAGAACTCCAGGAAACCGTCGACGAGTTCCTGCGCGGTCGCCCAGCCGGCCTTGCCGACCCAGGAGCGGTCGGCCAGCAGCTCGGTCAACTGACCGCCCTCGGTGGCCATTTGCTCGGCGATCTCCAGGACGGCGCCCTCGACGTCCGGGAAGTACTGGTAGAAGGTCGCGGGCGAAGTGCCCGCCTTCCGGGCGACATCGATGACCTTGACGTCCCGGTAAGGGGAGGAGCTGAGCATCTCGCTGAGGCAGTCGAGCAGCTTCTGCCGGGTCGCCTGCCCACGCCGGCCGGCCACGCGGCCGTCGACGGTAC
>NZ_JAEKKT010000290.1 GCF_019510245.1 Streptomyces sp. | reverse complement strand
CGGTCTCCGTCCTGTCCGAGAGCCAGCGCCACATCGCCGGCCGCTTCGCCATGAAGGGCCGCATCAGCGACCGCCTGCTGTTCGAGGACATCCCCTACGTCCGCGGCGCGACCACCGGCGCCGCACTGGTGGGCGGCGCGCTCGCCACCCTGGAGTGACGCACCGAACAGCGCATGGAGGCCGGCGACCACACCCTGGTGATCGGCCGCGTCCTGACGGCCGACGTGCCGAGCGCGGACGGAGGGCTGCTGACCTATTTCCGGGGCAGGTACCGCCGGCTCGGATGAATTCCGTGGCCGCGCGCCGACACTCCGGCATAAGGTCCCCGGATGACATTCGCACCCCGCCTCGAAGAGATCACACCCGGGAATTTCGAAACGGCGACCGCTATACGGGTCCGTCCCGAGCAGGAATTCGCCGCCTCCCCGGTCATGCAGTCCCTCGCCGAGGCCTACGTGCATCCCGCGGGCGTCGCCTGGCCCCGTCTGATCGTCGACGGTGACCGCACGGTCGGCTTCCTGATGGCCTTCCTCGACATCGACTGGCGCGGCGACGGCGGCACCGTCGTCCGCTCCGGCCTGTGGCGGCTGAACATCGCGGCCGACGCCCAGGGCAGGGGCTACGGCCGGTTCGCCGTCGAGTCCGTCGCCGCGGAGCTGCGCCGCCGGGGCACGAAGGAGTTGTACGTCACCTGGCACGAGGGCGACGACGGCCCGGCGGAGTTCTACCTGAGGCTCGGTTTCCGCCGGACCGGGGAGCTGAGCGGGGGCGAGACCGTCGGAGTGCTGAGCCTCGACTAGACGAAGGTGATCTCCAGCCGGGCCGCCCGGACCGGGTCCGTGGTGATGTCGATCACCGCGATCCGGTCGTGTACGAACGTGAACGCGAGCGTCCGCTCCACGCGGCCGTCCCGCAGGAGCGCGATGCCGGTACGGCCCTCGACGAGAACGGGCACCGCGACGCCGACGATGTGCCGCGAGTAGCTCGTCGCGCCCTTGGCCACGGCCAGGGCGCCCGTCGTCACTCCGACCTCCGTGCGGACCACGACATCCGGGTCCAGGACCTCCAGCAGCGCGTCGAAGTCACCGTCGCGCGCGGCGGCGAGGAAGGCGTCGACGAGTTCACGCCGGCGCGTTCGATCGGTGTCGCTGACCTGGGCGCCCCGCACCCGGCGCCGGGCCCGGCTGGTGAGCTGGCGGGTGGCCGCCGGGGACTTGCCGATGACGCCGGCGATCTCGTCGTAGGGGACGGCGAAGAGGTCGTGGAGGACGAAGGCGAGCCGTTCGGCGGGGCTGAGGGTGTCGAGGACGACGAGGAGGGCGCTGCCGACGGAGTCGGCGGGGACGGCGTCCTGCTCGGGGTCTGGGGTGACGGCCGGGACCGGCACCTCTGGCTCCAGGGGCTGTTCGGCACGGGACCTGCGGGAGCGGAGCATGTCGAGGCAGACCCGGCCCACGACGGTCGTCAGCCAGCCACCGAGGTTGTCGACGTGCGTGGTGTCCGACCGGCTCATCCGCACCCACGTCTCCTGCACCGCGTCCTCGGCCTCGGCCCCCGACCCGAGCATCCGCCGCGCCACCGCCCGCAGCTGCCCCCGGTGCGCCTCGAACCGTTCGGCCAGGAAGTCGTCGTCGCCCATGGGTCACCGCTCTCGTCGTCGTCCGCCGTCGGTGAGTTGACGGACGGGACGGTGGAGATGTGACACACGCGGGGCGGTTGCGGGTCGTTTACGGGGCCGGAGTTATCCCCAGTCCCGCCCCTGCCGCCCCCGCTTGGTGTCCGAGCGCTGCTTCTTCTCCCTCAACCGCCGCTCATTGATCCCGCGCGGGATGCGCGTCGCCCGCCGCGGCTTGGGCGGCGGAGCGGTGGCTTCGGCGAGCAACGCCGCGAGCCGTACGGCGGCGGTCTCGCGGTTGCGCCACTGTGAACGGTGCTCGGAGGAGCGGACGGTGACGACGCCGTCGACGAGCCGCCCGGCCAGCCTGTCCAGCGCACGCTGCTTCCACACGTCGGGCAGGGACTCGGTGCGGGCCAGGTCGAAGCGCAGCTCCACCTGGGAGTCACTGGTGTTGACGTGCTGGCCACCGGGGCCGGAGGAGCGCGAGAAACGCCACATGAGCTCGGCCTCGGGGAGCGAGACGGAGCCGCGGATGACGTGGGGACCGGACATGGACTCCATGTTCCCGGCTCTGTCCGGTCCACGTCACCCGAATATCGCCCGGCGGCCGCCCTCTCTTTGGTAAAGAAAGTAAAGACACGGGGAACCTTCGACGCCCCTCGCGGCGTTCATAGGGGTAGCTGTAACTTCAAGCCCGTACTTGCCGTACAAAAACGAGGGAAGGACTCCCAAACCATGGCTGTAAGCCTGTCCAAGGGTGGCAACGTCTCGCTCACCAAGGAGGCTCCGGGCCTGACCGCCGTCACCGTGGGCCTCGGCTGGGACGTCCGCACCACCACCGGCACGGACTTCGACCTCGACGCCTCCGCGATCGCGGTCAACCCGCAGGGCAAGGTCTACTCCGACGGCCACTTCGTCTTCTTCAACAACAAGGAGACCCCGGACAAGACCATCGTCCACACCGGTGACAACCGCACCGGCGAGGGCGCGGGCGACGACGAGGCGATCAACGTCAACCTGGCCGGCCTCCCCGCCGACATCGACAAGATCGTCTTCCCGGTCTCGATCTACGACGCGGAGAACCGCTCGCAGAACTTCGGCCAGGTCCGCAACGCCTACATCCGCATCGTCAACCAGGCCGGCGGCGCCGAGATCGCCCGCTACGACCTCTCCGAGGACGCGGCCACGGAGACGGCGATGGTCTTCGGCGAGCTGTACCGCAACGGCGCGGAGTGGAAGTTCCGCGCGGTGGGCCAGGGCTACGCGTCCGGCCTGGTGGGGATCGCGACTGACTTCGGCGTCAACGTCTGACGTCAGCTGCGCTGAGCTGTGCCGTTGGAGCCCCTGGTCGTGTCGGCCGGGGGCTTCGGCGTCAGGTCTGCGACACGAATGCGGTCCAGGTGGCGGGGGTGAAGGTGAGGCGGGTGCCGGTGGTGTCGTTTTTGGAGTCGCGGACCTGGACTGCGTGGGAGGCGGTGGCTATTTCGACGCAGGAATCGCCGTCCGGCCCGCTGCTGTAACTGCTCTTGAACCACTTCAGGTCGGCAGGGGTTCCGGCAGCGAACTTGCGGATCATGCCTCCCCCTACGCCTGCGAGACGAACGCGGTCCAGGTGGCAGGGGTGAGGGCGAGGCGGGGGCCCAAGGGGGTCTTGGAGTCGCGGACGTGGATCGTGTCGGGAGTGGTGGCGATCTCGACGCAGGAGTTGCCGTCCGTGCCACTGCTGTAGCTGCTCTTGAACCACGCCAGCTCGGAGGCGTCCCCGGCAGCGGACTTGCGGATCATGTCTCTCCCAGCAGTTGCTCGACGAAGGCCAGCGACTCCCGTGGCGGGAGTGCCTGAGCCCGGATGGTGCCATACCGCAGTTCAAGGATGCGGAGTTGTTTCGGGTCGGTGATGGGGCGGCCGTTGAAGGCGCCGTCCGAACGCCCCACCGCCGTTCCGTCCGGAAACTTCAGCATCTCGATCTTGCCGTCCAGGCCCGGGTGGGCGTCGCTGTTCGTCGGCATGATCTGAAGCGTGACGCTGCGCAACCTGCCCACCTCCAGCAGACGTTCGAGCTGCTGTCGCCACACCATTGTGCCTCCGACCGGTCGACGTACGACCGCCTCCTCCAACACGAAGTGGATGGACGGAGCCGGGTCACGATCGAAGACTGACTGCCGGGCCAAACGGGCGACCACCATCCGTTCCACGTCGTCCTGCGAGTACGGCGGCTGCGCTGCCTCAAAGAGAGCCCGAGCATGCTCTGCCGTCTGCAACAACCCATGGACGCTGTTGGACTCGTAGACGCCGATCTCGACGGCCTGCCCCTCCAACTTGGCCAGTTCCCTCACCTTCTTCGGATACCGGACCTTCTTGACGTCCTCCCAAGTCGCGGCGATGAGCCCACCCGCCCCCAACACCTCGTCGGCCCTGTCCAGATACTCCTGTCGAGGAATCCTCTTGCCGCCCTCGATCTTGTAGACCAGGTCCTCGCCGTACCCGACCGCCTCCCCGAACTCGGCGGCCCGCATCCCCACCGCCTCCCGCCGCAGCTTCAACTGCCGCCCCACCGTGGCGATCACCGCGACGCCCCACTCGTCGTCCGGGTCGACCTCCCACCCCGGCTCCACCGACTCGCCGTCCACGCTCATCCGCGCCCCTCCGCCGTACGTCCATACCCGCGACGCCCTACCCCGACGACCGCCCCCGACAGCCCGGACACGACCGGACAAGCTCCGGACAGTCACCGTACGTACCGGTGTCGTCACTGTGCACAGTAAGCACCCCCGGCCACGCTGAGTGACGTGAATCAAGAAGCCGCCGTCATCCGGAACTTCAGCGTCCTGCTGTCCCCCACACCCCGCGGAGCCCGCCTGGCCCGACTGCTGGCAGTCGAACAACTCCGCGAGTGGGGACTCCTGTTGCACCCGGCAGAGCACATCGTGGCGGAGCTGGCGGCGAACGCGTCCACACACGGCCGGGTCCCGGGG
>NZ_JAEKKT010000548.1 GCF_019510245.1 Streptomyces sp. | reverse complement strand
ACCCCGCTGCCGGAGGGCGTGCTGAACGGCCGCGGGCAGATCGGCGACGGCGCGATCGACATGCGGGAGTGGCAGCGCTACGTCGAGGCGGCCGGCTACACGGGCGCCATCGAGGTCGAGCTGTTCAATGACGTGCTGTGGGCCCGCGACGGCCGCGAGGTCCTCGCCGAGACCGCCGAACGGTTCGTGGCACACACCCTTTGAAGCGGGGGCCGGAGGGGAATCTCGGGAGTTCCCCTCCGGCCCTCTCCAAAGCCCCTACGGGTTCCGGAAAACCGTCGTGAACGCGCGGTCGAAGCGCCGTGCCGCCAGGTCCGCGCGCTGGATCGACCAGTGGACGGTGGCGCCCTCCAAGCCGTCGATCCAGGGATCCCACTCGGCGAGCAGCACCCAGTCCGCGAGGTCGTCCGACACCGGCTCGCGACGGCCCGCTTCCGCCTCCCTCAGCGCGCAGGTCATCGCCCTCCCGACGGGGTCGGTGTCGACGGCCTCCTGGTCGGCGTACCCGCCGAGCCGGAGCCGCCCCGAGGAGGCGATGTCGTCGTAGGTCTCGGCCCACACGTCGGCCAGTTCCTCGGAGCGCGGATGCCCGGGCAGCGGCACCCAGCGGGGCTCTTCGGGTATCTCGACCCAGTGGTGGTACGGCAGCGAGACGTCGACCGTCGCCCTGAGCGTGTCCTGCGGGAACTGCGCGAAGACCTCCTGGTACTCGTCGTCGTTCTCGAACCAGGCCCATCCCTCCTTGTCCCGCTCCTCCACGGCGGCGCCCGCGGGGACGTACACCACGTTCCCCATGTCGGTCAGGTCGCCGAAGTCCTCGGGATAGGCGAACAGCAGCAGCCGGCCGTCGGGCGGGAGAGGGAGGTCCGTCGCGTCCGCGGGCAGGGCCGCGAGATCAATGGTGGCGACGAAGGGATGGAAGGGGTGCGGTGTCCCGACGGGAAGCATCAACGCCCCCCGAACCGCCCCACGACCGGCCCGTCCCCGCCCGTCCCCAGCGTCGCGCAGGGCCGGGCGGTGTCCATCCACCGCTCCACGTCCTCGGCGGGTATCCCTCGCGCGAGGGCCTTGTCACGGAAGGGACGTAACCT
>NZ_JAEKKT010000289.1 GCF_019510245.1 Streptomyces sp. | reverse complement strand
CAGGTCGGCGTCCTCGACCGCCCGCAACAGGGTCACGAACGGCTCGGAGCGTTGCACGTCCAGCGCCTCCGAACTGCTGGCCGGCTCCACCAGCACCGCCACATTCTGTTCATCGCAGAGCCGCTCGATGCGCGCCGCCGCGGTTTCGCCCGCGTAGCCGGCACTGGCCGCCGAGAAGGAGTCGGCCACGAACGGTAGGTCGTTGTCGCCGAGCCAGATGTGGCCGTAGGCCGCGTCCGCCATCGGGTTGACCACCTTGAACTGGGCGATCCGGTCGGCGGTGCCCACGTAGCTGCCGGTGCTGAACCAGAAGGAGGTGTCGCCGACCTGATGCCAGATCAGCGTCCAGGTCACGTTGCCCAGGCCGTCCTCGGCCGTCTCCAGTTGCATCGCCACCCATTGCGTGACGTTGACAACGGTGATCGTGGCCGAGCGGGCCACCACGACGGTGCCGTCGATGGCGTACCCGGTGATCCCGTACGAGGTGGCGTCGGCGTCGATCACCCATCGGTTGACGGTGCCGTTGGCGCGCCACTCGATCAGCGTGGTCGCCGCGGCCGGCACGCTGGGCAGCTTCACCAGGAACATGCCGGCGTAGCCGTCCGGGGTGATCGTGTAGGTGTAGATGTTGCCGGTGATCGTGGAGTTGGCCGAGTTGACTTTCAGGACCGGGTCCGAGCCGGGCAGGTCGCTCTCGGCCCCGAATGTCACGTCCACCACGGTGGCGCGCCGCTCGGCGGCGACCGCCGAACTCATCGAGGTGGCGTCCGAGCCGTCCTCGCCCGGCCAGTAGCCGGCCGGATTCTGCGCGATCAACTGCCGGTACAGCGGCGAGTTCAGCGCGGCGGCCTGCTGCAGCCGGCGCAACGGACCGTTGGCGACCACGGTGGCGGTCGAGTCGTTACCGGTCTTGTCCCAGGTCACCGGCCACTCACTGACCAGCCCGGTGAACAGGATGGCCGAGGCGGTGTACTCGTCGATGCTGACCGCGAGGCTGCCGGCGTTGGTGTTGCCGGCGATGCGCCACTGGTACACCCCGACCCCGGCGCCGGACAGGTCGCTGTCCTGCGTCTCCAGGTTCCAGTCGGAGGGCTCGGCGGTGCCGTCCAGCCACGCCTTGACCTGCAGGTTCGCGCCGTGCGCGACCGCCCGGACGCGGATTTTCGTGCCGGCGCTGTAGGCGATCCCGGTGGCGGTCAGTGTGGCGATGGCCGAGTAGGCGCCGGCCACCCACTTGTGAATGCTGACCTTGATCGTGTTGCTGGTATCGAACTCGATGCCGGCCAGGTACATGTTATTGACGTCGCTGTAGCGCAGCATCGCCCCGGCGAACCAGTTGGCCCCGGTGGTCCGCGCGCCGATCGAGGCCACGTACTCCACGTCCACGTCCAGGCCGCCACCGGTGCTCGAGACGGCCACCGCCGCGGTGTTGGCCGCCGCGAACGTGGTCACCCCCTGCGTGCCGGACACCGTCCATGAGCTGGTGGCGGTGTGCGACCAGACGAACCCGGCGTCGGAGGTGCCCCATCCGGATCCCGAGCTGCGGGTGAACGTGTCGGCCATCCGGTTGACCCGCACCTGCAGCGGCGTGTTGCGGCGCAGGTTCGGATAGTAGGTGCCCAGCGCGTTGCGGGAGGAGTAGGCGCCGGCCCGGTTGTTCAGCGTCAGCGTGCACTTGCCGGGGTCGGCGTGCGAGCCCTCATCGCGGCGCCCGACGTCGAGGCTGATCCCGGTGCGGAACCGGACGTCGGAGGTGATCTCCGTCCAGGTCCAGGAGGTGGGCGAGTTCGGGTCGTAGCCGGGGGCGATGAACACCCGCACCGGCAGCGGCGCGTTGGGAAAGTAGCTCATGCCAGACCTGCCAGTTCCCCGGTCCGCACCCATTTGCGGATCATGCGAACCATGTCCGCCTCGGCGCCGGTCACGTCCAGCACCAGCCGGCCGCCGCCGCCGCCGCCGCCGCCGCCGCCCGCGCTGCCACCGCCCGTGCCGGCCATCATCTGCCGGGTCTTGCCGGCCGTGACCACGGTGCCGCCGACGTTGGGCACGAACAGTTCGGGGCCGCGCTCACCCACCAGGTACGGGGTGGCCCGGCTGACCGGACCGCCCACGGCGCGGTGCTGCAGCAGGCCACCGACCTGCAGCGCGGCGCTGGCGACGCTCGCGCCGATGGTGCGGATCCGCACGGTGTAGGTGCCGGCCAGCCGTTGCGCGGCGATGCGGGCCGCGTCGATGGCGGCCTTGGCGACCGACGCGCCGGCCGCGGCCACGTGCGCCTCGTACTTGCGGGCGAACGCGTTGCCCTTGCGGTGCGCGGCGTCCATCTGGCGGCCCACCTCGGCGATTTCCGGGGCGGTCATCCCGGCCGCCTCCAGGGTGGCCTTGAGCGCCGGGGTCATCTTGCCGTTGCTGGTGGCCGCCACCTTGCCGGCCGCGTCCTCCAGCACCAGCGCCGCCCGCGCCTCGGCGCGCACCGCGTCGCGGTACTGCGGCGAGTTGCGGCCGTGTTCCTTGAGCGCCGCGGTGGCCGCCTTGTGCGCCTTGGTCATCTTGTCTTGAGCGTCCAGGAAGCCGAAGGCCGGGTCGGTTTCGGCCTTCAGCGCGGCGGACAGGTCGGACAACGCCGCCACCTCGCCGTGCAGCACCCGCGCGGTGGCCTTGCTGGCGTCCGACATGCCCGCGGTGGCATCGGTGGCGTCCCGGCTGGCGTCCGCGGCGGCCTTCGCCGCGATTTCCACGGCGAAGTATTGGACCTGCGCGTCGTGGCCGAAGGCGCCGTACTTGGCCAGCAGGCCGAACGCCTCGGTCAGCCCGGTGATGGTGGCGCTGACCGCCACCACGGTGCCGTCCAGGATGCCGAAGGCCATGTTCATCGCGGTGGCCGCGGCGACCCCGTTCTGGCTCATCGCAGTGAACATGTTGCCGATGACGTCGCCGAGCCCGGCAATCCCGTTGGAGATCGACTCGATGACCGGTCCGGCCTTGTCCACCAGGTCGGCGATGCCCTGCGTGATCCGGGTGGCGAAGGTGCCGACCCCCTCGGTCAGCATCGGCAGGAACTTCGCCGACGAGGACAGGATCCGGTCAATGTCCGGGCCCAGCGCGATGAATCGGGCCTGGATCGAGCCGATCGACTTGATGAGCGGCTCGGCGAAGTAGGTGACCGCCCGGTCCTGCAGGGAGGTGGTCACGGTCTTGCCGAGCGCCCCGGCCGCGCTCTTGACCCGCGGGTCGTTGGCGGCCAGCATCACCCCGCCGACCACCCCGCCGATCCCGGCCCCGCCGATGACGGCCGCCGAGATGGTGGCCCCGATGAACGGCGCGGCGGCGGCGGCCATCCCGGCCAGCGCCGGGATCAGCGGTCCGGCACCGGCCGCGCTGTCGAAAACCGAGCTGATCCCGCCCATCAGGCGCTTGCCGAGGCTTTCGCCCTCCTGGACGATCTCATGCTCATCGGGCAGCATTCCCGACAGGATGCTCTTGCTCTTGGACAACTTTTTGATCTCGGACTCGGCGCCGCGCATGGCCTTGGACAGGTCCATTCGGGTGGCCTTGTCGTCGGTTTCCGCGTACGCCTTGGCCAGGCCTTTGAGGTTGGCCTCGTGCTTGCTGACTTCCTTGTCCAGGGTGTGGATCTGGCGCTTGGTGTCGTCCGCGGTGTGGCCCAGTTTGTTGAGGTTGCGCGCGAAGCTGTCGGTGGCCTTGCCGGATTTGTCCCGGGCCAGCAGGTCCAGGATGATTTCGCGTTTGTCGTCAGCCACGCTGGTTCGCCTCGCTCAGGTAGTCGATGTGGTCGGCGATGCTCGGCACCGACAGCGCGGCCAGCCGATCCGGGGTGATGCCCATCCGGATCGTGAACATCGGCGCGATCGCATCGAGCAAGACGGTTATCCCGCCACCGGCAAGCTCGGCAAAGCGACGGTAGGTGTCGTCGGCGGGGGCTCCGGCGAGGGCTTGTCGTCTTTTCCCAGGTCGTCCAGTTTGGCGCCGCGCCACTCGATGGCGAACACCAGCGGCGCCCAGTCGGCGAACTCGCCCGCCAGTTTCGCGTCGGCCAGGTGCACGGCCGTCCAGGTGGCCAGTAGGTCACCCAGCACGCTCTGCTGGCGCAGCTCCTTGAACGCGGTGCGCACCGGGTAGCCGGTGGCCTGCTCGAGCTCGAGGAGCCGCGAGACCGGCAGCCGGACGATGGCCCACTCGTCATAGAGGAACCAGTCCGCGCCGTACTTGGCGATGTCCGCCTCATCCTCAAAGCGGAACTGCATCGGCGTGAAGATCGTGGTGTTGAGCTGCGTGCGGTCGGTCATATCAACCTCTTGGCAAAGTCGTCGAGCACGGTGATCATGGCGGCCTCGGCCCGGTCGGCGGCCTCGGCGGTGGCCCGCTCAAAGAACCCGGCGCGCACCCGGGTGGTGTACCAGTGCTTGCGGTGGCCGAACAGCGGGTGCCGCAGCGCGCCGGCGTTGATGGCCCGGATGTCGCGGCGTTCCCGCTTGCCGTCGGCGAAGGTGACCAGGCGCAGGCTGGCCGTGCGCGAGCCGGTGCGCAGCGCGGTGCGGAACCGCAGCGAGGCGCTGAACAGCGGCGCGTACCGG
>NZ_JAEKKT010000154.1 GCF_019510245.1 Streptomyces sp. | reverse complement strand
CTCAACCTCGCCGACCGCATCGCCGTCCTCGACGGCGGCCGGCTCGCCGACATCGGCACCGACGAGGAGCTCCAGCAGCGGTCCGCCCTGTACCGCCGGCTCCTCACCGACCCCGACGAGCTGGGCGGGGTCTCCCCGGGGCACGCGCTGCCCCTCGAACCGCGCGAGGACACCTCCGTGCGGGACGAGCTGGACGCCGAGTTCGACGCCGAGCGCGGTGTGACCCCGCGGCTGTGGACCGGCGACCGTACGCCCCGTGACCTCGCCCTCGCCGGCACCCCGGCCACCCCCGAACTCCTCGCCCAGGTCGAGGCGCTGCCCCCGGCGACCGACGTCCCCGACATCGACGAGGCCGGCGCCGTACGCCCCGAGGACTCCTACGGCCTGCGCCGCCTGCTGCGCGGCTTCGGCGGGCCCCTGCTCGTCAGCCTCGGGCTGGTCGCCGTGGACGCCGGCATGGGCCTGCTCCTGCCGATCCTGATCCGGCACGGCATCGACCAGGGCGTCAGCAAGATGGCGATCGGCGCGGTCTGGGCGGCCTCGCTGCTCGGCCTGGTCGCGGTGCTCGTCCAGTGGGCGGCCCAGACGGGCGAGACCCGGATGACCGGCCGCACCGGCGAACGGGTCCTCTACTCCCTCCGCCTGAAGATCTTCTCCCAGCTCCAGCGGCTCGGGCTCGACTACTACGAGCGGGAGCTGACCGGTCGGATCATGACGCGGATGACGACGGACGTGGACGCGCTGTCCACGTTCCTCCAGACGGGCCTGGTCACCGCGTTCGTCTCCGTCGTCACCTTCTTCGGGATCATGGTCGCCCTGCTGGTGATCGACGTACAGCTCGCGCTCGTCGTCTTCACCACCCTGCCCCCGCTGGTCGTCGCGACCTTCTTCTTCCGCCGGGCGAGCGTGAAGGCGTACGAACTGGCCCGCGAGCGGGTGTCGGTGGTCAACGCCGACCTCCAGGAGTCGGTGTCCGGGCTGCGCATCGTGCAGGCCTTCCGGCGGGAGCGGGACAGCGGGCGCCGCTTCACCGAGCGCAGCGAGAGCTACCGCAAGGCCCGTATCCGGGGGCAGTGGCTGATATCGGTCTACTTCCCGTTCGTCCAGCTGCTGTCGTCGGTGGCCGCGGCGAGCGTGCTGATGGCGGGCGCCCACCGGGTGGAGGCGGCGACCCTCACCACCGGCGCGCTGGTCGCCTACCTGCTCTACATCGACCTGTTCTTCGCCCCCGTCCAGCAGCTCTCCCAGGTCTTCGACGGCTACCAGCAGGCGACCGTCTCCCTCGGCCGCATCCAGGAACTCCTGCGCGAGCCGACGTCCACGCAGGCGGCGGAGCGGCCCCGCGACGTCGGTTCCCTGCACGGCGACATCGCCTTCGAGAACGTGCACTTCGCATACGGTGCAGCCGACGAGGGCGACGCAGCCCTGGACGGCATCGACCTGACGATCCCCGCCGGGCAGACCGTCGCCTTCGTCGGCGAGACCGGCGCCGGCAAGTCGACCCTCGTCAAGCTGGTCGCGCGGTTCTACGACCCGACGAGCGGCCGGGTGACGGTCGACGGCACCGATCTGCGCGACCTCGACCTCACCTCGTACCGGCACCGGCTCGGGGTCGTCCCGCAGGAGGCGTACCTCTTCCCGGGGACGGTCCGGGACGCCATCGCCTACGGCCGCCCGGACGCCACCGACGCCCAGGTGGAGGCGGCGGCCCGCGCGGTCGGCGCCCACGAGATGATCGCCACCCTCGACGGCGGCTACCTCCACGAGGTGGCCGAGCGCGGCCGCAACCTGTCCGCGGGCCAGCGCCAGCTGATCGCCCTCGCCCGGGCCGAGCTGGTCGACCCCGACGTCCTGCTCCTCGACGAGGCGACGGCGGCCCTCGACCTGGCGACCGAGGCCCAGGTCAACATGGCCACCGACCGCCTGACGGGCCGTCGTACCACCCTCGTGGTCGCCCACCGGCTGACCACCGCGGCCCGCGCCGACCGGGTGGTGGTCATGGACCACGGCCGGATCGCCGAGGACGGCACCCACGACGAACTGCTCGCCCGCGACGGCCGGTACGCCGAGCTGTGGCGCACCTTCATCGGCCAGCCCGAGGAACCGGAGGAGCCGGTGGGCGCGACCCGGTGAGCCCGCCTCCCTGACGGCCGTGCAACCATCCGACATACGTCGGGCGTCCGTACAACAGTACGGTCATGGCTGGTGCACAGCTGCGGTACGGGAGGGGACGACTGTGGACAGGGGTGGGATACGCCGACGGCTCGCGCTCGGTGTGGCCGTGCTGGCCGCCTCCGGGGCGCTCGCGCTCGTGGCACCGGCCGAGGCCCAGGCCGTGACGGCGGCGAACTGCGCCGGGCGCGAGGTACGGACCCTGGCCTTCGCCACCGGCACCGTGCACGTCTACCGGCAGGGCGGCTACGTCTGCGCGATCACCCTGCCCAAGAACTCCGGCGGCAGGCGGACCATGTCCGTCAGCGTCCAGGCCCGCGGCAACCGCCCGGTCGTCGACAAGGGCAAGTACAGCCACCGTGCGGGCCCGGTCACGGTCCACGCGGGACACCGGTGCGTGTGGGTGCGGGGCACGGTGGGGCGGAGCTCGGTGAGCTCGGGATGGATCCTCTGCTGAGGGGGGACCGCCCGTGCGCATACGACGAGAGGTCCGCTGGGTCCTGTGGGGGCTGTGGGGCGCGTGTCTGCTGTTCTGCGTCTGGTTCTTCGCGGAGGCGATCGCGCTGTTCCGGCAGGCCGAGTCGTGGTGACGGGAGCGGCGTCCGCGGCATCACCGCGACGCCTGCCCACTGTCTGGCCCGTGCCCTGGACGCTCCGGACGAGCCCCCGCTGCGGGCGCTGCTGACACGGAGCGTTCACAGCCGCCGGGCGCAGCCCACCGGATGCTCACCGCCCAGCTGCACGTAGAGGGCGGTGGACGCCGGGCAGGCGTCCCGTGAGGCCACCGCCCGTACCACCCGGTACTGCGGCTTGCGTCTCCCCGAGCCGTCGCAGGCGGTCTCGCGGACCTCGCCCCGGCCCGAGCCGTAGACACAGTCGCCGACGATCGTGCGCGGGCCGCCGCCCCCGCCGGGGTCGCCGGGGTGCGGCGGCTCCAGGCTGCGCATGCAGGCGTAGCCCTGCGGGATCGTTCCGTCGCCGTCCTCGCCGCCGCCCGCGCGCTGGGCGCCGATGTGCAGCACGAAGTCGGTGGTGGCCGGGCACAGCGGACCGTCGGCGACGGTGCCGTCGTACCGGGCGATCACCCGGGCCGCCGCCCGTTCACTGGTGCAGGGCACCTCGGTGAAGCCGGCGGTCCCGAACGAGCTGCACTCGCCGACCGCGAGGAACCGCGTGCCGAACCCGGACGGCGCCGGGCTCGCCGTCGAGCGCGCGCTGCCCGCCGGTGCCTCGGACGACGGCGTCCGGCAACCGGCCGGCAGCAGCACGACGGCCACCGCCACCAGGACCCCCGCAAAACGTCTGCTCCGCATACCGACCCCCCTGCCAGCGTGGCCCGCGATCACGGTCCGCGTCAGCTGTACGGGAGGCTTTCCGCCTGTTGGGGACGTTACGCCCGGTTCCGCGGCGTACGTCTAATACGTCAGCCCGTGGCCGATCGGATACAGCACCTGGGCCGGATCGTCCGCCCGTTGCACCGGCACCGGCAGTCTGCCGCGCGGCGCCACCTTGCCCGCGATCACCCGCGCCGCGGCCCGCAGTTCGACGTCGGTCCAGGAGTAGGCCGCCAAGCAGGCTCGCACGGAGGGGAGTTGGGCGACATCGTAGGGATTGCGCACCGCCACCGCCACCACCGGGCGGCCGGTCGCGACCAGCCGTTCCACCAGCTGCTGCTGTCCGCTGCCCGCCGTCACGTTGTACGTCCCGACCACCACCGCGTCCGCCTCCCGCGCCGCCGCGACGGCCTTGTCGACGGTCGTGGCGGACGGCGCGGTACCCGTGGACAACGCGCTCGCGGTGAAACCCAGTCCGGTGAGGGCGGCGGCGAGCACGCCGGTCGGCGGGCCCGTCGTACCGGACGGCGAGTCCGGGTCGGCGCCCACGACCAGCACCTTTGCGTGCGTGCGCGGGGAGAGGGGGAGCAGTCCGCCCTCGTTGACCAGCAGGGTGGTGGTGTGCTCGGCGATGCGGTCGGCGGCGGCGAGGTGCTTCGCCGCGCCGACCACCCGGCCGACGTCCTTCGTGTTGACGTACGGCCGGTCGAGCAGCCCCAGCCGGGACTTCAGCCGCAGGATCCGCAGGATCGACTCGTCCAGCCGGGACTCGGTCAGCTCACCGTCCTGCACGGCCTTCAGGACGGCGTTCCAGGCGATGTCCAGGGTGGGCGGGTTGAGGAGCTGGTCCACTCCGGCCTTCAGGGCGAGCACCGGCACCCGGTCGTCGCCGTACTTCGTGCGCACCCCCTCCATGCCCAGGGAGTCGGTCACCACGACCCCGTCGTAGCCGAGTTCGTCGCGCAGGATGCCGGTGAGGACCGGGTGCGAGAGGGTGGCCGGGTCGCCGGAGCCGTCCAGGGCCGGGAACTGGATGTGCGCGGTCATGACGGAGTCGATGCCGGCCTCGATCGCCGCCCGGAACGGGACCGCGTCCAGCTTCTCCCACAGCTCCCGGCTGTGCGTGATCACCGGGAAGCCGGTGTGGCTGTCGACGGCGGTGTCGCCGTGCCCCGGGAAGTGCTTGGCGGTGGCCGCCACGCCCGCCTCCTGGTACCCCTGCACCTCGGCGGCGACCAGCGCCCCGACCGCGTCCGGGCCGGCCCCGAAGGACCGTACGCCGATGATCGGGTTGGCCGGGTTCACGTTCACGTCGGCGTCGGGGGAGTAGTCCTGCCGGACACCCATCGCCCGCAGCTCCGCGCCGGAGACACGGCCGACGGTGCGGGCGTCGGCCCGGGAGCCGCCCGCCCCGAGGGCCATGGCGCCCGGGAAGAGCGTGGCGGGCCTGCCGATCCGGCAGACGGCGCCGTGCTCCTGGTCGGTGGCGATCAGGACGGGCAGGCCGCGCGGCTGTTCCAGCGAGGCCCGCTGGATCCCGTTGGACAGTTCGGCGATCTGTCGCGGGTCACGGGTGTTGTGCGTCCAGGTGAAGTAGATGATCCCGCCGACCCGGTACTTCCCGATCAGCTCGGCCGCAGTGCGGACGCCGATCTCCTTGAGGTTGGCGTCGATGTCGGCCTGGTCGGGGTCGGTGGCCGAATGCCCGTAGACCCGCATCATGAACAGCTGCCCGACCTTCTCCTCGAGCGTCATCCGGGAGACGATCGCGCGGAGTCTCTTGTCGTCGGAGCCGAGGGCGTTCGCGCTGGTGCCGACGGCCAGTCCCGCGGTGACGCCCGCGGTCGCGGCGAGGACGGTGCGTCTGGAGGGCACGTGCGCTCCTTCCGGTGGAGAAACCGGCTGAAGGAAACTTCCGTGGGATCACCAATATTCGGGAAGTTTCTTTCCGTCAAGGGAAAGCACGGTACCCGCAGAGGGGCCGCCATCGGCGCATTGGGAGGGGGGCACGTCGATGGCGGCGGGCCGGCGGCCGTGGTGCGGCGGAGAGGGTAGGCCGGCGCTCGCAGCCAGCAGCGAGGGCCGACACCACACCACGGAGACTCTTCCGACAGCCTGCGCTTTGGACGGACGGGACGGGGGAGGGGTTCCCGTCGGGCGGTCCGTTTCCGTAATTCGGGAAGGGGGAGCTGGAAGTTACGTCAGGGACAGCGCCCCTGAAAGGGGCGCTGGGGGTGCCCCCGGCCGAAGGCTGGGGGAGGAACTGCGCGAACAACCCCCACCGGCCCGAAGTCGACGAACGACCTGTTCCACCCCCTGGAAAACCCCCCACCCGAGCCTCCCGGCAAGCGATCATGACGGCATGCCCCTCGTCGACATCCCCGGTTCCAAGTCCGTCACCGCCCGCGCCCTCTTCCTCGCGGCCGCCGCCGACGGAGTCACCACCCTCGTCCGCCCCCTCCGCTCCGACGACACCGAGGGCTTCGCCGAGGGCCTGGCCCGGCTCGGCTACCGAGTCGGCCGCACCCCCGACACCTGGCAGGTGGACGGCCGCCCGCAGGGCCCCGCGCTGCCCGAGGCCGACGTCTACTGCCGGGACGGCGCCACCACCGCCCGCTTCCTGCCCACCCTCGCCGCCGCCGGCCACGGCAGCTACCGCTTCGACGCCTCCGAGCAGATGCGCCGCCGCCCCCTCGCCCCGCTCACCCGCGCCCTGCGCGACCTCGGGGTCGACCTGCGCCACGAGGCGGCCGAGGGCCACCACCCGCTGCGCATCGAGGCGGCCGGCGTCGAGGGCGGCGAGGTGACGCTCGACGCCGGGCAGTCCTCGCAGTACCTCACCGCCCTGCTCCTGCTCGGCCCGCTCACCCGCAAGGGCCTGCGGATCCGGGTGACGGACCTGGTGTCCGCGCCGTACGTGGAGATCACGATCGCGATGATGAGGTCGTTCGGGGTGGAGGTGGCGCGGGAGGGGGACACCTTCGTCGTGCCGCCGGGCGGGTACCGGGCCACCACCTACGCGGTCGAGCCGGACGCCTCCACCGCCAGTTACTTCTTCGCCGCGGCGGCCGTGACGGGCCGTGAGGTCACCGTCCCGGGGCTCGGGCGGGGCGCGCTCCAGGGGGACCTCGGGTTCGTGGACGTACTGCGGCGGATGGGCGCGGACGTGGAGGTCGGCGAGGACCGGACGACCGTCCGGGGCACGGGCCGGCTGCGCGGCCTGACCGTCGCCATGCGGGACATCTCCGACACCATGCCCACCCTCGCGGCCGTCGCCCCCTTCGCGAGCGGTCCCGTCCGGATCGAGGACGTCGCCAACACCCGGGTGAAGGAGTGCGACCGGCTCGACGCCTGCGCGGAGAACCTGCGCCGGCTGGGCATCGAGGTCGCCACGGGCGAGGACTGGATCGAGATCCGGCCCGGCACGCCCGTCCCGGCCGAGATCAAGACCTACGGCGACCACCGCGTCGTCATGTCCTTCGCGGTGACCGGGCTGCGCACGCCCGGGATCTCCTTCGACGACCCCGGCTGCGTGAAGAAGACCTTCCCGGGCTTCCACGAGGCGTTCGGTGAGCTGGCCGCGGGGTGGGGGATTCCGGTGGCCGGCGCGTGAGGGCGGGGGTCAGGCCGACTCGGTGAGCAGCCGGGCCAGGTGCTCCCGGCCCGCCGCCAGCAGGCCGGGCAGCGGGGCCGCGGCCTCGTACCAGCGTTTCTCGTACTCCCAGCACAGCCAGCCGTCCCAGCCGTGCCGGGAGAGCACCTCGACGCACTCGGAGAGGGGGAGGATCCCGGCGCCGAGCGGCAGCGGGGTGGTGTCGTCGGCCGAGGCGATGTCCTTGACCTGGACGTAGCCGAGGTGCGGGGCGAGCGCCGCGTAGGTCTCGGCGGGCTGCTCGCCGCCCAGCCAGGTGTGCATGACGTCCCAGAGCGAGCCGACCATGCGGTGGCCGACCGGGCCGAGGACCCGGATCGCCGCGGCGCCGGTGCGGTGCGAGTCGTGGGTCTCGAGCAGCACCCGTACGCCGAGCGCGGCGGCGTCCTCGGCGACCGTGCCGAGCCGCCGGGCGGCGATCGCGTCGGACTCGGCCGCGGGCAGGGACGGGTCGGCGCCGGGGAAGACGCGGACGTAGGGGGCGCCCAGGTCGTGGGCGAGCTGGAGGAGTTGGCGGGTCTCGTCGAGGACCGGGGCGTCCGCGCCGGGCGCCGCGAGGCGCGCGTACCCGGCGACGCCCAGGACCTCCACCCCGGTCGCCTTGAACTCGGCGGCCACGTCCGAGCGCGCGGCCGGGCCGAGGCCGGGGTGCACGGGCTCCTCCGGATGGGCGCGCAGCTCGACGCCGTGGTAGCCGTGGGCGGTGGCGAGGGCCAGCACGTCCGGCACCGGCAGACCGGGAACCCCGAGGGTGGAGAAGGCGAACTTCATGCCCACCAACCTACTTCTCACTCACCGGTCGTGTGCAGGTCCAGCCGCCAGTCCTGGCCGACCAGGTCCTTGCCGAAGGAGCGGTGCGGTTTCTCGGCGGTGAGGACGAAACCGTGCCGCTGGTAGATGCTGCGGGCGGCGGACAGCACGTCGTTGGTCCACAGGACCAGCTCCCGGTAGCCGACCCCGCGCGCGAAGTCGGTCACGGCGGTGACCAGCCGGTCGCCGATGCCGAGCCCGCGGGCCTCCGGTTCGACGAGCAGCAGCCGCAGCCGTGCGGTGCCCGGCGCGTCGTCCCGTACGCACATCACGCAGCCCACCGGACGCCCGGCCCACTCGGCGATCCAGGTCCGCTCCAGGTGCGGGTCGTGGTCCTCGGCGTAGTCGGCGACGATCCGGGCGACGAGGCCCTCGTAGTCGGTGTTCCAGCCGTACTCGGCCGCGTACAGGGCTGCGTTGCGCTGCACGATCCAGCCCAGGTCGCCGGGGTGCGGCTCGCGCAGCACGACCTCGCCGGAGCCCTCGGGGGTGTGCCCGTCGCCGAGGATCGTGCGGATGGTGCGCATCGCCTCGGCGAGGCGGGACCGCTCGCCCGGGTCGACGGCGCCCAGCAGGGAGCCGACCGATTCCCGGGCCCGTTCGTCGAGCAGTTCGGCGGCCGCCCGGCCGCCCTGGGTGAGGGAGACGCGCCGCCGCCGCGGGTCCTTCTCCGAGGGCGCGCGCTCGATCAGCCCGGCCTCCTCGAACTTGTTGAGGATCCGGCTCAAGTATCCGGCGTCCAGCGCGAGATCGGACCGCAGGTCGGCCGCGTCGGTGTCGGCGGCGTGCGCGAGCTCGTACAGCACCCGGGCCTCGGTGAGGGTGTACGGGGCGTAGAGGTGGCGGCCGTAGTCGAGGGCGCCGATGAGATTGGTGTAGAAGCGGTTGAAGGCACGGACGTCCTGGACGGTCATGGCTGGACCCCGATGTTTGACTGAGTCAGAGATACCGCGCCTCCGAGGCTATCCCGCCACCCCGCCCGGCCGGAAGGCGTCGGCCCGAACGGCGGCGCCGCGGGCTTTACTTGTCTTTTTTGGTTGGCCCGGGTCCTGCTTTTGACTTCGTCGCGTCCGCGCCGTAGGTTTATACACGAACGTCACTTATGTCCGTTTCAACCAGGACGTGACGTGGTCCGCCGGAAGAGCTCGGACCGGTGCGGAGAACCGGCATCACGGGCGGCGGACGCGTTCTGAGCTGCGCGCAGGCTCTGGAGCGCACGCAGGGCGGCCGACCCTCCTGACATGGCGGCCGTCGTCACTAACCACACCCTCGGAGAGGGGCGAACCATGCGCGCGCACACCACACGTATGAAGAGGGTCGCCATCGCTGCGATTTCGGCACCCATCCTGGCGCTCGCCGCCGGAGCCGGAGTCGCCAGTGCGGCCACCCACGCGGCGCCCGACCACGTCGTCTCCTACCAGGACAACGGCGGTGGCGGTGGCGGCGGCGGCCACGGCGGCGGCGGTGGCGGTGGCCACGGCGGCGGCGGTGGCGGTGGCCACGGCGGCGGCGGTGGCGGCCATGGCGGCGGAGGTTACGGCGGCGGAGGCCACGGCGGCGGTGGCTACGGCGGCGGTGGCTACGGCGGCGGTGGCTACGGCGGTCACGGCGGCTATGGCGGTGGCTATGGCGGCTACGGCGGTCACGGCCACGGTGGCTACGGCGGCGGCGACGACGACTACGGCTGGGGCGGCTGGGACTGAGCCGGCCCTCCGCGTCTGACCCTCCCCTGAAATCAAAGGACGGATCCGGGTGCCCGACCTTCGGGCACCCGGATCCGTGTATCCGGCCCCGGTATCGGCCGGGCGGCTGCCCGGCCGATACCGGGAGCGAGGGACGTCCGGGGCATCTGAGCCGTGCCCCCGGTGTCGTCCCCTGTGCCAGGTCGGCTGCGGTTCAGCAGCGCCCCTAGGGGCGCGGGGAACTGCGCGACCAGCCACGACGGCGCTGCACCCGGCAGCCGCCGGACGCCACATCGCGGCCCTCCCCCAGCGGAGCGCTCAGCCGCGTGGCACCCCCGAGGACCCCCGGACCATCAGCTCGCCGCGGACCGTCGCGATCCCGCCCGGCGGCGGCTCCTCGCGGCCCATGGCGATGCGGCCGGCCCGCGCCCCCGCCTCCGCGAGCGGCAGCCGGACCGTCGTCAGCGACGGCACCGCGTCGATGCTGAACGGCAGGTCGTCGAAGCCGGCCACCGACACGTCCGCCGGGATCCGCAGCCCCGACTCCCGCAGCGCCGCGCACGCGCCCAGCGCGACCGAGTCGTTCGCCGCCACCACCGCGGTGAGCGTCGGGTCCCGGCGCAGCAGCTCCAGCGTCGCCTCGTAGCCCGCCCGTCGGTCGTACCGCCCGTGCACGGTCCAGCGCGGGTCCTCCTCGATACCCGCGTCGGCCAGCGCCGCCCGGTGGCCCTCGAGGCGGTGCCGGGTGGTCGTCCGCTCCTCCGGGCCCGCGATGTAGCCGAGGCGCCGGTGGCCCAGGCCGATGAGGTGCTCGGTCAGCTGCTTGCCGCCGCCGCGGTTGTCGAAGGTCAGCGCCACCGCGTTGGTGTCCGGCGCCGGCGGCCGCCCGCACAGCACCACCTTGGTCCCGGCGTCCGCCAGCTTCCGCAGCTTCGCCGCCACCGCCGCCGCGTGCGGCGCGTCCTCCACGGCCCCGCCGGTCAGGATCACCGCTGCCGCCCGCTGCCGTTGCAGCAGCGTCAGGTACGTCAGCTCCCGCTCCGGCGACCCCCCGGTGTTGCAGGTCACCGCCAGCCGCTCGCCGCCCGCGCGCCCGCCCGGACCGCCGATCTCGCCCTGGATCGCGCTCGCCATGATCCCGAAGAACGGGTCGGCGATGTCGTTGACCAGGATGCCGACCAGGTCGGAGGTGGCCGCCGCGAGCGCGCTCGCCGGCCCGTTGAGGACGTAGTCCAGCTCGTCCACCGCCCGCAGCACCCGCTCCCGTGTGGACGCCGCCACGGGGTAGTTGCCGTTCAGTACGCGCGACACCGTCGCGGGCGAGACCTGGGCGCGGGCCGCCACGTCCGCCAGGGTCACCGTCATCTTGTCGTCCTCCGGTCACGCGTCTCGTCGTACGTCGTCGTACGCAGCCTGATCGGCAGCCCGATCAACAGCTTGCTCATAGGAAGCCCCCTTGCCGTGCAGACCATAAGGCCATTCACTCCTGTTGTTCGCCCCCTCGAACAACTCGACCCCATCACGGTCTTGTACAGACCAGGGGTCAAAGGCTAACTTCAGACCATATAGAAAGCGCTTGCTGCGTTGCTGAGACGCACGCGGACGAAGGGAAACACGTGAACCGCAAGACGGTGCGTATCGCCATGAACGGCGTCACCGGGCGCATGGGCTACCGCCAGCACCTCGTCCGCTCGATCCTCGCCCTGCGCGAGCAGGGCGGACTCGACCTCGGCGACGGCACGGTGCTGTGGCCGGAACCGGTCCTGGTCGGCCGCCGCGAGCACGCGCTCCGCGAGATCGCCGACCGCCACGGCCTCTCGGACGAGCACATCTCCACCGACCTGGAGGCCGTCCTCGCCGACCCGACCATCGACATCTACTTCGACGCCCAGGTCACCTCCGCCCGCGAGGAGGCCATCAAGCAGGCCGTCGCCGCCGGCAAGCACATCTACACCGAGAAGCCGACGGCCACCGGCCTGGACGGCGCCCTGGAGCTGGCCCGGCTCGCGCACGCCAAGGGCGTCAAGTCCGGCGTCGTCCAGGACAAGATCTTCCTGCCCGGCCTGCTGAAGCTGAAGCGGCTCATCGACGGCGGCTTCTTCGGCCGGATCCTCTCGGTCCGCGGCGAGTTCGGCTACTGGGTCTTCGAGGGCGACTGGCAGGAGGCCCAGCGCCCCTCCTGGAACTACCGCGCGGAGGACGGCGGCGGCATCGTCGTCGACATGTTCCCGCACTGGGAGTACGTCCTGCACGAGCTGTTCGGCCGCGTGAAGTCCGTCCAGGCCCTCACCGCCACCCACATCCCGCAGCGCTGGGACGAGAACGGCAAGCCCTACGACGCGACGGCCGACGACGCCGCGTACGGCATCTTCGAGCTCGACGGCGGCGCCGTCGCCCAGATCAACTCCTCCTGGGCGGTCCGCGTCAACCGCGACGAACTGGTCGAGTTCCAGGTGGACGGCACCGAAGGCTCAGCGGTCGCCGGCCTGCGCAACTGCCGTGTCCAGCACCGCAGCGCGACCCCCAAGCCGGTCTGGAACCCGGACATCCCCGCCACCTACGCCTTCCGCGAGCAGTGGCAGGAGGTCCCCGACAACACCGAGTTCGACAACGGCTTCAAGGCCCAGTGGGAGCTGTTCCTCCGGCACGTCTACGCCGACGCCCCCTACCACTGGGACCTGCTGGCCGGCGCCCGCGGCGTGCAGCTGGCCGAGCTGGGCCTGAAGTCCTCGACGGAGGGCCGCCGCATCGAGGTACCGGAGATCGCGCTGTGACCATCCATCTCCCCGCCGCGGACGGGTCGTTGCGGGCGTACGAGCCGCGCACCGAACCCCTCGCCCTCACCCCCGGCACCCCCTTCGCCTCCCGCACGGTCTTCTCGGCGGCGCACGTCGTCGCCGACCCGTTCGCCGACACGAACCCCGACTCGCCCGCCGCCGTCGACTGGGACGCCACCCTCGCCTTCCGCCGCCACCTGTGGTCGCACGGCCTGGGTGTCGCCGAGGCGATGGACACCGCCCAGCGCGGCATGGGCCTGGACTGGGCGGGCGCGGCCGAGCTGATCCGGCGCAGCGCCGCCGAGGCGCGTGCCGTCGGCGGCCGGATCGCCTGCGGCGTCGGCACCGACCAGATCACCGGCGGCACGCTCGCCGAGATCAGGGCGGCGTACGAGGAGCAGCTCGCCCTCGTCGAGGAGTCGGGCGCCCAGGCCATCCTGATGGCCTCCCGGGCGCTCGCGGCGGCCGCCACCGGCCCCGAGGACTACCTCGACGTCTACGGCCACCTGCTGCGCCAGGCCGCCGAGCCGGTGGTCCTGCACTGGCTCGGCCCGATGTTCGACCCGGCGCTGGAGGGCTACTGGGGCTCGTCCGACCTGGACGCGGCCACCGACACCTTCCTCGAGGTCATCGCCGCCCACCCCGACAAGGTCGACGGCATCAAGGTCTCCCTGCTCGACGCGCAGCGCGAGGTCGACCTGCGCCGCCGCCTGCCGCAGGGCGTCCGCTGCTACACCGGCGACGACTTCAACTACCCCGAGCTGATCGCGGGCGACGAGCAGGGCTTCAGCCACGCCCTGCTCGGCATATTCGACCCACTGGGGCCCCTGGCGGCCGAGGGGGTGCGGATCCTGGACACCGGTGACACGGCGGGCTTCCGCCGCCTGCTGGACCCCACCGTGGAGCTCTCCCGGCACCTCTTCCAGACCCCCACCCGGTTCTACAAGACGGGCGTGGTCCTCCTGGCCTGGCTGGCCGGCCACCAGTCCCACTTCACGATGGTCGGCGGCTTCCAGTCGGCGCGCTCGCTGCCGCACTTCGCGCGCGCCTACGAACTCGCCGACGGACTGGGCCTGTTCCCGGACCCCAAGCTGGCCGAGGACCGTATGAAGACCCTCCTCGCCCTGTACGGAGTCAGCCAGTGACCGGCGACCTGTCCCGTTTCTCCATCAACCAGATGACCGTCAAGCAGCTGTCGCTGCCCGAACTCACCGACGCCTGCGGGCGACTGGGCGTACCGGCCGTCGGCCTGTGGCGCGAGCCGGTGCAGGCGTACGGCGTCGACGCGGCCGCCAAGCTGGTCCGCGAGGCCGGTCTGACCGTCACCACCCTGTGCCGCGGCGGCTTCCTCACCGCGATCGACCCGGACGAGCGTGCCGCGGCGCTCGCCGACAACCGGCGGGCGGTCGAGGAGGCCGCGACCCTCGGCACGGACACCCTGGTCCTGGTCTCCGGCGGCCTGCCGACCGGCTCCAAGGACCTGCACGGCGCCCGTGAACGCATCGCCGACGCCCTCGCCGAACTCGGCCCCTACGCCGAGCGGCACGGCGTCCGCCTGGCCATCGAGCCCCTGCACCCGATGTACGCCGCCGACCGCTGCGTGGTCTCCACCCTCACCCAGGCCCTGGACCTCGCGGAACGCTTCCCGGCCCACCAGGTCGGCGTCACCGTCGACACGTACCACATCTGGTGGGACGACCAGGCACCCGCACAGATCGCCCGGGCCGGCGCGGGCGGCCGCATCCACACCTTCCAGCTCGCCGACTGGACCACCCCGTTGCCGGAGGGCGTCCTCAACGGCCGCGGCCAGATCGGCGACGGCGCGATCGACATGCGCGAGTGGCAGGGCTACGTGGAGGCGGCCGGCTACACCGGCGCCATCGAGGTGGAGCTCTTCAACGACGGGCTGTGGGCGAGGGACGGGCGGGAGGTGCTCGCCGAGACGGCGGAACGGTTCGTGCGGCACACGGCGGCCTGACCGGTCGGTGGCCTGCCCGCTTCCCGTGCGGACGGGCAGGCCGCGCCCCTTTCCCGACCTCCTCCGCGATCCCGAACTCCGCTCCGCGTTCCCGCACTTCCGGGGCGCCGGCCACCGAAACACCCGTCCCGCACGGCCCCTGCCGACGCGGTCGGCCGCCCGCCGGGAAGACCGGCGCCCGGCCGGGTTGACCCTCGACCTTGTGCAGGGCCCAGAGTGCCGGGTGTGGAGAACGACATGCGCAGCATCGGGGAGATGGCCCGCGACAGCGGCCTGGGCGTGAGTGCCCTGCGGTTCTACGACCGGTCCGGTGTGCTGGTCCCCGCCTGGGTGGATCCGGTGAGCGGCTACCGCTGGTACGAGCCCGGCCAGCTGGAAGAGGCCCGGCTGCTGGCCCGCCTGCGCCGGGCCGGGATGCCGCTGGCGGACATCCGGCTGGTGCTGGCCGGCTGGTCCGGCCCGGACACCGACCTGGTCCGGAAGCTGCTCACGGTGCACCTGCGCCGTCTGGAACAGGGGCTGTCCGATGCCCGCGCCGAGTTGTCCGCGCTCCGAGCCCTACTCGATCACAGGGAGAACGTCATGACCTCGCTCCGTACCGCCTCCGTCCGCCTGTCCGTCGCCGCGCCGGAGCTGGCGGCCGCGCTGGACTCGGTTCGCTTCGCGGCGAGCACCGACCCGGAGCTGCCGATGCTCGGCGGGGTGCTGTTCGACATCGAGGGCGCGAGTCTGCACGCCGTGGCCACCGACCGGTACCGGATGGCGGTCGCGCGGGCCGGTGTCGGCGGGTACGAGGGGAGCCGCGTGCAGGTCGTCGTGCCCGCTCCGCTCGCCGACGCGATGCGGCCGCTGTTGGACGGCGAGGGAGCCGTGGGGCTCTCCGTCGACGGTGACCGGGTGACTCTGGAGGCCGGGGACCGGCAGGCGGCCGGCCGGTGCCTCGACCACGACTTCCCCGACTACCGCCGTCTCCTGCCCCGGCCCGGCGGACGCCGCGCCGTCGTCGAGGTGGCGGCCTTCCGGCAGGCCCTGCAGACCGGTCCCGTCCGCTCCGGGGAGTCCGGGGCACCCGATCTGAGCGTGCTCAGGGTGGAGGACGACGGCACGGTCGCCCTCTGCGCCGACGCCGACGCCGACGCCGACGGCGACCCGGACCGCGTCGCCGTCAACCGTGCGTTCCTGCTGGCCGCGCTGGCCGCCGGAGCCCGTGACCGACTGGTGCTGGAGATCGGCGCGCCCACCGCGCCGATCGCGATCCGCCGGCCCGACGACGAGGGTGCCTTCTCGCTCCTGATGCCGGTCCGGCTGGAGAACTGACCGCACCTTTTGACGGCATCAAGGAGGGCAGCAAGGCGACCCTCCACGTCAAGGACGGCAGGAAGTGGGGCAGGTGTCGTGGGGGGCCTGCGCGCTCGCCGAATCCGTTGGATCCCATGCGGCACCTGTCTTCGCGGCCGCCTTGGATTGTCACTGGTTGACGCGCTCGGCCCGCGGCGGCTCCAGCCCCGGGCGGAAAAATCTTGGAACCGCGTACAACCCTCCCCCCGCCCCGCCGGTCTCCTTGGCATCAGGGCTTTCGGAGGGGGATCCGGGGGGATCGCGGGGGTTCTGATGCGGAGGGGAAAGCCGAGGGGGTTCGGTCCACGGGCCGGGCCCCCTCGAAACATGTCCGGGCGCAGCCCGCTCCGTCACGGCCGGTTCCTGTGTTGCTCCCGGGTGCCGTGTGCCCCAGGCTGCTCTTGACCGGACGACTGTTCGACTCGGGGGGCGGTTCTCGTGCTGCGCATCCACTTCACGCCTCGGGATCTGACTCGTATCGAGGTCGCGAGCGCCCCCGACCCGCTCTGGGAGGTCGCCTGCAGTCTGCACCGGTTACAGACCTCGCGGGGCCGCTGGGCGTACGCCGACTGGTACCGCGAGACCCGGACCACTCTCGCCGGCACCCGGCTCGGCGGAGCCGTACGCCGGCTCCTGGTCCCCGTGCTGCCCCGGGCCCGCTACCTGCCCGACTTCCTCACCCCGCAGGAGGCCGCCGACGGCCTGGACCGGGGGCTCGCGGCGATCGTCGACACCCCGCCGGAGCGCGTCGCCCACGAGATCCGGCTGCTGGACCGGTCCAGCGGCGCCCCCGACTGGGCGCCCCGGCTGCTGGAACGCGAGGCGAGGGAGGACCTGGCCGGACTCCTGCGGGCCTACCACGAAGCGGTGGTCGCGCCCCACGAGAGCCGTATTCTCGCCACCGTCGCCGCGGAGCGCGCCCAGCGCGGCCGGGACGCCCTCGCGGCCGGGGTCGACGGACTCCTCGCCGGCCTGTCACCCGCGATCCGCTGGCATCCGCCGGTCCTGCACGTCGACTACGTCGAGGACCGTGACCTGCACCTGGCCGGCCGCGGACTGCGCCTGGTCCCCTCCTACTTCTGCTGGCAGTCACCGGTCTCGATGGCCGACGACACCCTCCAGCCGCTGCTGGTCTACCCCGTGCACGCACTGCGCGCGCCCACCCCCGGACACCCGCCCGACGCCTCGCTCGCGGCACTGCTCGGCCGTACCCGGGCGGCCGCGCTGCGGTCCCTCGCACTCGGCGCGACCACCTCCGAACTGGCCCGGTTCCTGGGGGTGTCGGTGCCCACGGCCACCCACCACACCACCGTGCTGCGGGACGCCGGCCTGGTCGTCAGCCAGCGCCACCACAACACCGTCCTGCACACCCTCACCCCGCTGGGCGCCGCGATGCTCAGGGCGAATCCGCACGACGCACCGCGCCCCGGTCTCGCCCCAGGGGCCACGTGAGCGTCCCGGGCCTCGCCGGAGCGGCGAACTCCGCCGCCCGGCGAGGGACTTTAGAGCCCTGTCTAAAGACGTGGTCCGTGTGCCGGGTGCTCTGCCAGCGTTTCGGGTGACCGAGCCACTCACACCCGATCACCACTAGGGGGACCCATGAGGAAGGCCATCGCCGCGGGCGCGTTCGCGCTCGTCTCCGCCGCCGGCTGTCTGGTGTTCGCGCCCGCCGCGTCCGCCGCCCCGGACGCCTGCGTGACCGTCACGCTGAAGACCGGACCCTACGAAGGCGTCGGCGGCACGGCGAACAAGTCGGCGTCCAGCAGCTGCAACGACCTCAACCTGACCTACTCCGACGACTCCACGTCCGCGATCGGCGACTACTACGCCGGCCGCCTCTACCACACCTCCAGCAGTTCCTGGGTGACCTGCAACAAGGGGTACGTCTGGGCCGGCGACGGCAGCCACAGCATCAACGACTCCACCTACGCGCTGTGCACCGATGTGAGCGACAACACGAAGTTCACGGTGGCGAGCAAGATCGACGGCGGCGACACCGTCCACATCACGCACTGACCCGGTTCAAGAGTTCCAGGGGCGCCGCGGGCCCGAGCGGTCCGCGGCACCCGCCTCCACCCGTAGGCAGGACCCCATGATCCGGATGCTCCGTTCGGCCCGCCCGGCCCTCGCCGCCGCCCTCACCCTGCTCGCCACCGCGGTCACCGCCTGCACGACCGGCCAGGCCGCGCAGCCCGACGCCGGCCCCCGCGCGGCCACCGTGACCCCGGCCCGGCTCGGCGACACCCTGCCGGCCGACCCGGTGCGCATGGTCCTGCCCGCGACCGGCGCGGAGTCCCGCTGGACGCAGGGGCTGGACGTGTTCGTACAGCAGGTGCAGCGGGCCGCGGCGGCCTCCTGCGCCCGCGACCGAGGTTTCACCCTGCCCGCCCAGCCGCCGATCGCCTTCATCCGCTACTCCGAACTCCCCGACCTGGACTTCATCGCCCGCCACGGCACCAGCGAGAGCGCCACCGTGCCCGCACCGTCGGCGAGCCCCGCCCCGGCGCGGACCGGAGCCGCGGCCGAGGTACGCGCCTGCCTCACCCGGGGGACGGCGGCAGCCAAGGCCTTGCGCGACCGCTACGCCGAAACGCAGGGGCAGTGGTTCTCCACGGTCACGTCACTGCGCCGGGACCCCGCCACCCTCCGCGCCCTGCGCACCCTGCCGGACTGCTTCGCCCGGTACGGCATCGAGGCCCGCGACGAGAACGCCTACTTCGCCCTCGCCGACCAGCTGATGCAGACGGCCGACGCGAGCGGCCTCGCGGTGCGGGAGCGCGAGCTGGGCCAGGCGTACGCCGCCTGCATGCGCCCGGTCGAGGCGGTGCGCGAACCCGCCCGCGCCGGGCTGCGCGCCCGTTTCCTCGCGGCCCCCGAACACGCCGCCGCCGTCCGCGCGTTGCGCACCACCCTGGTCCCGGCCCTGCGCGCCGCCGAGAAGCGGTACGGCGTGCCGCTGGTGTTCCCGGAGCCGTAGCCGGTCTAGAAGAACACCCCGCACCGCAGCAGCACGTTCGCGTACGGCCGGGCCTCCCCGGTCCGTACGACCAGCCGTGCCTCCGCCGACAGCTCCTTCAGCCGCTCGTGCGGGACCAGTGCCAGGTCGGGGAAGTGCCCGTCCAGCAGCGCGGCGGCGGCCGGATTGGCCCCGCGTATCTCGCTCGCCGCGGTCGCGCCCTCCACGACCAGCTCGGCCAGCAGCCCCTCCAGCACCTCCGCGAAGGACGGCACCCCGGCCCGGAACGCCAGGTCCACGACCCGCGGCCCCTTCGGGATCGGCATCCCGGCGTCGCACACCAGCACCCCGTGCCCGTGCCCCAACTCGGCGAGGGCGCCGGAGAGGTGACGGTTGAGGATCCCCGTCTTCTTCACAGCGCCTCGCCTCGCCCGTCCGCCCCCGGATCGGCACAGCGCAGCGCGTCGACCTCCGCCGCCGTCGGGTACGACTCCTGCGCGCCCCGCCGGGTCACCGCCGCCGCCCCCACCCGCGCCGCGTACGCCGCCGCCGCGCCGAGCGACTCGCCCGCTCCGAGCCGTACCGCGAGGGCCGCCGTGAACGCGTCCCCGGCACCGGTCGTGTCCACCGTGTCCACCTTCACGGAGGAGACGTGCGAGACGCCGTCGCCGTCGGCCACCAGCGCACCCTGCGCGCCCAGCGTCACCACCACCGACTTCGGGCCCTTGGCGAGCAGGAGCCGCGCCCAGTCGGCCGGTTCCTCGCTCACGCACGCCTCGCCCAGGATCACCCGCGCCTCGTGCTCGTTCACGATCAGCGGGTCGCAGGCCGCCAGGACCTCACCGGGGAGGGGCCGCGGCGGGGAGGGGTTGAGGACGAAACGGCTGCCGGGCGCCAGGTTCCGTACGACCTCCAGCACCGTCTCCAGCGGGATCTCCAGCTGCGTGGACACCACCCGGGAGGCGTGGAAGAGGCTCACCGCGGCCCGCACGTCCGCCGGCGTCAGACGGCCGTTCGCGCCCGGCGACACCACGATGCTGTTGTCGCCGGAAGGATCCACGGTGATGAGGGCGACCCCCGTCGGCGCCCCGCCCGCCAGCACACCCACCGTGTCCACACCGGCCGCCCGCTGCGAGTCGAGCAGCAGCCTGCCGTGCGCGTCGTCGCCGACCCGGGCCAGCAGGGCGGTACGGGCACCGAGCCGGGCGGCCGCGACCGCCTGGTTGGCGCCCTTGCCGCCGGGATGCGTGGCGAGGTCGCCGCCGAGCACGGTCTCACCCGCGCCCGGCCGCCGCTCGACACGGATCACCAGGTCGGCGTTGGCCGATCCCACGACCAGGAGGTCGTAGTCGTACATCAGATGACTCCCTCTGCGAATGGGTCGAGGCGGCCGGGGCTCCATTCAAGCGCCCGGCCGCCTCCCTGGTGCCTCAGCCCGTGAAACCGGCCACGTTGTCCTTCGTGACCACCTTCACCGGGACCTTGATCGCCGACGGGATCTTCTGGTCCTTGACGGCCTTGAGGGCGTTGTCCACGGCGATCTTCCCGAGCTGGCTGGGCTGCTGGGCCACCGACGCGTACAGCGTGCCGTTCTTGACGGCGGTCAGGCCGTCCGGGGTGCCGTCGAAGCCGACCACCGAGACCGACGAACCGGCCTTGGAACCCAGCGCCTTGATCGCGCCGAGGGCCATCTCGTCGTTGGCGGCGATGACGCCCTGGACGTCCGGGTGGGCCTGGAGCAGGTTCGACATCACGTCGAGGCCCTTGGTGCGGTCGAAGTCGGCGGGCTGCTGGGCCACCACCTGGATACCGGGGTAGGCCTTGAGGCCCTCGGCGAAGCCCTGCGCCCGCTCCCGGGCGGCGGAGGTACCGGCCTGGCCCTGCAGGATCACGATCTTGCCCTGGCCGCCGAGCTTCTCGGCGATCGTCTTCGCGGCCAGCTCGCCGCCGGCGACGTTGTCGGAGGCGACCAGCGTCGCCGTCTTCGCGTTGTTCACGCCGCGGTCGACGGCGATCACCGGGATGTCCGCCTTGTCGGCCGCCTTCACGGAGTTGCTCGCCGCGTCCGAGTCGACCGGGTTGACGATGATCGCGCCCAGCCCCGAACTGGTGAAGTTCTGGAGCTGGTTGGCCTGCTGCGAGGCGTCGTTCTGGGCGTCCGTGACGGTCAGGTCCACGCCCTGCTTCCTCGCCTCGGCCTGGGCACCGGCTCGGATCTGCACGAAGAAGGGGTTGTTGAGGGTGGACAGGGACAGGCCGATCTTCGGGCTGGTGGAGGAGGAGCCGGTGTGCAGGAGGGAGGTCGCGGCCACCAGGGCCGCGGTCACAACTGCGGCCAGGGCGTACGTCCCGGCCTGCCTGCCCTTGTTGCCCCCGGTGCCGGCGGCGAGCGGGGTGGCCCCGGCCTTGCGGCGCACGGTGTCCAGGAGGACGGCCAGCGCGATGACGACGCCGATGACGACCTGCTGCCAGAACGCGGACACGTTGAGCAGGTTGAGGCCGTTGCGCAGCACCGCGAGGATCAGCGCGCCGATCAGCGTGCCGGACGCCTTGCCGGTGCCGCCGGCCAGCGAGGCGCCGCCGATCACGACGGCCGCGATGGCGTCCAGTTCGTAACCGTTGGCGGCCTGCGGCTGAGCGGAGGACAGCCGGGCGGCGAGCACGATGCCGGCGACGGCCGCGAACAGCCCGGACAGGGCGTAGATGGCGAGCTTCTGCTTGTTCACCCGCAGCCCGGACAGCCGGGCGGCCTCCTCGTTGCCGCCGATCGCGTACATCGAGCGCCCGATGTAGGTCCGGCCGAGCACGAAGGCCGCGATCAGCCCCATGAGGACCATGACCAGCACCGGCACCGGCAGCCAGCCGCCGAGGGTGTCACCGAGGTGCGAGACGGAGTCGGGGAAGGCGATGGGGGAGCCCCCGGAGATCACCAGCGCCAGACCGCGCCCCACCGACAGCATCGCGAGCGTCGCGATGAACGGCGGCAGCTTGCCGTACGCGATGAGGAAGCCGTTGACGAGACCGGCCGCGATGCCGGTGGCGACGGCGAGGACGACGGCCAGGAACACCGGCACCCCGTGCGACGTGGCGCTCCACGCCAGCACGGTGGCCGACAGGGCCGCCACCGAGCCGACCGACAGGTCGATGCCGGCCGCGACGATCACGAACGTCGCACCGAACGCCAGGATCGCCGTCACGGCGGCCTGGACGCCGACGTTGAGCAGGTTGTCGGTGGTGAGGAAGTCCCCGGACAGCGCCGACATGGCGATGACGAGGACGATCAGCGCGGTGAGCGCGCCGTTGTCGAGGAGCAGCCGGCGCACACCGGAGACGCCACCGGCGCCCGCGTTCTGGTTCTTGAGCGTGTCAGTGGCCACGTCCGGCCTCCTTGTCGGTTGTGGTGGGAGCGGCGGGGGCGCTCGTGGGGGTGCTCACGGCGAGGGACATGACGGCGTCCTGGGTGGCCTCGCCGGCGGCGAGCTCGCCCGCGATCCGCCCCTGGGCCATCACCAGCACCCGGTCGCTCATCCCGAGGACCTCCGGCAGATCGCTGGAGATCATCAGCACGGCGGCCCCGGCGGCCGTGAGTTCGTTGATCAGCTGGTAGATCTCGACCTTGGCGCCGACGTCGATGCCGCGCGTCGGCTCGTCGAGGATCAGCACCTTGGTGTCGGCGAGCAGCCACTTGCCGATGACGACCTTCTGCTGGTTGCCGCCGGAGAGCGTCCGCACGTGCTGCCCGAGCCCGGCCATCCGCACGCCCAGCTGCCCGGCGATCCGCTCGGCGGCGACGTGCTGCCCCCTGAGGTCGACGATCCCGGCCCGGGTCGCCTTCCGGAGGGTCACCAGGCCGAGGTTCTCCTCGACGGAGGCGTCCAGCACCAGCCCCTGGCCCTTGCGGTCCTCGGGGACGAGCCCGATCCCGGCGGCCATGGCCGCGTTGACGTCGGACCGCCTGAGCGCCGTACCGGCGACCTTCACGGCCCCCTTGTCGTACGGATCGGCCCCGAAGACCGCCCGTACGACCTCCGTACGACCGGCACCCACCAGCCCGGCGATCCCGACGACTTCGCCCGCGTGCACCTCGAAGCTCACGTCGTGGAAGACGCTGTCCCGGGTCAGCCCCTCCACGGACAGCAGCGCCGCCCCGGCCTCGCCCCGCTCCCTCGGGTACTGCTGCTCGATGGAGCGCCCGACCATGAGCCGGACGAGCTCGTCCTCGGGCGTGGTGGCGGGCACCTGGCCCACGCTCTTCCCGTCGCGGATGACGGTGACCCGGTCGCCCAGGGCGGCGATCTCCTCCAGGTGATGCGTGATGAAGACGATCCCGACCCCGTCCGCGCGCAGCTGCCGCACGATCGCGAAGAGCTTCTCCACCTCCTCCGAGGTGAGCACGGCGGTCGGCTCGTCCATGATGAGCACGCGCGCGTCCAGGCTGAGCGCCTTGGCGATCTCGACCATCTGGAGGCGGGCGATCCCGAGTTCACGGACACGCGCGCGTGGCGACACGTGCACGCCGACCCGCTTCAGCAGGACCTCGGCGTCGGCCTCCATCCGCTTCCGGTCGATCATCCCGAAGCGGCGCGGCTGCCGGCCCAGGAAGATGTTCTCGGCGACCGTGAGGTCGGGTACGAGGTTGAACTCCTGGTAGATGGTGGCGATCCCGAGCCGCTCGGAGTCCTGCGCACCATGGATGCGCACCTCCTCGCCGCCGGCCAGGATCCGCCCCGCGTCGGGGGTGTAGGCGCCGGAGAGCATCTTGATGAGGGTGCTCTTGCCCGCGCCGTTCTCACCGAGGAGTACGTGCACCTCGCCCCGGCGCAGATCGAAGTCGACGCCGTCGAGCGCGACCACGCCGGGGAAGGACTTCCGTATGCCCTCGATGCGCAGCAACTCGTCCGGGTTGCTCACGATGTGCTCCTTTGCACAGGGGTGGGTGACTGTGGGGGGTGGGGGTCGCGGCCCTCGCCGCACGAACGGCGGACGACGAGCCGGGCGGGGAGGGTGACGGACTGCGGGGGCCGTCCCTCGATGCGGTCGACCAGCGCGCGCACGGCGGCGCGGCCGAGCTCGCGGGTCGGCTGGGCGATGGCGGTGACGGGGGGGTCGGTGTGCACGAACCAGGGGATGTCGTCGAAGGCGGCCAGTGCTATGTCACATGGCACCCGCAGCCCCCGCGCCCGGATCGCGTCCAGCGCGCCCAGCGCCATCAGGTTGTCCGCGGCGAACACGGCCTCGGGCGGCTCGGGCAGGTCGAGGAACCCCTCGGTGACCCGCCGCCCGCTCTCGGCCTGGAAGTCGCCCTGGCCCGTGTAGGCGTCGGGGAGGGGGACGCCGTACTCGGCGAGCGCCTCCCGGAAGGCCTCGACACGCTCGCTGCCGGTGGTGGTGGCCGCCGGCCCGGCGATGATCGCGACCCGCCGGTGCCCGAGCCCGCACAGGTGCGCGACGAGATCGCGGATCGCGGATCGTCCGTCCGCCCGCACCACGGGGACGTCCATGCCCGGGATCCACCGGTCGACGAAGACCATGGGCGTCCCGGCCCGTGCCGCCTCCAGCATCAGCGGTGAGCCGCCGTCGGTGGGGGAGACGAGCAGCCCGTCGATCCGCCGGTCGAGCAGCGTCCGCACGTGGTGGTCCTGGAGGTCCGGCCGCTCGTCGGCGTTGCCGATGATGACGCTGTAGCCGAGAGCGCGGGCCGCCTCCTCGACCGAGCGGGCCAGCTCGGTGAAGTACGGGTTCATCACGTCGCTGATGACCAGGCCCAGGGTGCGGGTCTGGTCGGTGCGCAGGGAGCGGGCGACGGCGTTCGGGCGGTAGCCCAGCACGGCGACGGCCGCCAGCACCCGCGTACGGGCGTCGTCGCTGACCGACGGATGGTCGTTCAGGACCCGCGACACCGTGGCGACGGAGACCCCCGCCTCGGCGGCCACGTCCTTGATGCTCGCCATCGCCGCTCCACCTCCTCGTGGAATCGATTACACGACTGCGTGTAGGGAGGATTGGAATCGATTACACGGGGGTCCGGCAAGGGTTCGGAGGTGGCCGAAATCCAATCGTGACCGAACGGGGCGCCGCCGGGACTGGCTCACTCGCTGCCTGACCTGTGGAATTCCCGGCATGACCCGGACGGAGATACGTGACGGCGCGCTGCTGCTGTTCGTCGCCGTGCTGGAGGCGGCCGTGATCGCGGGCGGCGGGCTCTCGGTGGCCTGGGCGCTCGGCGTCGCCGTCGCCTACCTGGTGTTCCTGCAGGCCTGGGTCAGGGGCCTGGTGCGCCGCCGTCGACCTGGGGCCGCCGACGGCGCGGACTGATCACCGGGCGGCGGCTCCCTGCACGGCGCCGTCCAGGTGGCTGATCACGGCCGGGACGTCGTCGCTCTCGGTGTGCCGGATCAGTTCCAGGGCCGGGCGGACGAGGCCGCCGGGCCGCGCTGTCAGCCGGGCGAGGACGGTGGCCCGGGTGTCGAGCCGTTCGACGGTGGCCGCCTGCTCCTGCTCGTTCTGGCCGGACAGCAGGACGGCGTTGTGCCATGCCTCCGCGCGGGACTCGCGGACGCTGAAGTCGAGGATCCGCTCGTCGGTGCGGCCGCCGACCTTGTCCAGCAGCGACAGGAGGGGCGACACGGCGTCGACGGAGTCCTGCACCGCCAGCACCACCCGCGCGAGGATGTCGTTGATCAGCAGGAAGTCGTGGTGCAGGACGTGGATGTCCTCGCCCGGGACGGTCCGTGCGGCGGCGACCGCCAGGTCGAGGTTGATGTGCGCGTTCACGCCCAGGACCAGGTGCTGGACGATGACGGTGTCGGCGTCGTCCAGCAGCCCGAACGTCTCGCGCCAGCAGCGCGGTCCGCTCCGGTCACGGCGCCAGGCGTCGTACGCGTCGAAGTAGCGGTTGCCGAAGATCGTGTCGAAACGGTCCATGCGGGGGCCGTCGTCGAACTGCCCGGCGTGGATGGCGGCGCGGATCTCGACGGTCACCTGCCGGTACAGCGCGGCGAAGTACCCGATCCGGTCACCGGTGCGCTCGGCCTCCCGCACGATTCCGGCAAGTCCGTCCACGACATCGTCGATGTTCTGTGCCGCCATGCCCAACTCCCCATCCCAGTGGCCTCGTTGCAGCCATGTCCTACCACCGCGGGCCGGGGAACGGCACCGGACGTGACAGGCGGGTTGCGGGGGCGAGCGGAAGACTCACCAGCGCACTGCGGCGAAGTCCACCGGGCGGGACCGTAGTTCACGAGACCGGGACGCCAAGTCGCGCAGTCGCGCGCCCATTTCCTCATGGGGGAGGTGACGGCGGTCGCCGTGGCCCGGCAGCAGCCATTCGAAGCGCAGCCGGTCGGTGGCGGCCCGGCTCAGCGAGGCGGCCAGCTCCCGGATCGAGTACCAGGTGACGCTGTCGGCCACCTCGATGTCCGCCGTCGTACGCGACCAGTAGAAGCTGTCCCCGCTGAAGCAGTAACGGTCGTCGGCCAGGTAGAGCACGCTGCCCCGGGTGTGCCCGGGGAAGGGGAGGGCGACGACGCCGTCGGCGATCACGGTCGGCTCGGTGCCGCGCAGCACCCGGTCGGCGTCCGGGGCGGCCTCGAGGTCGCCCTCGTGGATTCAGAGCCGGGCGCTGAACCGGTCGGCGTACCGGCGGCCGTGCGCCGCGTGGTCGCGGTGGGTGAGGAGTACGTCGGTGACGAGCCCCCGGGCCTCGTAGCGGGTGGCGAGCGCCGGGCTCCAGCGCGGGGTGTCGACCATCATCGACGTGCCGTCGGGGCGGCGCAGGAGGTAGGAGTTGGCGCCCGCGGTGTGCGGGGAGTTGTGCCCGCACAGCAGCACGATGCCGGTACCTGTCCCGGTGCTCGTGCCGGTGCCGGTGTCGTCTTCCAGGGGCATCGGGAACGGGTCCCGGGCCGGGTCCAGCCGCCCGCCCGGCGGCCGGACGGACCGGGTGGGGCAGGCGTGCGCCGCCGCCTGTAACCGCGCCGCCTCCGCCGCGTCGCGCGGCTGCCGCAGCACGGCCGAGCGCCCCGCCACCTCCCCGACGAGGCCCGGGGCGAGCTGCCGCGCCACGTCGCAGTTCGTGCAGCGCCCGTCCACCCACCAGCCGTGCCCGGCCTCTTCGGTTCCCATGACACGAGCCCCTTCCGCTCTCCGTACCGCCGGTCGTCCCAGGGGTATCCCGGGCGTCACGGAAAGCGGAAGGGGGCCAAGATCTGGTGCTCACGGCAAAGTGCTGCTCTGCCGTCCACGGATCACATCGGCTTCGGCTTGAACACCGCGAAGGTCGCGCCCTGCGGGTCGGCGACCACGGCCATGCGGCCGGCCATCATCTCGAACGGCGGTTGGAACACCGTGCCGTTGCGCTTGACCAGGGCGTCCACGGTGGAGTCGACGTCGTCGACCGCGAAGTAGGTGAGCCAGTGCGGCGGGACGCCGGGGCGGTCGTCGCCGAGCTGGGCGGCGCCACCGACGCCCCGGCCGCCGACGTTCAGGGACCAGTAGTTCCCGGCGGCGCCCTCCATCGGCTGGATCTCGATCCCGAAGGACTCGCCGTAGAAGCCGGTGGCGCCGGGTACGTCGCTGGTGTTCAGCTCGTTCCAGATCAGCGCGCCCGGCTCGTTGACCACCCCCGCGCCGTGGAAGTCGCCCGGCTGCCACACCCCGAACACCGCGCCCTGCGGATCGGCGGCGATCAGCATCCGGCCGATGCCGCCGACGTCCATCACCGGGGCGATCAGGGTGCCGCCCGCCGAGACGATCGCGTCCTGGGTGGCCTGTGCGTCGGTGCTGGCCAGGTAGGTGGTCCAGACGGTCGGCGGCTCCGGCTGCCCTTCGGGTGCCATGGTCGAGCCGATGCCGGCCACCGGCTTGCCGTGCAGCGTGCAGACCGCGTACCCGCCGAAGTCGGCCCCGCCGACCTCGCCCTGCCAGCCGAACAGGTCACGGTAGAAGTCCAGCGCGGCCTGCTGGTCCTGCGCCATCAGATCGACCCAGCACGGGGTGCCGGTCGGGTACGGAGTAGTGACTTCGGGCATCTCCAGCTCTCCCTGCGCGCGAAAAAGTTCCCCGCCGCCCACCATCACCGCCCCGGCGATTTCCCGCCACCGGAACGACCGGGGTTTTACGCTCGGCTCACCTGGGCGCGGCCGGCGGCCCGAGTCCCGCTAGCGAGTTCTCCGCACACGGAACTCGTTGCCGTCGGGGTCGAGCATCAGCAGGCCGTCGCCGTCGCCATCGCCGCTGTTCGTGCGTGTCGCGCCCAGCGAGACCAGGGGGCCGATCTCTGCCTCCCCGTCGGCACCTGCGGGAACCCCCAGCTCGAAGAAGAGCCTGTTCGGACCCGTCTTCGGCGGCACCGGCGGCCCACCCCACGTGAGCTTCGTACCGCCGTCCGGCGACTGGATCGCCGTCTCCTGGTCCTTTTCCCAGACCAGCGGCCACCGCAGCGCCTCGCTCCAGAATTGACTTGCTCCTCGGGTTGACGCCTGAGGATTCTGGCCTTCTCGACTTGATCCTGTGCCGCTACGCGGCACGGGGTTCGGTCGGGAATCCGTGGCTTCCTGTTTCTTCGCGCTGTGCCGGGATTACTCCTGGTCTTACCGGCGCTCCGCAGGCCGATACCGCCAGTCCGGCGGCCTGTTTGACGTTGATCGCGGCGTTGTGGTCCCGGTCGTGGGTGGCGCCGCAGGCGCTGCAGGTCCAATCCCGGACGTTCAGGGGTTTGGGCCCGTCCTTGGCGCCGCAGGTGGAGCAGGTCTGGGAGGTCGGCTCGAACCTGCCGATCCTGACCAGGGTGCGGCCGTACCGTTCTGCCTTGTACTGCAGCATGCTGAGGAAGGATGCCCATCCTGCGTCGTGCACGGACTTGGCCAGCCTCGTGCTGGCCAGCGCCTTCACCGACAGATCCTCCACGGCGATCCCCTGGTTCTCGGAGATCAGCTTCGTGGAGAGCCGGTGGTGGAACTCACGGCGCGCGTCGGTGACCTTGGCGTGGGCGCGGGCGACCTTGAGGCGGGATTTGGCCCGGTTCTTCGATCCCTTCTGCTTGCGGGACAGCTCCCGCTGGGCCTTCTTCAGTTTCTTCTCCGCGCGCCGCAAAAAGCGCGGGGAGGCGATCTTCGTGCCGTCGGACAGGACGGCAAAGTGGGTGAGGCCGAGGTCGATGCCGATGGTGCGGTCGGTCTCCAGCATCCGCGCCCGGTCGGCGGCGGGGTCGGTGTCGATGACGAAGGAGGCGAAATACCGGCCGGCCGGGTCCTTGACGACGGTGACGGAGGTGGGGGCGGCGGGCAGCGTGCGGGACCATTTCACCTTGACCGCACCGACCTTCGGCAGGTTCAGGCGGCCGCCGGGGGTGATGTTCCAGCGGGCGTTGGCGGTGAACCGGACCGACTGCCGGGCGTCCTTGCGGGACTTGAAGCGGGGTAGGCCCACCTTCGGTCCCTTGCGGGTTCCCTTGAGGGAGGCGAAGAAGTTGCGGTACGCGGTCTCGGCGTCCCGCAGGGACTGCTGGAGCACCACCACGGACACCTCAGCCAGCCAGGACCGCTCCGGCGTCCGTTTCGCCTCCGTGATCAGACGGGTGGACAGTTGACCTGCCGTCGGCGGTGACTGTCCCGCGGCGCGGGCGTCCTCGCGGGCGCGGACCGCGTCGTTGAACACGACGCGGGCGCACCCGAACGCCTTGGCCAACGAGGTCTTCTGGCCGTTGTCCGGGTACAGGCGGAAGCTGTACCTGAGCTGCATGGCCGTCACCCTACGTACCTGGGTTATGGGTGAGATGCAGGAGACCAGAACTGGTCGTCACTGTGCTTTCCTGATGCATGTGCACTTGCTCTTCGTCACCGAGTTCAGGCACAAGGTGTTCACCGGTGCCCACTTGAGACGCATGGGGGAGATCATGCGGTCGGTGTGCACGGACTTCGATTGCGACCTGTTGGAGTTCAACGGAGGGAACAACCACGTCCACCTGCGGGTGGACTTCCCGCCCAAGGTCGCCCGTGACCAAACTGGTCAACTCCCTCAAGGGCGTCTCCTCCTGCTGTCTACGCCATGAGTTCCCCGATCTGGTGCGCCACTACTGACGGGCCAACAAACTCAGGTCCGGGTCCTACTTCGCCGGAACCGTTGGCGGCGCCCCGCTCTCCGCGGTCGGGCAGTACATCGAACAGCAGAACCGGCCGGTGTGAGTACCCCCGGCTCCGCCGGGACCGGCCCTCCAACGCTCCGCCCGCAGGCGAAGTACTGCGATGTCCCGCTCCGCCGGACCTGAGTCCGCGACGCCCCCCATCGCCACCATCAGATTCGCTTCACCACCGGCCTTAAGGCCGATGCAGTGCGAATGAATTCCGGTAGCCCACCTCCTGCGTACCGTCGCAGGCCAGCGCTCCGATGAAGCCGGTGTCGGCGAGGAACGTGTTGCCCGCCTCGATGACGCAGAACTCGTTGCCGTCCGGATCGGCGAGCACGACATGCCCCTCTTCCGGGAGCTGTCCCACGTCGATGTCTCTCCCGCCGAGCGCCAGCGCCCTCGCCACCGTCCGCCGCTGCTCCTCCGGGGAGGTGCTCGTCGGGTCGAAGTGCGCCCGGTTCTGCCCGGTCTTCGGCTCCTGGCCCGATAGGAAACGGATGCGGAACCCGGCGGCGTCAGGGGGCAGGATCGCGGCGTCGCCGTCCGGACCGTCGCCAAGTTCCCAGCCCAGGACCCCGGACCAGAACCGCGCCAGATCCGACGGCCCGGTCGGCGTTGAAACAGATCGCGAACAGCTGACTGGTCATCCCTGCGCATCTCCGAGCTCGGCATCTTCATCCGGTCCGGGACGTTGCGAAGGAGGCGGCCACCGGATTGAGCCGTCGCCGGAATCGCAAGACACACAACGTCGGGGCGCTCTCAGCCCCAGGAGCAGGGGGCGCCATCCGGCGAACCGTCAAGCTCTGTAAGTAAGAAACTAGTTCGACGGTGCCAGGGTGCGCACAACGTCGAACTCGTTGCCCTCAGGATCGGCCATGACCACCCAGTTCCGGTCTGGTCCCTGGCCCACGTCCACCTTGGCGGCGCCGAGGCCGAGCAGCCTGGCCACCTCGTCGTCGGTGCTGCCGTCGACCGGGCTGACGTCGAGGTGGAGCCGGTTCTTCACGGTCTTGCCCTCGGGCACCTGGATGAACAGCAGGGTGGGCGGCATCTGGCGGGCCCGGACCTCCTCGACGGTCGGTACCCAGGAGCCGATCTCGACCTTGCCCTCGCTCCGGTCGATCACCTTGAAGTCCAGGACCGCGCACCAGAAGGCCGCGAGCCGCTCGGGATCGTGGCAGTCGACGACCAACTCCGTGAACCTACTGGTCACTATTCCCCCTGACGGTGCGGACGGGGGCTCAGCCTACGGGGCCTCGCCGCCCGTCCGGCAAGTCCGGGATCACCGCGCGGATCGACGTCGACACGATCGTCGTACGTCCCTCCGCGAGTGCTCAGCAGTCCCGTGCGGTCCCGTCGACGAAGCGAAGCAGCACGGCGGCCTCCGCGCGCAGCCGCTCGGCCCGGTCGGCGTGCGCCGGCGCGGTCAACTGCGCCGCGGCCTCCAGCCGTTCGTCTGCCTCCGCCCGTACGACACGCACCACGTCGCGCTCGTTCAGCTCACGCCGGGCCGCCTCGGTGGCCCCGGCGCCGACCGGCGACGCCTCCAGGGCCAGGCCCCGCAGCTCCGTCTCGCCCACGGGCACCGCCTCGGCGTTGTCCAGTGCGGCGAGGGTCGCGCGCAGGGCACTCACCGCGACCTTGTCACGGGCACGCATCGCTTCGGGCAGCGCTTGACGCATACGGAGACGTATAGACATGCCGGTGACCTTACGGGCCCTCGTGTGCCTACGCAGCGGCCAACTCGCACCACACGTACTTCCCCCGATTACCGAACCTCGACAGCGGCTGCCAGCCCCACAGATCCGAACAGGCCCGCACCAGCGCCAGCCCCCGCCCCTCCTCCACCTCCCCGAGCCGCTCCAACGGCACCGGTGGCTCGGGCGGTTCGGGGTCCGCGTCCCACGCGCCGATCCGGAGGGTGCCGGGCGGCGCCCATCGGATACGCAGTGCGGCGGGGCCTTTCGTATGCCGTACGGCGTTGGACACCAGCTCCGTGGCGAGGAGTTCGGCGACGTCGAGGAAGTGGGCGAGCCCATGCGCAGTGAGGACCAGCCTCAACGTGTGACGGCTGACGGTGACGGCGCGGAGGTCGTTGGGGATGGTGAGCGTGTACTCCCAGCCTTCGGGCATGCGTCATCAACTCCGGTGGTGGTGAGGGACTTCCACGCACGGTGGCGTTGCCGCACCCGTCGCGGCAGGACGGGGCGGTGCACTTCCGCTGCGTGTGCATTGCGTCACTGACGGTAGGGGTAACTTATTACCCGTGGCAAGCTGATCGGGAGATCGGCCCCCGAAAGAGGAGAGCAACTCATGGTCCAGAGGCGTGAGCCGACAGCTCGTCAGGTGCGCCTGGGAGTTGAGCTGCGCAGGCTCCGAGAGGCGGCCGGCTTGACCGGTGCGCAGGCGGCCGCCCTTCTCGGAGCGAACAGGGTCCAGATCAGTCATATCGAGCTGGGTCTCACGGGCGTGAGCGAGGAACGGGTGCGCCGACTGGCGTCCCATTACGCATGTACGGATGTGGAGTTCATCGAGGCCCTGGTGGGAATGGCCACTGATCGGACGCAGGGCTGGTGGGAGGAGTACCGGGGCCTCCTGCCCACCTCGTTCATGGACCTGTCGGAACTCGACCACCATGCTGCGTTCCAGAAAGATGTGGCCATCTTGTATGTGCCGGGCCTGCTTCAGACGGAGGAGTACGCTCGCGCGGTCTTTTCGTCCCGGCTCCCGGAACTGACACGCGAGGAACTTGAGTTGCGTGTCAGCCACCGAATGGCACGCCAGACCAAGGTCGACTTCCCGCACGAGATCGTGCTCCACGAGGCTGCACTGCGCATCCGGGTCGGTGACCGTGCCGCCGCGCGGGCTCAACTCATCCGGCTCCTGGAGCTGTCCGAATCGGATCGCATCACCTTGCGGATCATCCCCTTTGACCTGGATGACTTCGCTGTGGCGTCAAGCACGATGACGTACGTGGGCGGACCCGTGCCCAAGCTGGACACGGTCTCGCGCGACGCCCCCCATGGCTCGGTCTTCCTTGATTCCGAGGCCCAGCTCAACACCTATCGAACACGCTTCCATAAAGTGGAGGGCGTATCGCTCGAACCGGATCGGTCGCGCGACTTCATCAATCGGCTGCTGAAAGAGCTGTGAGGCCCCATGGACAACTGGCGGAAGTCGTCCTACTCCGGCGAGGGGGACGGCAACAACTGCGTCGAGATAGCCACCACCCCCACCCACACAGCCGTCCGCGACTCCAAAGCCCCCACCCGCGCCACCCTCACCTTCCCGGCGGGAGCCTTCGCCGCTTTTGTTGCGGAGATCAAGTACGCAGGCTCACCTGGACGCCGGGCGCCGTACCCTGCAGCGCCGTGACGCGCTCGATGACCAGCCCCGCCAGCACGGCCGCCGCGAGCATGAGCGTCTCCGTCACCACGAGGCAGGGCATCGAGCCGGGGGCGACTCGGCCGGCCACCAAGGCCACCAGCGCGTGCGCGGCCCAGGCGGCCCACCACAGATTCACCAGCGTCGTCTCCCGCTTCTGCCAGGACGCGGAGCCGGCGCGTCCGATGTCGAGCACGACCCGGCGCGGGGCGAAGAGGTTGACCACCGGTATGAACCAGGCGCCGATCATCCAGCCCGTACTCGGGACCGCGGCCTCGGGGGCCAACTCGCGGGCGTTGCGCCGGGAACGGGCGAGCCACACGAGGAACAGCACGGTCGCGAGGGTCATCAGGTAGGCGAAGGCCATGGAGATGAGGCCGGACCTGTGCAGGGACGCATCCGTGGGGTGCAGGTAGTGGTCCCGGAGGGCCACCGCGCGGAACACGTCCGCCACGGCCGCCGCCGCCGTCAGCGCCTGCGCGGAGCGGGCGAGGAACCGGGGAGCCGTGCGGGCGGCGCTCGTCATCGTCTTCGGCCTGTCTCGGAGGTGCCCTTCGCCGCGGCGGACGCCGGGGCGGAGTGATCATAGGGCCCGGTCGAGACCGAATGTCGGGGCGTCGGCGGGCAGTGACGGAGCCGGCCGGTCGGGATCGGGGCGCCAGGTCCGCCAGTTCGCCTCCGCGGCGAACGGCCCGCCATGCTCCTGGATCACGGCCACCGCCTGCCCGCGGGCCTGCTCGACAGCCCGGTGATCCGCCTCGCTCACCACGCCGAGCCGTCGGCCGTGGGCGTACTCGTCCTCGTCCTTCCAGTCCCACCGGGACAGGTCGGGTGCCACCACCAGGTCCAGGAGGAGGTCGAAGGTGTCGAAGCCGAGGGCCGTGCGCCGCACGGGCCGCTGGAAGTTGACGTACCAGTGCGTCAGCCGGTGGCCGTCCGAGACGTCGTAGAACGCGTTCACGCTGAACCATGTGTCCGGCGGGACCCATTGCAGATGTGCCGTGTCGCGCCACGACCAGCGGCCGAGCCGCCAGCTGCCGTCGGCCAGGCCCGGCAGAGCCCTGATCCTGGCTTCCTCGTCTCTGGTCAGCAGCCACTCGATCCAGGTCGTCGGGGCCAGCACGTCAGCGCCCGGCCGGCAGCCCACGACAAGTGCCTCGGTGCTGTCCTCGACGACATGGAACGCGTGTGCGCTCCACACCTTCCGGCGGAACACGTCACGCCGGACAGCGATCTCACCCGGTCGGAACCGTCGCATGGCGCACCTCCCGGCATCATGACGCGTGGCGCCACCGCCGGGGTTGCGTCTTCTCGGCGCCCTGAAATCCACACCCCGCCCCGGACTGTCAGACCCCACCTGTACCGTCGGATCATGGCTGACCAGGCGGGAACCCCCACAGGCGAACGACGGCTCGCCACCGTCGAAGGCGTGCTTGAGCGGATCACGTACGCGAACGAGGAGAACGGGTACACGGTCGCGCGGGTCGACACCGGCAGAGGTGCCGGTGATCTGCTCACGGTCGTCGGTGCGCTGCTCGGCGCCCAGGTGGGGGAGTCGCTGCGGATGGAGGGCCGTTGGGGGTCGCATCCCCAGTACGGCAAGCAGTTCACCGTCGAGAACTACACGACCGTGCTGCCGGCCACGGTGCAGGGGATGCGGCGCTATCTGGGGTCGGGGCTCGTCAAGGGGATCGGGCCGGTCTTCGCGGACCGGATCACCCAGCACTTCGGCGTGGACACCCTGAGGATCATCGAGGAGGAGCCGAAGCGGCTGGTCGAGGTGCCCGGTCTCGGCCCGAAGCGGACGAAGAAGATCGCCGACGCCTGGGAGGAGCAGAAGGCGATCAAGGAGGTCATGCTCTTCCTCCAGACCGTCGAGGTGTCGACGTCGATCGCCGTGCGGATCTACAAGAAGTACGGCGACGCGTCGATCTCCGTCGTGAAGAACCAGCCGTACCGGCTCGCGGCCGACGTGTGGGGCATCGGGTTCCTCACCGCCGACAAGATCGCCCAGTCGGTGGGGATCCCGCACGACAGTCCGGATCGGGTGAAGGCCGGGCTGCAGTACGCGCTGTCGCAGTCGGCCGACCAGGGGCACTGCTATCTCCCCGAGGAGCGGCTCATCGCGGACGCGGTCAAGCTGCTCCAGGTCGACACCGGCCTCGTCATCGAGTGCCTCGCCGAGCTGGCGGCCCAGCCCGAGGACGGGGAGGACCCCGGTGTCGTACGGGAGAAGCTCCCGGGCCCCGCTCCCGACGCGGACCCCGTCACCGCCGTCTACCTGGTCCCCTTCCACCGGGCCGAGGTCGCCCTCGCCTCGCAGCTCCTGCGCCTGCTGCGCACGGACGAGGACCGGATGCCGTCGTTCAGGGACGTCGCCTGGGACAAGGCGCTCGCCTGGCTGAAGGACCGTACCGGCGTCGAGCTCGCCCCCGAGCAGGAGGCCGCCGTCAGGCTGGCGCTGACGGAGAAGGTGGCGGTGCTCACCGGCGGGCCCGGCTGCGGCAAGTCGTTCACCGTCCGGTCGATCGTGGAGCTGGCGCGGGCGAAGAAGGCGAAGGTGGTGCTCGCCGCCCCCACCGGCCGTGCGGCCAAGCGGCTCGCCGAGCTGACCGGGGCCGAGGCGTCGACCGTCCACCGGCTGCTGGAGCTGAAGCCGGGCGGGGACGCGGCCTACGACCGGGACCGGCCGCTCGACGCCGACCTGGTGGTGGTGGACGAGGCGTCCATGCTCGATCTGCTCCTCGCCAACAAGCTGGTCAAGGCCGTACCGCCGGGTGCGCACCTCCTCTTCGTGGGGGATGTGGACCAACTGCCCAGCGTCGGGGCGGGGGAGGTGCTGCGGGACCTGCTCGCCGAGGGCGGTCCGATCCCGGCGGTGCGCCTCACGCGCGTGTTCCGGCAGGCCCAGCAGTCCGGCGTGGTCATCAACGCGCACCGGATCAACGCGGGGCAGCACCCCGTCACCGACGGCATGAAGGACTTCTTCCTCTTCGTGGAGGACGAGACGGAGGAGGCCGGCAAGCTCGCCGTCGACGTCGCCGCCCGGCGGGTTCCGGCCAGGTTCGGGCTCGACCCGCGGCGGGACGTGCAGGTCCTCACGCCCATGCACCGGGGCCCGGCCGGCGCGGGCGCGCTCAACGGTCTGCTGCAGCAGGTCATCACTCCGGCCCGCCCCGACCTGCCCGAGAAGCGGTTCGGCGGGCGGGTGTTCCGGGTCGGCGACAAGGTCACGCAGATCCGCAACAACTACGAGAAGGGCGAGAACGGCGTCTTCAACGGCACGGTGGGCGTGGTCACCGCGCTCGACCCGGTCGACCAGCGCCTCACCGTGCTGACGGACGAAGATGAAGAGGTGCCGTACGAATTCGACGAACTGGACGAACTGGCGCATGCCTACGCGGTGACCATTCACCGTTCACAGGGGAGTGAATATCCCGCGGTGGTGATCCCGGTCACCACCGGGGCCTGGATGATGCTCCAGCGGAACCTGCTCTACACGGCGGTCACCCGGGCCAGGAAACTGGTCGTCCTCGTCGGTTCGCGCAAGGCGATCGGCCAGGCGGTGCGCACCGTGTCGGCAGGCAGGCGCTGTACGGCACTGGACTTCCGGCTCGGCCGGAGCGATCTCCGGAAAAATGATCGATCAAATGAGTCGTGAAGGTCACAGAGCTCTTCCAGATGGCGGGACAAGGGGGCAGGATGAGCAGGTTGGCGGCACTGAGTGCCGCCGATAGGCCCAACGGTCGACCCCGAGTGCACTCTCCTGAGCCAAATGGGGGATGGTAGAGACAGTCAGGGCACCTCGAAGATGAGGCACTACGTCGGTGAGGGAAGACGTGAGCGACAACTCTGTAGTACTGCGGTACGGCGACGGCGAGTACACCTACCCGGTGGTCGACAGCACCGTCGGCGACAAGGGCTTCGACATCGGGAAGCTCCGCGCCCAGACCGGTCTCGTGACCCTGGACAGCGGCTACGGCAACACCGCTGCCTATAAATCCGCCATCACCTACCTCGACGGCGAGGCGGGCATCCTCCGCTACCGCGGATACCCGATCGAGCAGCTGGCGGAGCGCTCCACCTTCCTGGAGGTGGCCTACCTGCTGATCAACGGTGAGCTGCCGACCGTGGACGAGCTCACCACGTTCAAGAACGAGATCACGCGGCACACGCTCCTGCACGAGGACGTCAAGAACTTCTACCGGGGCTTCCCGCGTGACGCCCACCCGATGGCCATGCTGTCGTCGGTGGTCTCCGCGCTGTCCACGTTCTACCAGGACAGCCACAACCCGTTCGACGCGAAGCAGCGCGACCTCTCCACCATCCGCCTGCTCGCCAAGCTTCCGACCATCGCCGCGTACGCGTACAAGAAGTCGGTCGGCCACCCGTTCGTCTACCCGCGCAACGACCTCTCCTACGTGGAGAACTTCCTGCGGATGACGTTCTCGGTGCCGGCGCAGGACTACGAGCTCGACCCGGTCGTCGTCTCGGCCCTGGACAAGCTGCTGATCCTGCACGCGGACCACGAGCAGAACTGCTCGACCTCGACGGTCCGCCTGGTCGGCTCGTCGCAGGCGAACATGTTCGCGTCGATCTCCGCCGGCATCTCCGCGCTCTGGGGCCCCCTGCACGGCGGTGCCAACCAGTCCGTCCTGGAGATGCTGGAGGGCATCCAGGCCAACGGCGGCGACGTCGACTCCTTCATCACCAAGGTGAAGAACAAGGAGGACGGCGTCCGCCTGATGGGCTTCGGCCACCGGGTCTACAAGTCCTTCGACCCGCGCGCCAAGATCATCAAGTCGGCGGCGCACGACGTCCTCTCGGCCCTCGGCAAGTCCGACGAGCTGCTGGACATCGCGCTGAAGCTGGAGGAGCACGCGCTCTCCGACGACTACTTCGTCTCGCGCAACCTCTACCCGAACGTCGACTTCTACACCGGCCTGATCTACCGCGCCATGGGCTTCCCGACCGAGATGTTCACGGTCCTGTTCGCCCTCGGCCGGCTGCCCGGCTGGATCGCCCAGTGGCAGGAAATGATCAAGGAGCCGGGCTCCCGCATCGGCCGTCCGCGCCAGATCTACACGGGCGTCGTCGAGCGCGACTTCGTGCCGGTCGAGGAGCGCTGAACGCGCTAGCGGCCATACGGGCCTAGCAGAAGGCGCCCTGGAGCGCCGGTCCCCCCACGGGCCGGCGACCAGGGCGCCTTCCCGTGTCCCGGTGCGGATTCCCCCCACGGGATCCGGCCGGGCGCTCGGTGCGGCAGCGCCTGAATCGCTGCTTCGAGCACAACGAGCAGAACTCGCCGTACTCCATCCAGTGATGCGGTGCGATCTGCCGGGACCCGTACGGCACGGGAGGGCCGCTCAAAGCTTCCCGTCGTACGTGCCCCGGCAACGCATCTCTGAGGAAGTCCCCCAAGACATCCCCAGATGCCAGGTCAGCGCCCCCCAAGACGCATCTCTGACACCGCCAACTTAGACCGTCGAACCCCTTCGATGGTTACGTTCACATCACTGTGATCTGCGTCTCTTGCATCTGTCCGATAGATGCGCAAGAGCCCCGATACGGTGATCGGAGCTCAAGCGTAAGGATGATGCGCGAGCCTTGTGAAGAGCTTATGTGAGGTGCGCGTTGGACTCTAGGGGGACTCCGACATCCACGGTGCCGAACCGCCGGTAACTTCAGCGGAAGGTGCGCAGCCGCAGGCTGTTGGTCACCACGAAGACCGACGAGAAGGCCATCGCGGCCGCCGCGATCATAGGGTTCAGGAGCCCGGCGGCAGCAAGGGGGAGCGCGGCCACGTTGTAGCCGAAGGCCCACACGAGGTTGCCCTTGATGGTGGCGAGGGTCCGCCGGGACAGCCGGATCGCGTCCGCCGCCACCCGCAGGTCCCCGCGCACCAGGGTCAGGTCGCCGGCCTCGATGGCCGCGTCCGTCCCGGTGCCCATCGCCAGCCCCAGATCGGCGGTGGCCAGCGCCGCCGCGTCGTTGACGCCGTCGCCCACCATGGCGACCGTCCGCCCCTCGCGCTGCAGTCGTCGTACGACGTCCACCTTGTCCTCGGGCAGCACCTCGGCGACGACCTCGCCGATGCCGACCGCCCGGGCGACCGATTCGGCCACCGCCCGGTTGTCCCCGGTCAGCAGCACCGGCGTCAGCCCGAGCGCGCGCAACTTCCGGACCGCCTCGGCGCTGGTCTCCTTGACCGCGTCGGCGACGGCGAGGACACCTCGTGCCCGTCCGTCCCAGCCGACCAGGACGGCCGTACGGCCCTCCTGCTCGGCCCGGGAGCGGGCCAGGGCCAACTCCTGCGGTACGGCGTCGAAGAGGCGCCCCACGGCCACCTCGCGGCCGTCCACGCGCCCGCGTACGCCTCGCCCGGGGACGTTCTCGAAGTGCTCGACCGCGGGCAGCGCCCCCACCCTCCCCCAGCCTTCGGCCGGGGGGACCCCCATCTCGCTTCGCTCGGCCGCCGCCGCGGCGATCGCCCTGGCGACCGGGTGCTCGGAGGCGTGTTCGAGGGCGCCCGCCAGCCGCAGCACCTCGTCCGCGTCCTCCCCGCCGTCCTCGGCGACGTACACGTCCTGGAGGCTCATCCGCCCGGTGGTCACCGTCCCGGTCTTGTCGAGGACGACGGTGTCGACCCGGCGCGTGGACTCCAGGACCTCCGGGCCCTTGATGAGGATGCCGAGCTGCGCACCCCGCCCGGTGCCGACCATCAGCGCGGTCGGCGTGGCCAGGCCCAGGGCGCACGGGCAGGCGATGATCAGGACGGCGACGGCGGCCGTGAACGCGGCGGCCGTGTCCCCGGTGACGCCCAGCCAGACCCCGAAGGTGCCGAGCGCGATCAGGATGACGACCGGGACGAAGACGGCGGAGATCCGGTCGGCGAGCCGCTGCACCTCGGCCTTGCCGTTCTGCGCGTCCTCCACCAGCCTTGCCATCCGCGCGAGCTGCGTGTCGGCGCCGACCCGGGTCGCCTCGACGACCAGCCGCCCGCCCGCGTTGACGGTCGCGCCCGTGACGGCGTCGCCGACGGTCACGTCCACCGGCACGGACTCGCCGGTCAGCATCGACGCGTCCACCGCGGACGCCCCCTCGACCACGGTCCCGTCGGTGGCGACCTTCTCCCCGGGCCGTACGACGAACCGGTCACCGACCGCCAGTGACGCCACCGGGACCCGCACCTCACGTCCGTCCCGCAGCACCGCCACGTCCCGGGCGCCCAGCTCCATCAGCGCCCGCAGGGCCGCGCCCGCGCGCCGCTTGGAGCGTGCCTCCAGGTAGCGGCCGAGCAGGATCAGCGCGACGACCCCGGAGGCGACCTCCAGGTAGATCGTGGACGCGCTGTCCATCCGGGACACGGTGAAGCGGAACTCGTCGTGCATGCCCGGCATGCCCGCGTCGCCGAAGAACAGCGCCCACAGCGACCAGCCGAACGCGGCCAGCGTGCCGACCGAGACCAGGGTGTCCATGGTGGCGGCACCGTGCCGGGCGTTGGTCCAGGCGGCGCGGTGAAACTGCCAGCCACCCCAGACGACCACCGGAGCGGCGAGCGTCAGCGACAGCCACTGCCAGTTGTCGAACTGCAGCGCCGGGACCATCGCGAGCAGCACCACCGGGGCGGCGAGCAGGGCGGAGACCAGGAGACGGTGGCGCAGGGCGGCGAGCTCGGGATCCCGCTCGGCCTCCTGTTCCTGTTCCGGCTCCGGAGGTGCGGGTTCCTCGGCGGTGTACCCCGTCTTCACGACCGTGGCGATCAGGTCCGCGACCTGAACCCCCTGGGGGTATGTGACCTTCGCCTTCTCGGTCGCGTAGTTCACGGTGGCGGTGACGCCGTCCATGCGGTTGAGCTTCTTCTCGACCCGGGCGGCGCAGGAGGCGCAGGTCATGCCGCCGATGAGCAGCTCGACCTCGGACTCGCCGGCCGGGCGCGGCGGGGCTATCGGTGTCTGTGCGGTGCTGGTGGTGGTGCTGGTCGTCATGTCCGGACTCCAGACAACGGACCGGACCGCGCGGAGCCAGTATCAGCTGGTCGGCACGGCCCGGCGGAGAGATACGTTTCCGTCGTACGTGCTGCTCGTACTGCTGGGGGTGTTTGCCGTGCGGGCTCTCAGACGCGGCCGGCGAGTTCGAAGCCCGCCTCGTCGACGGCGGCGCGGACCGCCTCCTCGTCGAGCGGGGCCGCGGAGACGACCGTGACCTCGCCGCTGGCCGCGACGGCCGTCACCGAGGTGACGCCGGGCAGTCCGGAGATCTCGGCGGAGACGGACCCCTCGCAGTGTCCGCAGCTCATGCCGGTCACCTTGTAGACGGCGGTCACGGAGCCCGGGGTGTCGGTCTGGGTGGTCATGGCGTTCTCCTCGTCGAGGCGTGTGGGGCCGATGGGGCCCGCGAGAGAACCCCACTGTCGTCACACTATACCCCTAGGGGGTATTTCTCCAAGAGGCGCCCCGGCGCGCCAGGGAGAGGACCCAGGCGACCCCGAGCAATGAGACGAGTACCAGCAGACCGACCGAGAACACCGCGAAGAGGTGCTCCTGTGCCGCACTGGGGCGCGGGATGTACCCCTCGGCGAACAGCTGCCGGTCCGGGCCGGTGTCCGCCAGGTGGGCCACCAGCCAGACCGCGATCCCGTGCGTGGAGTCCCACAGGGCGTGCAGCAGCGCGACCCCGAGGCAGGCGGAGACGACCGGGGCGGTGACCCGGAAGCGGCCGTTCGGGCGGCGGAAGGAGAGCAGCACGCCGCCGGTGACCGCCGTCCACAGGCCGTGCCCGAAGGGGGCCAGCACTCCGCGCAGGATCTCCGTCTCGATCAGCGCGCGCAGGTCGATGCCCTCGGTGGAGACGGCCGCGTTGAACGCGTACCCGGCGCTCTCCAGGGCCGCGAAGCCGAAGCCGACGGCGGCGCCGAGCACCAGCCCGGCCCGCATGCCCCGGATCCCGGGCAGCCGGCGCAGCACGAACACCAGCGCGCCGAGCTTCACCGCCTCCTCGATCAGGCCGACGCAGACGAACATCCCCCAGGAGGGGCGGACGAGGTAGGACTCCATCACCGAGGCGCCCAGCACCCCGAGCGTGCCGCCGGTCAGGAAGCAGCCGAGGATCGCGCTCACCCCGAGGTCGCGGCCGTGCCGCTCGTACGCCCACAGCACGAACACGACCGGGACCAGGAAGCTGCCGAGCAGGATCAGGGTCGGCAGCAGGGTGGTGTTCTTCGTCGCGTACGTGACCGCCGCGGTCAGCGCCCACAGGGCGAACCCGCCGCCGAGGCAGCGCTTCCACAGGCCGGCGCCGATACGGGGGTACGGCGGTGGCGGCTGCTGCGGACCGGGGATCCGGGCCTGCGGGCGGCCGGGCGGCGGCGAGTGGGTCACGGCGGGTCCCCCTTGTGCTCCTGCGGGTGCGGGTGGCGCTCGTCGGCTCGGGATCGGCGCGATTTATCCGCACTTTAGGCAGGTGTGCCGTTTGTTGCAGTTCGGGAAGTTCGAGGGGGTGGCGGTCCGGGGGTGTGCGGGGACGGGGATGTGCCGTGGGGGCGACGGGTCGGCCGGCGGGTCGCGGTCGGCGGATCAGTCGGCGGTGCGGCCGAGCCGGTCGCCGACCAGGGGTTCCAGGTAGCGGGTGAGGACGTTCTTGATCTCCTGGATGTACGCCTCGCGCTCGGCGCCCTCGTGGCTGAGCACCAGCTCCAGCCCCGACTTGTAGATGCCGAGGCTGACATGTGCCGTACGTGTGATGTGGGCCTGGTCGGTGCCGGGCGGCAGGAGCGAGGCGAGCAGGCCCTCGATGCGGCCGAGCAGGTTGCTGTGCAGCGCGTCGTGGGCCTCGGTGATCCCGCCGGGCACGTCGGGGCCGTGCATCAGCGCGAAGAACACGGGGTGCTCGGTGTTGAAGGCGGTGAGGCGGTCCACGGTGGCGTTGACCGCGTCCGTCAGCGAGGTGCCGGGGTCGATCGGCGCGAGCGCCTCGCCGTAGGTGTTCCGCAGGTCGTGCATGAGCCGGCCGCCGAGCTCGACCGCGATCGCCTCCTTGTTCGGGAAGAACTGGTAGAGCGTGCCGGGGGAGACACCGGCCTCGCGGGCGATGGCGTTGGTGCTGGCGGCCGTGTAGCCCGTGGTGCAGAAGACCGAGGCGGCGGCTTCGAGCAGCTGCTGGATGCGCCGCTCGCCGCGGGCCTGCCGCCGGCGCGGCTGCTCCTTGCCCGGGGCCGTGTCGCCGGGCTGCTCTGGCATGTCGGGCTTGTCGGGCACGCGTTATCCCCAGCTCTTCGAACGCGATTGACAAACACGAGCGGTCGCTCGCATTCTGATGGAACGCGAGCGACGACTCGTGTTTGCCAGTCTAAAAGGCAATGGCCGACCCATGCTGCCCTGTGCACGAAGCGGATGCGTACCGGCAGGCAGTGGTCACGGTGAAGGGGACACCGCAGGATGACCGAAGTCAGCAAGCCCTCGGAGCCCGGGAGCGGGGCCCGCCCGGGAGGCTGGACCAGGTTCGTGACCGCCCGCCCCCGGCTCTCCCTGCTGCTCGCCCTGGTGATCACCGCGCTCGCCGTGCTGGCCGGCAGCGGGGTCGCCGACCGGCTGGGCAGCGGCGGCTGGGAGGACCCGGCCGCCGAGTCGACGTACGCGACGAAGGCGCTGGAGCGCGAGTTCCCGGACTCCCAGCCCAACCTGCTCCTCCTGGTGGACGCGCGGGGCGGCTCGGTGGACAGCCCGGCGGTGGCGGCCGAGGCGAAGGCCCTCGCCACCCGGCTGTCCGGCGAGAAGGGCGTCATGGGTGTCGGCTCGTACTGGCAGACCGGGTCACCGTCCCTGCGCGCAGAGGACGGCCACGAGGCCCTGATCGCGGCCCGCATCACCGGTGACGAGAAGGCGGCGGCCGACACCCTGGACCGCATCGCCCCGCACTACCGGGGCGCGCACGGACCGGTGACGGTGAAGGTCGGCGGCATGGTGGCGGTCCGCAGCGACATGCAGACGATCATCAAGGAGGACCTGGCCCGCGCCGAGCTGATCGCCCTGCCCGTCACCCTGGTCCTGCTGGTGATGGTCTTCGGCAGCGCGATCGCGGCCCTGCTCCCGCTGGGCATCGGCATCGTCGCCATCCTCGGCACGAACGCGGTCCTGCGCGGCATCACGTCCTTCACGGACGTCTCGGTCTTCGCGATGAACCTGACCACGGCCCTCGGCCTCGGCCTGGCCATCGACTACGCCCTCTTCATCGTCCGCCGTTTCCGCGAGGAACTGGCCACGGGTGCCGACCCGCTGACGGCGGTCGGCACGACACTGCGCACCGCGGGCCGCACCGTGCTGTTCTCGGCCCTGACGGTGGCCGTCTCCCTGGCGGCGATGCTCGTCTTCCCCCAGTACTTCCTCCGCTCGTTCGCCTATGCCGGCATAGCGGTGGTCCTGCTGGCCGCGGCGGCCGCCCTGATCCTGCTCCCGGCGGCGCTGATCCTGCTGGGCGACCGGGTCAACGCGCTGGACCTGCGGCGGCTGTTCCGCAGGGGCCGGAAAGCCCGGCCCTCGGGCGCCGAGGGCACGGCCTGGGCCCGCGCCGCGACCCTGGTGATGCGCCGCGCCCCGCTCTTCGCCGTCGCCACCACGGCCTTCCTGATCGTCCTCGGACTGCCGTTCCTCGGCGTGAAGTTCGGCACCGCCGACGACCGCCAGCTCCCTGCCGGCGCCGAGTCCCACGTCGTCCAGCAGCACATCCGGGACGGCTTCCCGGGCAACCCCGGCGGCGACCTCGAAGTCCTGGCCGAGGGCGGGGCCACCCGGGCGCAGTACACGGCGTACAGGAAGCGGGTGGCGTCCCTGCCGGAGGTGGCCGGGGTGACCGGTCCCCTGGTCAAGGGGGACGCGGCCTACTTCACGGTGCAGCCGAAGGGCGAGTCGGTGGACGACGGCGCCCAGCGCCTGGTGGGTGAGGTGCGCGCGCTGCACACCCCCTTCGACACGAAGGTGACCGGCACGGCGGCGGTCCTGGTCGACTCCAAGCACGCCATCGCACAGCGCCTGCCCTGGGCGGCGGCGATCATAGCGATCGTCACCCTGCTGCTGGTCTTCCTCCTCACCGGCAGCGTCCTCATCCCCCTGCAGGCGGTCCTGCTCAACGCGCTCAGCCTCACGGCGATGTTCGGCGCGGTGGTCTGGGTCTTCCAGGACGGCCACCTCTCGAACCTGCTGGGCTTCACCAGCCCCGGCTCGATCGAGACCACACTCCCGGTGCTGATGTTCTGCGTGGCCTTCGGCCTCTCGATGGACTACGGGGTGTTCCTGCTCTCCCGCATCAAGGAGGAGTACGACAGGACCGGCGACCACGAGCGGGCGGTCCGCCTCGGCCTGCAGCGCACCGGAGGCCTGATCACGGCGGCGGCGATCATCCTGGCGGTGGTGATGGTGGCGATCGGCACCTCCCGGGTCACCAACACCAAGATGCTGGGCCTCGGCATCGCCCTGGCCGTCCTGATGGACGCGATGGTCGTCCGCAGCCTCCTGGTCCCGGCCATCATGCGCCTGACGGGCAAGGCCACCTGGTGGTCACCGACCCCCCTACGCCGCTTCCACGCCCGCTTCGGCCTGAGCGAGAGCGAACCCCAGAAGCCCCCGTCGGACGCACCTGAGCCAATCGCGCCCCGCCCGGACGCGGCTCCGATCGGACGCACCTGAGCCAATCGCGCCCCGCCCGGACGCGGCCCCCGTCGGACGCGCCTGAGCCAATCGCGCCCCGCCCGGACGCGGCCCCCGTCGGACGCGCCTGAGCCAAACGCGCCCCAAAGGGGCGCGGGGAACTGCGCGACCAGCCACGACGGCGCCGCAGTCGGCAGTCGGCAGTCGGCAGTCGGCACGCCGCCCATCACGGCACTCCCAGCGGAGCGCTTACCCTTCGCGCAGCCCCCGAAAGGAGCACGCGCGATGCGAGCCGTCGTCTTCGACCACTACGCCACCCTCGCCGAGGTACGGGACGTCCCCGACCCCCACCCGGCCCCCCACGGAGTGGTCGTCCGCGTGGAGGCCACCGGCCTCTGCCGCAGCGACTGGCACGGCTGGCAGGGCCACGACCCGGACATCACCCTCCCGCACGTCCCCGGCCACGAGCTGGCCGGGGTCGTCGAGGAGGTCGGCGCCGGGGTGACCGCCTGGCACCCCGGCGACCGGGTCACCGTCCCCTTCGTCTGCGCCTGCGGCAGCTGCCCGTCCTGCGCGGCCGGCGACCAGCAGGTCTGCGAACGCCAGACCCAGCCCGGTTTCACGCACTGGGGCTCCTTCGCCCAGTACGTGGCGCTGGACCACGCCGACGTGAACCTGGTGGCGATCCCGGACGGCATGTCGTACGCCACCGCCGCCTCCCTGGGCTGCCGCTTCGCCACCGCCTTCCGGGCCGTGGTGCAGCAGGGCAGGGTCGCGGCGGGGGAGTGGGTGGCGGTGTACGGCTGCGGGGGCGTGGGCCTGTCGGCGGTGATGATCGCGGCGGCATCCGGGGCGCGGGTGGCGGCGGTCGACGTGTCGCCCCAGGCCCTCGACCTGGCAAGGAAGTTCGGCGCGGTCCACGCCGTGGACGCGGCGGACTCCGGGGACCCCGCGGCGGCGGTCCGCGACCTGACCTCCGGCGGCGCCCACCTCTCCCTGGACGCCCTCGGCTCGCCGGCCACCTCGGCCGCCTCGGTCAACTCCCTGCGCCGTCGCGGCCGCCATGTCCAGGTGGGTCTGCTGCCGTCCCCGGACGGCAACACCCCCGTGCCGCTGGCCCGCGCGATCGCCCTGGAGCTGGAGCTCCTCGGCAGTCACGGCATGGCGGCCCACACCTACCCCGCCATGCTCGAACTGGTCCGCGCCGGCGCCCTGCGCCCCGACCTCCTGGTCACCTCGACGATCACCCTGGACGCGGCCCCGGCGGCCCTGGCCGCGATGGACCGGGCACCGGCGGCGGGCGTGACGGTCATCGAGCCCCGGGCCTGACCCGGTCGCGCCCCGCCCCGGCGGGCGGGGCCTCCCGCGACCGGGCTCAGAAGTCGCCGCGCCCGCGGTTGCGCGGCCGGGAGGCGACCCAGGCCCGGACCGTGTCGGCGTACCAGTAGGGCTTGCCGCCCTCGACGCGGTCGGGCGGGGGAAGCAGCCCGTGCTTGCGGTAGGAGCGGACGGTGTCCGGCTGTACCCGGATGTGTGCCGCGATCTCCTTGTAGGACCAGAGCCTTCGGTCGGTCATGAGATGCACCTCCCTGCGCGCACCACGGGGGCGACCGGAGGCGGTCGTCGGGGGAGCCGGGCGCTGCGCTGGCGATCAGCCTGTGCCCGGTGAACGACGGAGAGTGAGCAAGGGCAAGCGGCTGTGGGCCGGGTGTGACCGAGAGCCCGCGTATGCGCGACATGCGTGACACAAGGGGGGAGTTTGTGACACAGCCGGAGCACAGGCGCGCGTGGGCTCGTCGGCGGGGCGCGTTGACATCGGCACGAACGACGGCGTGGTGCTCTTCAACACCCCCTTCTCGTCAGAATGTCCGGACAAACCATTGACACGACCTGCCCTCCCGGACTACAAACCACGGGAGAGCCATGACGAAGGGAAGCCGATGGCGTACGACCTGATCACCATGGGGCGGATCGGGGTGGATCTCTATCCACTCCAGACCGGAGTCCCGCTCGCCCAGGTGTCGTCCTTCGGCAAGTTCCTCGGCGGTTCGGCGACGAACGTGGCCGTGGCGGCCGCCCGCCTCGGCCGGAACACCGCCGTCATCACCCGCACCGGTGACGACGCCTTCGGCGCCTACCTGCACGAGGCCCTCCAGGGCTTCGGCGTGGACGACCGCTGGGTCACCCCGGTCCCCGGCCTGAACACCCCGGTCACGTTCTGCGAGATCTTCCCGCCGGACGACTTCCCGCTGTACTTCTACCGGCAGCCCAAGGCCCCGGACCTGGAGATCGACGCCCACGAGCTGGACCTCGACGCCGTCCGCGACGCCGGCATCTTCTGGATCACCGGCACCGGCCTGAGCGAGGAGCCCAGCCGTACGGCGACCCTCGCGGCCCTCGCCCACCGGGCCAAGGCGGGCACGACCGTCTTCGACCTGGACTGGCGCCCGATGTTCTGGAAGGACCCGGACGCCGCCCGGCCCTTCTACGCCGAGGCGCTGAAGCACACCACCGTCGCCGTCGGCAATCTCGACGAGGTGGAGGTCGCGACCGGCGTGCGCGAGCCGCAGGCCGCCGCCCAGGCCCTCCTCGACGCGGGTGTCGAGATCGCCGTGGTCAAGCAGGGCCCCAAGGGTGTCCTCGCCGTCAGCCGCGACGGCGACTCCGCCGAGGTCCCGCCGCTGCCCGTGAACGTCCTCAACGGCCTCGGCGCCGGTGACGCCTTCGGCGGCAGCCTCTGCCACGGCCTGCTCGAAGGCTGGGACCTGGAGAAGACCATGCGGCACGCCAACGCGGCCGGCGCGATCGTCGCCTCCCGCCTGGAGTGCTCCTCCGCGATGCCGACCCGCGAAGAGATCGACGCCGCGCTCGCCGCCGGAGCGGTGCTGTGAGGGCGGGCCGCGTCGCGGGCGCGCACCACGAGGGCGGCGCCGGCGCCCCCGCCTCGCAGGTGAAGGTGGACATCTCCGCCCTCGTCCACACCCGCACCCACCACCCCGAGGCCATCGCCGAGGCGGCCGCCCGGCGCTCCCGCCGCCCGCTCCTCAACGAGGACGGCAAGCTGATGATCGTCGCGGCCGACCACCCGGCCCGCGGCGCCCTCGGCGTGGGCGGCGACCGGCTCGCCATGGCCAACCGGGCCGAGCTGCTGGAGCGGCTCTGCCTGGCGCTGTCCCGGCCCGGCGTCGACGGCGTCCTCGCCACCGCCGACATCCTGGACGACCTGCTCCTGCTCGGCGCCCTCGACGGCAAGGTCGTCATGGGCTCGATGAACCGGGGCGGACTGCAGGGTGCCTCCTTCGAGCTCGACGACCGCTTCACCGGCCACCGCGCCGAGGACATACAGCGCCTCGGGTTCGACGCCGGCAAGCTGCTCCTACGCATCGACTACGACGACCCGGGCTCGCTGACCACCCTGGAGTCCACCGCCCGCGCCATCGACGACATGGCCGCACGCAGGCTGCCGGTCTTCGTCGAGCCGTTCATCAGCCGCCGCACCCCCGAGGGCAAGGTCAGGAACGACCTGTCCCCCGAGGCGGTCACCAAGTCCATCGCCATCGCCTCGGGCCTGGGCGGGAGTTCGGCCTACACCTGGCTCAAGGTGCCGGTGACGGACAACCCCGACGACATGGCCCAGGTCATGGAGACGTCCACCCTCCCCGCCGTCCTCCTGGGCGGCGAGGTCGGCGGCTCCGTCGAGGAACAAGCCGGTGCCTACGAGAAGTGGCGCAGCGCCCTGCAACTCCCCACCGTGCGCGGTCTGGTGGTCGGCCGCTCGCTGCTGTACCCGGCGGACGGCGACGTGGCCGCCGCCGTGGACACCGCTGTCGGACTCCTGTGAGGGCGAGAAGATGACGACCAGCGAGCTGCACCTCACCAAGGGTTCGACCGCGAACGCCCAGTACGCGCTCGACATCGACCCCAAGCGGGCCGGCTGGGCGCACAGCAGCCTGAGGATCGTCGAACTGGCCCCGGGGGGAACGCATTTGTTCACCACCGGGGACAGCGAGTGGATCGTGCTTCCGCTGCAGGGCGGTTGTACGGTGCAAACAGAGGGAAACGAGTTCCAGATCCTGGGCCGGGAGAGCGTGTTCAGCGGAGTCTCCGACTTCGCGTACGTGCCCCGGGACGCCCAGGTCCAGATCGCCTCCGGCGCGGGAGGCCGCTTCGCCCTGGCAGGAGCGAAGTGCGAGCGACGACTCCCCGCCCGCTACGGCCCCGCGCCGGAGGTCCCCGTCGAAGACCGCGGCAGCGGCACCAGCGCCCGCCGGGTGCGCAACTTCGCGTCCGCGTCCGCCTTCGACTGCGACAAGCTCATCGCCGTCGAGGTGATCACGCCCGGCGGCAACTGGTCCTCCTACCCGCCGCACAAGCACGACGAGCACCGGCCCGGCGAGGAGTCGGAGCTGGAGGAGATCTACTACTTCGAGATCGACGGACCGAACGGTATCGGGTATCAGCGCGTATTCCCCTCCCGTGAGGGCGGTACGGACGTCCTCGCCGAGGTCCGCTCCGGCGACGCCGTGCTCGTTCCCGACGGATGGCACGGCCCGTCGATCGCGCAGCCCGGGCACGACATGTACTACCTGAACGTCATGGCGGGGCCCGGTGCGACGCGGGAGTGGCGGATCTGCTTCCACCCGGACCACACGGAGGGTTACCGATGACGATTCGGTTGACCGTCGCGCAAGCGCTTGTCCGCTTCCTCGCCGTCCAGTTCACCGAGCGGGACGGCGAGCGCCGCCGCCTGATCGGCGCCACCTGGGGCATCTTCGGCCACGGCAACGTGGCCGGCCTCGGCCAGGCGCTCCTGGAGCACCGGGACGAGATGCCGTACCACCAGGGCCGTAACGAACAGGCCATGGTGCACGCGGCGGTGGGCTACGCGCGTCAATCGAACCGTCTCTCCACCCACGCCGTGACGACGTCCATCGGCCCGGGCGCCACCAACCTGGTCACCGGCGCCGCCCTCGCCACCGTCAACCACCTCCCGGTCCTCCTCCTGCCGGGCGACGTCTTCGCCACCCGCCCCGCCGACCCGGTCCTCCAGCAGCTCGAAGTCCCGCACGCGGCCGACGTGTCCGTGAACGACACCCTCCGGCCCGTCTCGAAGTTCTTCGACCGGATCAACCGCCCCGAGCAGCTGATCCCCTCCGCCCTCGCCGCCATGCGGGTCCTCACCGACCCCGTCGAGACCGGCGCCGTCACCCTCGCCCTGCCCCAGGACGTGCAGGCCGAGGCGTACGACTGGCCGGAGGAGTTCTTCGCCGAACGGGTGTGGACCGTACGGCGGCCGGGCGCCGACCCCGCCGAACTCGCCGCGGCCGTGACGGCGATCAGGAACGCGCGCAGGCCCCTGGTCATCGCGGGCGGCGGGGTCCACCACAGCCGCGCCGAGGCCGTCCTCACCGAGTTCGCCGAGGCCACCCGCATCCCGGTCGCCTCGACCCAGGCCGGCAAGGGCTCGCTCCGCTGGGACCACCCGCAGGACGTCGGCGGCGTCGGCCACACCGGCACCGCCACCGCCGACGAACTCGCCCGCACCGCCGACCTGGTGATCGGCGTCGGCACCCGCTACACCGACTTCACCACGGCCTCCGGCACCCTCTTCGAGAACCCGGACGTCCGCTTCCTGAACCTCAACATCGCCGCGTACGACGGCCACAAGCTGGCCGGCCTGCCCCTGGTCGCGGACGCCCGCAGCGGTCTCGCGGCACTGCGCCGGGCCCTGGACGGCCACCGGACCGCCGACTCGTACGTCACCGAGTACACCGAGGACAAGGAGCGCTGGGAGCAGCGCGTCGACGCCTGCTACGAGGCCGACGAGCCCGACATCCGGCCGACGCAGCCGCAGGTCCTCGGCGCCCTGGACGCGCTCGTCGACGAGACGGACGTACTGATCAACGCGGCGGGCTCGCTCCCCGGCGACCTGCACCGGATGTGGCGGGCGCGGGCGCGGGACCAGTACCACGTGGAGTACGGCTACTCGTGCATGGGCTACGAGATACCGGCCGCCATCGGGGTGAAACTCGCGGCGCCGGAGCGGAACGTGTGGGCGCTGGTCGGCGACGGCACGTATCTGATGATGCCGACGGAGATCGTCACCGCCGTGCAGGAGGGCATAGCCGTCAAGGTGCTGCTGGTGCAGAACCACGGCTATGCCTCCATCGGCGGGCTCTCCGAGTCGGTGGGCGGCGAGCGGTTCGGCACCGCGTACCGCTTCACCTCGGACGACGGCACCTTCACGGGCGCCCCGCTCCCCGTCGACCTGGCCGCCAACGCGGCCAGCCTCGGCATGCGCGTCCTGCGCGCGAAGACTGTCCGGGACCTGCGCGCGGCGCTCGCCGAGGCGCGGGCCGCCGACACCCCCACATGTGTCTACGTGGAGACCGAAACGGCCGACACTGTGTCGGGCCCGCCTCCCGCGCAGGCCTGGTGGGATGTACCTGTGGCCGAGACCGCGACCCGATCGTCCGCGGTCAAGGCACGTGAGCTGTACGAACGGCACGTCTCGACCCGACGCCGCCATCTGTGAAGGAGTAACCGGTCATGACGAAGATCGTCAACCACTGGATCGGCGGCAAGTCCGTCGACGGCACGTCGGGCAACTACGGGCCGGTCACCGACCCGGCCACCGGCGCGGTCACCACGAAGGTCGCGTTCGCGTCGGTCGACGAGGTCGACGCCGCGGTCGCCGCCGCCAAGGACGCCTTCGTGTCCTGGGGCCAGTCCTCGCTGGCCAAGCGCACGGAGATCCTGTTCCGCTTCCGTGCCCTGCTGGACGCGAACCGGGACGCGATCGCCGAGCTGATCACGGCCGAGCACGGCAAGGTGCACAGCGACGCCCTCGGCGAGGTCGCCCGCGGCCTGGAGATCGTCGACCTGGCGTGCGGCATCAACGTGCAGCTGAAGGGCGAGCTGTCCACGCAGGTCGCATCCCGGGTGGACGTCTCCTCGATCCGCCAGCCCCTCGGCGTGGTCGCGGGCATCACGCCGTTCAACTTCCCGGCGATGGTCCCGATGTGGATGTTCCCGATCGCCATCGCGACCGGCAACACCTTCGTCCTCAAGCCGTCCGAGAAGGACCCCTCGGCCTCGATCAAGCTCGCCGAGCTGCTGGCCGAGGCCGGCCTGCCCGACGGTGTCTTCAACGTCGTGCACGGTGACAAGGTGGCCGTGGACCGGCTTCTGGAGCACCCGGACGTCAAGGCGGTCTCCTTCGTCGGCTCGACCCCGATCGCCCGCTACATCCACACCACCGCCTCCGCCAACCACAAGCGCGTCCAGGCCCTCGGCGGGGCCAAGAACCACATGCTGGTCCTCCCGGACGCCGACCTGGACGCGGCGGCCGACGCGGCCGTCTCCGCGGCCTACGGCTCGGCCGGCGAGCGCTGCATGGCCATCTCGGCCGTGGTCGCGGTGGGCGCGATCGGCGACGAACTGGTGGCGAAGATCCGCGAGCGCGCCGAGAAGATCAAGATCGGCCCCGGCAACGACCCCACCTCCGAGATGGGCCCGCTGATCACGGCCGTCCACCGCGACAAGGTGGCCTCCTACGTCTCCGGCGCCGCCGCCGAGGGCGCCGAGGTCGTCCTGGACGGCACCGGCTACACGGTCGACGGCTTCGAGGACGGCCACTGGATCGGCATCTCGCTGCTCGACAAGGTGCCCACCACCGCCAAGGCGTACCAGGACGAGATCTTCGGCCCGGTGCTGTGCGTCCTGCGCGTGGAGACGTACGACGAGGGCGTGGCGCTGATCAACGCCTCCCCCTTCGGCAACGGCACCGCGATCTTCACCCGGGACGGCGGCGCCGCCCGCCGCTTCCAGCTGGAGATCGAGGCCGGCATGGTCGGCGTCGATCCCGGTCCCCGTCGGCTACCACTCCTTCGGTGGCTGGAAGGACTCGCTCTTCGGCGACCACCACATCTACGGCAACGACGGCACGCACTTCTACACCCGCGGCAAGGTCGTCACCACCCGCTGGCCCGACCCGGCGGACGCGCCCGCGGGCGTCGACCTGGGCTTCCCGCGCAACCACTGAGCGTGGCCGCCTGACCCTGTCGGGGCCGTCCGGATACCGGACGGCCCCGATTTTTTTTGCCGACCGTGCTGCGGTTCTCGTTTTCATGGGATGAAACGGGTGACTTAAGTTCTTTGCGTTCATGACCTTCGAAACCAAGGTCATGCGGATCATAAGCTTGATGATTTCGGCATCCTGCCGCTTGTTCCTACGAAAGCGATGTGGCTGGCCTTGCTTTACGAGTGCGGAATCCGAAGGTAAACAGCCATTGACGCAATGGTTTTCGTCGGGGTTCCATGCGCTCAGTTCAGCCGCCCGGAGGCATCCACCAGAGTCGATCGGAACCGCCGCATGACCGACACGCTCCGCCCTGTCGAGAACGCCGCCACAGAGGCGTCCGACAGCCCCAAGACGCTCAAGCGCTCCATCGGAGTAGTCGGCGGCACCCTCCTCACCCTCTCCTGCGTCACCCCGGCCTCCACGCTCTTCGTGGTCGTCCCCGACCTGTTCGGTTCTCTCGGGACCGCCACCGCCCTCACGATCGCGATCGGCTCCCTCCTCTGTATCGCCGTGGCGTTCTGCTACTCCGAGCTGGGCACGCTCATCCCCAGCGCGGGCGGCGAGTACGCGATGGTCTCGACGATGGCGGGCCGTCTCGCCGGCTGGCTGGTCTTCGTCCTCTCCCTCCTCGTCGTGATGATCGTGCCCCCGGTGATCGCGATGGGCACGGCCGACTACCTCGCCCCGATCGTGCACCTGGACCCGGCCATGACCGGCGCCGGAGTGATGCTCCTCGCGACCCTCGCCGGCCTGCTGGACCTGCGCGCGAACGCCTGGATCACCGGCATCTTCCTGGTCCTGGAGGTCATCGCGGCCGGCGTGGTGGCGGTGCTGGGCTTCTCCCACAGCCACCGGGGCGTCGGCAGCCTCACCTCGATGCAGGTCGCGGACACGGGCGGGCACACCACGACCGTCACCGCGATGCTCGTCGTCTCCGGCCTGGCCATCGCCCTCTTCGTCACCCAGGGCTTCTCGACGGCGGTCTACCTCTCCGAGGAACTGGAGGACCCGCGCCGCAACGTCGCCCGTACGGTCCTCGCCACCCTCGCGATCTCCACGGTGGTCATCCTCGTCCCGGTCGCCGCGATCACCATGGGCGCGACCGACCTCAAGGCCCTCACCGGCGGTGACATCAGCTCCATGGTCACGGCCTGGTCCAACTCCGCGGTCGGCACCTTCGTCAGCCTCTGCGTGGCCCTCGCGATCATCAACGCGGGCATCGTCATGGTCATCCAGAACTCCCGCGTCCTGTTCGCCTCGGCCCGCGACAAGGCCTGGCCGGCCCCGGTCAACAGCGCCCTCTCCCGCCTCGGCCGCTTCGGCTCCCCCTGGGTCGCCACCCTCGCCGTCGGCGTCCCCGGCGCCGTCCTCTGCTTCGTCAACCTGGACACCCTGTACGGCGTGACGGGCGTCTCGGTGACCGGCATGTACCTCCTCGTCGCCGTCGCCGCCCTCCTCGCCCGCCGAGGCCACTACAAGCACACCCCGGCCTGGCGCATGCCGCTCTGGCCCGCGATGCCGATCCTCCTCATCGCCGTCCTCGGCTACATCCTCACCCAGCAGGAAACGATCTACCTCCTCTGGACCGGCGGCATCACCGCCGCCGCCACCCTCTACTGGGCCCTGTACCTCCGCCCCCGCAAGGAAACCCACTGGGTGGTCTCCATCCCGGACGACGCCCAGGCGTAGTCGCCGGGCCGGCTGGCCGACCTCAGGAGCCCGGGGAACTGCGCGACCGGCCCCCACCGCCCGGTTCGGCACCGCCGAATGGCTGGTCGCCGTTGCGGCGGGATTGTGTGGAGCGGCGGCGGGTTGTGAGCGCCGGGCCGGGTGGCCGACGTCGGGGGCGCGGGGAACTGCGCGACCGGCCCCCACCGGCCCGCGGGGATCCACCGCCCGGTTCGGCACCGCCGGAGTCCGCCGTTGGCGGCGGGATCGGGTGCGTGGTGGTGCTCGGGGGAGCGGCGGTTGAGCGTTCGTGTCCGGCGGGCGTGTCAACCCGATGTACCGCACCCGGAGTACAGGTGGACGCCGCCGTACGCCGCGGGGATGGCGCCGGGTTCACCCCACCGTCGGCGTCGGACGTCGGTCCATACCCGTACCGTTGAAGCATGGATCTTCGACCCCCCGGCCTGCGAGCGCTGCTCGGGCGGCCGCGGCGGCTGCTGGCCGCCGCGGCCGCCGTCGTCGTGCTCGGCGGCGCCGGCACGTGGACGGCCGTCGCCTCGGACGACCCGTCCCCGGTGCACCGGACCGACAAGGTCATGGCCGTGGACGGGGTGCGTCTCGACACCTCGTTCTTCACCGCCGCCGGCACCGGCCGACGCCCCGCGGTCCTCCTCGCCCACGGCTTCGGCGGCAGCAAGGACGACATGCGCGCCGAGGCCGAGGACCTGGCCCGCGACGGCTACGCGGTCCTCACCTGGTCCGCCCGCGGCTTCGGCAGGTCCACCGGGAAGATCGGCCTCAACGACCCGAAGGGCGAGGTCGCCGACGTCTCCAGGCTCATCGACTGGCTGGCGAAGCAGCCCCAGGTCCGGCTCGACAAGGCCGGTGACCCGCGCGTCGGGATGGCGGGCGGCTCGTACGGCGGCGCGATCTCCCTCCTCGCCGCCGGTTACGACCACCGCGTGGACGCCATCGCCCCGTCCATCACGTACTGGAACCTCGCGGACGCCCTGTTCCCGAACGGCGTCTTCAAGAAGCTGTGGGCCGGGATCTTCTTCAACACCGGCGGCGGCTGCGCCAACTTCCAGCCCGAGCTGTGCGCGATGTACGACCGGGTCGCCGAGTCGGGCAGGCCGGACGCCGCCGCGGTCAAGCTCCTCGAAGAGCGGTCGCCCTCGGCCGTCGGCAGCCGCATCAAGGTGCCGACGCTGCTCTTCCAAGGGCAGACCGACTCACTCTTCACGCTCGCCCAGTCCGATGCCGCGGCGAAGGCCATCAAGGCCAACGGCGCCCCCGTCGACGTCGACTGGATCGCCGGCGGTCACGACGGCGGTGACCTGGAGACCAGCCGTGTCGAGGGCCGGGTCACGTCGTGGTTCGACCGGTACCTGAAGGGTGACAAGGCCACCGACACCGGGCCCGCCTTCCGGATCACCCGCACCGGCGGCGTCGACTCCACCGACGGCGCCGCCCAGCTGCGCGGCGCGACCGCCGACAGCTACCCCGGCCTGGAGAGCGACCGGAAGGACATCACCCTGAAGGGCGGCACCCAGCGCGTCGCCAACCCGGCCGGCGCCAGCCCGCCCGGCGTCTCCGCGCTGCCCGGCCTCGGCGGCTCCGGCGGCCTCGCCCAGCTCTCCTCCCTCGGCGTCGGCATCTCCCTCGACTTCCCGGGCCAGTACGCCCGTTTCGACTCGGCACCGGTGACCGACACCGTGCAGATCACCGGCACCCCCACGGCCACCGTCCACCTCACCTCCACCAGCGACGACGCCGTGCTCTTCGGCAAGGTGTACGACGTCGGCCCGGACGGTACCCAGCAGGTGCTGCCCTCCCAGCTGGTCACCCCGGTCCGCGTCGAGGGCGCCAAGGCCGGCAAGGACGTCACGATCACCCTCCCGGCCATCGACCACGAGGTGCAGAAGGGCCACCGGCTGCGCCTGGTCCTCGCCTCCACCGACCTCGGCTACGCCTCCCCGGCCGCCCCGGCCACCTACACCGTCTCCCTCAGGAGCCCCCTGAGCGTGCCGACGGCACCCAGGGTGGACACGGCCGCCGCACCGCTGCCCGCCTGGGTGTGGTGGCTGCCGCTGGCCGGCGCGGTGGCCGCCCTGGCCCTGCTGCTCACCGGCCGCCGCCGCACCGCCGGCCCGGCCCCCGCCCCGGCGCTCGCCGAAGTCCCGCTTGAGATAACGGACCTGACCAAGCGCTACGCCGGTTCGGCCGACCGGTACGCGGTCCGGGAGCTGTCCTTCCGCGTGGAGAAAGGCCAGGTGCTGGGCCTCCTCGGCCCGAACGGCGCGGGCAAGACCACCACCCTGCGCATGCTGATGGGGCTGATCAAGCCGGACGGCGGCGAGGTCCGGGTCTTCGGCCACGCCATCCGCCCCGGCGCCCCCGTCCTCTCCCGGGTCGGCGCCTTCGTGGAGGGCGCCGGCTTCCTGCCGCACCTGTCCGGCCGGGAGAACCTGGAGCTGTACTGGCAGGCCACCGGGCGCCCGCCGGAGGACTCCCACATCGAGGAGGCCCTGGAGATCGCCGGCCTCGGCGACGCGCTGGCCCGCGCGGTCCGCACGTACTCCCAGGGCATGCGCCAGCGCCTCGCCATCGCCCAGGCCATGCTCGGCCTGCCGGACCTGCTCATCCTCGACGAACCCACCAACGGCCTCGACCCGCCGCAGATCCGCGAGATGCGCGAGGTGATGATCCGCTACGCGTCCGCCGGCCGCACGGTGATCGTCTCCAGCCATCTCCTCGCCGAGGTCGAGCAGTCCTGCACCCACCTCGTGGTGATGGACCGCGGCCGGCTCGTCCAGGCCGGACCGGTCGCCGACATCGTCGGCTCCGGCGACACCCTCCTCGTCGGCACCGGCACCCCGCTGGAGGAGCCGGTCGTGGAGAAGGTGGCCGCGCTGCCCGGGGTGGCCTCCGTGACCGGCACGGACGACGGCCTGCTCGTCCGCATGGAACCCGGCGGCAGCGCCCCGCGCCTGGTCGCCGAACTCGTCCGGCTCGACGTACCGGTGGCGTCCGTCGGCCCGCACCGCCGTCTGGAAGACGCCTTCCTGACCCTGATCGGAGGTTCCGCGTGAGCGCGCTCACCGAGAAGGCCGCGGTCGCCTCCGGCTACCGGGCGGGCCGCACCCTGCCGCTCCGCGTCGAGCTGGTCCGCCAGCTCAAGCGGCGCCGCACCCTGGTGATGGGCGCGATCCTGGCCGTACTGCCCTTCGTGCTGCTGATCGCGTTCGCCGTCGGCGGCCAGCCGGGCAGGGAGAACGGCCAGGTCACCCTGCTGGACACGGCCACCGCGTCCGGTGCCAACTTCGCCGCGGTCAACCTGTTCGTGTCCGCGGGCTTCCTGCTGGTCATCCCGGTCGCCCTGTTCTGCGGGGACACCGTCGCCTCGGAGGCCGGCTGGTCCTCCCTGCGCTACCTGCTCGCGGCACCCGTGCCGAGGGCCCGCCTGCTGTGGTCCAAGCTGGTCGTCGCGCTCGGCCTGAGCCTGGCCGCGATGATCCTGCTGCCGCTGGTCGCCCTGGCCGTCGGCACGGCCGCCTACGGCTGGGGACCCCTCCAGATCCCCACCGGCGGCGCCCTCGACACCACCACCGCCGCCCAGCGCCTCGTGATCGTCGTCGGGTACATCTTCCTGTCCCAACTGGTCACCGCGGGACTCGCGTTCTGGCTCTCCACGAAGACCGACGCCCCCCTCGGCGCGGTCGGCGGCGCGGTCGGCCTGACCATCGTCGGCAACGTCCTGGACGCGGTCACCGCCCTCGGCCACTGGCGCGACTTCCTGCCCGCGCACTGGCAGTTCGCCTGGGCGGACGCCGTACAACCCCACCTGGAGTGGTCCGGCATGATCCAGGGCACGGCGGTCTCGATAACGTACGCCCTGGTGCTGTTCGCGCTGGCCTTCCGCGGTTTCGCCCGCAAGGACATCGTCTCCTAGGTCACCGGACGATCTCCCTCCGGCCTCGGAGCCCATGGTCCGTGGCCTCTTCGAGATCCATCCGCAACGCATCGGGGCGCACGTTCCGGCCCCCTGCGCCGTCACAGTCGACGACAAGTCAGGACGTCGACTCCGACCGGCACAGGGGGCACACCGATGAACCGACACCGGACCCGACGACAGACGTGCGCGGCACTGCTCGCCCTCACCACCGCGGGCACCCTGCTGCTGACCGCCTGCGGCGCGGACGAGAACCACGCGAACGGCCCGAACTACACGATCGCCACCGGGGCCCCGGCCCCGTCCGCGGCCCAGGGCGACGAGACCGCCCCGCCCTCCGACCACCTCTCCACCTTCGCCCTCGACGTCGACACCGCCTCCTACGGCTACGCCCGCCGCACCCTCGCCGACGGCGGCCGCCCCGACCCCTCGACGATCCGGCCCGAGGAATTCGTCAACAGCTTCCGCCAGGACTACCGCACACCCGAGCACAACGGCTTCACGGTCACCGTCGACGGCGCCCGCACCGGCAAGCCGGACTGGTCCCTGGTCCGGGTGGGCCTCGCCACCCGCCCCACCGACGACGACCCCGGCGCCCGCCCCCCGGCCGCCCTCACCTTCGTCGTCGACGTCTCCGGCTCCATGGGCGAACCGGGCCGGCTCGACCTCGCGAAGAAGTCCCTGGACACGATGACCGACCGGCTGCGCGACGACGACTCGGTCGCGCTCGTCACCTTCAGCGAACACGCCGAGACGGTCCTCCCGATGACTCGCCTCGGCGGCCACCGCGCCGAGATCCACGACGCCGTCGACGGCCTCGAGGCACTCTCCTCCACCAACCTCGGCGAGGGCGTCGAGACCGGCTACGCCACCGCCGTCGAGGGCCTGCGCAAGAACGCCACCAACCGCGTCGTCCTGATCTCCGACGCCCTCGCCAACGACGGCGAGACCGACCCGAACGCCATCCTCCGGCGCATCGACGGCGACCGCCGCGAGTACGGCATCACCCTGTTCGGCGTCGGCGTGGGCAGCGACTACGGCGACGCGCTCATGGAACGCCTGGCCGACAAGGGCGACGGCCACACGGTGTACGTCTCCGACACCGCGACCGCCGCGGACGTCTTCTGCCGGCAACTCCCGCAGAACATCGACCTGGTGGCCCGCGACGCCAAGGCCCAGGTGGCCTTCGACCCGCACACGGTCGCCGAGTTCCACCTGATCGGCTACCAGGACCGCAAGGTCGCCGACCGGGACTTCCGCGACGACAGGGTCGACGGCGGCGAGATCGGCCCCGGCCACACGGTCACCGCCCTCTACGCCGTCCGCACCAAGCCGCACACGGACGGCCACCTCGCGACGGCCACGGTCCGCTGGCTGGACCCCGACACCCGCACCCCGCACGAGAACACGGGCTCGATGGAGACCGACGCCCTCCACGACAGCGTCTGGTCCGCCTCCCCGCGCTTCCAAGTAACGGCGGTGGCGGCCTACTTCGCGGACGCACTGGCGGACGGGGAGTACGACATGCCGGGGAGCCCGGGTCTCGGAAAGCTCCAGGCCCGCGCCGCAACGCTGGCAAGGACGACGGAGGACAAGGACGTCGCGGACCTCGCGAGGGCCATCCAGGAGGCGAGCTGAAGCACCCCTTCGGGGGCGCTGGGGGTACCCCCGGCCGAAGGCTGGGGGAGGAACTGCGCGACCAGCCCCCACTCACCCGCACCCGAACTCCAAACCCTCCGAACCCATTGACCTCCCCTTACTTCCGAGTAAGTTGACGCCCCATGAGCGTACGCAGCGACCTCAAACGAGCACGTCAACGAACCGACCTGGCCGACCGGGGCAAGGTCGAAATCATCAAGGACGAGGCCGGGGTCGTGCGGGAGGCGCGCCGCCCGCCCCTCGCCGCTCCGCTCACGACGGGCTCCCTCGCGGACCTCCCCTACACCAACGCGGCGGAGGCACCCCACTCGACAGCCATCCGCCGCGGCGAGGGCGCCGTCACGGCAGCTGCCTTCGCCACCCAAGTGACCGACACCGCAAAGGGCCTGATCGCCGCCGGCCTCGCCGCAGGCGACCGCGTCGCGGTGATGTCCCGGACCCGCTACGAGTGGACGGTCCTCGACTTCGCCGTCTGGGCGGCCGGCGGTGTGACCGTCCCGGTCTACCCCACCTCCTCCGCCGAGCAGGTGGAGTGGATCGTCCGCGACTCCGGCGCCCGCCACGTCGTCACCGAGACCGCGCAGCACACCGCAACGGTCACCACCGGCACCGCCTCCCACTCCGGCCCCCCGCGCATCTGGGAAATCGACGGCGGCGCGCTCGCCGACCTCGCCCTCCTCGGCCAGGGGGTCCCGGACGAGGAGGTGGCCAAACGCCGTGGCGGCCTCACCCCCGACACGGTCGCCACCGTCTGCTACACCTCCGGCACCACCGGCCGCCCCAAGGGCTGTGTCCTCACCCACGCCAACCTGCACGCCGAGGCCGCCAACACGGTCGAGCTGCTGCACCCCGTCTTCCAGGCGGTCACCGGCCAGACCGCGTCCACCCTGCTCTTCCTGCCGCTCGCCCACATCCTGGGCCGTACGCTCCAGATCGCCTGCCTGCTGGGCCGCATCGAGATGGGTCACTTCCCGAGCGTGAAGCCGGACGAACTGCGGCCCGTGCTGCGGGAGTTCCGGCCGACGTTCCTGGTCGGGGTGCCGTACCTCTTCGAGAAGATCCACGACACCGGGCGGGCGACCGCCGAGAAGATCGGCCGGGCCGCCTCCTTCGACCGGGCGGAGCGGATCGGCGTGCGGTTCGCCGAGGCGTATCTCAACAGGTTCCTCGGCACGGGCAAAGGCCCCGGGCCCGGCCTGTACGCCGCCTGGGCGCTGTACGACCTGCTGGTCTACCGCCGGATCCGCAAGGAACTCGGCGGCCGGATGCGGTACGCCATCAGCGGCGGCTCACCGCTCGACCGCGACCTCAACCTGTTCTTCCACGCGGCCGGCATCGTCGTCTACGAGGGCTACGGCCTCACCGAGACCAGTGCGGCCGCCACGATCGTGCCGCCGCTCGCGCCGCGCCCCGGCACGGTGGGGCAGCCGATCCCGGGGACGGCCGTCCGGATCGCCGAGGACGGCGAGGTGCTGATCAAGGGCGCGGTGGTGTTCGGCTCGTACTGGAACAACCCGGCCGCGACGGCCGAAGTGCTGGCGGACGAGGGCTGGTTCGAGACCGGCGACCTCGGCGCCCTCGACGAGGACGGCTATCTCACCATCACCGGCCGCAAGAAGGACATCCTGGTCACCTCCGGCGGCAAGAACGTCTCCCCGGCCGTCCTGGAGGACCGGCTGCGCAGCCGGTCGCCCGTCGGCCAGTGCCTGGTGGTCGGCGACAACCGGCCGTTCGTCGCCGCGCTGATCACGCTGGACCCGGAGGCGGTCGCCCACTGGCTGGCCGTACGCAGACTGCCGCCGGGCACCCCGCTCGCCGAGCTGGTGCGCGACGACCGGATGCGGGCCGAGGTGCAGAAGGCGGTCGACCATGCCAACCTGGCCGTCTCCCGCGCCGAGTCGATCCGTGCCTTCGCCCTGGTGGAGGGCGAGTTCAACGAGGAGAACGGCCTGCTCACGCCGTCCCTGAAGGTCAAGCGGCACGCGGTGACCGCCCGGTACGCGGCCGAGATCGAGGCGCTGTACCGGAAGTGAGCAAAAGGCGGCGGGCCACCGGGGGAACCGGTGGCCCGCCGCCCGCGGCGTCTGCGGACTACTGGTTCGCGGTGCCGTTCGCGGACAGCGCGGAGATGTCGTCCAGGATGTGCGACAGCGGCTCGTCGCCCTTGGCCTGGGTGGAGTTCTCCACGCACTGCTGGTTCTGCGGCGCGGAGAGGATCGGCACGTCCTGCGCGACGCCGACGGCGACCGCACCGATCAGACCCTGCAGGTTCGCCTTGGCCGGGAGGCCGACGCACGGCTTGTTCAGCGAGCCCTGGACCAGCGAGAGCTGCGGGCTCTGGTCGCCGAACGTGGCCGAGTTGCCGAACTCCGACTTGGCGCCGTTGCCGCTGGCCGAGGTGGTGCCGTTGTCGTTGCCGGTGGCCAGGGCCTGGGGAGCGGCCGTGGCAGCGAAACCGGCGACGGTGACGGCGACGGCCGCGGTTGCCCACAGCTTCTTCATGTTCGTTCCCTTTCGAAAGGCGGACTCCGGGGAGGAGCTGCGTGATCGTCAACTTACCCGGATTCGCCGAGGTTGCGTGGTATGCCCCGATTGGCGTAGCGCGGTCGGACCAGCCGACCGGCGCCCTCGCGCCGGGGCCCGGAGGGCTTCCGGACTACTTGTTGCCGGTGCCGTTCGCGGACAGCGCGGAGATGTCGTCCAGGATGTGCGACAGCGGCTCGTCGCCCTTGGCCTGGGTGGAGTTCTCGACGCACTGCTGGTTCTGCGGCGCGGACAGGATCGGCACGTCCTGAAGGACGCCGACGGCACCCAGACCGGCCAGGCCCTGGAGGTTCAGCTTCGCCGGGAGGCCGATGCAGGGCTTGTTGAAGGAGCCCTGGATGAGCGCCAGCTGGGGGCTCATGTTGCCGTACGTGGCGGAGTTGCCGAACGCCTGCTGGGCACCGTTGCCACTGGCGGAGGTGGTGCCGTGGTCGTTGCCCGTGGCCAGGGCCGGCGAGGCGGCGGCAGCGGAGGCGCCGACGACGGAGGCTGCGACTGCGGCGGCGGCCAGAACCTTCTTGATCACTTGTCAGTTCCCTTCTGAGGACACCCCGTCCACCGGAGCGCACTGGTCAACTGCGAACGCTCCGTTTGGTTGCTCCGCTTCACTCCAATGGCCCACGCTCCGGAAATCCACGGATTGCGCGCCGACCCCGGTTTACCGGGGAATTCCGGGCGGCCGTCGGTCCGAACGGGTGACGTGCCGTCCGGTGCCGCAACCATTCCGGTTGCGGGCGGTTGATGCCGGGCAGGAACGTCCGTCTTGGCCTGGAGCCAGGACAGGAAAGGAATAGCGAAATGCTGAAGAAGGCAATGGCCGCGGCGGCGGTCGCCGTGTCCGTCGCAGGTGTGTCGGCGGCGGCAGCCCCCCAGGCGCTTGCCACCGGCAACGACCACGGCACCACCTCCGCGAGCGGCAACGACGCCAAGGAGTCGTTCGGCAACTCGGTGACCAAGGGCAAGATGAGCCCGCAGGCCACCCTGGTCCAGGGCTCGCTCAACAAGCTCTGTGTCGGTCTCCCCGTGAAGGCGAACGCCCAGGGGATCCTCGGCCTCATCGCCGCCGTCGGGGTGGCCCAGGACATCCCGGTCCTGTCCGCGCCGCAGAACCAGCAGTGCGCCGAGAACTCCACCCAGGCCAAGGGCGACGAGCCGGTGTCGCACGTCCTGGACGACATCGCGGTCCTCGCGGCCAACGGCGTCGCCAACCAGTGACCCCGGTCCTGCAGAGGCCCGCCCGGGCAGCGCGTGTGCATGCGCTCCCGGGCGGGCTTTCGTCGTGGCCGCGTAATTCCCGCCGCCGGAAGAAGCGTCGAAGAAGCGTTTCCTCTCTTATGTCAATTCTGTGAGGGCGTTCGAGTGAATTAACCGACGGAATGCGTTCCGTAGTTTCTTCGACTGTCTATTCCTCGTTCTACAGCCTGCCGGTCATGGTGCGAGCCGTTCAAGCTGTGCTCGCTCGGTTTCGGCCGACATACGGGCATGACCGCAGAGAAGGGAAAGTTCATGAAGAAGACCGCTGCTGTGATCGCCGGCGCCATCCTGGCGCTGGGCGCTGCCGTCCCCGCCTTCGCCGACGCCGGTGCGCAGGGCACGGCCTCCAACTCCCCGGGCGCCATCTCCGGCGACGTGATCGAGGTTCCGGTCCACGTCCCGGTCAACGCCTGCGGCGACACCGTCGACGTCATCGCCCTGCTGAACCCGGCGCTCGGCAACCCCTGCGTCAACGACTGACGGCGTCACACAGCGCACCAACCTCCCGGCTGTGTCATGGCCGGTCTCGGACCGCCGGTTCTTCGCATCAGCGGTCCGAGGCCGGCTTTCCACTTCGTCAAGCAGGAAGACAACGAGATTGCGACAGACCCTCAGCAGGGGGATGCTCGCGGCCGCCGCCGCGACGAGCATCCTGTCCCTGTACGGCAGTCCCGCGCTCGCCGGCACGGATCCGACCGGAATCGCGGCCGGTTCGCAGGGTGCCGTGTCGGGCCGTGACGTCCGGACCCCGGCGAGCGCTCCCGCCGACGACTGCGCCGACTCGGCCGACACCGCCGCGGCGTCGCGCCCGGCGGCCGGCAACTCCTGTGCGCACGACCGGGGTTCGGGAGAGCACGACGGCGACCGCGCGCGCGAGGGCTCGGGACACGGCTCCGAGGTGGACCCCGGCGGCGAGACCGGCGCCACCCCGTCGCCCGACGTCCGCGAGACGCCTGCGGCCTACGGCGACGACACCCCGCCCGCGTACGGCGACAAGACCCCGTCCGCGTACGGCGAAACCCCGTCGGCGTACGGCGAAACCCCGTCGGCGTACGGCGAAGACACTCCGCCCGCGTACGGCGACAGGACCCCGTCCGCGTACGGCGAAGACACTCCGTCCGCGTACGGCGAAGACACTCCGCCCGCGCCGACGTCGCCGCCCATGGCGACAAAGCCGCCGACGTCGCCGCCTGCCACCACGCACCCGCCGACGTCCCCGCCGCCGGACCGGACGCCTCCGCACGGCGGGCAGCACCACGGGACGCCGCCCAGCCTGCCGCACACCGGAAGCGCCGCCGTGCTCGCGACCTCGGCCGCCAGCGCCGTGCTCCTCGCGGGCGGTGCGGTCCTGTACCGCCGGGGACGGGCGGCCGCCCGCCGGCCGTAGCGGAGACGGGTGCCGGACGCCCCGAGGCCCGGCACCCGCCCGTCAGCTCCGTACCGTGTCCGGTGCGGACTCCCGCCGGCCGGCCGGGACGCCCCAGCCGGCCGGCCCCGAGCGCAGCCGCCGCCGTACCCCGCGCACCAGCGTCCGCGCGGTGAAGCCGGCGCCGTGCACGAAGCGCATCGCCGGGCCGAAGCCCGCCGCCGTGACCAGACCGGCCAGGAACAGCCCGGGATACGAGGACTCGAAGTCCCGGCCCACCTCGGGAGCCCCGTCGGCCCCGGTCACCAGGGTCGTCCGCAGGTCGTCGGCGAGCAGCCTGAGCCGCCCCCGGGTCGCCCTGAACCCCGTGGCCGCGATGACGTGTTCGGTCTCCAGGGTGCCCAGCCCGCCACCGCGCACCGTGGTGTCCAGGCGCACCCCGCCCGCCGTCGCGCGCGCCGCCGTGACCTCGCGGCCGAGCAGTACCTCCACCCCGGACTCCACCCGCTCCCGCACCCACCAGGCGCCGGCCGGGCCGAGGGCGCTCGCCGCGATCCGGGTCCGGGTCGGCTCGGCGAGCCGCCGGTACAGGCCGGGCCGCTCGGAGTAGAACCAGTTGCGCCAGCCGGGACCGAGCCCGCTGTGCGGGGCGCGGAGCGACTGCCACCACGGGCGCTGCCAGGGCGGCGGCACCTCGTTCCAGAACAGCTCGTCCGCGCGCACCAGCACCCTCACCCGGCTGTCCAGTTCGGCGAGGAGCGCGGCCGTCTCCAGGGCCGCCTGGCCGCCGCCGAGCACCGTGACGTCCCGGCCGCGGAAGCGGCTCAGGTCGGCGTGGTGGCTGCTGTGCGTGACCAGGTCGGGGGAGAGGCCGCGCACGGTGGCGGGGATCTCGACGAACGGCAGGACGCCGACGGCGAGGGCGACCGTCCGGCCGCGCAGCACCTCGCCGTCCGCCGTCGTCGCCTCGAAGCCGCCGGTGCGCGGCGCGACCCGGGTGACCATGCGTTCGTCGACGGGCGGCGCGGCGTTGCGGGCGAACCACAGGCCGTACTCGGCGAACATCTCCAGCGGGATCGGCTGCCCGTGCCGGGCCGCCACGCCGCGGCCCGCGCAGTAGACGTCCAGCCGCCAACGCGCGTCGGGGTCGGACAGGTTGGAGGCCCAGGGCTCCGACTTCAGGAACATCCCGCGGGGCATGTGGTCGCGCCAGGACGCCATCGGGCGGCCGAGGACCCGCACGTTCAGGCCCGCCGCGGAGGCGTGGGACGCGATGGACAGGCCGTACGGGCCCGCGCCCACCACCAGCAGGTCGTACATCAGCAGCTGCTCGCTTTCTCGTCGTCGGACCGGTCGGGCTGACCGGAGAGGCCGGGGACGCCGGGCGCGGCGGGGACGCCGGCCACACCGGTGAGCTCCTCGTCCCGGGCGGCGGGCACCAGGGGTTCCCCGGGCTGGGGCGCGGGCACGAGGGGCTCCCCGGCCTGGCGGACCACGGGGGTGTGCGGGCGCGGTGCCGGGACGGCGGTCCCGTCGTGCAGCCGGCCGAGAAGCCGGCCCGCCACATGCCGGCCCCACAGCGCCCACATCGCGAGGCCCGGCCCCCGGTCGTCCGGCGCGGACCAGGCCAGCTCCCGCCCGCGCGGGGCCGGACGCAGCGCGCTCAGCGGCGCGTAGTTCTCCACCACGAACGCCCGGCCGGCCAGCGGCACCCCGTCCGGCAGCGGACGGTGGGTCAGGTCCAGGTGCTGCGCGCGTACGACATCCAGGCCGGCGCTGTCGGCGAAGAGCCGGAACTGGGCGCCCGGACGGGGGTTGAAGTCGAGGAGGTGGTAGCGGCCGGTGCTGCCGCAGCGCCGGAAGTCCAGGTCGAAGATGCCCCGGAAGCCCAGCTCGCCGGTGAGCCGCTCGGCCAGCGCCCGGACCTGCGGGTTGGGCGTCCACAGGCCGACCGCGGTCAGCCCGGCGGCGCGCGGCCACGCCTGCTGCTTGCGGCCGGGGCCGCCCGCGCGCACCCGCCCGGTGCGATCGGCGTAGCCGTGGAAGAACCAGTCGCGGTCCGGGCCCGGCGCCAGGAACTCCTGGAGCAGCAGCCTGCTGCCCGCCTCCTCGCTGCGCAGGTACAGCTCCACCGCCTCCTGCGCCGAGCGCACCACGACCGTGCTGCGCAGCCCGGCCCCGGCCGGCAGCAGCCAGGGCCGGCTCCACTTGGCGATCACCGGCAGACCGAGCCGGCGGACCGCGGCGGCGGTCTCCTCGGCGCTGTCCGGGACCAGGGTCGGCGGGTGCGGGATCCCGGCCGCCGCGCACACCTCGGCCAGCTCGGCCTTGTCGGCGACGCGTTCGGGCAGGGTGCCGGGCTGCTGCGGGAGCAGGAAGTCGGGCGCGAGGTCCGCGCGGAGCCGGCCGGCCGCGATGGCGCTCGCGTCGTCCATCGGGATCAGCACCGCGGGGCGGGCGATCCGCGCGGCCACCCGGTGCAGTACGGCCGCGATCTCGGCGGGCGACGCGCCCGGCGCCGGCGGCGGATGCAGCTGCCGGACGAAGCGTGACCTGCTGACCGGGCTTCCCGAGGAGTCGGCGACCACGTGGACCTCCACCCCGGCTCTGCCGAGCGAGCGCACGGCCCCCAGGGTGCCGTGGTGAAAGGGGTTCCGGTCGATCCGCAGCAGAACCGCGGGAACCCGGATGTCTAGCAGCGACACGGACCATTTCCTTTGCGTCTGTTCACCCGTGCGGGCCTTCGGGGCACCCGAAAGCCGCATCCGCACTGGCGGAATTCATATTGATATGACTGAGTGTCAGTAACTGGCACTTCCTCAGGGGTGCTGCGGACGGACGAGTACCGGCGGAGGAAGGAGCGGGCATGGCTCTACGGAAGCGAGAGCGGAAGCGGTTCTGGTGGTACCGGCCGGCCGTGGCCGCGGCGGCCGGCTTCGTCGCCTCGGCGGCCCTGGCGACCGGCCCGGGATTCGCCGAGGTGGCGGGGGCGGCGCGGATCACCGGCCCACCGTCTCCGGCACCCACGACAGCCGTCCCGACGCCCACGACGTCCGTCCCGGCGTCGGCGGCCCCCCTGCCCACCCCGACCCCGGCCGCCGACGCACCGGCCGTCGGCGCGTCGGCCAAGGCGATGCCCCCGGCCTTCGGGGCGTTCCTCGACTCCGGCCCGCTCGGCGTCGCCCGCATGGCCCAGCTGAGCAGTTGGCTCGGCGGCACCGAACTCAAGGTCGCGCACACGTATCTGCCCGGAAACCGCTGGTCCGACATCGAGGGCGCCCCCGGCTTCCTGGACGTCTGGGCGCACTGGCGACGGGAGAAGGCCGACCGGATGCTTGTCCTCAACGTGCCCATGCAGGAGCGCAACGAGGACGGCATCGGGGACGACGAGGTCCGCTCGCTGCTGCGCCGGGGCGCGGCCGGAGAGTTCGATCACCACTTCCGGGCCCTGGCCGAGCGGCTGGTGGCACTGCGGGTCCCGGACACGGTCGTCGTGCTCGGCTGGGAGATGAACGGCATTACCTACACCCATCGTTGCGGGCCGGACCCGGAGGCCTGGAAGACGTACTGGAGAAGGATCGTCACCACCATGCGCGCGGTACCGGGCCAGAAATTCCGGTTCGACTTCACGTCGAGCCGGGGCCGCGACGCCGTTCCGTGGACGCAGTGCTATCCCGGGGACGACACGGTCGACATCATCGGAATGGATTCGTACGACCAGCCGACCGGACTCTCCTTCGACCAGCAGGTGCGGGAACCCTACGGGCTTCAGCAGCACGTCGATTTCGCCAAAGCCCACGGAAAACCCATCTCCTATCCGGAATGGGGCCTCTTCCGCAACGGTGACAACGCCGAGTACATGCGGCGGATGCTCGCCTGGATGGACGAGCACAAACCGCTGTACAACACGCTGACCGACTACTGCCCGCACGGCGTCTGGCAGTGCTCGGTCAACCCGCGCTCCGCGCACGTCTACCGCGAGGCCCTGTTCGGCCGTACCGACACCACGACACCCACCCCGACCCCGACCGCGACTCCGACACCCGTGCCGACACCGTCGCCGGACCTCTCGCCCCCGGCACCGAGCCCGACCCCGGCCACCACGCCCGGCGCCACGCCCGCGTCCGACTGCACGTCGATGGACCTGGGCGCCTGGATCGAGTACTGGCTCGGCGGGAAGCTCTGCTTCGACCTCGACTGAGGGACGGCCCCGCCCGGCAGCCCTTACTCCTGCCGGCGTTCCTTCCACCGCTGCCGCACCTCCTTGATCCGCTGCCGGGCGGCGGCATCGCACAGCGCCGCCGTCAGCAGCGGTGCGGTGCGGCGCCGGGCCAGCAGCAGCCGCTGGTTGACGACCGGCAGCGGCCGCCAGTGGTGCTTGTACGGCTCGTCGCCGCGCAGCAGGCTCAGCGCGCCCCGCTCCCCGGTGCCGGTGTGCTGGGTGCAGGCGTCCAGGAGCATCACCGCCACGTCCGCCTTGCGCTCCCGCAGCCGCGGGTGCGCCCCGTACAGATAGCCGCCGGCGAGGCTCGGCGCCAGCAGGGTCAGGTCGACGGCGACCACCTCGTCGTCGAGCCGGAACTCGGTGACCACCGCGTCCCCGGACCGCACCATCGGCCCCACCGAGCGCACCAGGTGCTCCTGGAACCGGGACTGGAGGTGCTCGGTGGTGACCTTCCGCCCCTGCCACTGGAGCCGGTGCAGGTCGAGCAGGCGGCGCAGCGCCGCGTCCACCCCGTCGGGCGGCACGACGTCCCGGCGCACCCCCAGCGAGCCCAGCTTGCGCAGCTTCGCGCGGACCCGCTGGGCCTTGTTCGAGGGCAGCCTGCCGACCAGCTCGTCCATCGACACGGCCGGCAGCTCCAGGCAGACCGAGTCCGGCACCTTCCGGCGCGGTCCGCGCCAGCGCTCGTAGACCCGCTCCGCCGCGCCGCCGGGCCGCACCTCGCGGAAGTCGATCAGCGCCGTCCGGGCCGCCTCGGCCAGCTCCCGGGTGAGGGCGCCCGCCACCCGGCCGTCGTCGCCGTCTGAGAGCAGCACGTCCGCGTAGTCCGAGATGGCCCCGCCGAGCGGTACCAGCGTGGGCAGCGGCCGGTGCACCAGCGTCAGCGGGGCCGCACCGACCAGCTCACCGCCGTAGCGGACCAGGACGAGGCGGAGCCGGCCGGGGGTTCCGTAGGAGCGCCACCAGGAGTGCAGCCAGGCGTGGCTCTGGAAGGGGGTGGCCGTGCCGCACCGCCGGTAGAGGCGGCCCCAGGCCGGGGCCAGCTCGGCGAAGGCGCCCTCGTCGGTGACGAGTTCGGTGGTGTACGCGGCGAGCGTCGGGTGGGCCGTCGTCGTCACAGCTGTCCGTGTACGTCGGCGGCGACGGCCGGACCGGGCACCGAGGCCTGCAGGGCGGACTCCTCCACCCGGCGCCGGGGCCGTACCAGGAGCACCAGGCCGCCCAGCAGCCCGCCCGCGCTCGCGCCCACCAGACCGGTCACCTTCGTGGACGCGGAGGCCGGCGTGGTCGGCTTCGGCGCCCGGGAGAACGGGAGGAGTTCGACGTTCGTGTCGCTCTTGGTGTCGTTGGCGTGCTGGATGAGCGAGCGGGCCACCGCGTTGGCCATGTCGGTGGCCTGGAGGGCGTGCGGCGAGGTGGCCGAGACGGCGACCATCGGCGCGTCCGGCGAGGTCTCGGTCTGCACGCTGTTCTGCAGCGTCTTCAGCGGCACCCCGGCCCACATCTGCGCGTCCCCGAGCACCGCGAGCTGGGTGGCGACCCGGCCGTAGGCCTGCGCGAACCCCTGCGCGGACGCGGTGTCGGACTTGTCGGCGGTGACGGCGATGACATAGGCGGTCGCCGTGTAGCTGGGCGGCGTCAGCACGCCGTAGGCGCCGCCCAGCAGCCCGCCGGCCAGGACCCCGGCCGCCAGCAGCGACCAGGGCGGGATGGCGCGCGGGAACGGGCGGGGTGCTCGGACGGGGTTCTCGGTCATGGCGTACTGGCTCCCTGAGATGTGGTGGCGAGTGCGGCCGCGTAGACGTCCATGAGCTGGGCGGCGCTGCGGGTGATGCAGTAGTGACGGGCGGCGTCCGGCGCACCGCGCGGGCCAGGGCCGGCGGCGCGGGCCGCGGCGAGTGCCGCCGCGTAGGCGGAGGGGCCGCCCGTGACGCGGCGGGCGGCAGGTCCTCGACGGCCGGGCAGGAGCTGTAGAGCACGGGCAGGCCCGCGGCCAGCGCCTCGACGACCGCGAGGCCGAAGGCCTCCTCGGCGGAGGGCGAGGCGAACACGTCCATGGCGGAGGTGAGGGCGGGCAGGTCGGGGTCGCGCGCGCTGTCGGAGGCGTAGGGCCGCTCACCGGCGAACAGCACCCGGCCGGCGACCCCGGCCTCCCGCGCGGTGCGCCGCAGGGCGTCCTCCTCCGGGCCGCCGCCGACCAGCAGCAGCCTGCAGTCGGCGGGGAGCCGGGCGAGGGCCTCGACCAGGACGCCGAACCGCTTGCCGGGCGCGAGCCGCCCGACGGCGCCGACGACCCAGGCGTCCTGCGGGATGCCGAGGCGGTCGCGGACCAGCCGGCGCCGGGCCGGGTCGAAGCGGAACCGGTCCAGGTCGATGCCGTTCGGGACGACGTCGATCCGCGGTCCCGGCACCCCCCACCGGCGCAGCCGCTCGGCGACGGTCGGCGAGACGGCCACGGTGAACCGCCCGAGCCGCTCGCCCGCCAGGTACAGCGCCCGCACGCCCGAGGTCAGTTCACGCCCCTCCATCTGCGAGTCGCCCAGCGAGTGCTCGGTGGCGACGACCGCCCGGACCCCCGCGAGGCGTGCGGCGATCCGGCCGTAGAGACAGGCCCGGTAGAGGTGGGTGTGGACGAGGTCGTAGCGGCCCCGGCGGATCAGCCGGACCAGGCGGGGCAGCGCGGCGAGGTCCCGGTTCCCGGCCATCCCGAGGTGGACCACCCGCACCCCGTCCGCGGCCAGCCCGTCCGCGACCGGGCCCGGGTTGGTGAGCGTGACGACGTCGCAGGCGACCGGCAGGTGCCGCAGCAGCAGCCGCAGCTGCTGCTCCGCGCCGCCGGTCCCGAGGCCTGTGATGACGTGCAGGGCCTTCATATCACAGCCCCTGGACGGGACGGCGGCGCAGCCGGTGCAGCCGGTACTTCAGGAAGAGGCGCGCGGCGTGGTCGTTCTCCCCGATGTGCACGCGGGGCAGGGCGTGCAGACCGCCCAGCGGGCCCGGGTCGATGGCGCAGGCGTAGCCGTACCCGGCGTCCCGCACGGCGTCGACGGCCCGCTGGTCGACGGTGCCGTAGGGGTAGCAGAAGCCCTCGACGGGGGCCTGGACCAGCTCCTCGAGGAGTGCCCGGCTGTCGGCGGTCTCGGCGCGCAGGGTCTGCGCGTCGGCCTTCGTCAGGTCGACGTGGGCGAGCCCGTGGGACCCGATCTCCACCCCGCTGCCGGCGGCCCGCCGGACGCCGTCGGCGGTGAGCAGCGGCTTGCGCGGGCCCAGCGGGTCCCAGGTGTTGTCGCCGCCGAGCCGTCCGGGCAGCACGAAGAGGGTGGCGCCGCAGCCCCAGCGGTCGAGGAGGGGCAGGGCGTGGTCGAGGAAGTCGGCGTACCCGTCGTCGAAGGTCAGCGCCACCAGCCGGCGCCCCTCGCCGCGGGCCCGGGCGGCGAGCAGCCCGGCGACCGACACCCCGCGCAGCCCCCGCCGGCGCAGCCAGCCCAGCTGCTTCTCCAGACGCGCGGGGGAGACGGTGACGCGGTACGGGTCGTCGGAACAGTCGCCCACGGAGTGGTACATGGCGACCCAGGGGACCGGGCCGGTGAGTCGTCCGGCCCTCGCGGCGGACTCAATGGAAGACGGCATGCGCGAGCCTTCGGGTGACGGTGGCTACGGAACGGAGTGCGGGTGCGAAGCCCTGGGCGTCCAGGGCCCGGCCGAGCAGGACGAAGACGACGGTGACGGCGGTGGCGCCGGCGGCCAGACCGGTGAACGGGTCCGCCGGTTGCACGGCGGCGAAGATCCCGACGGCGGTCGCGACGACCGCCGCCCGCACCGGCCGGCTCAGCTCGACCAGCACCCGCCGGGTACGGATCGGGACGCTGCGCGGGCCCGTGCCGGCCAGCAGGAGCACCGCGGTGGTGGTGATGCCGGCGGCGTTGCCGGCGGCGATGCCGGTGACGCCGTACGAGCCGACCGTCAGGGCGCCGATCCAGGAGGTCACCACGATCCCGGCGGCCATGGCACCCACCGGGTACCAGCTGGCGCGGCCCGCCGAGAAGTAGGAGCGGACCAGCACCCCGACCAGGGTCTGCCCGAGCAGCCCGAGCGCGTAGACGCGCATCACCCCGGCCGTGGCGGCGGTGTCCGCGGCGGTGAACGCCCCGCGCTGGAACAGCAGGTGGACGAGTTGCGGCGCACAGGCCACGACCACGGCGGTGCCGAGCAGCACCACGCTCGCGGCCAGCGAGAGGTCCCGCTCGACCCGGCTCCGGGCCCGCTCGGTGTCGCCCTCGGCCAGCGCCCGGGCCACCACCGGGAAGGTGACCGTGCACAGCATCATCGACATCGTCATCGGGATCTGTGCGACCTTCTGCGCGTAGTTGAGGTGCGAGATGGCCCCGGAGTGCAGGTGCGAGGCGAGGAACCGCTCGATCAGCACCTGCGACTGCCGGCACAGCGCGAACAGCAGCACGGTGGCCATCAGCGCCACGTTCAGGGGCCGCCCCTCGGTGCCGGCCGCGCCCTCCTGCGTCCTGGGCCGGTGCCGCAACTGCCGCAGCAGCGACGGAGCCTGAAGGAGGACCATCAGGGCGCCCCCGGCCGCCACCCCGAACGCCGCCGACCGCACGCCCCAGTGGCCGCCGAGCGCGAACATCGCCGCGATGATGCCGGCGTTGTAGGCGACGTAGATGGCGGCCGGGACGAGGAAGCGGCGGTGCGCGCGGAGAGCGGCGCTGCAGTACCCGGCCAGCCCGAAGGTCAGCACGCAGGTGGCGGTGAGCCGGGTGCAGCCGACGGCCAGCGCGGGGTCCCGGAGCCCGGGCGCGAGCACCTCGACGAGCTGCGGGGCGCCGCCGATCAGCAGCGCGCCGACGCCGGCGAAGGCCAGGGCCAGCTTGGGCAGCGTCCCGGCGACCAGGGCCCGGACGGGATCGCCGGGCGCCCCCTGCGTGCGCCGGGCGAGGGCCACACTGAACGCCGGAACGAGGGCGAACGCCAGCCCGTCCTCGATGAGCAGCGTCGCCGCGAACTCGGGCACGGTCCACGCCACGAGAAACGCGTCGGTGTCCCGCCCGGCCCCGAACAGCCGCGCGAGCGACTGGTCACGGATCAGCCCGAGAAGCGACCCGAGCACGGAGAAGGCGGCGGTGCCGAGAGCGGCTTTGGCGAGGAAACTCCGTGAGGGAGGCGCCCCGTCAGGGGCGCGGGGCTCTGACACTCGCGGCTCCGCCGCGTGGGCGCGCTCAGCCACATCGGACTCGCAGTCGACACGCGACCCTGGCACCCCCGAAGCCTGAGAAGGCGTCACCGTCACCGCGCCACAGCCTTCTCGTCCCGCTCCGCCCCCACCAACGCCCACCAGGCCACCGCCCCGAAGACCACCGCCGTGAGAACCGTCGAAGGCCCCCCGATGTCGGCGTACGCGAAGTCCACGAGCTGCCAGATCAGCAACCCGCACCCCACCAGCGCACAGTCGAGACCGTCACCCGTGCGCACCCGCCAAAGCCCCCGCACCCCGCACACCAGCAGCGCCAGCCAACTGCCCGCCAGCGCGAGCAGCCCGAGCAGACCCTGCTCGCTGAGCACCAGCAGGTACATGTTGTGCGGCGACAGCAGCGGCTGCTTGCGGTACGCCGCGCCCGCCCCCTCCGTGTCGCTCCCGGACGACAGCGCCAGCGAGGCGTGCGAATCCCGGTACGCCGGGAAGTTCTTCAGGCCGACGCCGGTCACCGGGTGCTCCCGCCACATCCCCGTCGCCGCCGCCCACAGCGTGTACCGGTCGACCACCGACTGGTCCGGCGCGTCCGTGACCTGCCCGATGCTGCTGAACCGCTCCTGGAGCATCGCCGTACCGACCCCGAAGCCCCCCACCAGCACCACACCGGCGGCGACCGCGGCCGCCGCCACCTTCAGCGCGCGCCGCAGCCCGGCCAGGGCGAGCTGCACACCGCAGGTCAGGACCGTCGCGATCCAGGCGCCCCGGCTGAAGGAGACGGCGAGCGGCAGCAGCAGCCCGAGCGCGCACACCACCGCCGCCACCCGCTGCCGTACCGGGGACCGTCCGAGCGCGAGCCCGAGCGCGCAGACCAGGCCGAACGACACCACCGTCGCCATGCCCATCACGTCCTGCGGCCCGAACGTGCCGACAGCGCGGATCTCCTCGCCCTGGTACGACGCCCCGGTCCCGGTGACGTACTGGTGCACCCCGACCGCGCCCTGCCAGACCGCGAGCCCCACGAACGACCAGGCCAGCAGCCGGAAGTCGGCGCGGTCCCGGACCAGCAGCACGACGGCGGCCGGGACCAGGACGAACACCTGGAGGTAGCGGCCGAGGCCGGTGAGCCCGGCGCCCGGCGAGGCCGCGCCCATGGCGGCGACCGCCAGCCCGACGACCGGCGCGCCGAGCACCGCCACGGCCGGGGCGGACAGCGGGCGCCGCCGCTCCCGCAGCGTGCGCAGCGCGGCGTACAGCACCACAAGGGCGGATACCGCATCGGCGGGCCCCGCGCCGCCCGCCTCGCCGCCCGGGGCGAGCGGCAGGGCGAGGACCGCGAGTACGGCCACCGCAGCCAGCACCGGCGGCAGCCGCAGCGGCCTGGCCGATGACAGTGCGAAGCTCATTCTCAGCTCCCCGTCGAGCGCACGAGCGCGGCCGCGGTGCGCAGCAGGATGCACACGTCCTGCCACAGCGACCAGTTGTCGATGTAGGCGTTGTCGAAGCGGGCCCGGTCCTCGATGGAGGTGTCGCCGCGCAGCCCGTTGATCTGGGCGAGGCCCGTGATGCCGGTCCGCATCCGGTGGCGGGCCGCGTAGCCCGGATAGGCCTGGCTGAACTGGCCGACGAAGTACGGCCGTTCGGGGCGCGGGCCGACCAGGCTCATGTCGCCCCAGAGCACGTTCCACAGCTGGAGCAGCTCGTCCAGCGAGGTCTGGCGCAGGAAGCGGCAGAAGCGGCTCATCTTGACCTCGCCGGCCACGCTCCAGCGGGTGGCGGCCTCGTGCTCGTCGACCGGCCGGTGGGTGCGCAGCTTCAGGAGGGTGAAGGGGCGGCCGTCCTTGCCGATCCGCTCCTGCCGGAAGACGACCCCCGGCCCGTCGGTGATCCGCAGCACCGTCGCGCAGACCAGCAGCAGCGGACCGGCCAGCACCAGCGCCGCCCCGGAGACGGCGATGTCCAGGATCCGCTTGCCGACGCTGCCGCGCCGCCGCGGGCCCATCTCCAGCCGGCGGCAGGAGAACCCGGCGAGCTGGTCGCGCATCTCGTACGCCGGCGAGTCCGCGTCGACCTCCCATACCACGCAGCCCGACTCGGCCAGCGCCCGCAGCAGCGGGCCCTGTTCGGTGCGGACGGCGGGGTGGACGGTGAGGACGGCCCGGACCGCGTTCTGGATGAGGGCCCGCTCGACCTCCTCGCCGGTGGTCAGCACGGGCAGGCCCCCGGCGCCGTCGGGGTGCTCGGCGACGACGCCGACCGGGCGCACTCCGCAGCCCGGGTGGCGCAGTACGGCGGCGGCGACCCGCTGGGCGGTGGCGGCAGGGCCGATGACCAGGGCGGCGCGCGGCCGGCGCAGCAGGGCGAGGCGCCGCCGCCAGTGCACCAGGCCGCGGCCCGCGCCGGCCGCCGCCGCGTGCAGGGCGAAGCCGAGGAGCAGGACGCGGACGGACAGCGCGCGGTCCGGGTCCCAGGCGGCGACGGCGGCCGCCAGGCCGAGCCAGACGACGGCGATCCGGCCGCAGACGGCCGGGAGCTCGTCCAGGATTCCGGTCATCCGCCGGATGGTCTGCGGGCGCAGCAGTACCGCCCCGGCCAGCAGCAGACCGACCAGGGCCGGCCGGCGGACGGCCGCGTCGAGCGCGGCCGCGCCGAGCAGCGCGGCACACAGGTCGGCGGCGAGCAGCGGCACCGGGGAGGCGGGCCGCACGGGTGGCCGCCGCAGCGGGAACCGGAAGCCGCCGGTGGTGCGCGGTGGCAGGACGGAGACGGGCGAGAGTCCGTGGTCCCGGGGCTGGGCGCCGGGGGAGGGGACGGTGCTTTCCGCGGTCACGAGTGGATGGACTCCCTGCGCTCGAAGGACACCAGCGGCCGCCCGCCGAGGAGTTCGCGGTACAGCTCCGCGACCGCCTCCGCCGTGCGCCGCACATCGTGCGTGGACAGGACGTGCCGGCGCCCCTGGCCGCCGAGCGAGGCGCGCAGCTCCGGGTCGAGGAGCAGTGCGGCGACGGCTCCGGCCAGCGCGTCCGGACGCCCCGGCGGGACCAGGCAGTGCGCCGTCTGGCCGGGCGGCAGGCTCTCGCGGGCGCCGTCGACATCGGTGACCAGCACCGGCCGTCCGCAGGCCAGCGCCTCCAGCGGGGCCAGCGCCATGCCCTCCCAGCGCGAGGGCAGCACCACCAGGTCGGCGGCGCGGTACCAGGGGCGGACGTCCGCGACGGGGCCCACGAACTCGACCGAGGCGGCGGAGGCAGCGGAGGCAGAGGCAGAGGCGGCGGAGGCAGAGTCGGCGGAGGCGGCGGAGGCGGCGGAGGCCGAGGCGGTGGCGAGGCGGCGCAGCGCGTCCCGGTCGGGTCCGTCGCCGACCAGGGCCAGCCGGGCGTCCGGGACCCGGCGCAGCACCTCGGGCCAGGCCCGCAGCAGCACGTCCTGGCCCTTCTGCCGGCACAGCCGCCCGACACAGACGACCAGGGGAGCCCCCGCGGACCGCTCGGCCGGGGTGCCCGGGGTGCCCGGAGCGCCCGGGGTGAAGTGCTCGGTGTCGATGCCGTTCGGGACGACCGTGTACCGGGCGCGGATGCCGGCGCGCACGCCGGTCGTGCGCTCGGCCTCGCTGACGCACACCACCCGGTGCGCCCAGCGCGCGCCCCACCGCTCCCACCTCAGCGCCAGCGCGGCGGTGCCGCCGCCGACCGCCTCGAAGGACCAGGCGTGCGGCTGGAACAGGGTCGGGACGCGTCCGCGCACGGCGAGCCGTCCGGCGAGGCCCGCCTTCGCGCTGTGTGCGTGCACCAGTGCGGGCCGTACCTCGTCGAGCAGCCGGCCGAGGCGTCGTACCTCGTCCGGGAGACCGGCGCCCGGCGAGCGGTCGGCGCGCCACCCGCGCACCTCGGCGCCCAGGTCCCGCGCGCGCTCGGCCAGTTCACCACCGGGGCAGGCCACCGTGACCCGCAGACCGGCCGTGATCTGGGCCTTCGCCAGGTCCAGGACGACCCGGGCCACTCCGCCCTCGACGGGTTGCGCCAGGTGAAGGACCCGTGGCCGAGGGTCGGTGGCTGATCGGTGCATACGCGGATTCCTCGCTCACGGGGGGCGCGCTCGGACTGCGGGCGTGGACGCGGCGTACTACCGCGCGTCCACGGCGGCGAAGAGCGCGCCCGCCCACGCCGCGTCGCGCTGGGAAACGAGCCGGAAGGTCAGCTGGTCACCGCCCTGGGCGAGACCGGTGCCCAGATCGAACACATCCGAGCCGTAGCCGAGCGTGTTGGCGTACGCGGGCTCACGCCGGGCGCGTACCGGGCCGGGTTCGTTGATCGTGGAGTCGAGTACGTCGTCGGCCGGGTCGGCGGAGTCCTGGAGCGGGACGGGTGCGCGGCCGGCGGTGGTGTAGGTGAGCGAGTCGCCGGTGCCGCCCCGGTCGCCGTTGTAGGCCACCGGACCCGTCCGGCCGTCGGCGCCACGCGGGGCGTGTAGCCCGTTCGGCCGTACCTCGGCCGGTGTGTCGGGGGAGAGCCCGGGTCCGCCGGAGCGGACCGGCGCGGTCACGTCCGCGGAGGCCTGGACGGCGTCGGCGCCGCGGCCCGCGCGGTGGCCCACGACGGTGTCGGCGAGCAACTCCTCGTGGGCGCCGCCGGGTTCGGGCAGCCGGAGCTCGGCGCGGGACGGGTCGGCCGCGCGCGCGAAACCGCCGCGCGGCAGCGCGTGGCAGCGCTCGGCGAAGGGGATGCGCGGAGCCTCGGGGGCGGCCGGGCCCGTCGCCCGGGCGGTGCCCGGTGCCCGGACCGGGGCGAGGACGAGCGCGCTCGCCGACGCGCGGCACGGCAGCGGGCCCAGGAGATAGCGCATGACCGGCTTCGTTCTTTCAGGGAGAGGGGGAGAAGTGCGGGAGGAGATGGCGCGGAAGAGTGCGATGTGATGCCAATACGGGTAAGTCGGGAGGCTCGCAACTCTAGTCGCTATCGGTATTAATCCGTCAAAACCGGGCAAGTGTGTCGGAGTCGTGAAGGCGGCTCCCCGGAGATCACTCCTTCGGCGGCACAACCCGGGGCGGAGCCACGCGTTGACACAGCGCTGGGCATCCGCCCGAATGTTTGTTTCGACCCCAAGGAGTCCTCTCCATGTCGCGAATCGCGAAGGGCCTGGTCCTGTCCACCGCCGCCGTCGCGGCCGTCGCCGGCGGTGCCGGTGTGGCTGCCGCCGACAGCGGCGCGAACAGCGCCTCCGCCCACTCCCCGGGCGCGCTGTCGGGCAACGTGATCGAGGTTCCGATCCACGTGCCGCTCAACGTCTGCGGCGACACCATCGACGTGATCGGCCTGCTGAACCCCGGCTTCGGCAACACCTGCGTCAGCGACTGACGCGGCGGCTGTTCCTTTCGGCCGGCCGGTCCGTGTTTTCCCGGCCCTTCCCCGAACCGTGCCCCGCCCGGTCAGTGTTTCCGGGATCTCATATGTCTTCCGGGAACGGGGTTTCCGGTGCGCCGGGACGTCGTTGGACATGACGTCGGAATTCCCCCGGGCGGCTTGCGTTGCCGAAAGTCGCCGAAGAAAGGAGCATGATGAAATCGCTGAAGGCCGTCGCCGTCGCCGCCGGTTCCGTGGCTCTCGTCGGCGTCGCCGCGCCCGCGTTCGCCTACAACACCGCCGATCTCACGCCCACCAGCCTCAACGGCGCCGTGAACACGCTCACCAAGGACGGCCTGGACCTGAACCAGGCGATGCCGCTGCGGCACCAGTCCAAGGCGCTCGACACCGAGAACAAGCGGTCCCCGCTCAGCGCGGTCAAGGCCGCGGCCGGCGCGCTCAACCAGCACAACCCGCTGCTCGGCGGCCTGCCGCTGCAGAGCTGAGCCGAGCCGGGCGGGGATGTTCGAGGGGCACCGAGGGGTGTCCCTCGTTCGTGTGGCCCGGCCGGCAAGCGTCCGCCGACCGGGTGAGCGGGCACCCGGCCGCCGCACGGCCCGTCGGTAGGGTCGCGCGGTGACCTCAACCCCAAGCGAAACCCGCCCCTTCCGCCTCGCCGACCTCGGCACGCTCGTCGTGCTGGCCTGGAGCGGCGAGGCCCCCGACGGCGGCGACATGCCCTACCTGCTGGCCTACTCCCTCGGTGACGCCGAGGGCGGTCCCGAGGCCACCGGGGCCGCGATCGAGGCGCTGCTGGCGAACAACGGGGTGCCGGTCGGCGGCGACCTCGTCGACGGCACCGCCCGCCCCAGCCTGCCCGTCACGCTGCTCGTCGAGGCCGGCCAGGCCGTGCTCAGCCTGGCCCCGCTCAACGCCCAGTGCCCCGCGCCCGCGGAGTGGCTCGCCGCGGTCGGCGAACGCGGCTACGCCTACCTGGTGTTCACCACCCGCCCGTGGCCCGAGGGAGAGCCCGGCAAGCCCGTCACCCCCGAGGCGCTGAAGGACTTCGCCGGGGCCGAGGAGACCCTGACGGCCGCCGCGCACGTCGTGCTGCCGGCCCGCAGCCTGCGCGGCTGATGGCCGGGACCGCGGGCGCCGGGCGGGGGTTCGCGCTGCTGACGGTGGTCACGGGGGCGGCCGGGCTGCTGGCCTCCTGGGTCATCACCCTCGACAAGTTCAAGCTGCTGGAGAATCCGCGCTTCGTGCCCGGGTGCAGCCTCAACCCGGTGGTGTCCTGCGGCAGCGTGATGAAGAGCGCCCAGGCCTCGGTGTTCGGGTTCCCCAACCCGATGCTGGGCCTGGTGGCCTACGGCGTCGTGATCTGCGTCGGCGCCGGCCTGCTGGCCGGCGCCCGCTTTGCCGCCTGGTACTGGCTGACCTTCGACGCCGGCTGCGCCTTCGGCATCGGATTCGTGTCCTGGCTCCAGTTCGAGTCGCTGTACCGGATCGGTGCGCTGTGCCTGTGGTGCTGCCTGGCCTGGGTCGCCACCATCGTCCTGTTCTGGTACGTCACCTCCTTCGCGGTACGCCACCGGTTCCTGCCCGCGCCGCGCGGGCTGCGGGAGTTCCTCGGCGAGTTCACCTGGGTGCTGCCGGTGCTGCACACCGGAGTCGTCGGCATGCTGATCCTGACCCGGTGGTGGGACTTCTGGACCAGCTGATGAGTGAACAACTGATGAGTGAACAACTGATGAGTGGCCAGCTGATGAGCGACCCGTGGATTGCTGAACAGCCGACTAATGCTGCACTCGGGCGAATTGTGAACTGATGCCGAATTCCGGCTCGTTACCCGGTACGGACGTCGCTGCTCTCGCATCCCGAAAGGCCCGTACCTGCCATGAAGCCGACCACCCGAGGAACCCTTGCCGTCGTCGTCGCGGGCGTCGCCGTCGCCGTGGGCGCCGCCGCCACGCCCGCCGTCGCGGCCGGCGGGGTCCCCGTCCCCGTGCCCCTGGACGGCGTCGAGAAGTCCCTCGGCGTGCAGATGCCCAAGCTCGGCATGGAGCTGCCGCTGCTGGTCCCCGGCGTCCCCGAGGGCCCTCGCTACGTCGAGGGCCGGCTCATCCCGGAGGGTGCGCTGCCGCAGGTGCCGATGAACGGCAAGCTGCCCGGCGTCGGCCTCGGCGTGCCGCTCCCGCGTGCCCTCGGTGCCGGGTTCGACCACGTCGGCGTCGACATCCCCGCCTCCGACCTGCGCACCCTCACCCCCGGCCTGGAGCTGGACGCCCCCCTCAGCGCGCCCGACCCCCAGCACTACGGCGTGCCGCACCTGAAGATGCCCCAGGTAGGGGTGCTCGCCCCGGTCCTGCAGACGGTCCTCGGCGGCGACCTGGGTGCCGGCCCCGGCAAGTAGCCCCCCGCGCGTGCGGCCCTTTCGGTCCGTCCCCGCGCCGGACGGCGGCGCGGTGGTGACCGGACGGCGGTGGGCAGACCGGCGCGGCGCGAGCTGACGCGGGGACTGTTCGCCTGCGTGGTCGCCCTGGTGGTCGCCCCGGTCGTCGCGGCCTCCCGTCCGTCGCCCCGGGCGGACGGGCCGGCGGGCACCTCCTTCGACGAGACCTATCGGGGCCGCCGTATCCGGGGCGCCCTCGTGCCGGCGGCCGGGCGGGCCGTCGGCGACGGCGAGTGGCAGGTCACCGTGGACGGCCGGCCGCTGCATCTGATGCGGCGGGCCGACGGCACCTGGCTCAGCATGGTCGACCACTACAGCTCGTACCCGACCCCGCTGGCGGCGACCCGGGCGGCCGTCGACGAGATGGGGCCGGGGCAGCGGCTGCGCGATCCGGCGCCGGGGCCGACGGACGGGGGACACATGCACATGGGGGGAGACCATGGCGTACGTGCGTAAGGACGTCAGCAGGCTGACGGCCGCCGAGCGGCGACGGCTCGTGACGGCGTTCCTGGAGGTCAAGAGGCGGGGCGAGTACGACGACTTCGTGCGGACGCACATCGAGTACTACACCCCCGACGGCGAGGACGGACTGCGCGCCGCCCACATGGCGCCCTCCTTCCTGCCCTGGCACCGTCGCTTCCTGCTCGACCTGGAGCAGGCCCTGCGCCGGGTCGACGGGTCGGTGACGGTGCCGTACTGGGACTGGACGAAGGACCGTTCGGCGTCCGGGGTGCCGTGGACGAAGGACCTGCTCGGCGGGAACGGCCGGGCCCGCGACCAGCAGGTGACGACCGGGCCGTTCGCCTACGCGGCGGGGCACTGGACCATTACGGAGGGCATCACCGACGGCGAGTTCCTCGCCCGGGACCTGGGCCGTTCCCGCGACCCGATCGACCTGCCCACCCGGGCCGAACTCGACCGGGCACTGGCCGACCCCGCCTACGACGTCCCGCCGTGGGACTCGACGGCCACCCGGGGTTTCCGCAACCGGCTGGAGGGCTGGGGGACCGGCAGCGGCAAGGCGTCCTGGCACAACCACAACCGGGTGCACCGCTGGGTCGGCGGGGCGATGCTCGGCGGCGCCTCCGTCAACGACCCCGTCTTCTGGTTCCACCACGCCTTCCTCGACCTCCAGTGGGAGCGGTGGCAGGCCCGGCACCGCGGGCGGCGCTACCTGCCGGCACAGCCACCGGGCCCCGGAGACCCGCAGCACGGACGGATCGTCGCCCGGGGCGGGAAGCTGCCGCCGTGGGACGTCACCCCCGAGTCGCTGGAGGACGTGAGCCGGATCTACCGGTACGTCTGAGGAGCCCCGGAGACGGGAGGAGCCCCGGCGCGCTGGGCGCCGGGGCTCCGCAGACGGTGGCTCAGGAGCCGTAGCCGCCGTTCTTGCCGTCGCTGCTCTTGAGGTGGCCTTCGCTGGCGCAGGTGTTGCCGAACGCGGGGTTCAGCAGACCGATGACGTCGACGGTGTCGCCGCACAGGTTCACCGGGATGTTGACCGGAACCTCGATGACGTTGCCGGACAGCACGCCGGGCGAGTTGACGGCCTCGGCGTTGGCACCCGCGTCGGCCAGGGCCAGGCCGGCCCCGCCGATCACCACAGCGCCGGTGCCGAGGGCTACGACGGCGGCCTTCGCGATGCGAGACATCACGTTCTCCTTCTTGTTGCTGGGGGAGTGCGGCGGCAGGACCAGCCGCCGCACTCCCCGTTCAACGCCCCGACCTGCGGCTGGTCACGCCGATCACCGGACGATCACTCCAAGGGCCGGAGTCGGGACACCCCCTGAGGCAGCCGCCGTACCGGGGCTCCCGCCAGGAAGGCCCGGATGTTCTCCACGGCCTGGCCGTAGTACGTCGTGTAGTTGGCGTAGGAGACGTAGCCGAGGTGCGGGGTGGCCAGCAGCCGGGGCGCGGTGCGCATCGGATGGCCGGCGGGCAGCGGCTCGATGTCGAAGACGTCGACACCCGCGCCCGCGATCCGGCCCTCGTGCAGCGCGGCGAGCAGCGCGTCCTGGTCCACGATGGCCGAGCGGGAGGTGTTGACGAGGTAGGCGGTGGGCTTGAGGAGGGCGAGTTCGGCGGCGCCGAGCAGCCCTCGGGTACGGTCGCCGAGCGCCAGGTGCACCGAGACGAAGTCGCTGGTGGCGAGCAGGTCCTCCTTGCTCGGCGCGAGATCGACGCCGACCTCCTCGGCGCGCTCCTCGGTGAGGTTCTGACTCCAGGCACCGACCCGCATCCCGAAGGCGAGCCCGACCTGCGCGACCTTGCTCCCGATCTTCCCGAGCCCGAGCAGCCCCAGCCGGCGCCCGTGCAGGTCGGCGCCGACGGTGGACTGCCAGGGCCCGCCGCCGCGCAGCGCATTGCTCTCCTGGACCACCCCCCGGGCCAGCCCCAGCAGCAGCGCCCAGGTCAGCTCGACGGGCGGCGTCGAGGAACTCTCCGTACCGCACACCGTGACCCCGTGCGCCTCGGCGGCCGCGTAGTCGATGACGCTGTTGCGCATCCCGGAGGCGATCAGCAGCCGGAGCCGGGGCAGCCGCCCGAGCAGCGACCCGGGAAAGGCGACGCGCTCGCGCAGGGTGACGACGATGTCGAAGTCGACGAGGGCCGCGACGAGTTCGTCCTCGCTCCCGAGATGCTCCCGCAACGAGACCACCTCGACCCGATCGGAGAGCGAGGCCCAGTCGCCGAACTCCCCGCCCACCCCTTGAAAGTCGTCGAGTACAGCACAACGAAGAACCATTACTTCACCGTACCGTCCACTTGAGCGCCTCTTCAGGGGCGCGGGGCACTGCGCGACCGGCTACGACTCACCCCGCAGCCGCCCGACGACAGACCCCGGCACCCCCTTCGGCGCACAGCAGAATCGCCGCACAGAAAAGGCCGGAACGTCAGTTCGTCGCAAGGATCGAGCGGTACCACGGCTCGGCCCGGCCGAACCACGTGGCGAACCCTCCCCCCGGACCCTGACCGAGATCCGCCCAGAGGTCGTCGGCCGCGAAGAAGTGGTCCGTCGTGAGGATGTCGAGCGCGCCCGGCGCGACCCCCTTGGCCGCGAGGATCGCCTTGGCCCCCTCGACCGTGAGGTTGTCACGTGGCCAGTCGATCCCCGCACAGTCGGCGACCGCCCGCAACGCACGGCCCACGGTGACCGGCGCCGGATCCGCGGCGTGGTACACCCGCGAGGTCAGGACCCCGTCCGGCGCCAGCGCGGTGGCGACGAGCAGCCGGGCCAGGTCCGGTGCACCGATGACCGACGCCCGGGACAGCCAGCCGGCCACCACTCCCGGCAGGGCCCGCAGCAGCCGTGCCAGGGTCGGACCGACCCACATGTCCCCCTCTCCGAAGACCAGATGGGGCCGGAGCACCACACCGCCGGCCGCGAGGACCGCGTCCTCCGCCGCCGCGCGGGTGCGGGAGGTGACGGAGCCCGGATTGCGGGCGAGCTCCTCGGGCCGGTGACCGCGGAAGGTGCCGCGGCCGTACACCGAGGCCGTGCTGAGCTGGACGATCCGGCGCACTCCGGCCCGCCGCGCCTCGGCGACCAGCGCCGCCGTGCCACGCGCGTTGACCGCCTCGTTGGCCGCGGCACTGCCGCCGATCTGCGCCGCGCAGTGCAGGAGCACGTCGACCCCGTCGCACACCCCGCGCAGCGAGCCGGGGTCGGTGAGATCGGCGTGCACGGCCCGTGCCCCGGCGCAGGTCCGCGGCAGGGACCGGCGGTGGCTCATGAGCCTGAGGTCGGCCCGCCGGTGCTGTGCCTCGCGCGTCACATGGGTCCCGACGAACCCGGACGCACCGGTGATGAGAAGGACGGGCACGGGGCTCTCCCGGGGAGCGGTCGAGGTCAGCGGACACGGGGCCGCAGGACGAGTTCGGCGGTGAAGACCGTCTCCTGCCGCTGGCTGCCGGCCACCCGCACCAGCAGGTCGCCGGAGCCGCCGTACGGTTCGGGGTCGGCCGTGATCCAGCAGGGCGCGTCCAGTTCGGCGTACCGCGTGAACTCGCTGCGCATGCCGAGCAGCAGCGCGCAGGGTGCCCCGGTGCGGGCGTGCGCGGCCTGCCGGGCGGCCTCCAGGAGGAACATGCCGGGTATGTGGTCGACCGGGTGGTCGAAGTAGGTCGGGTGCGCGGTGTCGACCCGCAGTTCCCATCTGCCGTAGGTGCCGGTCGCGGGTTCGCCCAGGACGACGTGCCGGGCGGTGGCGTGGCCCACGGCGGCCGGGTCGAGGGCCGGCGGCGGGGTGCGGTCGGTGGTGGTGGGGCGCTCCCCGCGCATGCGCCGGTACACCTCCGGGCTCATACAGCGGAACGCGGCCGAGGCGGTGGCGCGAGCCCCGTTCTCCCGCACCACGGTGACGTCGTAGCGCATCTCCCGCAGCCGGCCCGCGCGGCGGACGACGTCCCGGCAGACCGCGTGCATCTCGACGTCGGTGGGGACCGCGTCCGCGACGAGCAGCCCGGGCTCGGTGGTCATGGACATGTCAGACATGAGGAACTGGTGGCCGAACGGCACGTCGAACTCGGCGTGGGCGAGCAGGGAGCCGATCTGGCGGATCGACTCGATCAGCAGCATCGGGTCCTGGTATCCGCCGTCGGGGGCGAACAGCGCGTGGCTGCGCGGCCATTGGGCCCGGACCACGAAGCCGTCGAAGCCGTCGCCGTGCGGGGCCTCGTCGCGCTCCCAGCCGGTGAGCAGGACTTCGGAGACCGCCGCGCGGTGGACGTACTCACGCGGCACAGTGGTGGTCAGTCCGGGAAGCAGCGGCTTCGGGGCGATGGCCCGGTCGGTGAGGTGCGGCATGTGCAGCGCTCCTGTGTCGGTGTGACGGAAAGGAGGGGGCAACAAGCCGTACGCCGGCTGTCACCCCCCGTGGCCGACGTTCTGCACCACAAGATACAGACAGGTCGGTCCGGTTCTGCAAGGGGCGAGGCGATTTCTTGGGCGAGTCGGGGCCGCTTCGGGGTCTGCCATCGATGTCAGTCGACCGCTATGTCGGTATTGCGACCAATAAACGTGCAAGGTTGTATGGTTCAGCTGAAGCGCCGGGCCCTTGGTCAAGTCTTTCCGCGGGGCGACTTAACGGAGTCCCACCTCCCACTTGTCCGGTATTCCGACGAAATCGCAGCTCACGGTAGGGGCGATGAAAGCCGGTTCGGGCGCCGCGCCCGTCGGCCTGGGCGGTTGACAATCAGACAAGTCTGTTTGGTACGGTCGGTTGTGAACCCGCAGTCCGAGATGACGTGGATGTGCCTCAGGGGGAGCAGATGAACCGCCAGTACGCGGACCTCGTGGCGCCGTCGCCGCGGCACCACCGCTCGCACGGCCCGCTCGTCCCGGTCGGTCACCCGGCCGGGCATCCGGCGCACCCGGCCCCCGCGTACGGCGCGCCCCGGGCGGGAGCGCTGCACGTCCTGGTCGTCGAGAACGACCCACGGGCCGCCGACCCCCTCCTGCAGGGGCTGGCCCGGCACGGCTACGCGACCCACGGCGCGACCACCGGCGCCCAGGCGCTGCGCGGCCACCGCGAGGCCGACCTGGTACTGCTCGACCTCGACCTGCCCGACCTCGACGGCCTCGAGGTGTGCCGGGGCATCCGGGCCGTCAGCGACCTGCCGATCATCGCCCTCGCCGCGCGCGGCTCGGAGCTCGACTGCGTGCTCTGCCTGCAGGCGGGCTCGGACGACTACCTCGTCAAGCCGTACGGCTTCCGGGAGTTGCTGGCCCGGATGGAGGCGGTGCTGCGCCGGGTGCGGGTCCGGCCGGCGGACCAGCCGGCGGACCAGCCGGCCGCCGGCCGGGTCGTCGCCCACGGGCCGCTGCGCATCGACCCGGGCGCCCGCACGGCCGTCCTCGACGGACGGCCCCTCGACCTGACGCGCAAGGAGTTCGACCTCCTGCACCTGCTGGCCTCGCAGCCCGGCACGGTGATCCCGCGCCGCCAGATCATGGCCCAGGTGTGGGACGACGCGTGGTCGCCGCGCGGCCGCACGGTCGACACCCACGTCGGCACCCTGCGCGGCAAACTGGGCTCCAGTGCCTGGATCGTCACCGTCCGAGGGGTCGGTTTCAGGATCGGCAGCCCCTGAGGCCCCCGCACGTCCTCCGAGGTCACGCGAGGTTCCGGCGCACGGCCGGTGAACCGCTTTCTGACAACTCCCGCCGCGGTACTGACCGTAGGCCGCCGATGCGGCTTACGATACAGACCAGTCTGTTGAATTCAGCGGGAGAGCGTAAGGATCTGGCATGGCTCAGCAGGAACGCGGCAAGCGATCACGGCGATCGATCCTGGAGGCTGCGGCCCAGGTCTTCGACGAGCGCGGCTACGACGCCGCCAGCACCAACGAGATCCTGGCCCGCACCGGCCTCACCCGGGGGTCCCTCTACCACCACTTCCCCTCCAAGGAAGCCATCGCGCTCGCCCTGGTGCAGGCCCATGCCGAAGCCCTGGAAGTGCCCGAACGGCCGGTCAGGCTGCAGTCCGTGATCGACCTGACCCTGGAGTTCGCCCGGCGCCTGCAGCACGACGCGGTACTGCGCGCGAGCGTACGGCTGACGACCGAGCAGACGTCGTTCGACTGCCCGCCGCAGACCACCTACGAGCAGTCCATGGACATCATTCTGACGCTGCTTCAGGAGGCGGAGAAGCGGGACGAGATCCTGCCGGGGGTGGACGTGCGCGAGGTGACCGCGCTGATCGTCGGTTCCTTCACCGGCCTGCAGATCATGTCCCAGGCCTACACCGGCCGCGCCGACCTGCCCGAACGCACCAGCGTCCTGTGGAAGTTCCTGCTGCCCGGCCTCGCCACGCCGGGCCTGGTCGGGCGGCTGCGCACGACGCCGCCCGAGGACTGACCGGCCCGCTCTCCCTCAGATCCTGCGCTCGCCGCCCCGGCCCGGCGGCCGGTCCCGGTCGAACAGCGGGCGCAGCAGCCGCCACAGGCGCTGGGTGATCTCGCCGTCCCACCAGCCCGGGTCGGTGTGCCCGAGAGTTTCGATGCCCGCGGCCATCACCACCGCCAGGTCGGCGAGGTCCCCGGCCGGCTCCTCGGACTCCTTCTGTGCCTCCGTGACCCGTTCGTGGACCGCGGCGAGCAGGTCGTCGCGGAGCCGGGGCGGTCCGGCCGAGCCGTCCGCGGCCAGCTGCATGCCCGCCCGGACGACCTTCTCGGTGCGCATGGCCTCGCCGAGCGCGAACAGAAAGCGTTTGGGCGCGTCCGCCGCCGGCCCCGCGAAGGCCTCCTCGGTCAGTGCCTCCACCCGTGCTCTCGCCTCCTCGTACACGGCCGCGGTCAGCGCGGTGGTGGAGGCGAAGTGGTGGTAGAGCGCCCCCCGGCTGACCCCGGCCCGGCGGCAGATGTTGACCAGTCCCGCGTCGGACAGCCGACCGTCCGCGATGAGCTCGGCGGTGGCATGGACGAGAGCCTGACGCGTGTGCTCGGATCGCGCCTGCATCAGGTCGTACCCGCCTTCCCTGCCAACAGTGTGCCCGATACATGCACTGCCTGCGGGCACCGGTGCCAATGGTGGTAAGAATCATACAACCATGCCTGTTTAATGGGAGGGCCCCGGGGGAGGTCCACCTCCCCATGATCTACACAGAATCCCAACGTCCCTGGCCGCAGGGGTGGATGTCCGGAAACATGCGTGCCGAGCGAGGCTCCGCGGTGATCCTCAATCAGACAGGTCTGTTTGTAACAGGGGTCGAATCCGGCCACTTGGCACAGGTTTGACACTCCGCTGACAGAGCTGCGGAGGATTGTGGGAAGCCTGAACCGCCGTGCGTTGAACCGGCCGCCCGCCCCCCTGAGACTGGATGCAGTTCCACACGGACCGAGGATTCGGGGGATCCGAATGGAAGAGCCGGAGCGACTCACCGACGACCACGTCAGCCGCGACTGCCGCAGGCGCTGCGGCCGGATCTGCGTCCGCTGCCTGGACCGGATCGACGGCGGCCTGCGCACCCTGCTCGACCTGTACCGGGAGAGCGACCAGGCGCTGGTGCCCGGGGCCCGGGTGCTGCGCGAGCGGGTGAGCGGCAGCCGTGCCACCGTCGGCATCGTGCTCGACGAACGGGCGCTGGCCCTGCGGGCCCGGGCGACCGAGGTCATGGCGCTGTGGGCGCGGCTCGTCGTGGACGAGCGCGCCGGCGCCCGGCCCGCGGGCCGCGGGGTGACCGCGCTGGTCGGGTTCCTGCGCGGGCAGCTGCCCTGGTTCGCCGGGCACCCGGCGGGCGCCGACCTCGACGAGGAACTCGCCGAACTCCTCGCCGACTTCCGCCACCTGCTCGGCCCGGGCCCGGCACGCCGGTTCACCCTCGGCGCGTGCACCCGGCCGGAGTGCGCCGGGACGCTCTACGGCGTCCTGCCGGCGGACGGCGGCGACCGGGTGCCGGAGCAGGTCACCTGCGACGCCGGCCACGCACTGCCGCCGCGCCAGTGGCTGCTGGTCGCGAACCGGACCCGGGAGGCGGTGACGACATGACGGAGCCGAACCGTCCGGCCGGGCCGGCGAGCGAGACGGCGACCGCAACGGCGAAGCCGCGCACGGTGCCGACGGAACTGGCGGCCCTCGCGATGGGCGTCACCCAGGCGACCATCCGCAAATGGGCCAGCCGCGGCAAACTCACCCGCCACGGCGGCCCCCGGCGAGCCGAGTACGACCTCGACGAACTCTTCGCACTGGCGCGCAGGAGCGAGACGGAATAGGCGGCGCGAGCCCCGGTAACCGCAGCGAATTCGAGTGACCCCTCGCCGCCGCACGGAATTCACCGACCATCACCCCGCAAGAAAACCGGATCCGTGCGGGGATCCGGTACGAAGCAGCCCCCGCGGCCCATCCCCCCTGCCGCGGGGGCTTCTTCGATTACCCGTCTGATTATCAACTCACTTCAGTTAAAGGGAAGTTGACGCAACCGAACAGAGGTGTCACACTCTTTTCGGCGCCCCCATGCCCTGACGGCGGCGGCGCTTCTCCCGGGCTTCTGCATTCGAGCCCGAGGCATCCTTCTCGAAATCCGTGTCCCGACCGGGGCGCGGATTTTTTGTTTTCCTTCCGCCCCGACTTGAGGAAGTGTGGTCGATGCCTGTTTCCACCTGGACACCCGTCGGTCAATGGACGGGTACGGTCACGCACGACGGCGAGGTGGACGAGTACACCGTCGCCTTCGCCCCGGACGGCTCGCTCTCGGTCACCACGCGCAAGAGCACCGGGACCGGCGCCTGGACCGTCACCGGCGACGACTCGCTGGAGTTCTCCCTGCGCGAGGACTTCAACCTCGACGTCACCCAGATCAGCCCCAACGGCCACCGGGCCGCGTACATCCAGATCGACATCACCGCGCGGCACGACGGCGACACGCTCACCGGCGAGGGCAAGGCCGTCGTGCACGGCCCCGACGACGTCGTGATCTACGCGACGGACGCCCGGACCGAAGCGCGCCGGGTGTCATGACGGCCGAGGTCGCCCGGCTCACCGACGTGCTGAGCCTGCGGGACCTGGCCGGGCGCTATCTGGCCGGCCTCGACGAGGGCGGCTTCGACGAGACCTGGGCCAGGTCCCTGTTCACCGAGGACATCGAGATGACGTTCCCGGTCGGCAGCCACCAGGGCCTCGCCGGGGTGGCCGGCTTCACCACCGAGATCATGGCGCGCTGGGGCCGTACGCACCACCACGGCTCGGAGACCCAGGTCGACGTCGACGGCGAACGGGCCGAACTGAGCTGGAGCCTGATCGCGTCCCACGTGCACCACGGCTCGCCGCTGCCGCCGGACCCCACCCAGTACTTCCAGCTCGGCGGCCGCTTCACCGGCACGGCCCGGCGCACCCCCGAGGGCTGGCGGTTCGACCGGCTCCGGTTGCGGATCGTGTGGACCACCGGCGCCGTGCCCAGGGGAGTGACCCAGGTCGACCGAAAGACCCTCGACACCCGAGGAAACACGCCCACTTCAGCCAAGGAGAACCCACCCATGCCGACCACGCTCACCGCGGACCAGCAGAAGGAACTGATCGAGAAGGTCTTCCACGAGGGCCTGGACCTCGGCGACCTGTCGGCCGCCGACCGCTACCTCACCGCCGACTTCCGCAACCACGGCAGCCACGACGACTCCATGCGCGGTCCGGAGGCCTTCAAGCACACCATCCGCATCCAGCAGTCCGCGTTCAGCGACATCAAGTACGAGATCCTCGACTTCATATCGATGGGCGACAAGGCCGCCATCCGCTGGGTCATGCACGGCCGGCACACCGGCCCGTTCATCGGCATCCAGCCGACCGGGCTGCAGGTGCAGCACCAGGCGATCATCTGGTTCCGCTTCGAGGGCGACCGGATCGCCGAGCGCTGGGGCATCGTCGACAACTTCGCCCTGGAGCGCTTCCTCAAGTCCGGCGGCAAGCCGGCCGGCCCGCTCACCCCGGCCGGCGGCCCGGGTGCGGGCAAGCCCGCGGCCTGATCCGCCACCCCGGCCGCGCCCGGCCCCCGCTGACGGCGGCGGGGGCCGGGCGCCGTACGCCGCCATCTCCCGGCAGACCCACCAGAACGCCAAGGACCCGACGGAGCAAGGGACTTGAGACATGCCGATCGACAGGAAAGTCGCCCGCTTCAACCGGCGGTTCGCCAACCACTTCGTCGGGCCGCTGTTCAGCCGGCTGCCCGGTTTCGGGAAGGTGCACCACCGCGGCCGTAAGTCCGGGCGGGAGTTCGCCACGCCCGTCAAGCTGTTCCGGCGCGGCGCGGACATCGTCATCACACTGCCGTACGGGCCCGGCTCCGACTGGGTCAAGAACGTACTGGCGGCGGGCGGTTGCGAGATCACCACGCGCGGCCGCCGGGTCCGGGTCACCGGACCGGTGGTCTTCACCGACGACGGTACGACGAAGATGCCCGCCCTGACCCGGCGGATCCTCTCCCGGGTCGAGGCCACCGAGTTCCTCGCGCTGACGCCGGTCGAGGAGCCGGCGCGGCTGCGGGCGGCCCGGTCGTGACCGCCGTCGGCCTGGTCACCCGGCCGGTCCGGGTGGCGCTGCTGGTCGGCTCCGCCCGCGACGGGCGGCTCGCCCCGGACGTCGCGGGCTGGTTCGCGCGGGTCGCCGCCCGCCGCGACGACCTGGTCCTGGACGTCGTCGACGTCGCCGAGCACCTGCTGCCGGCGAGCCTCGACGAGGCCGACCCGCGGGCGGCGGCGCTGCGGCCCCGGCTGGCCGGCGCGGAGGCGTACGTGATCGTCGTACCGGAGTACAACCGCAGCGTGCCCGGTCCGCTGAAGACCCTCATCGACAGCTTCCAGACCGAGTGGGAGGCCAAGCCGGTCGGGTTCGTCGGCTACGGCCTCGGCATGGCCGGCGGGGTGCGGGCGATCGAGCATCTGCGGCAGATCTTCGCCGAGTTCCACTGCGTGGGGATGAAGGACGTCGTGACCTTCCCGCGGGTGCTGGAGCACTACGACGCGGAGGGCCGCTTCGCGGCGGACGCCGACGGGGCCGAGGCCGCGGCCAAGCTGATGCTGGACCAGCTCACGTGGTGGGCGACCGCGCTGCGCGAGGCCAAGGCCGCGCGTCCCTACGGCACTTGAAAGCACCGCCCGCAACAGCGCCCCGTCAGGGGCGCGGGAACTGCGCGACCAGCCCCGACGGCGCGGCAGCCGCCTGACCACCGTGCCCGGCACTGCTATGCGCAGAAGGAGCCGAGATCCGTGGTGGACCGACCGCAGGTCCGATCTGGCTGGTCGCGCAGTTCCCCCGCGCCCCTGACGGGGCGCGTCACCTGATCCCCCCTGTATGAGGAGAACGCGATGGCTGCCGCCGCCCCCGATCCGCTCACCCCCCTTCTCGTCGCCGTGCCTGTGGTGATCCTCGCCTGCCGGGCCGGTGCCCAGTTGCTCAGACGGTTCGGGCAACCCCCCGTCGTCGGCGAGATACTCGTCGGCATCCTGTTCGGCCCGTCCCTGCTGGGCTGGCTCTGGCCCGGCGGTCAGGCGTGGCTGTTCCCGCAGTCGGCGCTGCCGTACATCGGCGTGCTCGGGAACATCGGCCTGCTCGTGTTCATGTTCCTCGTCGGACTCGAACTCGACCTCAAGTCCCTGCGTGGCAACAGCAGAACGGCCGTCGCCGTCTCCCAGGCCGGCATCGCGCTGCCCCTGGTGCTGGGCACGCTGCTGGCCCTCGGCATGTACGGCGACTTCGCGCCGCCCGGCGTCGGGAAGCTGCCGTTCGTGCTGTTCATCGCGGTGTCGATGAGCATCACCGCGTTTCCGGTGCTGGCCCGCATCCTGACCGACCGGGGCCTGTACCGGACCCGGGTCGGCGCGCTCGCCATGGCCAGCGCGGCGGTGGACGACGTCAGCGCCTGGTGCCTGCTGGCCGCGGTGGTGGCCGTGACGAAGAGCAGCTCGCCCCTGGAGGCCCTGACCACCGCCGGGTACGCGCTCGTCTTCGCCGCCGTGATGGTCCTCGTGGTACGCCCGCTGCTGGCCAGGTGGGCCGCGCGGGCGGAACGCCGGTACGCCGACGGTGTCGTGCTGGTCGTGCTGTTCAGCGGGCTGAGCCTGGCCGCGTGCGCCACCGACCGGATCGGGGTGCACGCGCTGTTCGGGGCGTTCCTGTTCGGGGTGGTCACCCCGCGCGGCAGCCGGCGGATCGAGGCCACCGCGGCCCGGATGCGGGCCTTCGCGGTGCCGGTGCTGCTGCCGCTGTTCTTCGTCAGCACCGGGCTGAAGACCGACGTGGGGCTGCTGGGCGGCAGCGGCACGCAGTGGCTGTGGGCGGGCGCCGTGCTCGCGGTCGCCGTGGTCGGCAAGTGGGGCGGCAGCACGCTCGCGGCCCGGCTCTCCGGCCGGGACTGGCGGGACTCCATGTCACTGGGCGCGCTGATGAACTGCCGTGGCCTGACCGAGCTGATCGTGCTCAACATCGGGCTCGGGCTGGGCGTCATCGGGCCGGAGCTGTTCACCGTCCTCGTGCTGATGGCGCTGCTCACCACGGCCATGACCACCCCGGCGCTGACCCGGATCCGCAAGGGGATCGACGAGGAGGCCGGGCAGGAGACGGCCGGAATCGGCCAGGACGAGCCCGCCCTGGAGATCGCGAGAACCCGCTGACCTGCGCCTGCGGGCGCGACAGCGGCGTCAGCCGCCGACCGGCGAATAGTTCTAGCCTTGATGGTTGGAAGGCTGCTAGTTGGAAGCTTGATAGATAAGTGGGTTGACGATACTCTCGCAGTACGACGAAGCAGTGAGGCAGTGAGGGAGAGAACGATGAGCCAGGACTTCAAGAACCTCGACATGACGATGATGTTCGCCATCCACGACGCGCTCCGCCGCGAGCTGGAGCGGATCGCCCGGATCACCGCGCGGGTCGACGAGGACCCCCGGCACGTCCTGAGCGCCGCGGTCGGCTGGGAGCTGTTCAAGAAGTTCCTGACCGTCCACCACACCTCCGAGGACGTGAAGATCTGGCCGGTCATGGAGGCCGCGCTGGTGGGCAAGGACGCCGAACTGGCCCTGCTCGCCGACATGGAGGCCGAGCACGGTGTCATCGACCCGCTGCTCGCCGACATCGACGCCGCCCTCGCCGACCGCGACTCCGGCCTGGAGCGCCTGACCGGCCTGACCGACACCCTCTACACCAAGCTCGGCGGCCACCTCGACCACGAGGAGCGGGACGCCCTGCAGCTCATGGACATCACGCTCTCGCAGGAGCAGTGGCAGGACTTCTCCGCCGAGCAGCGCACCCGGATCGGCGACGACTCCGCCCGCTACCTGCCCTGGATGCTCGACGACATCGACGCCGCGAAGGTCGCGAACATCCTCGGCAAGATGCCCGAGCCGCTGCGCAACGCCTACGAGAACGACTGGCGCAAGGCCTACGAGGACCTCGCCATCTGGACCCCCAGGACCCCCTCCACCAGCCGCTGACCGGACCCGAGGGCTCCGCTCGACAACCCCCAACCCTGAGACAGACACGGAGACATCTCATGTCGCTGCAAGACCGCACTCAGGCCGTCCCCAAGGCCGCCGCCCCGCCGCAGCAGGACGGCAAACTCGGACTGGCGTTACTCGTGATCGCCGCCGCCCAGCTCATGCTCGTCCTCGACAACACGATCGTCGCCGTCGCCCTGCCCAGCATGCAGAGCGCCCTCGGGCTCAGCGAGTCCGGCCTCGGCTGGATCGTCACCGCCTACGCCCTGGCCTTCGGCGGGCTGCTGCTGGCCGGCGGCCGCGCCGGTGACCTCTTCGGCCGCCGCCGGGTCTTCCGCACCGGACTGGTCCTGTTCACCGCCGCCTCGCTGCTCGGCGGCCTCGCCCAGAGCGGCGAACTGCTCATCGCCGCCCGGGTGATCCAGGGCGCGGGCGCCGCCATCGCCGCCCCCACCGCCCTGTCCCTGCTCGCCACCACCTTCCCGGCCGGCCCCGCCCGCAACAAGGCGCTCGGCGTCTACGGCGCGATGGGCGGCCTCGGCTCGGTCGTCGGCCTGCTGCTCGGCGGCGCGCTCACCGAGTACCTGAGCTGGCGCTGGGTGATGTTCGTGAACATCCCGATCGCCCTGGCCGTCCTGTTCGGCACCGGCGTCCTCGTCGAGGGCGAGCGCGAGCGCGGCAAGGTCGACGTGCCCGGCGCGCTCACCGCCACCCTGGGCTTCGGCTCGCTCGTCTACGCCATCAACCGCGCCGGCGAGAAGGGCTTCGGCGACGGCGTCACCCTGATCGGCCTGGGCGCCGCGCTCGTCCTGATCCTCGCCTTCGTCCTCGTCCAGCGCGCGAGCAGGGCGCCGATGATCCCGCGCGGGGTGCTCGCCGACAAGAGCCGCGTCGGCGCCAACCTGATCATGTTCCTGGTCGGCGCGGGCATGCTCGCCACCTTCTACTTCCTGACCCTCTACATGCAGCTCGTCAAGGGCTACGCCCCGATGGTCACCGGCGTCGCCTACCTGCCCTTCGCCCTCGGCATGGGCATCGCGGCCGGCGGCGTCGGCCCGCAGCTGCTCGCCAAGCTGCCCGAACGCAACGTGATCGCCCTCGGTCTGCTGATCGGCACCGCCGGCATGGTCTGGTTCAGCTTCATCGAGCCCGGCCAGACCCCGTGGGCCGCGCTGCTGCCGGCCCAGCTGGTCGCCGGTCTCGGCCTCGGCATGGTCTTCGTGGCCGTCACCATCGTCAGCGTCCGCGGGGTCGCCCCGCAGGCCACCGGCGCGGCCTCCGGACTGGTCAACACCGCCCAGCAGATCGGCGGCGCCATCGGCCTGGCGGCCCTCGCGGCGGCGGCCACCGCCATCACGAACCACGAGCTGCCGGGCAGCGTCCCGCACGCCCTCACCACCGGCTACTCGTACGGGTTCCTGCTCGGCGGCGGCTTCTACCTGCTGGCCCTGATCGTGGCCCTGGCCACCCTCCCGGGCACCCGTCCCCAGCACCAGGACGCCGAGCACCCGCCCGTCGCCCTGTGACCGGCCCCGGCGGCCCCGCCCTGACCACTGCGGGCGGGGTCGCCGGTTCCCCGGTACGTGCCGTGCCGGTACCGGCACCGGTGGGCAAGCCGTCGATATACTCGGGCAGGAGGTGCTGTCTTGCGGTACGAGAGCGACGACGAGCGCGGCCCGGTGACCCGGACCGAGCAGACCGCGGAGGTCCCCGGCGTCCTCCCGGACGCGCTCACCGACTTCATCGGCTACCTCCTGCGCCGCGTCTACGCGCAGTTCGCCGCCACCGACGACGGCGGTGACAGCGACCCCCGTGACTTCCTGGTCCTCGACGCGCTCACCGGCCGCGACTGGGAGTCCCAGCTCGACCTCGCCGAACGGCTCGGCATCAACCGCACCATCATGGTCGGCGTCATCGACCGGCTGGAGGCCCGCGACGAGGTCCGGCGCACCCGCAACCCCGACAACCGGCGCCAGTACGTGCTCTCCCTGACCGACCGCGGGCGCGAGGCCGTCGGGGCCAGGCGGCGGGCGGTCGCCGAGCGGGACGCCCGGCTCACCGCCGTACTCACGGACGAGGAGACCGCCCGGCTCGACGAGCTGCTGGCCCGGCTGCTGCCCGAGTCCGCGCAGCCCCTCGTGCAGGGCACCGAGTACCTGGTCGGGCAGGCCCACCACCGGCTGCGCAAGCACGGCGACGACAAGCTGGCCGGCACCGGCCTCAGGGTGCGGCACTACGGCCCCCTCTCCGCCCTCGAGGTGCTCGGTCCCATCGCCCAGCAGCGGCTCGCCGAACTGCTCGCCATCACCGGGCCCGCCGCCTCCCAGCTCGTCGACGAACTCGTCAAGCTGGGCCTGGTGCGCCGTGGCCGGGACCCGCACGACCGGCGCCGCTACGCCCTCGAGGTGACCGACCTCGGCCGCGAGCAGCTCGGTGTCGTGGCCCGGGCCGTCGAGGGGCTCGCCGCGGACGTCTCCGCCATGCTCGGGCCCGGCGGCGCGGACGAACTGCGGGAACTGCTGCTGAAACTCCTCGCCCCGACGCATTCCGGTCCGGCATTCGCCGAGGACACCAAGTCATCCGTCCCCGCCAGGGGTTGACCCTCTGGCCAAAGGATGTCACGCTTAATTCAGCGGATACTCCGCGCCCTTTTCAAGGCTCTTCGCACCGCCCTTCCGATGTCCTTCCGGAAGGGCCGCGAGGGGCCTTTTTTCATGCTGATTTCCCGTTGCGCACCGCCCCTCGACGAAGGAGACAGTCATGGTCGCCCAGAAGACCGACGGCGCGCCGGAACCGGCGCGCATACCCGAGGACATGACCTTCGACGTCATCATCCTCGGCTCCGGCCTCGCCGGCTCCGTCACCGGTGCCGTCCTGGCCAAGCACGGTGCAAAGGTGCTGCTGGTCGACGCCGCCGCGCACCCGCGCTTCGCCATCGGCGAGTCCATGACCCCGCAGCTCGTGGAATGGATCCACATCCTCTCCGAACGCCACGACATTCCCGAGCTGAAAAGCCTGGCGAGTGTCGAGGCCTCCACCCGTGACATCGGCCCGACCTTCGGCACGAAGGCGCATTTCGGCTTCATGAAGCACGAGGTGGGAAAAGAGCCGAACCCGCGTGAGGCCACCCAGCTCGCACTGCCGAAGATATTCCACCAGAACAGCCACATGTTCCGGCAGGACAGCGACTCCTTCATGTTCCACGTGGCCATCAAATACGGCTGCACCCCCCGGCAGAACTGGCGTGCGAACGAGGTCGAGTTCGACGACGACGGCGTCACCGTCCTCGGCCGCAGCGCCGCCCCCGGCGCCGAACCGGAGCTGTACCGGGCGAAGTACCTGGTGGACGCCTCCGGCTTCCGCTCCCCGCTCGCCGACAAGTTCGACCTGCGCGACAAGCCCACCGCCCGCTTCAAGCACCACTCCCGCTCGATGTTCACGCACTACGTCGGCATCAAGCGGTTCGACGACGTCAGCGGCCACCCGCAGGAGCTGCGCCCGCCGGCCGACTGGCACACCGGCACCATGCACCACCTCATCGAGCGCGGCTGGTTCTGGATCATCCCCTTCGACAACCACCCGAAGTCCCGCAACCCGCTGTGCAGCGTCGGCCTGACGATGGACGAGCGCACCTACCCCAAGCCCAAGGACCTCACCCCCGAGCAGGAGTTCCAGTCCTTCCTCGACAAGTACCCGGCGGTCAAGCGCCAGTTCGACGGCGCCACCCGGGTCCGCGAGTGGATCTCCACCGACCGGCTGCAGTACTCCTCGAAGCAGACCATCGGCGACCGCTGGTGCCTGATGTCGCACGCGGCCGGCTTCCTCGACCCACTGTTCTCCCGCGGCCTGTCCAACACCATGGAGGTCGTCGACGCGCTCACCTCCCGGCTGATCCCCGCCCTCGAGGACGGCGACTTCTCCGCCGAGCGCTTCGAGTACGTCGAACGCGTCGAGCAGGGTCTGCTCCAGTACAACGACGACCTGGTCAACAGCTCCTTCATCGCCTTCTCCCACTTCCGGCTGTGGAACGCGGTCTTCCGGGTCTGGGGCTCCTTCATCACCCCCGGCACCATGCGGCTGACCCGGGCCCGCCTCAAGCACTTCAAGGACCACGACGTACGCCACTTCGACGAGCTGGAGAAGGTGGCGTACCCGGGGCTGTGGTGGCCGCAGAGCGACTCCTTCAAGCGGATCCTGGAGACCACCGCCGAGACCTGCGAGAAGTACGAGGCCGGCGCGCTCACCGGCGACGAGGCGGCCGACATCGTCTTCGGGCTGCTCAAGGAGTCCCCGGTCGTCAACCCGGTCTTCGGCTGGAAGGACGAGGAGCGGCGGTTCATCTACCCCTCCACGCTGACCATGGCCCGCTTCCTGTACTGGGCCTCCGTCGAGGCCCCCGCCGAGATGAACAGCGTCGGCCGCGAGTTCCTGCTCGGCATCCTCAAGGCCGGTGCGAAGGTCCGCAAGCTCCTCTGACCCCTCCCAGCCAAGCCAGAAAGGGATCCGCATGTCCGCAGCAGCGCGGTCGCTGTCCCGCGCCGAAGAGACCCGGCCCGTCGAACCGCTGGACCTGCGCCGCGTGTGCGGCCTGTTCACGACCGGTGTCACGGTCATCACCACCGGCCCCGACGGCGACGCGGACGGCACCACCGTCAACTCGTTCACCTCGGTCTCGCTGGAACCCCCGCTGGTGCTGTTCTGCCTGCACCACCAGTCCCGGCTGCACACGCTCCTGGAGCGCAGCGGCGGGTTCACCGTGAACTTCCTGTCCGGACGGCAGCAGCCGCTGGCCCGGCACTTCGCCGGGCGCCGGGCCACCGCCGGCGCGAGCGCCTTCGAGGGCGTCCCGCACCACTTCACCGAGGACGGGCTGCCCGTGCTCAGCGAGGCCCTCGCCCACCTGACCTGCACCACGGTCGACGTGCACACCGCGGGCGACCACGACATCGTCATCGGCGAGGTGGTGGAGCTCGGCGTCCCCGAGCACGGCCTGGAACCGCTGATCTTCTTCGACGGCTCCCTGGGCCCGCTGGAGACCGGCGCGGACCGCTTCCAGCACGCCCGGCAGGCGTCCTGACATGCGCAGGGTGCTCATCGCCAACCGTGGCGAGATAGCCGTACGCGTGGC